>DAVH01000056.1:24266-47503 GCA_002508545.1 Methanomassiliicoccus sp. UBA6
ACCCTGGCCCCTGCGGCGGATTGGATTCTCACCAATCTTTGCTGCTACTCCTACCAGCATCCTTATACGAGCACGGTCCACTTGACCTCACGGCCAAACTTCTACCCATGCACGTCACCTCTCTACCAGATCACCTTGCGGTGCTCTAGGGTATCGGTATCCGGCTTTAGACCCGTCCATCTTCCTGACCCACAATCTCGACCGGTGAGCTGTTACGCTTTCTTTANNATGGCTGCTTCTAAGCCCACCTCCCGGTTGTCTTAGACTGCGGACGCAGTTTCATGTTTCACTTAGCCGGTATTTAGGGACCTTAACCCTAGGCTGGATTCATTTCCTTATGGACCCCAAGCTTACCCCAGAGGCCCTCAATCCCAGCGTCTACGACGATCGCAGGTTCGGAGTTCAACAAAGAGCCGACCGGTTTCCCGGCCTAAGCCCCTAATTGGTCGCTCTACCCCACAATCTATCTCGGCTGAGGTCTTGCTGCGACAAGTTTCGAGAGGAACCAGCTATTTCCAGTTTAGATTGGCCTTTCACCCCTATACGCAGGTCATCGGAAAGATTTGCACATCATTACCCGTTCGGTCCTCCACCCCCCTTTCGAGGGGCTTCAACCTGCCCACGCATAGATCAACTGGCTTCGGGTATCCCACCAGTGACTCCAGGCGAGCGCACCTCGTACCTCGCACCTTGCGGTGTTGCGTACTTGTTGGTTTCCCTGTGACTCCGGTATTCAATACCTTAGTCTCGCCACTGATCAGAACTCGCTGGCCCGTTATTCAAAACGGATAACACAACGCTGCTCCACTCTTTCGAGTTTCTTCGCTTTAACGCCATGTCTGGTTATAGTCGGATGGTTTCAGGCTCTTTTGACCTCCCGTCAAGGGTACTTTTCAGCTTTCACTCGCGCTACTACTGCGCTATCGGTCTCGAGACGTATTTAGAGTTGGAGATGAATGTTCCCCAGCTTCACGCGCGATATCCAACGCACGTTACTCCGGAACACCAAAACTCATCTTTCTGGCTTATCCTTACAGGACTGTCACCCTCTTTGGTGTACCTTTCCAGGTAACTTCAGGTTGACCAGTTAAGATGTATCTGGGTCCACTACACCACAACTCCCTCACATTTCTATGAGGGATTCGGTTTGCTCTGTGCCGCGTTCGATCGCCTTTACTGACGGCATCTCTGTGATTTCTTTTCCTGCGGGTACTAGGATGTTTCGATCCCCCGCGTTCCCGTTGATTACTCAACATTCCGAAGAATAGGAAGTCCCATTCGGCGGTCACCGGATCATAGTCTTCTTGCAACTACCCGGCGCATATCGCAGCTTGACACGACCTTCATCGGCGCTCGAGCCGAGCCATTCCCCATACGACGTAGCATGCCGCTACTTGTGTCGGCTTAACACACGTCCGAATTGCATATGATTGGTTATCATCAAACGCGAGACCTCTTCCAAATCCCGCTATTCTCCTCCACTTCCCCGAAAAGGATCGCTTCCCGGGTGCATCAAAGTGAACTGTCGCGGTCGATTTTGAGTTCGACCGCAGCCCCCCTTCATGTTCGAAGGGGTATATATAGGTTGCCATACCGGCAGACCCTATCGCTCCGGAACCTCTTGGGTTCCGGGCCTTTCCACCTAAGCACTTATTGTATATAAGGCTTTGGTGGGGGTTCTGCCCCGTCATGCGCCGTTCCCGGCACATGCCAGTCGTATAGGACAACGCCTATGCCCGATACATTTGCTCCGTTTCGGGCTTTCCCAGCTAAGCTGCTGTCCTATTTATACTTTTCCTGACCTGTTTACTGCCATATATTGCAGGAGGGTCGAGCCTTCCGCAATACCGGCAGGACGTAAGCATCGGTCGATCGGGGAAATATACCTTTTCCCGGCACCCACGTAAATCAGGAACGAGCCCGTGGAAGATATAGATATAATATAATGAGAAATCAGCGCCGCCCCGCTCTAGCGACCAGTGCAGCTATGCTCCACGGGTCTGTGGCCACGCTCGCCCCGGCTGCCTCCAGCGCTTCGATCTTGCTCCGGGTGGTGCCTCGGCCGCGGTGGACCAGCGCCCCGGCGTGCCCCATCTTCCGTCCCGGCGGGGCGGTGAGGCCGGCGATGTACGCCACTACTGGCTTGGTCATCTTCTGGCGGATGAACTCGGCCGCCTCCTCCTCGGCCGTGCCTCCGATCTCGCCGATGAGCACCACCTTCTCCGTTCTTCCGTCGTCTTCGAACATCCTCAGGGCGTCGACGAAGGAGGTACCGACCACCGGGTCCCCGCCGATCCCCAGGCAGGTCGACTGCCCCAGCCCTGCCCGGGACAGCGAGCTAACCACCTCGTAGGTCAGCGTCCCGCTCCTGGAGACCACCCCCACCGCCCCTTCGGTGAATATCGGGTTGGGCATGATGCCCGCCTTCCCGCGGCCGGGTGAAGCGATCCCCGGGCAATTGGGGCCGATCACCCTCGCCCTCTTGAGCCGAGCATACTGGATGACGTCCATGGCGTCGTGAACCGGCACGTGCTCGGTGACGATCACTACTGTCCTGACTCCCGCGTCGAGTGCCTCGAGGGCGCTGTCTGCCGCTCCCCGGGGAGGAACGAACACCACGGACATGTCCGCCCCCTGCTCATCGGCCGCTTCGCGAACGGAATCGTACACCGGCACGCCGTCCACCAGCTCCCCTCCCTTTCCCGGGGTCACCCCGGCGACCACCCGCGTCCCGAAGTCGATCATCGCCCGGGTGTGATAGCGCCCCTGATGGCCGGTGATGCCCTGGACGATGACCCTGGTGTCCCGCTCGATGATCACTTCCCGGCCCCCCTGTCCACCGCTTCCCTGACGGCATCCTCAAGCTCGGGGAAGGCGACGATGCCCTTCGCCAGGAGCATCTCCCTGGCCCGTTCCTCGTTGGCCCCCCGGAGCCTCACCACGGTGGCGGGCGAGCGATCAAGGCCGCCCAGCGCGTCGAGCAGGCCCTGGGCCACGGTGTCGCACTTGGTCATCGCCCCGAAGATGTTGATCAGGACGACCTTCTGCCCGGAGGCCGCCATCAGCTCGAAGGCCCGACGGACCCTCGCCGGGTCATCCGTGCCCCCCAGGTCCATGAAGGCACCGGTTCGGCCGCCGTGCGCCGAGAGCGCGTCCATGGTGGCCATCGTCAGGCCGGCCCCGTTGGCGATCACCCCGATGTCGCCATCAAGGGGGACGAACACGATGCCCTCGGACCGTGCCGCCGCCTCGATCCCGTCCCCGTCCGGCTCCGGGAGCTCGAGGTCGGGGTGGCGGAACAGCGAGTCGTCGTTGATGACGACCTTGGCGTCTGCCGCGACCAGCTCGCCGTCCGCGGCCAGGATGAGCGGGTTCACCTCCACCAGCTCGCAGTCGAGGGAGGTGAACACCGCCCATAAGCTCCTCAGGAGATCGCCGACCGCGCTCTCCCTGCCTTCGAGCTTCAGCGCCGCCGTCAGCTCACGGACGTGGAACTCCCTGATCCCCAGGAACGGGTGGACGGTCCAACGATGGAACGCCGGGCCGCCGACTAGCTCGATGTCCACCCCGCCCGAGCCGGAGGCGATGATGATCGGGAGGCCCAGCGAGCGATCGATGCTCACGCTCAGGTACATCTCCCGAGAGACGGTGACCGCCTCCTCGACCAAGACCGAGCGGACCGTGTGGCCGGAGACCCTTGCTCCCAGCAGGGCAGAGGCGGCCGCCCTGGCCTCGGCGGTCCCGGACGCCCTTCTAACTCCACCGCCCTTCCCTCTTCCCCCTGCCGGGATAAGGGCCTTGACCATGACCGGCCCCGCGGCCTCGGGCACCTGCTCTGCCGTGGCGATGGTCCGCCCTTCCGGGACGCGGATGCCGTGGGCGCGGAACAGCCTCTTCCCCTGGTCCTCGAGGAGCATCATTCAGTGACCATAATGTCAGCCTCATGGTGATATCGTTTCCCGAGCCCGCCATTGAGGTAATTTATCGGAAAGTATCCTTGATAAACTGTCGATACAATGTTGCATCCAGTAATCGAAAATCGGCATATGACGGTGGAAAATTCTCCAATAATTTTCATTTCTCGGAAAGACTAAATAGCCCTTGAAGCTTCGCTTACATCGATGGCCGTCCATATGCTGCCAGGGTCCGGTTATGACAGCAACGTTTTCATCGTGACGGGAAACAGGCCCGTGGTGGTGGACGCTGGCACCGGGGAGAACCACTCCCGGACGGTCGAGAGGATTCGCAAGGTTATCGGGAGCAACAAGGTCCAGGCCATCGTGCTCACCCACCGGCATTACGATCACGTGGGGGGCGCGGCCGCGCTGGCAAGGGACCTGGACGCTCCCCTCTTCGCGCACCAGGATGATGCCGCGGTGATCCGCGAAGGTTCGTCCAAAGGCACCGAGGCATTGATGTTCCAACGCCGCATGGAGGCTGCAAGCGTGCAGAACCTTAAAGGAGGGGAAACGTTCTCCACTGGTGAGCACGATCTCCAGGTGATCCACACCCCGGGACATACCGCGGGAGGGATCAGCCTTTACGATCGAGAGCACAAGATCCTTCTGTCCGGGGACACAGTCTTCGCCGGAGGGGTCGGCCGTTGGGATCTCGCCACCGGCAACCACGGAGCTTTGGCCGCCTCGGTGCGTTCACTGCTCGCCCTGGAGCCGGCGGACCTGTACCCAGGCCACGGTCCATGCGCGATCGGGGACGCGCATTTGCATATCAGAGATGCGTTAAGATACCTAGGGGAATAACGATGGAGATCATCAAGTGCGAGCTCAGGGACGGGGTGATGAGCATCCCGGAATCGAAGTTGAAGCAGATAGTGCACGAACTGGCTGCCGGCAGGCTCATCGTCTACCCTACTGAAACGGTATACGGTCTCGGTTGCGATCCGTTCGACGAGACCGCGGTCAAGCGCATCTTCATGGCCAAGAGGAGGCCGTTCGACATGGCCATGTCCATCATGGTCAAGGACCTCCGAATGATGGAAGAGGTCGGCATGCTGGACGAGCGCGCCCGGCTGCTGGTCAGGAGGTTCATGCCCGGCCCGCTGACGATCATCGTCCCCAAGAAGCCCAACGTCCCGGACATCCTCACTGCCTCGACCAACGAGATCGGCCTCAGGATCCCGGACAACCCAGTGGCCATGAAGCTCATCGAGGAGTTCGGCCCCCTGGTGACCACCTCCGCCAACGTGCACTCGCACGGGAACCCCCGGACCTGCCAGGAAGCGGTGGCCGATCTGGGCGGCTCGGTCAGCATTTACCTTGATGGAGGGCCGACCACCTATGGTACGCCGTCGACGATCGTTCAGCTCACCGATTCCGAGATAAGCCTCATTAGGCCGGGAGGCCTTTCGCCGGAAACGATCAAGGCGGCATTGGATGAATGACGATATTCTAGAGAAGATGAGGCGCGCCGGCACCATTGCCGGAGAGGCCCGCGAGCTTGGCGCCAACATGATAGATGAGGGGGTGAAGCTCCTCGATGTCGCCACCGAGGTGGAGGCGTACATCGTCCGCAAGGGCGCCAGGCCGGCGTTCCCGACCAACCTCAGCATCAACGAGGTCGCCGCCCACTACTCGCCGCACTCGACGGACAAGCTGGTCTTCAAGCGCGGAGACCTCGTCAAGGTGGACGTGGGAGCGCAGGTGGACGGCTACATCGGCGACACCGCCAAGACCGTCGAGGTCCGCACCAGGAACTGGACGAACCTGACCGGCGCGTCGGCGAAGGCCCTTACCATGGCCACGGAGATCGTGGGAGAAGGCGTCCACGTCAGCTCCATCGGAGGAACGATAGAACGGGCGATACGGAGCGAGGGGTTCGTGCCGGTGACCAACCTGACCGGCCACGGGCTGAACTGCTACAACCTGCACGCCGGCCTGACCATCGCGAACTACGACGACGGCAACACCACCCGGCTGAAGGAGGGCATGATGCTGGCGATCGAGCCGTTCGCCACCAACGGGGCGGGAGAGGTCCGCAACGGCAAGCCCGGGAACATCTATCGCATTCTCAGGGACCGCGAGGTCAAGGACGCTGACGCCAACCGCCTGTTCGGCAGGATCAAGGAAGAGTTCAAGGGGCTGCCGTTCTGCGAGAGGTGGTGCACTGCGATCGAGCCCAAGGCCCCGGCGCACCTGAGGACGCTGGTCCGTCATGGGATATTGTTCGCGTACCCCATCCTGGCGGAGGTCAAGGGCGGCATGGTATCTCAGGCCGAGCATACCGTGGTCATCAACAACGGCAGGGGCGAGATCACGACAAGGATAGGGGTTTGAGGGGAGGAAGCTACCTCAGAGTTCGATAAATTGGGGTGGTTCGAAACGGAGGAAATGGTGAGGTCTCTGCGAATCCTCCCCTCGCCTGTTCCGTCAGGTGCTCCAGCATCATATTTTTAATATAAAATACTTACATACAGATATTGATGGCCACATAATAATGGGGGCCGTTCTTCGATCTCGCGTCGGGACAGCGATCCGGGGCCATAGGGAAGGTTTAATAATGGCTGGGCATTAACGAAAAGCAACGCGAGGGTAGCCAAGCCAGGTCAATGGTGATATTTTTATATCATCGGCCAAAGGCGACAGACTCAAGATCTGTTCCTGAAGAGGTTCGTCGGTTCAAATCCGGCCCCTCGCACTATTTGTTCTGAGGCAGTAAAAAAGCAATTCCAAACATCCTCTCTCGAATCAGCTTGTGCCTCCTTCACGTGCATTGAAGTCAGTCTAGATTCGGATCATTTGCTCACAATCCCATTGTCGCCTGACATAGGGCTGAATTCTTGGCGTCTTTGGGCTCCAGGGAGAAGATTAGAACGCATTTGCGGAATATACATTGCTTTCTCGCTGGCAGTGTAAAGAGCGTTTTTAGCTTGGTCGCTACCCTCTATCCGATGGCCCATATTGGCACAAACGGGGCGCTCTGTGACGGGCGATTACGGGAGGTTGCACTTATGGCTGAGACAATACACAAGACCAGGGCCGCTAACGAACCATCTCCAGAATCTCGGGCCGATGAGCTGCTGGGGAAGATGACCATCGAAGAGAAGGTGATGCAGCTCACCTCGATTATGCCCCTCTCTCTTCAAGGCCCAGAAGGTCCAGTGCGTAGCCTTATGGACAAGCATCTGAAGAACGGGGTCGGGCACATCGCGGTGCTAGGTCTGCTGGGGCACAAGTCGCCGGAGACGATCGCCAGGACCGTCAACGAATACCAGCGCTACCTCGTCACCGAGACCCGCCTGAAGATCCCGGCGATCTTCCACAACGAGGCGCTGAACGGGGTGGTGGCACCGCACTTCACCGCCTTCCCGACCCCAATAGGGCTTGCGGCGACATGGGACCCGGCCGCCGTGCAGCAGATGGCCGATATTCTCAGGAGGCAGATGCGGTCGGTGGGCATGCTTCATGCGCTCGCTCCCGTTATGGACATCTCTAGGGACCCGCGGTGGGGGCGTGTGACCGAGACCTATGGCGAAGATCCCTATCTCGTCAGCGCGATGAGCGTTGCGTTCACGCGGGGCATGCAGGGAAAGGACCTGCGAGAAGGAGTTATTTCGTGCGCGAAGCATTTCATCGGTTATGCCATGACAGGGGGCGGCCAGAACATGGCAGCCTCCGTCATCGGTCCACGCGAGCTGTACGACACCTACGCGCGACCGTTCGAGGCGGCCATCAGGCTCGCCGGGCTCAGGGGAGTTATGGCATCATACTCCGAGATCGATGGCGTCCCCGTCCACATGTCGAAAAAGATACTCACCGAATTGCTGCGAGGTCGGCTGGGCTTCACCGGCACGGTGGTGTCCGACTACGCCGGGGTCGTTTGGGCGCAGACGCGCCAACGGGTCGCGGCCTCGGCGGAGGAGGTGGGAGTGCTTGCGCTGGCCGCTGGAATGGACGTCGAGCTCCCGATCCCCTATGGCTACGGGCATGTGCTGGCCAAGGCCGTGCAGGATGGCAAGGTGCCGGAATCCCTGCTGGACGAGTCGGTGCGCCGGGTGCTGCGCGACAAGTTCGCCCTCGGCATGTTCGAGAACCCGTATGTCAGCGAGGACCGCAGCGCGATCCGCAAGGTCGCCGAGGGTAATGATCTCTCCCGTCGTCTCGCTGCCGAGTCAGTGACGCTCCTCAAGAACGAGAGTGGGCTGCTGCCCCTCAGCCGGGACATCAGGAATGTCGCGGTCATCGGGCCGCATGGCGACAGCGCGATGGTCGGCTTCCCGCAGTATACCTATCCTGCAGCGCTCGCCATGTTGCGCGCCCAGACATCCCGCGGCAGCTTTGCCGTGCCCGGGCTCGATGTCGGGTCGGTCCCGAGCGTTGCGATGGCCGCGCTCAACCAGGAACTGGAAAGTGCGGAAGGGACCATAGAGCAGTACGTGCGGTCACAGTACGGTGCGGTGCCGCTCGCTGATGCGATACGCCATCTCCTGCCGAAAGCCGAGATCACCTCGGTCGCCGGCACAGGCGTGACCCCATCGGAGCCCACCGACATCCCCGGGGCGATAGATGCGGCCAAGGGGGCTGATGTCGTCATCCTCTATGTCGGTGGAAAGGCCGGCTGGGTCGGGAAGGACCTCACCGAAGCGGAGGGTGGCGACACTGCTGACATCGACCTTCCGCCGCAACAGATAGAGCTTATCGAAGCCGTGACCGCCGTTGGCAAACCGACGGTCGCCGTCGTGGCGATGGGGCGTCCGTACGGCCTCGCCGCCGTTGTCGATAAGCTGCCGGCGATCCTCACCGCCTACTATGCCGGACCGCACCAGGGTGCCGCGATCGCCGACGCTCTTTTTGGAGTGACGAACCCTTGCGGAAAGCTTCCGTACACCCTTCCACGGCATGTCGGGCAGGTCCCGATCCACCACGGCCAGAACACCGGCAGTGGGTACCGGCGGACCGCCGCCGACATTCACAAGGGCTATCTGGACATGCCATCCACGCCTCTGTTCGAGTTCGGCCGCGGCTTGAGCTATACGACGTTCGAGTATGGCCCGCTGAAACTGGAGCGCGACACTGTTGACGTGGGCGGCGAGGCACGAATATCTCTAACCGTCACCAATACCGGTGAGCGGCGGGGGACCGAGGTCGTGCAGCTGTACGCCGCCGACACGGCCACCGGCGTTACGCTTCCCGCGCAGCAGCTCATAGGGTTCGCCCGGATCGACCTGGAGCCCGGCGAGACAAGGACCGCCACCTTCGTGGTACCGATGAGCCTGCTCGCTTACACCGGACCTTCCGGGGACCTCGTCATGGAGCCCGGCCCCGTGGAGGTTAGTGCAGGCAGTAGCTCGAGCGATATCCGCTCCAGTGCTAAGCTCACCGTCACCGGAAAGATGCGACACATCGAGGGGAAGGACCGCGCGTTCCTCTCCGATGTTATCTTGGCTCCCTGACAACGGAAGAGCGATCGTCGAACGCCTAGTCGTTCCGCAGTACGAACTTCCATCAGGCCCAGGGTGGCCTCCTCGACCTGAGGCTTTCATGCGGGGAGGAGAGGAACCTCTACCTGAAGAGGGAGCAGAGGCAGCTCGGCAATATGGATAAAGCACCGAGGGGAACGATGGAACCGATCCAAAGGAAGGGCGAATTATCCCGGGTCCAGCGACCCTGACGCAAACTACTTCTAGCCTGGCAACAGAAAATCTCGTGCTTGCATGACGGCCAACCGAGGGACAGTCCAAGTCCCTGCTCGACGAACGAAGGGAAGTGACGACCTTCCAAGTTTCTCCAGGATGCCACGCCACATCGGGGTGATTCCCGACGGCAACCGGCGGTGGGCGGTCGGCAGGGGGATGGAGAAGCACGAGGGCTACCGCTTCGGCCTTGAGCCCGCGTTCAAGTTATGTGACCTCTGCATCAGGTTGGGGGTGGAGGAGATAACCTTCTATGGGTTCACCCAGGACAACACGAAGAGGCCCGAGGTCCAGAGGAAGGCTTTCCAGGGAGTGGTGGTCGAGGCCGCCGGACAGCTGGAGGACAAGGACCTGGCATTGGTGGTCATCGGTAACACCGAGTCTTCCATGTTCCCGCCGGAGCTTCTTCCTCTGACCAAGAGGACGGTCTTCGGCCGCGGGCTGCTGAAGACCAACATCCTCATCAACTACAGCTGGCAGTGGGACCTGGAGCGGTTCAGGTCGAACGAGATGAAGGAGGGAGCGATCATCGGCCGGCTCGGCTCATCGGAGGTCTCTCGCATCGATCTTATACTCAGATGGGGCGGAAGAAGGCGGCTGAGCGGTTTCCCGCCCGTTCAGTCCGTCTATTCTGACATGTATGTCATCGATGACCTCTGGCCCGATTACCGGGACGGGCATGTCCTCGAGGCTCTGGAGTGGTTTCAGGACCAGGATGCGACGCTGGGCGGATAAACGGGATGGCGTGGTGACGCTCTCCGCCCAACGGCCAATGAACCATCGTTCGATGGCTCATGATCCGAGCTTCGGTCAGATGGGTCCTGAGCACCATCATGTGCGAAGCCGTTCTTCGGCCTCGCCGATATGGCCTGCAACAAGCACCTGGAAGATGTCGATCGAACGCCGGTTCAAATGTCCTCGTTGGAGGAGAAGCACCTGAGGTACCTTTCGGCCGTTTTCTCCCAGGTGAACCCCTCCTCGATGGTCCTCTTCGCGTTTCTGCCCAGCTCCTGCGCCAGCGCCCTGTCCTGGATCAGAAGATCGACCTTCTCGGCGATCCCCCTGGGGTCCGGGGCAACGAGGAGGCCGTTCTCTCCGTCCCTCACCACCTCTGAACCGTGGCCAACGTCAGTGGCAATGACCGGCTTCTCCCAGACCATCGCCTCCAGCAGCGCCATGCCCAGTCCGGATTTGCCCAGCCAGGGAAAGACGAACACGTCGCACACGGATAAAGGAACGAAGGGGTTGCTCACGTCGCCGGTGAACACCACGTGGTCGCCGACTCCCTCCTGCTCAGCGAAGCGCCTGAGCTCCTCGGTGTACCGGCCGCCCCTGGTCGCCAGGAGGATCGCCCGGGGATACTTTTCCAGGAGAAGCTTGAGGGACTCGATGGTCACCTTCAGCCCCTGGGCCTTGAGGCCGAACTCGGTGAAGGCCTGCACCAGGATGATGGGATAAGCGCCGTCCAGCTGAAACCTCTGCCTGAACTGACGTTCCTCTTCAGGGGTCACCGACCCCGCTCCCGCTCCCCCGAAGATGGTCGCACTGCGTGGGAACGACAGGTCATGTACCTCAATGACCTTCTCCTCCAGCCCCTTGGAGCTGACGATGACCCAATCGCACGAGTTGAGCAGATACTGGTAGAAGAGCCGGGTCGGGTACGAGAACTCCTGCTCTGGCTCGGTGTGGAGAGTGTGGACCAGCCTCGCCCCGTTGAGCCGCTTGTAGATGAGGCCGGGAAGGAGGCAGTGCCAGGTGTTGTGAGAATGGATCACCTCCGGTCGGACCTTTCGGAGCTGGCGGTAGCAATCGAGGGTGAAAGCGACCATGCCCTTGCGGGCCTTGAACTCTTGGGGGTCGACCCCGTCCCTGAAGAGCACGCGTACATCCACTCCCTTGCCCCTCAGCTTATTGACGACGTTAACGACATAGGTCCTAATGCCGCCCCCGTCACTTTCCTTCCAGTGATGCGTTATCACCGCTACCTTCATTTCATCCCATCCCGGTGCCCGATTAACAATTCTACGTCAATAGAACTCAAGGGATTTATGCCTCTGTCTGCTTGCTGGCTCCCCTGCCGGCATGGTCGAAAGTCGTCCCTACAACGTTTGCGTATCAGCGGTTTCATTCCATATTTCGAGAAGAAATGAAGGGGTATGCCGGGCCGTCGGCCCCTCGTGCTCGTCCCTCCATGAGCACGCGAAAGGTCCNNCCTCACGGTATCTCTCGAACCTTGCTACAATATTATTATCTAGGTCGCCTACAGTGGACCTTTGCCCTCCTGGCCCGCAACTCACGATCGACGTCGAAGGTCTAGCAGCCTTCTCTCCTCTAGTCGGTTCATATTGCCGGGCCAGGTTGGCACTTGCATCTTCATTTAGGCGCTTTCAGGTCTGGTTCGTGCGCAAGGGCTGCGCCACCCTTGCATGCATCTAGAGAGCACAGTGGCCGAGGCGCCCAGCATGATGGTTGTGGATTAGGTTGAGCATGTATCCGTTATCGGTAAGGTGACGCCGGGCACCCCATGCCAGTATTACTACGGATTTCGTAGTATAAAATGACTGGCCTGACGGATGCATTTTAACCATCGTTGCTTAGGAAGGCCAGGCTTCTAATACCCGGAGCGCCCAACTATGGTCGTCGTCCAAGGGTGCCTTGATTTCACCATCTCTGCCATGAGGTCTCAGGTTCATCGGTCAAGGGCCAGGCGATCAGGCACTCTTGGCCGGCCATGGCGACGCGCTTCTTCCTGTCCTCTCTTCGAGCTCGTGCCGCAGCTCTTTACTACGGAGGTCGAGCGCGCAATGTTATCCCTCAACCCACCAGGGCCTGAGGTATTAGCTCCATGGCGCTGTAGTCTGAGACATTGATGTTCGAGTCGCCCGCCCTTGCCAGCAGCTCGGTCATCGCCAAGAACGAATCATCAGGAACGATCACCAGGACGTTGAACCCCTCGGTAACCGCCTCATTATACTGGAGGATGGCATCAGGCCGCTTCCAGCTCTCCGAGGTCTCCAAGAACTCGAAGCCGATCAGCTCGTCCGATTCATCATCATACAGCGCGAGGAGGCACCAGACCCCGGTGTCGCCCACCAGATAGGTCTCCTCCGCCCGGATCTCCTCATCATCCTCCGCGAGCTGGGCCAGCCTCTGGTCTACCAGGTCGACCAGGTCCACGACAGCCATGAACCATGCTGGGAGCGGCCGGTATATAATCCTCGGGCCGCATGAGCCGTGGAGTGCCAGGAATGATCGACCGTCCTCCGCGCCTAGGTCGCAGCTCCTCATCCATCGCCTTGGCCTAGAGGGACCTGGCAAGGCCCGCGAGGGCATCGCCGTCCACCCTGTAGACCGTCCAATCCTGCATCGGCCTTGCCCCCATGCGAAGGTAGAACGCGATCGACGGCTCGTTCCAGTCAAGGCACCACCAGTCGAGGCGCCCGCAGCCCCGCTCGACGGCGATCCTCGCCAGGCAGGCGAACATGGCCCTACCTAGTCCCCGGCCGCGGTGGTTCTCGTCGACGAAGAGGTCCTCTAGATAGAGGTTCGCCTTGCCCAGGAACGTCGAGAAATTGTGGAAGAACAGGGCGAACGCTACTGCCTCGCCTTCGAGATACCCGATGATGACCTCGGCCTGACGCTTGACGAACAGGGAATCGAGGAGCACATCCTCGGTGGCCGTCACTTCATCGAGCAATCCTTCGTAATCCGCCAGTCGTCTGATGAAGCTCAGTATGAGCGGCACATCCCGCTCCTTCGCGGGCCTGATCACGAAACCATCGATCTTTGTCAGATAAGCAACGCTCATAAGCACCTCGGTCCAACGCCGCGACGAATAAAATGCTTGCTAACGGTGTCACGCTCTGCGCTGCGGGCCCAAATCTCTGGCAGGGCGACATCAGACCCTCCCGCACTGGCCTTCGGTACCTTAGAGGCAGCGATGAGATCACCCTTTCCGGGCGACGGCCTTGAAGAACGTGTAGCAGAAGGTTCCTCCGCCCTCCGCCGTTCGGTACAGGTCCGCGATGCCCTTGTCCCACTCATCCTTAGTAATGAGCCCGTTCGACAGCGCATCCTTTTCCACGCCCTCGACCATGGCCGTAAAGGTCAGCTTGGTGAACCCCTCCACCCAGGATGGCTTGCTGTCGTCGACGTAGACCATCCTTGGCGACACCTCGATGCTGCCAAAGCCCGCCGCGGACATCAGAGGGTAGAGCTGCCTACCGATCTTGGAGTTGCCTCCGGCCATCTCCTGCAGCTTCACCAGGCAATCGATCGCCTTGGACGCTTCCTTGCTCTCCGGGTGGAAATAGGCTGAGCCGTGGTCTCCCTCGATCACGGTCATCGTTCCCCCGTCGCGGAGCACCCTGCTCAGGCGCTTCAGCGCATCGACCGGGTCGGGGAGATGCTCGAGGACGAAGCACATGAAGATGTGGTCGAACGACCCATCGTCGAACGGCAGATCGAAGATGTCCGCGACCATGAACTCAACGTTCGCGATCCCCTCGCTCTCGACCTTGCTCCTCGCAATCTCGATCGAGGAAGCGGAGATGTCGATCGATGTGATGGCGGCGCCGGGGCTGTTGCGGGCGAGGGTGATCGTCTGAGCGCCGGTCCCGCATCCTGCCTCCAAGATCCGGCTGTTATCCGGATATCGCGTATCGCGGTGCAGCAGCTCGCTGAGCGTGGTCGCCTGGTCCGCCAGCCGTTGTGCCTCCCTCGGCGAGTAGCCATGAACGTAGTCGTTCGCCATGTGAATGCCTTGGGTCAGAATCGGGAACGGCGGTAAAATACCTATTTCGGAGATGTCATCACTGGGCCTTCCTTCTCATGGGATTGCTGGAGCTCTCGATCACCAGCAGCACGATGGTGATGATCACAGCCGGTCGCCCCCTGGCTATTAATATGCATGGCATCAAGTATGCTCTGAGGTTGATGAGGCCGCTAACCTATGACAACCTGGCAAAGTGGATTAGCGAGGCCGAGGACAAGGCTCGGAAGGAGATGGAGGAACTGGGCCAGCGTTCCGATTCCTACAGCGAACCGATCCGCCAGATGATCGCCACCCACCAGGGGCGACTGCTGGCGCTGAAGGACCTGCGGCTGCGGATCCGCGCCGAGACGGGCGTGGAGCTGAAGGGTACCAAGGCCCCGCCGGATGTGAGAAAGCAATAGCGGGACGCGGTGCCAGGCGATGATCGGGCCCTGCGCCCTGCCATCCCACGCCGCGCGTTATCGCTCACCGGGACGTCCTCGCCTGCAAAGGCTTCTATCCGGCGCAAGCTCAGAGGTTGCGGGCCAACCTTTTTTTCCATGGTGCGTGTTCTGAGCTTGGCGTCCTGGATACCATGGCTTCTTTTCCGTCCGATCAGGTCCTTGGCCTCGGCATTGACACCGGCGGCACGTTCACCGATGCTGCGATCGTGGACATCGCCGGCAGGAAAGTATTGGCCAAGGCCAAATCGCAGACCACCCACCACGATCTGATGCTGGGGCTGGAAGATGCCATTGACAAAGCTCTCGCGCTCAGCGAGGTCCCGCCCTCGAGGCTGAACATCGCATCGGTCTCCACCACGCTTGCCACGAACGCCATCCTCGAGGGGAAGGGGGGCGACGTCGGCTTGATCGGGATCGGATGGAAGCCCCAGGACGGATGGGAGCTGGGGGCGAGGAGGCAGGCGTTCGTCGCCGGGGGGCACGATTCCAATGGAAAGGCGGTCTCCGCCCTCGATCGTGAGGAGGTCATCCGGGCGATAGACGAGGCGGGCACGGGCGTCGATGCTCTCGCCATCTCCAGCCTCTTCAGCGTCATCAATCCCAGCCACGAGAACGAGGTGAAGAGGCTCGCGGTGAAGCGCACCGGCCTGCCCGTGGTCGTCGGCCACGATCTCACCGGGGAGCTGGGCATCTACGAGCGCACGGTCACCGCGGTCCTGAACGCCCGGCTGATCCCCGCGATCGCGGAGTTCCTGAGCGGCGTGGTCAGCTCCATGAGGGCGAGAGAAATCGATTGCCCCATCATGGTGGTCAAGGGCAACGGGAGCCTGATGCGGGTAGAGGTTGCCATGGAGAGGCCGATCGAGACCATCCTGTCCGGTCCGGCCGCCAGCGCCGTGGGCGGGATGTTCCTGGCGGACCATCAGGAGTGCGTGGTCGTGGACATGGGAGGGACGTCCACCGACATCGCCCTGCTCCAGGGCGGTCTGCCGGGGATATCGGAGAGCGGGACGACGATCGGAGGATGGCGCACACGCGTGCAGACCGCGGACATCCGGACATGCGCCATCGGCGGCGATTCCGAGATCTACGCCGACCTCTACAAGCTGTTCATCGGTCCAGAGAGGGTCATTCCCCTCTGCCGGGCCGCCGCCGAGCACCCGGACCTCATCGACCGCATGAGGAGAACGGCGTACTACCGGTTCTTCAAGATCAACAAGGACGCCGTGAGCGGGCTGTCCAGCAACGAGCGCAGGGTGCACGACTGGCTGCGGGCCAACGGCCCTTCGACCATGGACGACCTCAGCGCGGGGCTGCCCGAACTGCACTTCGTCGATGACCACCTCCGCTCGTTGGCCGACAGGGGCCTGGTGGTGCGGCTCGGCTTCACCCCGACCGACCTTCTGAACGTCCTGGGCCGATACTCCAGCGGGGACGCCGGAGCGTCCGATGCCGCCCTGGGGATGATCGCGGACTCCCTAGCATTGAGCAAGCAAGCGCTGACGGACCGGATCATGGGCTCGATAGTGGCCAGGATATCGGAGGAGGTGCTCAACGCCGTCCTGTTCAGCCACGACCGGGAAGGAAAGGAAACGGCGGAGTACAGGCGGATCATGGACCTGATGGCCGGGACCGAGCGGGACCGGTTCGTGGACGTTAGATTGTCCCTGGACCGGCCGATCGTGGGAGTGGGCGCGCCCGCGGGAGCGTTCATCCCCCTGGTGGCGTCGAGGCTGGGCACGAAGGTCATCATTCCCGCCGGTCACGAGGTGGGCAACGCCGTCGGGGCGATTACCAGCAAGATATGCGAGTCCGCCCGGTTGACCATCCTGCCGATGGGCGACCGCTTCCACATCGAATCCCCGCTGGGGGTTCCCATCTCCTACCTTGAGCTGGAGGACGCGAAGACGAACGCCCGGAAGATCATCTCCGACCTTGTGGTCCAGAAAGCAAAGGCGTCGGGAGCGAGCGGGGACATCAGGGTGATCGTCAAGAACGATGATGTAAAGACCCTCGTCGGCTACCCGGCCCGCGAGTCCATCGTTTGCGTGAACATCAGTGCCACGGGAATAGCGGACCCCGAGCATGCCCGAAAGCCATGATGCCGGAGTACTCCGGAGCCTCCGATCGGAACAGGGACCCATCGAACCAAGGTCCGGGGGTGTGGACCCGAAGCACGGGAGGCGGTCCCGGCTCTCGAATCGTCGAAGGAACTCGACAAGGTCCCATCGTGACAGCATTGGCGCATGCCGCCCTATCGGACAATAATGATATATCGCGTCCAGTAGGTAATTAGCACCTATCTGAGAAAGGTGCTCCATGAGGTCCGTCCGTGGTCATGACCCTCCGAACGGTCACATCGTTATTGCGGTAGGTGATCACCGCGCAGCGATCCTAGAACGCCAGATGGGGTTGGCTCGATGACCGACGCCGCGAGCTGCAAGGAGATGAAGGAAGCGCTCCGGAAGAGCGAGGACAGGTATCGCCTGCTGTTCAATTCCATCGATGAAGGCTTCTGCATAATCGAGGTCATCCTCGGTCAGGACGACCGGCCGGTGGACTTCCGGTTCCTGGAGATCAACCCAGCCTTCGAAAGGCTTACCGGCCTGCGCGACGGCGTGGGAAGGCGGATGCGCGAGATGGTGCCGAAGCTCGAGGAGTTCTGGATCGATGCCTATGACCGCGTCGCCCGGACCGGGGAACCCTTCCGCTTCGTCTACCATGCGGCGTTGCCGAGGAACGTGTGGTTTGATATCCATGCCTTCAGGCTGGGGGGCGAGGAGAGCAACAGGGTGGCTGTTGTCCTCAATGACATCACCGAGCGGATTAGAAGGGAGGAGGCACTGAAGGAGAGCGAGGCCAGGTACCGAAGCCTGTTCAACGATAACAGCTCGGTGATGCTGCTCATCGATCCTTCCACCGGCCAGCTGGTGGACGCGAACCAGGCCGCCATCGATTACTATGGGTATTCCCGCGACAAGCTGACTAGCTTGAAGATCACCGACATAAACACGCTGCCCTTGGACGAGGTCAAGGCGGAGATGGGGCGCTCTTTGGCGGGCGAAAAGCGGAGCTTCAACTTCCGGCACAGGATGGCCAGCGGGGAGATCCGTGACGTGGAGGTCTTCTCCGGTCCCATCACGGTCGACGGCAGGCACCTACTGTACTCCATCGTACACGATGTGACCGGCCGCATGCAGGTCGAGCGGATGCTCAAGGAGAGCGAGGCCAGGTACCGTGAGCTGTTCCACGCGATGCGGGAGGGGGTCGTCGTCCAGATGCTGATCATGGATGACGGCAAGGTCACCGACTGGATCTACGAGGACTACAACTCGGCCTACCTGGAGCTCATCGGCCTTACGCCTGGGACAGACATCCGGGGGAAGAAGGGCTCCGAGGTGATCGGCCCAGACCTCGTGAAGGAGTACCTGCCGGTGCTCGAAAGGATGCGGAGCCCCAGGGCCGCCTTGCAGCTGCGGTACACCAGCCCCCTCTCCGGCAGGGAGCTGCTGGCGTCGTCGGTGGCCGAGGGCGACCGGATCGTCGTCGCGTTCACGGACATCACCGACCTGAAGAGGACCGAGGAGGACCTCCGGCGCTCCAACGAGGAACTGCAGCAGTTCGCGTACGTGGCGTCGCATGACCTGCAAGAGCCGCTGAGGATGGTCACCGCGTACCTCGGACTACTGGAAAAGAAGTATGGCGGCGAGCTCAATCCTCAGGCCAAGGAGTACATGAGGACCGCGGTCGAGGGCTCTGTCAGGATGAGGGAGCTCATCGATGATCTTCTGCAGTACTCGCGCCTTGATTCAAGGCCGGTGGAGCTGAGGAAGGTCGACATGGGCCAGGTGGCCCACAGAGTGATGGAGAACCTCAAGATCACCATCCTCGAGGCCGGAGGCCACATCGAGATTCAGCCTCTGCCCGTGGTCATGGCCGACGAGCAGCAGATCACGCAGGTCCTCCAGAACCTCATCTCCAACGCCATCAAGTTCCGTTCCGACGAGCCGCCGAGGGTCGAGGTATCGGCGGTCACCTACGCCAACGACTTCGTATTCTCCGTCCGCGATAACGGGATAGGCATCGATCCTAAGTACGCGGACAAGCTGTTCAAGATGTTCTCCCGGCTTCACGCCAGGGACGAGTACCCCGGCACCGGGATCGGACTGGCGATAGCGAAGAAGATCGTGGAGCGGCACGGCGGCAAGATATGGTTCGAGAGCGAGCCGGGCAAGGGAACAACGTTCTTCTTCACCTTACCGGCGGACAAGGGCGATGGCCGAGGGGAGTGAGCCTCGCCCCCTTCGTTCCCGGCCCCGATGTCCGAAGGGCATCTTGGAAGGATGCGGATGTGGTCGGCGTCCAGAGGGAGAAAAAGGCCATAGGAAAAGGAACTTTTTTTTATCAGTACTGGTTACCCAGCCCGTCAATTCCAAAGAGGATTTTATTCGATGATGAAGTTCGACAACAAGGTTCTGATCATTGGATACGGCTCGGTGGCACGGTGCACCCTCCCGATCCTTCTGAAACACATACAGATCCCATACGGGAACATCACGATCATAGACTTCGAGGACAAGTCATCCTGCCTTACGGAGTGGACGAGCAAGGGCGTCCGATATCGCCAGCAGAGGATCACGCCCGAGAGCCTCGACGCTGTCCTGTCCGAGCACCTATCGCCCGGAGGGCTCCTCATCGACCTTGCCTGGAACATCGACGCGAACGCGATCATCAAATGGTGTCACGACCACGATGTGCTGTACATCAACACCTCGCTGGAGGTCTGGGACTCGGTCGCCGAGATCGAGTCCAAGGACCCCTTCGAGAAGTCGCTCTACGCCAGGCAGATGCGCCTGAAAGACATGATCGAGGGCTGGAACGGGGGGGCGACCGCGGTCATCGAGCACGGGGCCAATCCCGGTCTGATATCTCACTTTGTGAAGCAGGCCCTTGTCGACATATCGGAGCGGCTGATCGCGGACGGGAAGGTGAGCAAGGAGAAAGGAGAGCACCTGAGAGCCCTAGTCCAGGCGAATTCCTTCGCGGAGCTTGCCATGGCCCTCAACGTCAAGGTCATACACTGCTCGGAAAGGGACACCCAGATCACCGACAATCCCAAGAGGGTCAACGAGTTCGTTGGGACCTGGAGCATCGAGGGCCTGAGGGAGGAGGGGACCGCACCGGCCGAGCTCGGCTGGGGAACGCACGAGAAGACCCTGCCTCCGCTGGCGTTCATCCCGACCTACGGCCCGAGGAACCAGATCATGCTCGCCCAGATGGGAATGAACACGTGGGTCAGGTCCTGGGTCCCGGACTGCGAGATCGTCGGCATGGCCATAAGGCACGGGGAAGCGTTCGGGCTGTCGGAAAAGCTCACCGTGTGGAAGAACGGAGAACCGGTCTACAGGCCGACAGTGAACTATGCGTACATGCCCTGCGACGAGACGATAGTCTCCCTGCACGAGCTGAGGTGCCGGAACTACGAGATGCAGCCGAAGCTCAGGATCCTCAAAGAGAAGGAGATAATCTCGGGAGCGGACATCCTGGGCGCCCTGCTGATGGGGCACGAGTACGGCTCCTGGTGGTGCGGCAGCGTGCTTTCCATCGAGGAGGCCAGGAAGCTCGCCCCGGAGCAGAACGCGACCACCGTGCAGGTGGCGCTGGGGGTGGTGTCCGCGGTGATGTGGATGATCGAGCATCCCCGCGAAGGGTTATGCACCCCGGAGGACCTGCCCCACGATTACGTGCTCAACATCTCCAAGCCGTACCTGGGGGAGTTCGTGTCCATCCCGTCGGACTGGACGCCGCTGAAGAACAGGAAGGTCTACTTCAAGGAGAACCCGGCGAACCACCACGATGCCGACATGTGGCAGTTCAGCAACTTCCTGTTCGTACCCTGAACAGGTCGTGAGCGCGTCGGAAAGGATGCCCCCATCAGCGGCCTCCAGCCGGCGATCGCGCCACGGACACGGTATCGAGACCACCTCCGCTCACTGTTTCCCTACCTTCTCCATGAGCTGGGTGACGAAAGGTTCATCCTTATGAGTGGTAAGAAGGTGCTCCCGGAAGCTCGCCGACATCTCCTCCTCGCTGGAGCCGCGCACCTCTTCCAGACATATCGGACACTCGAACATTCCGCTGCTCCAGGAGCTAGTACCGGGCCCGCAGCCCTCTTCGCTCAGGTCCATCACCACATCGACGTCCATCCTGTGGACGTCGGAAAAGTGCGACCTTAAGGACCTCGAGAGGTCCCCGGAGCTTGATCCCTCTACCCGCTCATCGCACGCTGGACATCTTACGGCCAACATTTTGTTCACCAGGCCATAGTTCCTATACAATCAATTTATCCGTTGCACGATGCGCTGACGGCTATGGCCGCATGTTGCGCTGGGCCTGCGACAGGCCGACCAAGCTCTCGAAGGCCGGGGGCCGAGATCCCTCCTCGGTTCCCCGCCGCGGTCACCGCTCCGGGGTGTCGGCGGTTCCCCGCCGGAGGGTCCGCCGTAGCGCCCAGTAGGCGGCCAGAGGAACGACGACCAGTGCCAGAACAAGGATGTCATATTGGTCGACCAGCTCGACGGCCGACTCCCAGGACGGCCCTGCCAGGAGGCCCACCGACGCGAGCGCGAGGCAGAACGGAAGGGACCCCAGGAAGGAGAGCACGGCGAACTTTTTGGCGTTCATCCTAATGATCCCGGCGGGGAAGGGGATGAGGTCCCTGGCTACAGGCAGCAGCTGGCTTAGGAACACCGCCCAGTCCCCGTACCGGTCGAACCACGCGTCGGCCGAGCTGATCTTCCGCTCCCCCAAGCCGAAGTACCTTCCGAAACGGTCGATGAAGGGCCGCCCGCCCCAGCGGCCCAGCGCGTACATCAGCAGCGAACCGCAGGTGCTGCCGAAGGCACCTACTATGGTGACGAGCACGATGTCGAACCGGCCTTCGTAGCTAAGATGCCCGGCGAAGCCGAGGACGACCGCGCTGGGCACCGGGAGCAGCGTCGCGTCCAGCGCCATGAGGATGGCCAGGCCGGGGTAGCCGATGGAGGACATGATGCTCGTTATGAGGTCCACTCCCGGCTCGACGAAGCTCATCCCGCTTAGCCCCCGTGGCTCACTCCGCTGGCACGATCTTGTACACCCTGCCGGACCGGCCCACCGGGCCCTCGGTGTCCGAGCTCAGCACGTACAGCTCGTTATCGCGGTCCTGCCCGAAGGAGAGAAGGTACTCGCCCAGCTTGCCGTCCTTGCGGCCGGCCACCATGAGCTCGTTCATCACCCATCTTCCGCCACCGCTCTCGGGAGGCGAGGCNNATAACCGTCCGTCCGGGGTACCGGTCTTGCCGGTGAAATCGCCGAAAAGGTACCTTCCTCTCAGGAACGGGACCTCGCTGCCCCGGTAGACGTACCCGCCGATAACCACCGCACCCATGCCCCCCATCTTGTTGGAGAGGTTCGGGTATTCCACTATGGGGTCGATGAGCTCAGCGGCAGGCTCCCGGGCCAGGACGCTGGACAAGTTATCGTCCTTGTTGAAGTAATGGCTGCCCTCCTTGATGTTCCAGCCGTAGTTGCCGCCCTTCTCGATGATGTCGATCTCCTCCCACTGCACCTGTCCGGCGTCGCCGGCGAACAGCTTGTGCTCGCCGCCCGCGTCGAAGGCGATGTGGTACGGGTTCCTGAGACCGTAGGCGTAGATCTCCGGCAGCCCGCCGCCGCTCACGAAGGGATTGTCCTCCGGGAAGCCGTACTCCTTGCCATCGCTCCTGCCGTCCACATCGATGCGCAGGATCTTGCCGTGAAAGGTCATCGTGTCCTGCCCGTTCCCCATCTCCGGGTGATGCCCCTGCCCCTGATCGTTGCTCCCCCCGCCGTCGCCGATCGGGACATACAGGTAGCCGTCCGGTCCAAAGGTGATGTGGCCGCCGTTATGGTTCATCTGGGGCTTGTCGATCGACAGCAGCACCCGCCTGGAGCCGGGGTCCGCCGTCCGGGAGGCTCCGGCGGATGCCTTGTACTCCACCAGGTAATTGGTGCAGTTCCATCCTCGAGGGCCCCCGCTCCTCAGCGGGGTGCTGTAGAACACATAGAAGCGGCGATTGCTCTCGAAGTCAGGGTGGAACGCCATCCCCAGCAGCCCGCGCTCGTCGTAGTCCGGGTCGAGGTCGACCACCTGATCGGAAAGGTCGAGGAACGGCACCAGCTCATTCTGCGGGTCAAGGTGGAAGATCCTTCCGATCTGGTCAACGACGTACAGCTCCCCGCTCCCGGGAGCACAGGTCAGGAACACGGGGTTCGCCAATCCCTCCGTGATCAGCTCCAGGCCGATCCTGGCCTGGACGATCTCGGGCCGCTCGATGCTGCCGGCCTTGCG
>DAVH01000056.1:47519-63066 GCA_002508545.1 Methanomassiliicoccus sp. UBA6
GGGATAAAAAGGTTGCATGCGGATGGCCGCCGAGCGGGGCAAACCTTGATTAATGGCGACCTGGGATTGTCAGGACCGGTGTTGTAATGTCCCAGATGGATGAGTACCGCTCAAAATGCCACTGCCCCCCTTGCCCCACCTACGCGCAATGCGCCAGGGAAAAGGGAGAGCTCACGTTCTGCATCACCAAGAAGAGCTCGTGCATCAGCGAACAGAAGGTGTGCTTCTGCCCCGACTGCCCGGTCCACGAGGAGCTTGGGCTGAAGTACATGTTCTACTGCCTCCGGGGGAACGAGGGGGACCAGAAGCACAGGGCGCCTAGGCCATAGTGGTTGAACTGCGGCCGATAGTGGCGGCTCCCTCTTCGCTGGCCACAACCTCACCGGGAACGGGAGAGATCTAGCCGCACGAACGACTTGCCGTTGGGCAGACCGTACTCGGTCCTGCCCATCAGTTCGTAGCCAGCATTGCTCATGGCTCGAAGCATGGAGGCCTCGTCGCACTCTCGCGCGTGCTCGACCACCTCATCGAACGCGGCCTCATAGCCTGAGCGGGACACCAGGGCCCCGTCGGGGTTGACCTGGATGGTGATGGATATGATCGGCCGCTCCAGCTCCCTGACGATCGCCACCAGGTTGTCGACGTGGATGTGCTCCGCCAGGAGGTTCGCTATGATCAGGCCGGCGCCCTTTATGGCGTCGATGGCCTGTTGCCTCTCGGTCACTAGGTCGATGCGGTGGAGCCTCAACCCCGGCACGAGGTGCGCGTAACGCTCCCTGCAGGTCTCCAGGAACTCCTCGTTGATGTCTATCCCGATGATCGACCCGAGCCCTCCCCAGGCGTGTTCCAGGCCGTTGCCGTTGGCGATGCCCAGGATCGCCACCGACGTATCCGGCCTTCCGCGGACGAGGGCCAGCTGGTGGCCGGTGATCCTCGAGAGGACGCTGAGCTGACCGACCGACTCATGGCCCATATGCCGCTCGTAGTCGGCGTTGCCGATCCTCAGCCAAGGGTTGGTGCCGTCGCCCATCGCACCCGCCCATGGGCAGGCGCCGTCTTGAGTTTTTCCTCGGATGGTGGCCGCCGTCCCTTCCTCGATGTTTTCTTTCCGGCTCGTTCCTCTTTGCCGCCAGGGAGACGGTCAGGTCTTCTTCAGGATCTTCATCAGGATCTCGACGTCCTCATGGCTAATGGCCTTGAGCAGGTAGATCAGGCCAAAATAGACGATGGCGCCGGCGGCCAAGGACACGAGGAGGTTAACCTCAGGAAGGAGCAGCAGGGCCAGCCCCATCCCCGCTGCCGCCAGCAGAGGCCGCAGAATGATGTCGACCACCTGGATGCTGAACACTTTGGTGCTCAGGAAGTAGAAGGTCACCGAAACCAGTATCAGGTAGGCGAGGGTGAAGGCCACGGCCGCTCCGTCCTGAGCGAGGAACGGGATGAGGGCGATGCACAGGATGACGTTTGCCAGGGCCCCAATTCCATTGGCTACGGTGATGAGATGGACCCGTCGGGCCGAGGCCAGCACGCTTGCCATCCCCGAGTCGAAGAAGCTTATCGCTATCGCGGGAGCGAGGATGCGGAACACGTTGACCGCCGGAGCGTACTCGGCTCCGTAGAAGAGAAGAACGATCTCATCTGCCAGGATCACCCCGCCGACGGCAAGGGGCAGGCCGAGGGTGAACATGTACTTCATGACCTTCTTCTGCATGAATTGGGTCATGTCGACCGAGTTCCGGTACATGCGCGAGACCACGGGTAGCAGGGAAGTTATGAGCACGTTGGGAATTGCGATGAGCGCGGTGACCATGTTGAACGACACGTTGTACATGCCTGTCGCGGTCAGCGCGGCGGAGTGGCTTCCGCCGGTCCAGAATATTATGAGCTGCACGAGAACCGCGTTGACCGAGTACAGCGACACGATGAAGACGTTCATCGCCGCGTAGGGAACTGCTCCCCTCAGCTGCCTTTTGGCCTGGTCCAGCTTGGGCCTCCGCGCCGGCTTGACCACAAGACGAGAGCAGACCAGGAAGCCCAGGACGAACTGGAGGACCGACCCCGTCAGGACGACCATGACGACCACATCGAGCCCGAACCCGAGGACCACCAGGATGATCGCGACGGTGACCGTGAACATCCTCTCGACGGACGAGGTGAGCAAGGTCAGATGCATCCTCTCGAAGGAGGTGTACATGGCGTTGAACGACTGGTTCAGCCAGTTGAAGGCGGTCGCCAGCGCGATTATCAGGATGGCGTAGGAGACCTCCGGCGGCTGGTTCTCGAGAGCCACGATAACGAAGGTGACGGAAAGCGCTATGGCGCCGAGGATGCCCCTGAGGAACAGGGTGTTGGCAAGGTACTGAGGCGCGATCTTCTTGTTCGGCGCCACGTTCACAACGGCCTGGAAGTTCAGGTTGAAGTCAGCGATGAGGAACACCAGGGCGGTCAGCGAGAAGGCCAGCGTGTACGCTCCGTAGTTCTCGCTCCCTAGGTAGCGGGCCAGGAAGACCGAGAGGACGAAAGTGCTTATCTGAGCCAACAGCTGGACCAGGCCGATGGCCAGGGCGTTCTTGGTGACGTGGCGAACCAGGCCCATGGTCGTCCCTTAGGCTAATGCGGCACTGCGGACGATTCGCAGGGCTGTCGCACGCCCAGCACGGTGTGGCCGGGAGCGATCGCGCGGCCGGGCCGTGGAGGTGATTTCTGCCATATCATATCACCAACTATTGTGGTCAGGGTGGACATCTAGTTTGCTTAGGGTGGGGAGCCAAGGCGCCGGGGCCCGAGCGGCCGTCCAGCAGTGGCAACTCTCCGTCGGCGCCCCCTTTTCCCGAGCGGCCCAGGACGACAGCAATAAGAGTCGGACCCGGAATGATTGAAATAGGTGCTCCATCGATGGGATGGGGAGGAACATGGCAGTGCCCGACGATACTCTGCTGGAAGGCGTGGCGATCGGTGAGCCCGCCCCCTCGTTCCAAGGGGTCCCTGGCGTCGACGGGAACCTGTACTCCCTCGCCTCGTTCGACGGCGATGCGATAGTGATCATCGTGTTCATGGCCAATCGCTGCACAACCGCCCAGGGCTACGCCGGGAGGCTGAGATCGATACAGGACGATTATCGGGACCTCGGGGTGCGGATTGTCGCCATCAACTCCGATGACCCGGGCCTGTCCCCGTCCGAGAGCTTCCTGGAGATGGTCAGAGCGGCAAAGGAGCGCGGGTACAACTTCCCGTTCCTCAAGGACGATGACCGCACGATCGCCCGGAGGTACGGGGCCCAGATGACCCTGCACGCCTTCCTGCTGGACCGGGACAGGGTGGTCAGATACCGGGGGCGGATCGATGACTCTCCGAACCCCGCGTTCGTCAGCTCCAATGACCTGCGCAACGCGATCGACGACGTGCTGGCGGGAAGGGAGGTCAGGGTAAAGGAGACCGACCCGCCCCCGTGCGGGGTCGACAAGTTCACCTCATGCCCGTCGTGCGGGAGTCGGCTGGAGCTCTGATCCGGGCCGTCGCGGTCCGAGCAAGGTAAGGGCCATAACGCGCCTTCCCCGCCCACCTCGGGCACCGGGCGATCTCATCTGGGCGCCTTGCCCGCGCGCCTCCATTGCGGCCTTACGCGTGAGAGGTAGATGCTCGTGATCAGCACCGCTACGACCACGATCGCGCAGACGAACAGCAGGGCCGGGATGACCGGTTCGGAGATGTGCTCCACCGCGATCCCGTAGAATGCCCAGATGATCACCAGCTCATAGGCGATGTCCTTCCTCCTGATCGCCACCAGGGACGCGATGGCCGTGGCCATGAGAATGATCACCACCGCCCATGTCTCCGGGCTGAGGCCGAACCCATCCCAGCCGATCGACACCAGGGTCGCCGATATGTTGGCGATGGTGGCGATGGTGATCCACCCGAGGTACACGCTGAACGGCAGGTGGACGGCGACCGCCTCGTCCCACTTTACCCTCCTCCTGCCGATGTCCAGGCGGAGGTAGATGGCGATGAGGGATGCCAGCAGGAGGATCATGATCGCCACCGAGGCGATGAGGACCTCATACTGCCATGCGAAGAGCCAGAGGATGTTGAAGACGCTGCTGGCGACGAACAGCCACCCGATCCTGCCCTGGAATCCCTTGGTGCGCTCCCTCGGCAGCGCCTGATAGATGACGAACAATCCGAGGAGCACATATATGACGCTCCAGATCGAGAAGGTGAAGCCAGCCGGCGTCACGAGCGTATAGTTCGCATCGGAGATCTCCCCGGTCACCTTCCCGCCGATAAGGGTGGTGCCCCCCGCCAGGCCGTTCACGATGAGCACCGCCACGAAGGCCACGATATTCGAGATGTTCAACAGGCTGAGCTTCTTTGTGACCATGAGGTCCACCAAGTTTCTATTCTCTCAGAATGTACATAAAAAGGGCGGCTCTCTCCGCATCGATCGAGCGCGGAGAACGAACCTTGCCAGAGGCGTTCGCCTGCTAAGAAAGATCAGCTCGGCCTAGGTCTTCGGGCATGCCGTGTGCCTGCGGCGTCCGCAGGCCGCAAGGCCCCATGGCCTGGGCACCGCTCCACCGAACACCGCGCCGGTCCATCAGGAGGCGTTCGCCCGAGGCTGCCTTCACCTGCCCCCTAGATCGCTGGACCTGATCCGCTTGGCGGCTTCCTCAGTCTTCTCTCCGACCTCCGGGATCCTTCCCTCGGTCTCCCGCGTCGTTTCGCTGGGTACGGGGACCATTCCCTGCCCGTCCCCCGCTGGGGCATATATTCCGGAAATGGTCCTGGAGCGGTCGGTGTCGGAAGGAGTGCGGCTAAGGGTCTGCTCTCTCAGCCTCAGCTCCTCCTCGTCCAGGTTGGGTCTTTCCTCGGCTCGGCGTTCCATCCTCTCTCTCATTTCCATGTCGTTCCTCCTGCTGATGTCATCAGCAGGGATGGGCTGGCAGTTCCAGCTATTAATGGGTAGACCGCTCCAACGGCGCGTCCGATGGCGGGGCATCGTCAGGGGATGAGGTGGCCGGGTACGCCCTCCGCCCAAAGAGCGCCGGGCCCGAGCCGTGCTGGGCCTCTGAGGGAGAAGCACCGATCATGGTGAGCGGGGCTGTTCGGCGTGGATAGCGCAAACAATCATTATGCTCCTGCTCCAGACCACTACATTGTTCGAACGAGGTCTGACCATGGAAGCTTCATTGATGCCGAGAGCGTGCGGGGGCGGCGAGGGCGCCGCGGATATCCGCCGTGATACCGACGGGACCACGGTACGGTCCGGTCACCCTGAGGACAGCGACCCGGTCCGTTTCAGCAGCGAAGCGGGCCGGAGGCCGGAAAGGGGGCCACCCTCATGATATCGCCCGATCACGGTCTCGAGGGAAGCCCCTTCTCCTACTGGATCGAATCCACGGCGGCGACCGACTATCCGAGCATGCCCGACGGCGCAAAGGCGGACGTGGCCATCATCGGCGGGGGGATCGCCGGCATCACCGCGGCCGTTCTCCTCAAGAAGAGGGGGCTCAGGGTGGCGATCGTCGAGGCCAGCCGCCTGGCCACCCTGGCCTCTGGGCATACGACCGCCCACATATCGGCGGCCGCCACGCCGTCCTACTACAGCAAGATCGCCGAGAAGTTCGGCGAGGGCAGTGCCAGGGTGTGCGCGCGGTCGGTCCTCGACTCCATCGAGACGATCGACGCCCTGGTCAAGGAGCACGGCATCGATTGCGATCACTCCCGCGCCACAGAGTACCTGTACGGCGCGAGCGACCAGGCATACAACGAGCTGTCGGAGGAGGGGCGGCTGGAATCGAGGATAGGATTGCCGGTAAGCTTCGAGGACACCGCTCCCCTGCCGTTCATGACCCACGGGGCTTTGAAGTACACCGGCCAGGCGGAGTTCCACCCGCGGAAGTACCTCCTGGGACTGGCGGCGACCGTACCCGGGGACGGCTGCCACATCTTCGAGAACACCAGGGTCCGCTCGGTCAGCGAGGGGGACACCTGCACCGTCCGGACGGACCGGGGGACGATGAAAGCCCGTGACGTGGTGTTCGCTACCGGCTCCCCCATCTCCAATCTAGGTTTCCTGCACGCCCGCATGACCACGCGGCGCTCGTACGTGCTCGGCCTGCGGACGGAGGACCGCCTTCCCGAGCACGCGATGTTCTACAGTTCCGAGACTCCCTGCCACTACATCCGCTCGACGTCCTCCGGGCTCTTGCTCGTGGGCGGAGAGGACCACACCACCGGGGAGGCCGCCGACACCACCAGATGCTACACCTGGCTGGAGAGGTTCTGCCGGGTGAGCTTCAATGTGAGGTCGATAGACTACAGCTGGTCGACGCAGGACCAGTATCCCTTCGACATGCTGCCGTTCATCGGCCTCCTGCCCGGGAGCAGGCACCAGTACGTGGCGACGGGCTTCAAGGGCACGGGGATGACCTATGGGACCCTGTCAGGGATGATAATCTCCGACCTCATAACCGGGGGCAGCAGCCCCTACGGTTCGCTGTACGCGCCCGGCCGGGTCGACCTTAGAGCTTCCGGGCAACGGCTCCTGCGGCGCAACGCGCACGTGGCCAAGATTTTCGCCGCCGACCGGTTCCGGAGCTACGACCCGTCATCCCGGTTGAGCAATGGCGAGGCGGGGATCATCATCATGGACGGCGAGAGGGCGGCCGCCTACCGCGNNGCGCGGAGAGGACCTGGGACTGTCCCTGCCACGGCTCGAGGTACGATCCCGACGGCAAGGTGATCAGCGGCCCCGCGGCGTCCGACCTGGATAGAGTGGTCGGCCGGGCGAGGGAGCGGAGGTGACGGAGCGGGTCAGGAGCGCCCTTTGTCCTGCTCGGCAACGATCATGCGGGCGGGACGAGAGCCTGGCTCTCGCGGCGTGAGCGAGCAGGGTCACGTCGAGACCGACCGTCCCTGCGGGGCTCACCGGAACGTGCTGCGGAGCAGGAACGCCTCAATGATTTTCTTTTCGGAATCCTGCAGCGTCTCGTAGAGCGTGGACTGGGATATCTTGAGCCGCCTGGCGAGCTCCCTTCCGGTCACCCGGCGGGGGTAATCGAAGTAACCCATCTCCAGAGCGTGCTCGATGACCAATCTCTGCCGGTCGGTGAGGATCCTTCGGTCATCGATCCGGCGCTTGCGGCTGAGCTTGACCTTGCATTCCGCGTCCTCAAGGTCCCGGACCAGGCCGTTGAGCGTCCTTTCGTCGGTCACCAGGACGGTCCACTCGACCTCGCCGCCCGCCCTGGTCCTCGCCCCCTCCACATAGCAGTTGGGCCGGTTCAGGACCGAGCAGACCTGCCACTTCTTGACCCGCAGGCTCCCCAGTATCCTGCCGTCCGACACCTCGGAGAAGTGAACATCCCCGACGTCGGGGTGCCGTGACAGCTCGGCCTCGATGGCCGTCCGGGTGGTGGTGGCCAGATCGAACTCCACCAGCCCGCAAACTTCGCCGCTCTCTCCCGTGGTGCATTCCACGATCCGGATCGGGGCGCCAAGGGTCTTGGAGATATCAACCGCCCAGCTTTCCAAGGGCTTGATAATAAGGGTCGCTCTCAACATCACACTGGCCTCAGAGGTTCTTATGGCCTTTCTGAAGGCTTCATCATTGAAAAAAGAATGCATGGAAAGAGGTTTGGGGTTCGGCGCGTAGGATCATCCGTTGATCCACTGGTCGACCTTATCCCGGTTGGCGTCGATCCACTTCTTGGCGGCGGCCTCCTCGCTCATACCGCCCGAGATGTCCATCATCACGGACTGGATGTCATCCTGGGTCCAGTTGAACCTCTCGATGATGGCATAGGCCTCGGGTTTGTCCGCCTGGAAGCCCGTCCGGGCCAGCGTCTGAACGTGCTCGGCCCCGCCGTAGGCCCCCTGGGGGTCCTCAAGGTACTTCAGGTCCCAGTTGGCGAATGCCCAGTGGGGAGACCACAGGGTGACCACGATCGGCTCTCCGCCGTTGTACGCGCTGGTCAGCTCGGCCAGCATCGCGGCGTTGCTGCTTGCCTCCAGCTCATAGTCCAGCCCGTAGCTCGATATGGCGTCCTCGGTGGTGGCCATGATGCCCGCCCCGGGGTCGATCCCGACGATCCGTCCCTGGAACTCGGAGCCATGCCCGTTGAGATCGGATATGCTGTTGACCGACGTCATGTAGCTGGGAACGGCGAGGCCGATCCTGCAGCCCTCGAGGTTGGTGGCCACGGAATCGATCCGATCGCCGTAGGTGTCCCAGTAGTTCTTCTGGGTCGCCGGCAGCCAGGCCGACACCGTGAAGTCCAGCTCACCGTTGGCCAGCCCCTGGTACAGGATGCCCGCGTCGACGTTCACCAGCTCCACATCGTGCCCCGCTTCCTCCAGGACGAGCTTGATGACGTTGGAGCTTGCGATCTCACCGTCCCACAGCACGTAGCCGAGCTTGATCTGCTTCTTGCTCTCGCCCGGGGCACCGCTCGTCAATGCTATCGCCACCGCCGCCACGATGACGACGGCCGCGATGGCCAGAGCTATCACTGCTTTCTGGTTCTTTTTCATCTGTTCACCTCGCATGAGGGGCCTGTTGCCCCTTCAGTGCGCATTTTCTCTTTTTCCGATGCTCTGGGTGATCCGGTCCAGGATCACCGCGATGATCACTATGGCCACTCCGGCCTCGAAGCCCAGGCCGATGTCGACCCGCTGGATCGCCACCAGCACGTCCCTTCCCAGCCCCTTCGCCCCGATCATCGACGCGATGACCACCATCGACAAAGAGAGCATCACGCACTGGTTGATGCCGGCCATGATGGTGGGCTTGGCCACCGGTAGCTGGACGCAGGCCAGCTTCTGCAGTGCAGAGCTCCCGAACGAATCGGCGACCTCGTTGAGCTCCTTGGGCACCTGGCGGATGCCCAGATCGGTCAGCCTCACCACCGGGGGAATGGCGAACACGATGGTGGCTATCATCCCCGGCACGTTGCCCAGGCCGAAGAAGATGACCACCGGGATCAGGTAGACGAAGGATGGCATGGTCTGCATGAAATCCAGGCCGACCTTTAGCACGCCCTGCAGGCGATCGTTCCGAGAGGCCAGTATCCCCACCGGCACCCCGATGAGCACCGCCGTGCAGGCGGAAACGAGGACCAGCGAGAGCGTCTCCATGGAGAGCGCCCATAGTCCCAGGTTCTCGATCAGCATCAAGGCCAGGACGACCCCCAGGGTCAGCAGGATCTTGCGGGTCGCCAACAGGGTGAGCACGGCGGCAAGCAGGATGAACAGCGGCACTGGTATCGCCGTCAGGACCGAGCTTAACGCGCCGAGAACCCAACCGATGAGCCAGGTGATGAAATCCAGGACGACGCCCAGGTTGGCCTCGATCCAAGTGACCGTCCCCTCGGCAACATCGCCCAGCGGTATCTTCCCGATCATGCCGGGGCACCTCCCGGGCGGATGCGCCGCATCACCATGGCGGGATAGATCACCCCGACCAGCCAGTTGCTCTCGCTCAGCACCGGGACGGGATAATCGGTCTCCACCAGGATGGGTATGAGGTCCTCCACCTTGGTGGAAGGCCCGACCGAGCGCACCGGGGAGATGGCCCCCTTGATGCTCGCTTCGGTGGGAACGATGCGGAGGAGGTCCTCGGACCTCACCAGGCCGATGAATCCCTTCTCCTTGTCGACCACGAAGCCCGCGGTGTGCCCGATGTCCTCGAGCATCTTCAAGGCGGTACGCGGTCCGATCCTCAGGGGGATCACCGCCTCCGGCTGCTTCATGATGCTCTCGCAGGTCATGACCTTGGAGCGGTCCACCCCGTCGATGAACCTCGACACGTAATCGTCGGCCGGGGAGGTCAGGATGTCCTCCGGGGTCCCCACCTGGACGATGCCTCCGTCCCTCATTATGGCGATGCGGTCGCCCAGCCTGAGGGCCTCGTCCAGGTCATGAGTGACGAAGACGATGGTCTTGTGGACCTTCCGCTGGAGGTCAAGCAGCTCCTCCTGCATGCTCTTCCGTATGAGGGGGTCCAGGGCGCTGAAGGCCTCGTCCATCAGGAGGATGTCGGGGTCGGTGGCGAGAGCCCTGGCAAGCCCGACCCGCTGTTTCATCCCCCCGCTCAGCATCGAGGGCCTGGCGTCCCCGTAGCTCTTGAGCCCCACCAGCTCCAGCGCCTTTCTCGAGCGTGACAGTCGCTCCTCCCGGGGCACTCCCTGGACCTCCAGCCCGTAGGCCACGTTCTCCAGGACGGTTCGGTGCGGGAGCAGGCCGAAGTTCTGAAAGACCATCCCGATGTGGTCCCGGCGGAACTGGCGAAGCGAATCCTCGTCGAGCGAGGTGATGTCCGTCCCGTTGACCACGACCTTCCCGCGGGTGGGCCGGACCAGGCGGTTCAGGCACCTTTCCAGCGTCGACTTCCCGCATCCCGACAGGCCCATGATGACGAATATCTCCCCCTGGTAGATCTCCAGATCGATGTTCCTGAGGGCGACCATCGAGCCCGTGGCCTTGAGGATGTCGTTCTTCGAACTGCCCGACCTCACGAGCTCGAGGGCCTCCTTCTGCCCGTGGCCGAACACCTTGGTCACACCTTCCAGCCGGATGGCGACCCTCCTCTCATCTCCTGCCTCGGACCCGGCCGCCGCAGCTTTGCCAGGTCCCTTGTCGGTGTCGCCCGCGGCCCTTGACAGCAGGGAGGCGGCCACCTCCTTCCTCCATTCAACAACGGGGGCCATCAGTTCATCGATCCGCGCGGAGAGAGCGGCCTCGTAGCGGCCGATGATCCCGCGGATCCCAGATCTTCCTACATCCATTCTGTAAATCTCCCGATCGCCTGGCGTCACCATCATATAAGCGGGGGCCGATGCCCGATGGGCGCCCTAGGAGCGAGCGACGAGCTTCCCCGATCACTCCCGCGGTTCGATTTTGGCATTCACTTAAAGCATTTTTCCCGAAACCCTGAAAATATCTAGCAATTTCTTTAAATATGGGGAATGAAGAAGATGAGTCCTTTTCACCCCCTTGGCATCTTTGATGGCACGCTCCTGGAGCGACCTGGCCGTTCTTGCCCGTGGCGCCGTGGACGTGCGTACGGGCACGCTTCCCGCTCCCTGACGGCGTACCATCCGATTATTAGCCCCCATGTCAATGAGGTAAACGGCAAAGATCGATGTCGGCGCGGGAGCTTGGGAGCGGCACATGCGGGGGCCTGAGGATCGCCCTCGTGGGCTACAACGGGGCGAACAATACGGGATCAGAGGCCAGGCTGCTCGAGGTCATCGACGATGTCCGGGACGCCTGCGGCAACGAGGTCCATATCACCGTCCCCTCGCTGAACGTGGCCAATCTTCGAAGGTACGTCAGTGAGGACAGCGGACTGCGGATTGTGAGGATCCCCGCGCTCTACCACCTCACCATCGACCGGCTCGTCAGGAACAGCGACGTCATGATGCTGGTGGAGGGCAGCTGCTACATGGACACCTGGACCTCATCGCTCCTGAGCGCGTTCCTGTGGGCGACGCGGTCCGCCGACCGGCATGGCAAGGCAAGCCTGGCCTATGCCGTCGACGCCGGGGACCTCAAGGTCAGCAATGTCCGCAAGGTCAGAAAGCATGCCAGCAAGACCGATCTCATCATCATGAGGACCTACCGGGCGGCCGAGAGGATGAGGTCCTGGGGGGTCGAGGCGCCCATCGAGGTCACCGCCGACACCGCGTTCGGCTTCGGGCTGAGGGGCCGCGAGGACGCCCGGTCCGGCCTGCCCAGGCAGCCCTCGGGAAAGGTGGGGCTCGCACTGGTCGATTTCAACCTATGGCCCGTCGTCGCCCGGCCCTTCGGCCGGCGGAGCGACATCTACCGCTGGCCCTACTACTTCTCAAGGTCCGAGGAGCGGCGCGCCGCCAGCAGGAGGCTGGCGGAGGGCTTCGCGGCCATGGCCGACGGCATCGTGGAGCGGTGGGACCGGGACATCGCCCTGATAAGCATGGAGAGCCTGGACGAGCCGTTGGTGCGCGAGGTGAAGCGGCTGATGAGGCACAGCGGGAGGGCGGGCATCATGAGCTCGAGGGAGCTTAACGCCAACCAGATGGCCGTCGGGCTGAGGGAACTGGACGCGCTCGTCACCTCCAGGTACCACGCCGCGGTGCTGGCGATGGCGGCCGGCGTTCCGATGATGGCCATCGGCCATGACCGACGGCTCGACGACCTATTCAACGAGGTCGGCCTGGACGACCTTTTCATGAGGTACGATGGGGATATGGACTGGGGCCGTGCCGGAAGGTCGCTGGAGGCGATCATGGAGGACGGGGAGACCATCGGCCGGACGGTCCGCGCGGGGTTCAGGGACCAGATGGACCGCGCGGCGAGGAACGGGCCCATGCTGAAGGCGTTCCTGGAGGAGGTCCGCGCGTGACGGGGAGGACCGTCCTGCTCACCGGCGCCACCGGCTTCCTGGGCACCCTCATCGCCCGCCGGCTCCTCGAGGAAGGGGCGCTCGTCATCGCCCTGGTCCGCTGCCGGAGCAGGGAAGAGGGAGAGCTCCGGCTGCGGAAGGCCTGGTGGGACTGGCCTCACCTGGCGGGTGAGGTCGGAAGGCGGATCGAGGTCGTGCCCGGGGACCTGTGCTCGGCGGGCACGGGCCTGGACCCCGCGGACCGCGAGGCGGTGCGCGCTCGAGCGGACGCGATCATCAACGCGGCCGCGGACCTCGGCCTGGATAGGGACATCGGCGTTCTGAGGAGGACCAACGTGCAGGGAGTGGAGAACCTCATCTCCCTGGCGCGGGAGATCGACGAGCACCACGGGCTTCTCCGGTTCTCGCACATCTCCACGGCGTACGTCTGCGGGCGGCGGAGCGGGGACATATTCGAGGAAGACATCGGAACGGACTTCGCCAGCAACTATGAGAGGAGCAAGGCCGAGGGGGAGGAGGCGGTCCGCTCCTCCGGCCTTCCGTTCACCATATTCAGGCCGTCCATGATCGTCGGGGAGACGGGGCAGGGATGGATCAGGACGTTCAACACGCTGTACTATCCCCTGAGGCTCTACCTCACCGGCCGCCTGCGGGTGATGCCCATCTCTCCCTCGGCCAAGGTCAACCTGGTGCCCGGAGATATGGTGGCGGACGCGGTGGTGCGGATAACCTTCGACCCCCGGGGAGCGGGGAGGACGGTGCACACCGTCCCGCAGGCCGAGGACCTCCCGACGGTGGGCGAGCTCGTTACTCTGGCTAGGACGTGGGCCTCGGAGGAGCTGGGGGTCGACGTCCCCCGCGCCCTGTTCATATCTCTGCCGGGCGGGGCGAGGAACACGCTGGTGGAGATCTCCGGGCGTATCGCGGAGTCGAGGGGCCGCGAGGGGGACATGAGGCCCCTGATGTCCTACCTGGGGCAGGGGCAGGTCTTCCGGCGGGACGCCATGGACGAGCTCATCGGCAGCGGCAGGCTGGACTGGAAGGACACGATGAGAAAAGTGCTGGTCTTCGGCGCGAGGCACGGGTTCATGCACCGCAGCGAGAGGACCGTTCACGAGCAGGTGTTATTCCGCCTGGGCCGCCCGCGCCGCAGGGTCCGGCTGTTCGACATCATCGAGGGCGAGGCCGTGGAGCGCGACGGCGGTGAGGTTAGGGACGACATCATGAGGCTGGCCAGGGCCCTCGCCGCCTCCGGTGTCGCCAAGGGCGACCGGGTGGCAGTGGTCGGCCTCAACTCCGTCCGCTACCTCATGATCGAGACGGCCATCGGCCTGGCGGGCGGGGTGAGCGTGCCGCTCTACTACACTTCGCCGGTCAGTGAGGTCATGTCGATCATCGAGGACAGCGGGGCGAGGGTGCTGTTCATCGGGTGCCCGGGGTTCGAGGGCCTGCCGGCCATGCTGCCCGGCGTCCGCTGCGTGTCCTTCGCCCGGGCCTCGAAGGCGGAAGGGGCCGCGGCGTGGGACGACATGCTGAGAGAGGGCGACGCCGACATCGAGCTGCCGCCGGTCGGGTTCGACGACCTCGCCACCATCAGGTACACATCCGGCACCACCGGGCGGCCCCGGGGTGTGCTGTTCGATCACGGCAACCTGAGGTGGATGGCCGAGACCATCGCCTCCCTGCCTCCCTGGGAGGCGCGGAAGAGCGAGGTCAGCTATCTCTCCTTCCTGCCGATGAACCATGTGGTCGAGGGCATCCTCGGCACATACTCGCCGTACTACGCCCCCGCTCCCCTGAAGCTCTTCTTCCTGGAGGAGTTCAAGGGCCTTCGTCCCGCGCTGAAGGCCGTGCGCCCGACGGTCTTCTTCTCCGTTCCCCGGTTCTACGAGAAGCTGTGGGATGCCTTCGAGTCCTCGGCCCTCCACGGTGTCCACGCCCGCCTGGGCGGCTCCCGGGCCGGCCGGTGGGCGAGGAGGCGCCTCGGCTCGACGGTCCTCAGGAAGGCCGGGCTGGACCGGTGCAGCCAGCTGATCGTGGGCTCGGCCCCCTGCGACGACCGGCTCCTCGAGGACCTTCGCTCCCTGGGGATCGAGGTGCACAACGCGTACGGGCTCACCGAGGCCCCGCTGATCACGCTGAACCGCGTCGGGAGGAACCGCATCGGAACGGTCGGGGAGCCGTTGCCGGAGACGGAGGTGACGACATCCTCGGAGGGCGAGATAATGGTCCGCGGGAGGCAGGTCATGGTGGGTTACCATCCCGCCGCCGGAAGGGCCGGCCTGCTGGTGACTGGCGATCTCGGCAGGATGACCGATGATGGCTACCTGGTCATCGAGGGCCGCAAAAAGGAGGTGATGATCACCTCCTACGGCAAGAACATCATGCCCGCCCGGGTGGAATCCGCCCTCCGGCAGATCCCCGGCGTCGTGGAGACCATGCTCATCGCCGACTCCAGGCCGTACGGCGCCGCGCTCCTGTGGGTGGAGCCGGAGCAGGCCTCGAGGCCGGGCGGCTCATGGGACGAGCAGGTGGCCGCCATCGGCAGGGAGCTCTCCGCCGTGGAGAGGCCGAAGGCCTGGGCGGTCCTGTCATATGATCTGGACATCGGCAAGGGGGAGATGACCGCGAACATGAAGCTGCGCCGCGATGTGCTCATGAGGAGGTTCGCGCCGGTCATCGCCGCCCTCTACGATGGCTCGCCGCCCCCTGAGGAGGTGCTGCACTTGGGCAGGGAGGCGAGGACGTGAGCGCGAGGTTGGCCGCCGCCTCGGCGCTCATCAGGGGCCCCCTCGCGACCCGGTGGCTGGAGTTCGTCGACGGCATGGTGCGCGCCTCCCTGGCTGCGCTCATCGACGACCCTCCGGCGGTCGCCTCGGTGACCGCGGGCAGGATGCCCATAGCCCCGGCCGGGTACAGGAGGGCGATGGCCGTGAAGCACGCTCGGCTGGTGGACCTGCTGATCGAGCGGAAGGGGGAGGCCGTGATCGGCGAGGCCCGGAGGTCCATGCATGCCGCCGGGGTCGATCTGGGCGGGCGGCTGCGGGCCCAGCTGCGCCTGTCGAACGGGGAGGAGGACCTCATCGGCGCGGCGAGGCTGCTGTACCGCCTCCTGGGCATCGAGTTCGAGATCGGCCGGGACGGCGAGCGGACGGTGCTGCTCGT
>DAVH01000056.1:63096-63286 GCA_002508545.1 Methanomassiliicoccus sp. UBA6
AGCGCCATGGACGAGGGTGTGGTGGAAGGCCTCCGCCCCGGGACGGGGATGAGGTTCATCAGGAAGAACACCGGCCGGGAGCACAAGTGCGAGGCCGAGCTGGTCCTGGAGGGGGGAGCATGAGGGCGGTGGTGGTGGGCAGCGGGGCGGGCGGGGCGATGGCCGCCAGGCACCTCGCCTCATCTGGATT
>DAVH01000050.1 GCA_002508545.1 Methanomassiliicoccus sp. UBA6
TGTCCCCGGTGATCATCACCGTCCGCACCCCCTCGCGCTTCAGCGCGGCGATCGCCTCCCTCGACTCCTGCCTGACCCTGTCGGCCAGGGCGAAGGCGGCCAGGGCTCGGCCGTCCGAGACCAGGAGCACCACCGTCCGCCCCCCGCGGGACAGCGGGGCAATGTCCGGCGTCTCGCTCACGCCCATCTCTTTCAGCGCGGAGGGGGAGAGCATGAGGTGCTCGCGCCCGTCCACGGTCGCCCGCGCTCCCTTGCCCGGTATGGCGCGGAAATCATGGGCCTCGGCGGGGGCGAGGCCGCGCTCCCGGGCGGACGCGGTTATGCCCCGGGCGATGGAGTGCTCCGAGCCTGCCTCCACCGCCGCGGCGATGCGCAGCGCCTCCTCCTCGCTGATGTCCGCGAACGGAGTGATTCCGACCACCCTGAAGTTGCCCTCGGTGAGCGTGCCGGTCTTGTCGAACACCACGGTGTCCACGTTCCGCGCCCGCTCGAAGGCGTTCCGTTCCCGCACCAGGAACCCGGAGCGGGCGGCGAGCACCGTGGATATCGCCACCACCAGCGGTATGGCGAGCCCGAGCGCGTGGGGGCAGCAGATGACCATCACCGTCACCGCGCGCTCCACTGCGAAGCCCGAGGTCTCGCCGATCAGCAGCCAGGCGGCCAGGGTCAGCGCGCCGCTGACCAGGGCGATGATCGTGAGCACGAGAGCGGCGCGGTCGGCGATATCCTGGCTGCGGGAGCGGCTCTCCTGGGCCCGGCGCACGAGGTCGATGACCTGGCTGAGGTATGTCTCATGTCCAGTGCGGGTGACCTTGACGGTCAGGGCGCCCTCGCCGTTGATGGAGCCGCCGATGACCCCGTCCCCGGGGGCCTTGGGCACCGGGCGGGACTCGCCGGTCAGCAGCGATTCGTCAAGATCGCTCTCCCCCTTGACCACCTCCCCGTCGGTGGGGACCTTGGAGCCTGGGCGCACCAGGACCACGTCGCCCGGGCGGAGGTCCTCGGCCCTTACCTTGACGATCCCGCCGTCCCGGACGACCTCCGCCTCCGCCGGGAGGACGCGGGCGAGCTCCTCCAGCGCCCTGGACGCGCCCTGCACCGAGCGCATCTCCAGGTAGTGGCCGAGGAGCATGATGTCTATCAGGGTGGCCAGCTCCCAGAAGAACACCGTGCCCTCGAGGAAGAGCACCGAGGCGGCGCTGTACAGGTACGCCACGGTGATCGCCAGGCCGATCAGCGTCATCATGCCCGGCAGGCGGGAGCGCAGCTCGCTCACCAGGCCGGTGAGGAACGGCCACCCGCCGTAGGCGAACACCACGGTGGACAGCAGCAGGAGCGCGATGTCGGAGAACGGCAGGTCCACCGAGAAGCCGAAGAGCATCTGCACTTCCGGCGTCAGGATGAGTATCGGCACCGTGAGCACGATGCATACCCAGAACCGGCGCAGCATGTCCCGGGCCATGCCCCCGTGCCCCATGCCTCGGTGCTGCGGCCCCCCGCCCGCGCCGTGCTCGACCTTCGGCCCGGGACCGTGGCCAGCGCCCATGTCATGCCGCTGAGGGGACTTGGCCTCGTGCTCCTGGTCGTGGCCGCCGTGGTGCTCCATGCCCGAAATTATTGGAGCGGCGAGGCAATCAAGATATCCTCGCTTGTTCACTGGGGACGTCCAGGGGAACGGCCTCCGGCCGCTGGTCCTCCATGAGCATTATGGCCGGGACGAACATCGAGCCCAGGGCGGTGATGATCATGACCGCCCCTCCCAGGACGAACCACACCTGTATGCCCACGAACTCGGAGATCGGGCCGGCGAGCAGGAGGCCGATCGGGCTCATCGCCGCCACTCCGCTCCCCAGCATTGCGAGCACCCGTCCCTGCAGGTCGGCGCGGACCCCCTTCTGCATGATGGCCACGATGGTCCCGTTGATCACCGGGAGCGCGAGGCCTATCAGGAGGCAGCCGAAGGCCGCCCATAGGTATCCGTCGGGCGGCAGGAACCCGATGAGGCCGACCCCGATCCCGCACAGGCCGGTCGCGGCCATGCAGGTGACGATCTTTCTCTTCGTTCCGCCCCAGACGCCGAGGACGATCCCGCCGACGATCATCCCCACCCCGGCCAGCGATTCGAGGGCGGCGTACGCGATCGCATCCCCGCCGAAGTGCTGCAGGGTGAGCAGGGGCAGGAGGGCGAACGCGGGAGTGATGAGGAAGTTGATGAGCATGAATATGAGCATGACCCAGACCGCTCCCCGCCACGACCACAGGTAGGCTAACGCTTCCTTCGTGTCCTCCCAGACCGTCGCCCCCGCCCGCTCCGCGGCCCTGCGGACCTCGGGGATGTTGACCACCACCAGGGTAAGGATGGCGATGGCGGCGGTGATCACGTCGACCGAGAGCACCAGGGACATCGGCAGGAACGCCATCAACACCGCGCCCAGGGGCGGCGCGGCGATGGACGCCAGCCCGCGTATCGCCTCGTTCAGTCCGCTTATCCGGGCCAGGTGGCCCTCCGGGACCATGAGGGTGGTGGAGGCCTGCATGGCCGTCCAGTGGAACCCCGAGAACGCCGAGCGGGCCAGGAGGACGAGCATTATCTGGACGATGTCCACCGTTCCCAGGGCGAAGGAGATCATCAAGAGCACGGTGACCAGGGCGGTCAGGCCGTCGGCGACGATCATCACCCGCTTGCGTCTCCACCGGTCGACATATGCTCCTGCGAACGGCGTGAGAATGACCTGGGGCAGGACGCCCATGATCGCCGCTACCATCAGGACGATGGCCGAGCCGGTCTCCACCGTCAGCCACCAGATAAGGGCGAACTGGACCAGGTTGCTCCCCAGCAGGGAAAACGCCTGTCCGGTCCATACGGTGAAGAACCTTCTGGTCCAGCTGCCCTCGGTGCCCATCGCGTCAGTCCCCTATGTTATGCTATATGGACCCGGCCGATGGGCCCCGGCGGTCCGGGGACCAGGGACGGAGCCCGCGCAACCTCATATCTTGCCGCCGCACTCGGAGCAGAACCTGGCCCCGGGCGGGTTCTGGGCCCCGCACTGGGGGCACTTGGGCATCCCCATGGGCGCGCCGCAGTTGTTGCAGAACTTGCCCTGCCCGGCGGGCTTGCCGCACTTCGGGCACATCGCCTGGCGTTGATCGATCTCCCCGGTGAACACCTGGGTCTGCTCGGCCTTCTTGACGATGTCCTGCTTCATCTTGTCGGCCCGGGCGGCGGCGACCTCCACCGATTCCAGGGGAGCATCGTCCACGCACAGAGAGGCCTCCTCGTTCCAGTCGTTATCGCACACCCACTTCTGGCACCGCGGGCAGCGGTGGAAGTGACCACGGGCCTCGTTCTGCGCTTCCTCGAAGGCGGCCTCGTGCTCCTTGTGCCAGGCCGGGGACTGGTTCTCGAACCTGGAGCTCATGATATCCCCTCCGGTGTGCCCGACGGTGGACAGCCCGGCGTTGTGGGCCAGGGAGCCCGCAGCGCTGGCGATCTTTCCGATGTTGTCGAAGAAGCCCTTTTTCTTGTAGGTCTTCGAGGCGATGAACCTGGTCTTGTAGCCCTCGCTGCACTTGTCGCAGAAGAAGGTGAAGGTGAATCCGGCATCCGTGCTATCGTCCGAGTAGTTGTCGTTGAACGCTATCATCTTGCTCATTTCTTTGCCCCCGATATTGGTTTGTTGCACTTGGAACAGATTGGCCCCAGGGGAGGCTGCTCGAAGCCGCAGCGCTTCTGCTGGCACTTCACCATGAGCCTCGCCCCGCAGTGCTGGCAGTGATCCCCGAAGAACGTGATCTTGCCGCAGGAGGGACACGCCACGCTGAGGCTCTGGCCGCAACCGGCGCAGATCTTCCATCCTTCCTTGATCGGCGATCGGCACTTCGGGCATCGCAGCTCGTCCACCGGGTTCCACTTCCCGCACATCGGGCAGGCGTTGGAATCGGGCGGCACCAGCTCTCCACAGTAACGGCATGGCCTCATGTAGCCTGGCATTCTCCTCCCTCCAGCGATAATATGGCGACGGAATTAATGAATCTTCTCATATTCATCCGTCCCCCTCGGCCGCGCTTTCCTCCTCGGCCTCCGATGCAGACCACCTGCCGTTCCCCTTGGCCGAGGCGTTGAACGCGAGGAGCTCGGTGACCTTGGCCGTCCACTCCTCCGGGGAGGTGTGGGCGACGCGGCCGATGAACCTCGATCTCAGGTCCCGCAGCGATGGCATCAGGATCACGGAGAAGCGGTACTTGGCGTACTGAGGCGCGATGAGGTCCTCGTCCTTCAGGTATATCGGCTGCCTCCGGAAGTTGATCTCCTGCAGCCCAGCGGTAAGGATGTCCATGCACTCCTCGGCCGCCTCCCGCCTGGCGCCCTCGTCCATTCCCGGATACCGGTCCCGGGGGGCGATGCGGAAGAAGTAGGTCGCTCGCCCTCCGGAGGGACCGGAGGTGGCTTCCATGGCCACCGCGTTGCCCGGGTTCCCCAGCAGGGGGACCATGAACCAGATGTAGTCCTCCTCCGACGCGACCAGGGAGCGCTTGATCCCGATGCGGACCATGTTCCTCTTGCCCAGCGAGGTCAGGTGGTCGTACTCCCCTCCCATCCCCGCGGCCTTGAGCCGCGCTTCCAGGGCCGCGAAGAGCAGGGGATCGAGGTCTTCCAGGTCGAACCGGCGGGCGGCTCGTCCCTCCTTCAGCAGACGGGACGCGGCGGGTAGCGTCTCCCCCGACGCGCCCGGGTATATGTCCTTCACCAGCGCCTGGACGTTGGCCTCCAGCTCGGCCATGGCGTCGGATATGCCCTTCCACAGGGGGTCCAGCTCCCGGCCCAGCATCCCGATGCCCAGCTGCTCTCCGCTGTCCAGCTCGATCCTCAGCACGTAGTCGCGGGCCTCGATCCCCCGGATGTCGCTGTATCGCACCCTGGCCAGGGTGCCGCGGAGGGGCAAGATGACCAGCGCGGTGTCGTAGAGGCGGACCTGGACCTCGCCCTCCGCTCCCCGGAAGGGAGCGCGGAGCTCTCCTTTCACTCCCTGCTTGCGGAGCTTCTCGCCCATCAGGAGGTCCTTCATGATCAGCTCGTTGCGGGCGCGGTGGACCTCCCTGACCACGTCGTCGTGCTGGCGGCCCATCATCGACAGCTCGGCCTTCGAGCCGTCGGCCGCGGAGATGAGCATCTTGTAGTTCGCCGTCTCGATGCCGGTGACGCCCCGGAGCGACAGGCTGCTCGCCCCGCCCTGCGCTGGCCGCATGACAAGGACCTCGTCCCCGATCGAGATCTTACCCTCGCTCTGCGTCACCTTTCCCCCGGGATCGGTGAGCGTGAACCTCGCCGCAGCTTCCACGGAGGGAGAATCGCCTAAACACCGATAACCATTTCGGTGCATTAAATATTATCAGGCCAGATAATGCTTTCATCCGCCCCGGCCAGCGGTCCACAGGAGCTTCCCGAACTATCGAGATGGCCAATTATAATGCTGATTGTTAGTTAAGATATGTCCGCTCACCTCCCGCATTCTAAACGAACAGGATGAGGGGCGGCGCCGTGTGCCGAGGTCGGGGAGCCTTGGGCCGATGCTCCTTCCCAACCTCCTTCCCCACCGCGTTCCGCGAGTGTTCGCGTCCCTTTTACGCTGCGGAATCCGCGCCGGGTACGCTGGCCTCCAGCATCTGCCCGGAACGACGGCCAGATGCTCAGGGAATCGCTCTTATATCAGTTCCATGATTACGACCGGGAATGACCATGATTGACGTGAAGGCCATTGAGAAGGCCAAGGAGCACTTCGGCAAGATCCTCGAAGAGCAATTGGCGAGGATCGAGGCGATGAGGTCCGCCCAGGACTGGGTCGACTACAGCGCGCTTAAGACCATCAAGATCGGCGTCTGCGGCGGGGATGGCATAGGGCCGTACATCTCCGAATCTGCCCGCACCGTCCTGGAAGCTCTGCTCGAGGACGAGGTCAAGAGCGGCAAGGTCGAGATCAGGACGATCGAAGGCCTCACCATCGAGAATCGCGTCAAGGTCATGAAGGCCATCCCCGACGACGTGCTCGCCGAGATCAAGGAGTGCCACGTCGTGCTCAAGGGACCCACCACCACCCCGAAGAAGGGAGATCCGTGGCCGAACATCGAGAGCGCCAACGTGGCCATGAGGCGGGAGCTGGACCTCTTCGCCAACGTCCGGCCGGTCAAGGTGCCCGAGCTCGGGGTCGACTGGATGTTCTTCAGGGAGAACACCGAGGGCAGCTACGTCCTGGGCAGCAAGGGCGTGAACGTGACCGACGATCTGGGAATCGACTTCTGCGTCGCCACCACCCAGGGCACCGAGCGCATAATGCGGCTGGGGTTCGACTACGCCGCGAAGAACAACATCAACAAGGTTAGCGTGGTCACCAAGGCCAACGTGGTCAAGACCACCGACGGCAAGTTCCTGGCCGTCGCCGAGCAGGTGGCGAAAGATTATCCGCAGGTGAAGTGGGACGACTGGTTCATCGACATCATGACCGCCAAGCTAATCGACCCCTACCGCCGCAAGGACTTCAAGGTCATCGTCCTCCCCAACCTGTACGGGGACATCCTGACCGACGAGGCGGCCCAGATCCAGGGCGGGGTGGGCACCGCGGGGAGCGCCAACATCGGCAAGAGATACGCGATGTTCGAGGCCATCCACGGCTCCGCACCGCGCATGGTGGACGAGGGCCGGGCGCAGTACGCTGACCCGTCCTCGATGATCAAGGCCGCGGCCATGCTGCTTAACCACATCGGCTACGTGGAGAAGGCCCGCAGGCTGGAGATGGCCCTCGAGGTCTGCACCCAGTACGAGAAGCGCAAGGTCATGACCGGTCGGTCCAACGGCGCCACCGGGAACGAGTTCGCGCAGTACGTCCTGGATACCGTCAACGATCCGGGCCTGGAAAGCAAGTGGAGCAGCTACCAGAAGTCTTAGGCGTGGCAGCATGGACATCACCGGGTTGGTCATCGGCCTGTTCAACGTCTCCATGGGCGTGCTGATCGTCGCCGTCGCCTACCCCCTGGCCAAGGGGAAGGTGAGCATGAACCACTGGTACGGCGTCAGGGTGCGCCAGTCCTTCGAGTCGGAGGAGAAGTGGTACAGGATCAACCGCTACGGGGGACGGCAGCTGATGATCTGGGGTGCGATCATCGCCGCGCTAGGCGCGGCCGCCATGTTCATCGACCTGGGGAGCCGGATGGAGCTGATGGTCATCTTCCTATTCGCTCCTCTCCTGGTGCTGATCCCCGCGGCCCGGTCCGTCCTCTACGCCCGGAAGGCGTGAGGCGGTGCTAGGGTGAGCAGTATTATCTAGGCCCTGGGCCGATGACTCGGTGGAGCTGGATGGCGTTGTTCGGTGGGAGGTTGAGGCTGTCGGCGGCGGCCGTGGTGGTGGTCATCGTCATCATCATAGCCGGCGCGTCCCTGCCCCTGTTCCTCATCAATTTCCGGACCATATCGGTGGATGAGGTGAGCTCGGTCGCCCCCAACGGCAGCGGCCGCGTCGACCTCCAGGTCACCGCCACCGTCGGGGAGCTGGAGGTCGTCTTCCTCCCGATGGAGGGGGAGGCGGTCAGGGTCCGCTCGAACGTCCAGGGGAGCTCCAACATCTTCGGCAAGGACTCGCCCCTCCGGGTGGGCATCACCTCGGAGAACACCACCGACGCCCGGGGCGGGACGCAGTCGGTGAACGTCACCCTGGATACCTATGCTCCCTGGCCGAACTACTCGCTCCGGATAGTAAGCTTTTCGATAGCGGTCAACGAGAACCTGCGGACCAGCCTCAACCTCAGCGTCACCACTGGCGGCATATCGCTCACCACCGCCCGCGGGGTCGCGCTCGAGAAGCTGGAGCTCAACTCCACGGCCAAGGGGGCGAAGGTGTCGCTGGATAACGGGACCGTCCTGGACGGGGACATCAGGATACAGACCGCCACCGGCGGTTCGGCGCTGTCGTGGAACAACCTCACTGTGGTGGGCGACCGCAGCCTCACCCTCATCGAGTCCTCCGGCCCCATCAACGCGTCGTTCTGTCAGTCCGCGCCGATGGAGGGAAGCGTCAACATGACGGTCAAGGACACCCTGGGCGAGGTCCGGCTGAGGTTCGACCTCGCCGGCCAGGCGGCCGCGCGGGTGACCTGCGGGTGGAGCCTCGGAGACCCGAGGGTGGTGGACCGGGGCGGCTTCAGCGGCACCCCCACCTCCTTCTCATCGGACAACTATCCGAGCGATTCCCACTTCCGCGTGCAGGTCAACCAGACGATCGGCAACATCCGCGTGAACGGCCGCTGGACCCCGTGAGGCGGTCCGGTGCTCACTTCTCGTCCAGCGGGATGGTGTAGTACCCGTCGGTGGAGGTGACCTTCCGCTCCCGGTCATCGTCCGAGGGGGCGGCATGGCCCGGTTTATGGCTCGAGCCCTTCCGGGCGTACGGGTCCAGCCTCGCGCCGGTCACCATGAACATCACCCGATCGCCGATGTTGCAGGAGTGGTCAGCGATCCGCTCGAGGTACCTGGCCACCAGTATGAAGTGCGTACCCGCGGTGATGTTGCGGGGGTCCTCGATCATGTAGGTGAGCGATTCCCGGAATATGGTGTTCCACAGCGAGTCGACCTCGTCGTCCCTGGCGAACAGCTCCCTCGCGGCCCGGTCGTCGCGGGCGACGAAGGCAGCGATGGAATCGGTGACCATGGCCATGGACAGCTCGGCCATCAACGGCACGGTCACGATGCGCCGGAAGCTGCTGTCGAGATCACCATGATCGGAGAGCTCGGCGATGTCCCTGCCGTAGCGGCCGATGCGGTTGAGGTCGGTGATGATCTTCAGGCAGGTGGTTACCGTCCGCAGGTCGGACGCCACCGGCTGATGGAGGGCGACCAGCTCGATGCAGTGCTTCTCCACCATCTGCTCCTGCCGGTAGATATCGAGGTCCAGCCTGACCACTTCGTCCCTCAATGCCACATCGCTGGTCAGGAACGCCTGCACTCCTTTCCTCACCATGTCCTTGGCCGTCTCGCCCATCTGCACGATCTCGCGGTCGAGCTGCTCCAGCTCCTCGGTGTATCGAACCCTGGTCATCAGCCCATCCTCCCGGTGATGTACTGCTCGGTCAGCTTCTCGTCCGGTTTCTCGAACAGCCGCTGGGTGTCCCCGTGCTCGATCAGCTCCCCCAGGTAGAAGAAGGCGGTGGTGTCGGCGACCCTCGCCGCCTGCTGCATGTTATGGGTCACGATGACCACGGTGTAATCGTTCTTGAGGTCGATGAGCAGGTCCTCGATCTTCGCCGTGGCGATGGGGTCCAGGGCGGAGCACGGCTCGTCGAACAGCACGATCTCTGGCTCGACCGCCAGCGCCCGGGCGATGCACAGCCTCTGCTGCTGCCCGCCCGAGAGGTTGTACGCCGACTTGTCCAGGCGGTCCTTGACCTCGTCCCACAGCGCCGCCCGGCGCAGCGAGCGCTCGACGATGGCGTCCAAGGCCTTCCTGTCCCTCACCCCGTGGATGCGTGGAGCGAACACGATGTTCTCGTAGATGGACTTGGGGAAGGGGTTGGGCTTCTGGAACACCATGCCGATCCGCTTCCTGATCTGGGTGACGTCGATGTCCTCGCCGTACAGATCGTTGCCGTCGACCTTGATGCTGCCCTTGACCGAGCAACTGGGGATCGTGTCGTTCATCCGGTTGATCGTTCGTATGAAAGTGCTCTTGCCGCAGCCCGACGGACCGATAATGGCCGTTATCCTCTTCCCTTCTATGTCCATGTTCACGTTCTTGAGCGCATGGTTCTTGTCGAACCACACGTTCAGGTCCCTGACTTCTATCTGTGACATTGATTACCACCTGTACTTCTCTCTGTATCTCTTTCTGATCACTATCGCCACGATGTTCATCCCGATGACCAGGGCCAGGAGCGCCAGCGCCGACCCGTACACCATGAGGTTGCCGGACATCCCGCTGATGGTCTGCGTCGCCACCGCGTAGATGTGGTAGGGCAGGGCCATGAACTGCGAGAACACCGAGCCGGGCGTGCCGGACATGTAGAACGCCACCCCGGTCAGCAGTATGGGGGCGGTCTCGCCGGCCGCGCGGGAAAGCGAGAGTATGACGCCGGTGAGGATCCCGGGCATGGCGTACGGGAGAACATGATGGCGCACCGTCTGCCACTTCGTGGCGCCCAGCGCCAGCGAGGCCTCCCGCACCGACGGCGGGACCGCCTGGATGGCCTCCCGCGCCGCCGCGATGATTATCGGCAGCACCAGCACCCCGAGGGTCAGCCCGGACGCCAGCAGGCTCCGCCCGAAGCCCAGGAAGTAGACGAACAGCCCGAGCCCCAGCAGCCCATACACGATCGATGGCACCCCGGCGAGGTTGGCGACCACGATGCGCCAGAAGGAGGCCATCCTCCCCTGCTTCTGGTATTCCACCAGGTACACCGCGGACAGCACGCCCACCGGGATGGCGAAGGCGGCCACGATGCCCATCAGGTACAGCGTGCCGATGAGCGGGGTGAAGATGCCCCCGCGGGTGTTCGACGCCCGGGGCGGCTCGGTCAGGAAGTCGAGGTCGATCGCCCCTATGCCGCCGATGAGCATGTAGGCGATGATGGTCACCAGCGCCATCACCACCAGCGCCCCGCAGCCCCGGAACAGCGCGAAATAGAGCTTCTCCCTGGACCGCCGGCTCATTGGTAGGCCTCCGAGAAGCGGCGCATCACCAGGTCGGCGATGGTGTTCATGATCAGCGTGATGATGAAGAGCACGGTCCCCACGGCGAACAGCGCGCTGTAATGGATGCTGCCCACCGCGGTCTCGCCCATCTCGATGGCGATGGTGGCGGTCATGGTCTGCACCCCGGAGAACGGGTCGAGGGTGAGCAGCGGGGTCTGGCTGACCGCCATCAGCACGGCCATGGTCTCGCCGACCGCCCGCATGATCGACAGGATGATGGCGGCGACGATGCCGGACAGCGCCGCCGGGAGCACCACCGAGCGCATCGTCTCCCACCTCGTGGCTCCGAGGGCGTAAGCGGCCTCCCGGAGCTCCCGGGGCACCGAGGCGATGGCGTCCTCGGACAGGGTCACCATGATGGGGACCATCATGACCGCGAGTATGATTCCGCCGTTGAGGGCAACGTACCCGCTGGAGAGCCCGAAGATGCCGGCCAGCCAGTCCTGAAGGATCAGGAGCGCGAACAGACCGTACACCACTGACGGTATGCCGGCCAGGAGCTCGATCGCCGGCTTGAGGAACGCCCGCACCCGGGGATGAGCTATCTCCGCGAGGTAGATGGTGCACCCGATGCCGACGGGGATGGCGATGAGCGAGGCCAAGATGCTCACCAGGAAGGTCCCGGCGAGCAGCGGCAGCATGCCGAAGGCAGCGCGGATATGCGAGGTGGGGTCCCAGGAGGTGCCGAGAAGCATCTCGGCCAGACCTATGGACCGGAACGCGGGAACGGAGTTGAAGATTAGGAACCCGGCCACCATCAGGAGGGTGGACGCGGAGATGAGAGTGATGATGAGAAGAAGGGCGCGGGGGAGCCCTTCGAGCTCCCTGCGGGCCCCTGGCCTGGCGCGGAACGGCCGCAGGCCCTTGGTCATGTTGCTGAGATCGATGTTCATACCATGTCTCCGGAGGTTATNNGGGTTATGACGGGCTCACGGCCGAAGCTCGCCCGCCGGTGGTCTCAGGCGTTCAGCCTGTCCCTCATGGCCTGGAGGGAGTCCGGGTCCAGCTTGTAGAAGCCGGCCTCGGCCACGATGTTCTGGCCCTCATCGCTCAGCACGTACTCCATCCACTGCTTCACCGCCCCGTCCGGGGTTCCGTCAGTGTACAGGTACAGGTCCCGGGCCAGCGGGTAGCTCTTGTTGTACACCGCGTCCTCGTCGGTGGGCATGTAGGCTGGAGCTTCGTCGTCGGCCTGCAGGGGAACGATCTTGGCATTGGTGGCCTGCATGGCATAGCCGATGCCTACATACCCGATGCCGCCGGCGGTCTGCTGCACCTTGACGGTGATGGCCGCGTTGCCGGTCTCCGGGCTCACGGCGGGTGAGAAGTCCTCCTTGTCCATTACCGCCTCCTTGAAGAACTCGTATGTGCCGGAGGTGCTCTGCCGGCCGAAGACGGTGATGGCCTGGTCCGCCCCGCCCACCTGGTTCCAGTTGGTGTAGGTGCCGTTGTAGATGCCCTTCAGCTGCTCGATGGTAAGTCCGGTGATGCCGTTGCCCTGGTTGACGATCAGGGCGATGCCGTCGATGGCCACCGAGAACTCCACCGGGTCGGTCCCATTGGCGTGGGCCGACGCGATCTCGCTCACCTTCATGGCCCGGGATGCCTGCGCGATATCGACGTTGCCCCTGATCAGGGCCTCGATGCCCACGCCGCTGCCCCCGCCGGTCACATCGACCTGGACGGAATCCTGGGAGTGGTAGAACTCCTCGGCCAGGGAGGTCATCAGCTCAAGCATGGTGTCGGAGCCCTGCTCGGTGACGGTGGTGCGCTGCTGGGCCGAGCCCCCGCCCAAGAGGGCGGCCGCGCCCACCGCCGCCAGGACCAGGACCGCGACTATTCCGATTATGATCATCTTCTTCTGCATGATGTAGTGCCTCTCCGAGCAGGTCCGCGTCACCCCGGGCCAAATCGCAGCCTCGAAGGTCCCTCGCCTGCCCTAGCACGGAACAGCCGGGCGATGGGCATCAAGGTTGTCTCCTTTCAATATATTAGAACATATTCGAGACATTACGAAAGTATCTTGACAGTATTGTATATACCAAATGTATTAGTGTTCAACGGCAGTAAGGCGACATATCATGGAAGCGAGAAAGGTCCAGAAGACCGGGACATCCACCATCACCGTCTCCCTTCCGCGGGACTGGGTGGCCGGGAACAACATCAAGCCGGGGGACACCGTCAACATCGACCCCCTTCCCGACGGATCTCTGTCCATCAGCGTGAAGTTCAACACCCGGCGGGAGGGCGCCAGGAGCGTGGTGGAGGTGGAGAAGGGAGAGCCCGACGAGCACCTCCTGCGCAAGCTCATCGGCGCGTACCTCGCTGGATTCAACATCATCGAGGTGCGCTCCCGCGAGCGGATGGACCTCAGGACCAAGCAGGCGGTGAAGGAGTTCACCCGCATGGTCATCGGGCCGGAGATCATCGAGGAGACGGCGAACTCGGTCGTCATGCACGACCTGTCCGACCCTGTCGAGCTTCCGCAGAAGAAGTGCGTGCGGCGGATGCACCTCATCGTCGAATCGATGCACCGGGACGCCATGGCCGCCTACATCACCGGGGACGTCGAGCTGGCCCGGGACGTCATCGACCGCGACCAGGACGTCGACCGCCTGTACTGGATGGCCATGAAGCAGCTGGTCCTCATCCAGAAGGATCGAAGCCTCTCCGAGAGGATCGGCGTGGATGTCTTCGAGTCGATGAGCCTCAACACCGTTGGCCGCATCCTGGAGCGGGTGGGCGACCACGCCGTGCGCATCGCCCGCCAGGCCATTGACCTCGCGGACGAGCCCAAGGAGGGGAAGGAGTGGGATGATATGAGGGGGCTGAGCGGCCGGTCGGTGGAGGTCCTCGCCGAGTCCATCAGCTCGTTCTTCCTCCACGATATCTCGGCCGCCAACCTGGTCATCGACCGGTCCAGGGAGCTGGCCGAGGAGGGCGGGCGCCTGATGCCCCGGCTGCTGGGGGGTGGAGGACGGGGCACGATGAGCCGGACCGCGGTGATGGACTCGCTGAACCGCACGAACATGTACGCCTCGGACATCGCCGAGGTGGCCATCAACGACGGCATGCGCCTGCGTCCATAGGGGTCAAAATAAAAGGGAAGGATGTTGAAGGGATTTGCCGGCGCTCACTCTTCTTCCAGAGCGAAGCCGTTGTGCTTCTTGAGGTGCTCCGCCAGACCGCCGTCGGAGAGGATCTTCATCATGACCGGCGGCAGGGGCTTGGCCTCGAGGGAGGTGCCCTTGGTGACGTTCCTCACCATTCCGGCGGCGATGTCGATCTCGAGCACGTCGCCCTCCTCGATCCCGGAGGTGTCGACCTCCACCACCGGCAGCCCGACGTTGATGCAGTTGCGGTAGAAGATGCGGGCGAAGGACTTGGCCACCACCGCGCCGATCCCCGCGGCCTTGAGGACCAGGGGCGCCTGCTCCCTAGAGGACCCGGCGCCGAGGTTCTCCCCGGCGACCACGAAGTCACCCTTCTCGATCTCGTCGTAGAACCCCGGCCGGATATCCTCCATGACGTGCTTGGCCAGCTCGTTCATGTCCAGGGTCTTGAACTTGTACTTACCGGATATCACGTAATCGGTGTTCAGGTTGTCACCGAAGGTGTGCGCCTTTCCGCTCATGACGGTCATTTCTGCACCTCCCTGACGTCGGCGATATGGCCGAGCATTGCCGAGTAGGCGGCGGTGGCCGGGCTGCTCAGGTATATCTCCGCCTTGGTGTTTCCCATGCGGCCCTTAAAGTTGCGGTTGGCGGTCGACAGTACCGTCTCGGCATCGGACGGGACGCCGTTGCAGGTGCCCACGCACGGCCCGCAGGAGGGCGCGATCACGGTCGCACCTGCACGGACCAGCTTGTCGATGTACCCCTCGCGCATAGCGTCCAGGAGCACGTTGCGGGAGGCCGGGGCCACGATGAGGCGGAGGCCGCGGGCGATGTGCTTGCCTGCCAGGACCTCTGCCGCGATCTTCAGGTCTTCCAGCCGGCCGTTGGTGCAGGTGCCGATGAACACCTGGTCCAGCTCGGTGCCGGCGACCTTGTCGACGTCCACGACGTTGTCCACCTGGTGGGGCTTGGCGATCTGGGGCGGCAGCTCGGAGAGGTCCTCCCTGATCACGCGGTCGTAGATCGCGGAGCCGGAGGCCTCCACGCCCTTGAACGGGGCGTTGGTCCTCTGCCTGATGTAGTCACGAACGCGACCGTCGCAGGCCATCAGCCCGACCTTGGCGCCGACCTCGACCACCATGTTGGAGATGGTCATCCGGGCGTCCACGGACATAGCGTCGATGACCGAGCCGTAGATCTCCAGCGCCTTGTAGGTCGCGCCGCGGGCGGTGAGGGTCTTGCACATGTGCAGGATGACGTCCTTGGAGTAGGTCCCCGCCGGCAGGGTGCCGTCGTACACGAACTTGATGGTGCTGGGCACCCGGAACCATATCTGCCCGGTGACCAGGGCGGCAGCGAGGTCGGTCGAGCCTACCCCGGTGGCGAACACGTTGAGCGCGCCGTAGGTGCAGGTGTGAGAGTCCCCGCCGATGACGACGTTGCCCGGGAGGACATGCCCGCGCTCGGGGAGCAGCTGGTGGCACACGCCCTCGCCCACGTCGTAGATGAGGGAGCCCTGCTGGTCGGCGAACTCCCTCATCTCCTTGTGGATGTTGGAGACCGACTCCATGGGAGACGGGGAGTTGTGATCGATCACGATGGCGTACTTCTTGGGGTTGGCGATGCGCGCCGCCTCCATCTGCTTGAACGCCTTTATGGTCAGGCCGGTGGTCCCATCCTGGGACATCATGAAGTCGACCGGGACGATGCATATGTCGCCGGCGCGAACCTCCTTCCCAGCATGCGCTGATAGTATCTTCTCTGAAATCGTTCCCATCTTAGTTCACCTTGTTGACGGGAGTCGGGCTCGTCCCCTCCCTGTAATCCTGATATATGTAGATCAGCTCGTTCTCTGACAGCGAGCGCTTGAGCGACACAGAAGTGGCCCTGACGACCTCCAGGATCGCCGCGGCCGAGGAGTCGTCGAGCTCGATGCCCCTCGCTGCCAGGGCCTGCTTTATCGTGCTCCTTCCGGAGTGCTTGCCGATGATTATCTTGCGGGACATGCCCACCTCCTCCGGCGAGTACGGCTCGTAGTTGGAGAGGAACTTCATGACCCCGTCGGTGTGGATACCGGCCTCGTGGGCGAAGCAGTTCTGGCCGACGATGGGCTTCCACGCCGGGATCTCTCGGCTGCTGGCCCGGGCGACGTACTCGGCGATCTCCCTCAGCCGCTTGGTGTCGATCCCGGTGTCGATGTTCAGCAGGTGCTTCGACGCCATGACCACCTCCTCGAGCGGCGAGTTGCCGGTGCGCTCCCCGATTCCCATGACCGTGGTGCTGAGGAACGTCGCTCCGGCCTGCACTCCCGCGATAGCGTTGGCGGTGGCCATGCCGAAGTCGTTGTGGGTATGCATCTCTATGGGAATGTTTACGTTGTCGATTATGTACTTGATCGCGTCGTACATCCCAGAGGGGGTCATGATGCCCAGGGTGTCGCAGTACCGGACCCGGTCGGCGCCGGCGTCCTTGGCGGTCCTGGCGAACTGGAGCATGAATTCGGGATCGGCCCGGGAGGCGTCCTCCGCGTTGACCGATATGTACAGCCCATGAGCCTTGGCGTACTCCACCGATTCGACGATGCGGTCGAGGACCCACTGGCGGGACTTCATGAGCTTGTGCTCGATGTGGATGTCCGAGGAGGACATGGATATGGCGACAGAGTCGACGTCGCAGTCGATGCTGTTGGAGATGTCCTCGACAGAGGCGCGGTTCCATCCCAGGATCGAAGCATTGAGTCCCAGATGAGCTATGCGCTTGATGGCGGCCTTCTCGTCGCCGCCCATCGCCGGGATGCCTGCCTCGATCTGCTGGACCCCTATCTCGTCCAGCAACTTGGCGATGCGAACCTTCTCCAGGTTGGCGAAGACTATGCCCGCGGCCTGCTCGCCGTCCCTGAGGGTGGTGTCGCAGACTATCAGCTTGCTCTTCGCCAGCTTGGCCAAGACGTCCTGCTTGTCCTTCATCATACCTTCACTATCCTGCCTGTCCTTCCTGCCCGCCTTTGAGGGCCCGCGCGCAAGGATGCCGATGGAGCCCTGAACCGGTATTTATCTGAATCGTTGCCGCGGACGACTGTTTCCCCCGACCGATGTCCCCTTCGGAACAAGCTCGTTTGTCTAACTCAAAGCAGGTCCGCGCCTACGTCCGGCCGGGCGGTCCGAACGCTATCCAAATAATTGCTATATAAATAACTTTTTCGTAAAGCATTGATAGGCCATCGGCCTGACCTGAGTCTTGTGAGAATCAGCGGGCCCATGATGCGAATAGCGCCTCAATCGGGGAGCTTGAACCGCAGGAGAGCGGCGATGCCCCCGATCGATTCGAGCTTCATCCCCGCCTCGAAGCGTTCGCTCACCACGACGACCTTTCCCCGGGCGTTCTCCACCGCGGTCATGATGCCACCGGACCGGTTCTGCCGGACCACGCTGTCGAGGATGACCAGCGTCTCCACCGCGCCCAGGGACACCGCCCGCTCCACCTCCTCCGGACCGTAGGCCACCGGCCCGTTCCTGGCGATCTCCGTCAGCACGTCCTCCACCAGCTTTGTCTCCATCGCTGCCCTGGACCCTTGCACGACCTCGGTGCCTAGGCCGGCCTTCATCAGCTCATGCACGCCGGCCATCCCCGCCTGCCCGGTCTGGTAGAGGTGCGCCCCCTTGAAGAGGTCGGGCTCCTTCTCCTTGCCTACGGTCGCCAGGGCCTCCTTGGCGAAGCCAGGGCCGAGGATCACCAATGGGACGTCGGGCTCGGCGGCCTGCTTCACCTTCTCCACGATGTCCTCGTAATAGTTGCTGTCCCCCTTCTGCTCGTACATCTTCCCCGACGACGGAGCATATATCCGCGCCACCTCCTTGATTCCGAACTGGCGCGCCACTGCAATCACCGCCTCATCGTTCTCTATGGCGACGAACAGGATCTTCGGCTTCCTAGAATCCTCCACCGCCCTCTTGACCCGCTCCAGCACCGCCGAGCTCCAGTGCTCCTTGCGGACGGTCAGCACGTCCGCCTCCCCCAGGTTCAGGGTGTGGTACGAGCCGATGTCCTGGGGGCCTTCGACGATGACCCCATGCACGCGCAGGCGGTTCTCCGACTCCTGGAACTCGACGTCCTCGGCTCTGATGCCCAGGACCATGCGCTTCTTCTCACCCCGCTCCGCCCTCAGCTTGTCGGTCTTGGACTCGTCCCTCCGGTAGGTGACGGAGATGATGATGTCCCCGGGAGCGATGATGTTGTAAAGGTGCCAGAGGTCGTCGAGGGTCTCTACTTGGACCTTGATCTCGCCGGCCTGGCGGTCTTGGTGGAGGACTCGCATCGACCGAACGATGAATTCAGATTATTTATATTATGCTCGTTCGGGCCCCTCCTATTCCAGGTGCTCCACGATCTTGCTGTTCTGGGCCTCCGCGACCGCCTTGATCTGATCGTCCATTCCTTCCGTGCCTAATGGGCTGGTTATTGAGATCTTCACCACGACGTTGCGCTGCTGGAAGATAAGGCTCCTTGACTCGAACTCAAACTTGGGAAACGGCTCGTAGACCGCGAAGGACCGGTCACCGATCGAGACCGTCATGTTCGTCCTGGTCGTCTCGTTCGTCGAAGATAGTAGCCTTGACAGGCTGCCCTCGTACCATGTGGTGGCGTTGGCCTGATCGGTGAACTGTTCGACCGAGACCTCGAGGATGGTGGCCGACCCCAGGCCGGAGTAGTTTTCGAACCACACCTCGGACGTGAAGAAGATGACGTTGTGAAAACTGGGGCCCGAGGCAAAGGTGACCGTGCCGTTCTGGACCCATCCCGTAAGGTCTTCATGGGTCACCGTCACCTCGTTGGGCCGCACCTTCAGTATGCGGGCGTCAGCTCCCTTGCCGACGAGGGTTCACGCCGCGTCGATGATCAGCAAAACGACCACCACGGCCACCACCGCGATCGTCCTGTTACCTATTCTCCCCCTCCGACCGCTCCATCCAACCATATTGATCGATCGAAAAGGTGTTATCCAGTCTAATGAAATTTATTCGTATAATTATGGGCGTACATCGACGAGCATCGAGCGGGCATGTCGTCACGCTTCACTCTCGCTCTGCAGAGCGGATACGAGCTAGACATCTTGCGCCGCCGCCTGTGACATGCGGCGGCACCATCGGACAGGAGGGGCTCCTGCATGGCGTCCCGAGATATATATAATGATAGAATGATTCTTGTATCGGGGAACCAAGATGGAGTGCTCTCGTTGCGGTGCGGACAATCCGTCGACGGATAAGTACTGCGGACAGTGCGGAAGCTCATTGGAGGAGCCGAGCAGGCTCCAGAGATCGGTCGAGGACCTTGGATGGCTGGTCATGGCCTCCGGACTCATCGTCCTCGCCCTGGCGGCAGCATATTATGTCACTTATATAGTGGCCAACCTCTGGTCGGCCGGTGAGCCGCTATTCCGCTTCATTCTTTCGATAAGCTATGCGATATCCGGCCAGGGATTCCATTGGCCTGGTCTGACCGTCGGTGCGCTTCTGGGAGTTCTCGGGGCGGTGTTATTCGCATGGCCCCGCCTGCAGGTCCCTGACCTATCGGGCAAGGGGGTCAGGGCGCTAGTGCTCCTCGGCAGCGCAATATTGCTCGCCGCAGTGGTCTTCGGGACCTTCCAGGGATTTATTATGGAACTTCTGTACGGTAGGTTTCTTGATTACAATATCTCGCGCGGATTGTATGTATATACCTACCAGTCAATGGCCTTGATAGGGTTCACGTTCATCCTGGCCGGCATGGTGTGGGCCTCGTGGAAGGCCCGCAGGTGGAGGATGCCATTGGTCCCCGTCGCCGTCGACCGCGATGCGGCCGATGAGGAGACGAGTCCTCACTGACCAAGGTTCGACAGGCCGAGAAACCTTGACCTCGATCGTGTCCAGTCATCGACAGATTGGCGCCCGCTCTGTCCAGCCTCACATGCCAAACCTTAAGTACAACACTCCTATTCTTCAAAATCTCGATGGTAAAACAGTGCCGCCTCATCCTCGAAAACGGGACTATCGCTGAGGGCACTGGCTTTGGTTCTGAAAAGACTGTGTACGGCGAGGTCGTGTTCACCACTGGCATGTGTGGCTACCAGGAGAGCTTGACCGACCCTTCCTACAAAGGCCAGATTCTTATCGCGTCCCACCCGATCATCGGGAATTACGGTATCAACGACAAGTTCTCGGAGTCGCCCTCCGTGCAGGTGACCGGGTATGTGGTGAGGGAGGCGTGCCGTGTCCCTTCGACCATGTATGGCCACGAGGATCTGGACACGCTCCTCAAGAGGAGCGGGGTGCCCGGCATATCCGAGCTGGACACGCGGTCCCTGATCATCGGCATCCGGGAGAAGGGCGTCCTCAGGGGCGCGATCTCCTTCGATGAGGACCCCCAGGACGTCCTGGAGAAGGTCAGGAAGATGCCTTATCCCTCGGACTCGAACCTCGTCGCCGAGGCCAGCACCAAGAGCATAATACGTTATGAGAAGAAAGGTGCGAAGAAGGTCGGCCTCATCGACTGCGGCGTGAAGGCGAACATCGTCAGGGAGCTGCGCAAGCGGTTCAGCGTGGTGCAGGTGCCGTACGACACCCCGGCCTCGGTCCTGAGGGACGAGGAGCTAGATGGGCTGTTCATCTCCAACGGCCCCGGGGACCCCGGCCACCCCGAGCTGAGGGACACCACCATACGGACGATCAAGGACCTTAAGGAGGAGCTGCCGATCATGGGCATCTGCATGGGGAACCAGCTGCTGGCCCTCGCGTTCGGCGGTCAGACCTACAAGATGAAGTTCGGGCACCGCGGCGTCAACCAGCCGGTGAAGCACCGCGGACGGGTGTACATCACCTCGCAGAACCACGGATATGTGGTCGACCCGCAGTCCATCGAGGGCAGCGGGCTGGAGGTCGACCAGGTCAACGTCAACGACGGGACGGTGGATGGCATGAGGCACCGCGAGCTGCCGATATTCTCGGTGCAGTATCATCCCGAGGCGTCGGCCGGACCGAAGGACACCACCTTCCTGTTCGACGACTACGTCAAGATGCTGGAGGCCAAGCGATGAAGCGGACCGACCTGAAGAAGATCATGGTGATCGGGTCCGGACCCATCGTCATCGGGCAGGCGGCGGAGTTCGACTTCTCCGGCACCCAGGCATGCCGTTCGCTCCGCGAGGAAGGATACACCACGGTGCTGGTCAACTCCAACCCGGCGACCATACAGACGGACACCGAGACGGCGGACGTCGTGTACGTCGAGCCGCTGAACGCCGAGACCGTGGCCCGCATAGCCGAGAAGGAGAAGGTCGACGGCATCCTCTCGGGCATGGGCGGGCAGACCGCGTTGAACATCTGCTCCGAGCTGGCGGAGAACGGCACCCTGGACCGCCTGGGCATAAAGCTGCTGGGCACCCAGCCCAAGGCGATCGCGCTGTCCGAGGACCGCGAGCTGTTCCGGGAGATGATGATCAAGATCGGCGAGCCGATCCCCATCAGCAAGACCGTCCACAGCGTCGAGGAGGCGCTGCAGGCGGCCAAGGAGATCGGCAAGTACCCCGTGCTGGTGCGCCCGGCGTACACCCTGGGAGGCACCGGCGGAGGCATCGCCTACAACGAGGAGGAACTGACCAGCATCACCGGGCGTGGACTGATCTACTCGCGCATCCACCAGGTGCTCATCGAGGAGTCGGTGCTGGGGTGGAAGGAGTTCGAGTACGAGGTGATGAGGGACGCGAAGGACAACTGCGTCATCATCTGCAACATGGAGAACCTCGACCCCATGGGCATCCATACCGGGGAGTCGATCGTCATCGCCCCGGCCCAGACGCTCAGCGATGAGGACCACCAGCGGTTGCGCAACGCGACCATCAAGACCATCCGGGCGCTGGAGATCGAGGGCGGGTGCAACATCCAGTTCGCCTTCGACCCCGTTACCAAGGAGTACCGCGTCATCGAGGTGAACCCCCGAGTGTCCCGCTCGTCCGCGCTCGCCTCCAAGGCTACCGGCTACCCGATCGCCAGGGTGGCGGCGAAGATCGCGGTCGGCTACGATCTGGACGAGATACCGAACCGCATATCCGGGAAGACGTTCGCGGCGTTCGAGCCGACGCTGGACTACATCGTCATGAAGATCCCCCGCTGGCCGTTCGACAAGTTCCGCACCGTGGACCGCACCCTGGGCACCCAGATGAAGAGCACCGGGGAGGTCATGGCCATCGGGCGGACCATCGAGGAGGGATTGCTGAAGGCGATCCGCTCCCTGGAGATCGACCAGCAGTACCTCGACCGGGTGAACTGGACCGAGGAGCAGATGCGGAAGGACCTAACCAGCGCCACCGATCAGCGGCTGTTCACCATCGCCGAGTCTCTCCGGCGCGGCATGGACATCGAGGAGATCGCC
>DAVH01000019.1 GCA_002508545.1 Methanomassiliicoccus sp. UBA6
ACGAGGTGGTGGCCCAGACCGGCGAGGAGGCCAAGAACCCGGAGCGGACCGTCCCCCGGGCCATGTTCCTGTGCATAATCATCAGCACCACCCTGTTCCTGGCCGTGACCATCCTCACCATCGGGGTGGCGGGATGGGAGACCGTGGCGGCAGNNCGGGGAGAACGCCCTCGCCCAGACCGCGTCGCGCATAGTCCCCGTCCTGGGGGCCGGGCTCATTTCCATCGGCATGGTGGTCGGTTCGGTCGCGGCAGTGAACTCCATCATCTTCTCGACGTCCCGGGTATCGTTCTCGATGGGCCGGGACGGCAACCTGCCGGCGTCCTTCGGCCGCTTGCATCCCAAGAACCATACCCCGGTCATCGGCATCGTGGCCAGCGGGGCCATAATCATCCTGATGCTGGTGCTCCTTGACATCAACCGGGTGGCGGCGTTCGCCGACATACTCATCCTTCTTCTCTTCATCCTGGTGAACGTCTCGGCCCTCAGGCTGAGGAACATGCACCCCGAGGCGTTCAAGGACAACCGTCTCACCGTCCTCTTTCCCTTCCTGCCCCTGGTGGCCATCGCCGCCAAGATGTTCATCGCCATCTCCATGTTCGCCTTCGACGTCCTGGCCTGGTATCTCGCCCTGGCGGTGATCTTCGCCGGCCTGCTGGTGCACTACTTCGTGAAGGCCAGGGAGGAGATCGAGCACTTCCGTCCGCCCGCGCCGTCGGCCCTCAGCGAGGAGGCCAAGGCCCGCTACCGTGTCCTCATCCCGGTCGATGATCCGAAGAACGAGGGCATCATCGACATCGCGGTCACCCTGGCCGCGAAATACGACGGCGAGATCCTCCTCACCACGGTGTTGGAAGTGCCGGCGAGCGTCCCCCTCAGCGCGGTGGAGAAGAAGCGGGTGGAGGAGCGCAAGAAGGTGCTGGAGAAGCTCCGGGAGTACTCCGAGATGAGGGGCATAAAGACCCGGGCCCTCGTGCTGGTCTCCCACGATGTGGTCGCGAGCATCATCGACACCGCGAAGAAGAACCACGTCAACGCCATCATCGTCGGGTGGAAGGGATACACCAACACCCAGAAGAGGGTGCTCGGAAGGAAGCTCGACGACATCGTCCGGCAGACGCCGTGCGACATCATGGTGCTCAAGGCCGACGGCAAGCTCCGCCTGGACAGGATCATGATCCTCTCCGGCGGGCTGTGGCACGTCAGCAAGGCCACCGAGGTGGCGGCGGACATCGCCCAGATGAACGAGTCCCGGGTCACCATCCTCAACGTGATCACCAACGAGCGCTACCTCGTCCGGGCGGCGGAGTACTCCAAGCGCCTCAAGATGATCGTGGAATCGCGACAGGTGCCGGTGATCATCAAGGAGATCAGGCCGGAGTCCCTGATCTCCGGCGTGGTGGCCGAGTCGCTGGAGACCAACCTCCTGGTCATCGGCTCGTCGGCGGCCAAGCGGTGGGACCAGTTCGCCTTCGGGGCGATACAGGACGTCATCGCCAAGAACGCCAAGTGCCCGGTGCTGGTGTACAAGCGGGTGGCGCCGGGGACACCGGACGCGCCCGGTGCCCCAGGATCTGAGGACGGAGAGGACTGATCAGCCGACCATCGCCGCCAGCTCGTCGATGAGGAGGTCGGCCGCGTCGCGGGGAAGGCGCGCTCCGGCGCTGGCCGGGTGGCCTCCCCCGTCCGCGCCGTGCCTGAGCGCGAAGTCCTGGACGAAGAGGCCGAGGTCGACCCCGGCGCCTCCGCAGGCGCGCAGGGAGGCGATGGACGAGTTCCTCGCGTCATGGAGCAGCAGGGTGTACCCGCAGCCCCGCTCCCGCGCCGCCTCCATGAGCGCGAGGGACCCGAAGCCGTGGAACGACAGCCGCCCCCGGCGCAGGTCCAGCAGGGCGAGGTCTCCTCTCACCTGCAGCATCTCCTTGGCCCGACGCACCGCCCTGGTCCAGCGGTCCCCGGACATCACCGCGCGGTACCGCTCCATGATCGCCTCGCTCTCCGACGGCCACCGCCCCNNTCCAGCCGGAAGGCGTCGTCCTCGACGTTGTTCCGCCAGGCAAAGTCCAGGACCCTGGCCTCGAGCTCCAACCTCTCCCTGCCGTGGATGCTGATCTCATCAGAGAGAAGGTCGCTGTCCGACCGCTCGTAGAGGTCGGCGAGGGCGACCGCGCGGGAGACGACGGGGGACGATCCAAGATGCTCGTGCAGGACGCCGGCGGCGCTCCTGGACCGGTCCACCATCGCCCTCCGGTGCTCGGCGCCGGCCGGGTGGTGGTCCACTAGGGTGATGCGGGGGTCGCGGTCGAGAACTGCGGCCAGCTCCGCGGTGAGCGGGACATCGGCTATGAAAATTATATCAGAGTCCCGGTCCCCGGCCGCCGCCTCGGCCGCCGAGGGCGGGGAGCTGATGAAGGTGACCTCTCCCTCAGGATGACGCTCGAGGAACACCGCCGCACACACGATGCCGTCGAGGTTCCCGCGAGTGATGATCCTGGTGCACGAGGCCCCTTTTCCCATCGGGTCGTTCGACGCCGAAGGCGATTATGAACGTCCCGACCCCATTATCACATTAGATAACCACTGCCCTGCCGGTCCTCCCGGCCCGCGGCCCGGGAGGCACCCCGGCGAGGGCAGCCAGATCCGCCTTTCTCGACACCGTGCCAGAGGGGCCGCGGGGCGCTCGGAGGTGAACGTCAACATCGAGAATCAGGTCCGACCCTTCTTAAGCTCACCGAGACNNNNCGCCGCGACGAAGCCTCCGTGTATCGCCATCGGCTATACCCGGGCAACCGGGTCCCGTTCACCGGAGACGAAGATGACAGATATCACCTATTTCGGCGAGGGGAGCACGAAGGTCGGCGAAAGCGAGGATGTTCTCGACACCACGTTCAGGACGATGGGAACGGCCTACGGCTTCGATCTGGTCGAGGTCGGCTACGCATCCTACAAGGAGTTCAAGAGCACCTGGCAGCGACTGGGCAAGCAGGTGACGTTCGAGATATCCGACTACCTGGGCGGCGCCCGGCCGGAGGTGCTGGGAGACTTCGCCCAAGCGCTCTATGAGCGCATCGAGAAGCGGGCGCCGGCGTGCGTCTACAGCCCCCGCCTCAAGGCGTATCTGGAATCGGACGACTTCGTCCGGAGGAACCAGGCCACCTACCTCAAGAGGAGCAGGAACCTGACCAAGAGCTCCCGGGGAGGGCACTTCGATCTCAAGGAGACCTACGGCCGCCTGGTGGACAGCGGCATCGTGTCCCCGTCGAGCAACGTGTCCCTCAACTGGACCCGGAGCGCGAACCGGATGAGGGTCGGCTACTGCAGCGTGCTGATGAGGGTGGTGGCGATCTCCTCGCTGCTCGACAACGAGAAGGTGCCGGACTTCGTGCACGAGTACGTGCTGTACCATGAGCTGCTGCACCTGGAGGACGGCCTCTCCGACGGCCACCGGCATCATCCTCCCGAGTTCAAGGCCCGGGAGAAGCAGTATCCGAAGTGGCGCGAGTCGGAGGACTGGCTGAGAAAGCTGGCGGCCCACAAGGTCGACCTGTCCTGACCTCCCACCTCATTTTATTTTAATCCGTGCAACTATCTCCCCCCGAGGTTCCGTGGATGGGGAGGCAGCGCCAGTGGATCAGCGGCATCAACGCCAAGGGCATGGGGATCGATGAGCTTTATGTCATCAAGAGGAAGGACCCTCCCCGCAAGGGGCGGAAGTCCAACCACTTCTTCTCCCTCACCGTCAGCGATGCCACCGGCGAGATCAAGGTGAACTTCTGGGGAAGCTCGGACGAAGCGATGGTGAAGAGGGCGTACGACTCCGTCCGCGAGGGCGCGATCGTCCGGGTGAAGGGGACCAGCGACCAGTTCAACGATGCCATGGTGATCCAGGTAAACATCTCCAACGGGAGCGACCGGCTGGAGGAGGCCAAGGACGGCGAGTACGATCCGGCCGACTTCCTGGCCTGCACCACGAAGGACCCCGACGCGATGTACGCCGAGCTGCAGGCGCTGCTGGAGCAGATAACCGATCCGGACATCCGCTCCGTTCTCGGGCAGCTGTTCGGCGACCCCGACCTCGTCCAGAGGTTCAAGTCCGCTCCCGCCTCGGTGTCCTACCACTGCGCATGGGTCGGGGGCCTGCTCGAGCACACCCTCAACGTCACGCGGTCCTGCGATCATATATCTCGGCTGTACCCCGCGCTGGACCGGGACCTGCTGCTCGCCTCCGCCGTCCTGCACGACATCGGCAAGGTGGGCTGCTACAACGTCTCCACGACCATCACCGAGTCGGTGAGCGGCCGGCTGCTGGGGCACATCGTCATCGGGGCGCAGATGGTGGAGAACGCCTGCGCCCGGTGCGGCAACGTGCCCGAGGCTGTGAGGACCAAGCTGGTCCACATGGTGCTCGCAAGCCACGGCACCAACGAGAAGGGCTCGCCGACCGAGGCGGCCATACCCGAGGCGCTGGCGCTGAACTTCGCCGACGAGATGGACGCCAAGCTCGAGCGGTTCATCCGCGCCCGCGACAACGGCGGCCCGGAGGACACCTTCGTGGTCGACCGCTCCCTGGGCACCAAGATATACCTGGGCTGATCAGGGCCGCCTCATTATGATCGACCATCGGTAACGAAGGCCCTCGTCCACCCCGCCCACGTCGGTGACCCCCAGCACCTCGAACGGCGGCTGGAAGGCGTTGATCGCGGTCTCCCTGGTCATGCACCCCTTGGGCGAGTCCCGGTAGCTGGGCACCACCACGACGACGAAGCCCCCCGGGCGCGTCAGGCGGAATATCTCCTTGAGGAACAGCTCCCGCTCCCGGCCCTCGAGCGAGCTGTAGGTCCGGGGATCGAAGACGACGTCGAACTCCCCTTCGTGGAACGGCATCTTGGTCGGCTCGGCCGAGAACACCTGGACCTTCGCGTCGGTCTCCGCGATCCTCTGCCGGGCGATCTCCAGCTCCCCGGGGAAGAAACCGACGAGGGCGACCGAGTATCCCTCCTGGGCGAGGAACAGGGCATCGATACCGTCGTCATTGCTCAGCACCAGCGCCCTTCCGGAAGGCATCAGGCGGCTGGCCTGAGCCTCGATCAGGGCCTCGTGCGGCCGGTACTCCCCCGGCGGGTTGTCCTTCAGGCGCCTTCCCCAGTACATGACCTCGTTCTTCGGCGTCACCATGATAGCACGGCATCTATCTTGTCAGGTCGAGGGCCATAAATCTTGCCAGGCGGTCCCCGGGACGAGGCCTGCGGCTAGGCATCATTCGATGTTCATTGAACGAAGAAAATGGCGCGTTGTCCCCCGAGCCTTAACAGATTGGTTCATGGACGGCGAATGCCTGTTCTCCCCACACTGACCCAGGCCGGGGGTTTATTGTCGCGCGTCGGGGTTGTTTCCCAATCATGACCCGATGTCACATCGTTGTTCATGGAAAGACCCATAGTAACGACGCTCTGTGCGCCCATGGCATGCAAGGGGATTCACTGATCGTCCCCGGTTTCCATGGGCATCTTGTCCAAGGCATAACGGTTATTAAGGGTTTCGACTCCGGCGACCGCGGTCCCGAAGGTCCTGCCAGTGCCCCCAGCGCTCTTTTCGGCCGGCTGGAAAATGAAAACAGGGAAGATATATGTACGCTGCGGTGAAATAAAGAGCAAGGTGTCAGTGTTAATCGGTTGCAGCGGATGGTCTTACGAGGATTGGGCGGGGAGGTTCTATCCGGTCAACATCGCCAGGAAGAAGGAGGAGTGGCTGCGCTACTATGCCACGTTCTTCACCACGGTGGAGATCAACAGCACCTTCTACCGCCCTCCCAACGAGTTCATCGTCAACGGGTGGATCAAGAAGGGCCTCGGTCTCAAGGGCTTCGAATACTCGGTGAAGATGCCCGCCCAGGTCACCCACGAGGCCCTGGCCAGGGGTGAAGGCGCCAAGGCCGGCATCGAGGCCTCGGCCTTCGAGTCCACCTGCATCCGCCCGATAGCCGAGAACAACCTCCTGGGCGTGGGGCTCATCCAGCTTCCCCCCGGCTTCAGGAACGAGGGACCCTCCAGGCGAGCGCTGGAGGAGATGCTGGACACCCTGGACACCGGCAAGTACAGGTATGCGGTGGAGTTCCGCCACCGCTCCTGGCTGGACGACGGGGAGGGCCTGGAGCCTCAGGCCCGCGAGCTGCTCGCGTCCCGCGGGGTGGCCAACGTCGCGGCCGACGGTCCGGGCATCACCGTGGGTACGGAGACCACCGCCGGCCACGCCTACGTGCGCCTCCACGGGCGGGACCATGACGTGTGGTCGGACGAGGAGCACGAGGACGACATCCGCCTGAGCAGGTTCGATTACCTGTACAGCGATGATGAGCTGGACGACATCAAGGACCGCATCACGCAGCTCTCCGCGAAGGTGCCCACGGTCAGGGTGTACTTCAACAACACCTCGAAGGCCAAGGGGATCAGGAACGCGCTGCAGCTGATGGACCTGCTGGGCATCCACCACCGGGAGAAGGACATCCCGCTGCAGGACCAGACCCATATGGGGACCTTCCTGATGGCCAAGCACTGATCCGCCCATGCCGCCTGTTCTCGGGGGTCGGGATGAACAATGACTAAAAGCTCGGACACGATACCATCGGCGATGGGGCCGGACGGAATGAGGTCACTGTTCGAGGCGACGTCCATCGCCGTGGTCGGGGCGTCGCAGAAGGAAGGGAAGATCGGCCACATCATCGTCAAGAACCTCATCGGCTCGGGTTACCGGGGCGGACTGTACCCGGTGAACCCCAAGGCCACCGAGATCCTGGGGCTGAAGTGCTACCCTGACCTGGCCTCGATACCCGGGGAGGTGGAGATGGTCGTGGTGGTGGTGCCCAGCGTGGCCGTCCCCCAGGTCATGGAGCAGATCGGGGAGAAGGGGGCCAAGGTCGCGGTGGTGATCTCGGCCGGCTTCCGGGAGACCGGCCGGGAGGGCGCGGAGCTGGAGCGCAAGGTGGGGGAGATCGCCCGCCGCTACGGGGTCCGGGTCCTGGGGCCGAACTGCATGGGAGTGATCAGCACATCGAACGCGATGAACGCGACCTTCACCAACGACTACCCCCGGGAGGGGCCGATCGCCATCAGCTCCCAGTCGGGAGCGATATGCTCGGTGGTGCTGGACTGGGCCAGGGCGACCCGCATCGGGTTCTCCAAGTTCATCTCCGTCGGCAACAAGGTGGACATCGACGAGGCGGACCTGCTCGCTTATCTCAAGGACGATCCCCAGACCAGGGTCATCGGCATGTACATCGAGGGGATGACCAGGGGGCAGGAGTTCATGCAGGTGGCCCGGGAGGCCTCGAGGTGCAAGCCGATCATCGCCCTCAAGGCCGGGCGCACCACTTCGGGCGCGAAGGCCGCGTCCTCGCACACCGGCGCGCTGTCCGGCAGCGACATCGTGTATGACGCCGCGCTCGCCCAGTCCGGGGTGGTGAGGGTGAAGACCATCGACGAGCTGTTCGACCTCCTGCAGGTCTTCGCCACCATGCCCATGCCCAAGGGCGAGGGGCTGGCGATCGTCACCAACGCCGGCGGCCACGGGGTCATGGCCGCGGATGCCTGCTCGGACTTCGGGCTCACCCTAGCGTCCTTCGAGAAGAGCACCATCGAGAAGTTGAAAGGATATCTTCCCGAAGCGGCCAACGTCTACAACCCGGTGGACGTGCTGGGGGACGCTACCGCGGCCCGCTACGAGTTCGCTCTCAAGACGGTCATGGAGGATCCCAACGTGTCCTGCGTCGCCGTTCTCCTCGCTCCCCTGGACACCGTGGACATCAAGGCGGTGGCGGAGCACCTGGCATCTTTCTCAGGAAAGGTCCCCATGCCGGTGGTCGGCGCGTTCGTCGGCGGCAGCAAGACCAGCGCGGGCATCGAGGTGATGCATGAGGCGAACGTGCCGTGCTATGACTCGCCGGACAAGGCCATCCGGGCGCTCGGGGCGATGGTGCGCTACCGCAAGATGAAGGAGGCGTCCAGCGACACCACCTCTGTCGTCGTGGAAGGGGACCGGCAGAAGGTCAAGGAGATCATCGGGTCCGTTCGCGCGACCGGCCGGACCTCGCTGAGCGAGAGCGAGGGGAAGGAGATCCTGCGCGCCTACGGGGTCAACATACCCATGGAGATCACCGCCAAGACCCCGGAGGAGGCGGCTCAGGCGGCCGCCAAGATTGGGTTCCCGGTGGTCATGAAGATCGATTCCCCGGACATCGCCCACAAGTCCGACGTGGGCGGCGTGATGGTCGGTGTGAACTCCGAGGAAGGGGTCCGCCAGGCCTTCGAGCTGATGATGTCCAAGGTCCGCTCCCGCGTGCCCGGGGCCACGCTCAACGGCATCACCATCTGCCAGATGGTCAAGGGGAAGGAGGTCCTGATGGGCATGACCAGGGACGAGCAGTTCGGCCCGGTCATCACCTTCGGCCTCGGCGGCGTCTTCGTGGAGATCATGAAGGACGTCAGCCAGCGCATCGCACCGCTGACCAGGCACGATGTGGACAGCATGGTAAGGTCTATCCGCTCGTACCCCATCCTGACCGGTGCGAGGGGCGGCAAGGCCGCGGACATCGAATCGCTGAAGGACACGATCTTCAAGATCGCTCAGATCGCGCTCGACTTCCCGGAGATATCCGAACTGGAAGTGAATCCGGTGATGGTCGGGGATGAGGGAAAGGGCACATATGCCGTGGACGCCCTTGTGGTATTGAGGAGGGAGAACTGATGAGGACACTGTTTCTAAGCTCGGTGCTTGAATACTCTGGAAAGAGCACGATCGCCCTTGGCCTGGCCAAGAACTTCTCGGGAAAGCTCGGCTACTACAAGCCGTTCCGCGAGGAGGTCCTGTGCATAAACCACAGGGTGGTGGACAGGGACGCGCACATGATGAAGGTGGCGCTCGGCCTGGAGGCGAGCGAGGAGACGCTGTCCCCTCTCAAGTACGACATCTTCAACCCCGTCAGCATCAGGAGCGTCATCGAGGGCTTCGACAAGGTGAAGGACGAATCGGAGTTCATGCTGGTCGAGGGCCCCCAGCTCTTCAGCACCGGCGCCCGCCACCACATGGACGGGATGGCCATCGCCAAGGAGCTGGATGCCGAGGTCGTCCTGATCTCCCCGGGAACGCCGGAGGCCGTGGACATGATCACCATCTACCAGCGCCTCATGGAGGCGAACGGCCAGAAGCTCAAGGGGGTCATCCTGAACAAGTGCAACAACCCCGGGGTCAAGAAGCTGGTGGAGAACGGCGGCGTCCACGTCCTGGGCACCATCCCGGCGGTGGAGGAGCTGAACTACCCGCGGGTCAGGGACATCGTGGAAGGTCTCAACGCCGAAGTGCTCGCCGGCGTCGAGGGCCTGAACCGCAGCGTGGAGAAGGTCATGGTCGGAGGGATGACCGCCGAGTCGGCCATGAAGGAGATGCGCCGGCTGAACCGGAAGGCGATGATCACCGGCGGGGACCGGTCCGACATGCTGATGGCCGCCCTGAACACCGACACCTCCTGCCTGATCCTGACCGGAGGGCTGTACCCCGACAACCAGATCCTGGCCAAGGCCGAGGAGAAGCAGGTGCCGGTGCTGCTGGTCGGTCACGGCACCCAGGTGGCCGCGGACATGTTCGACAGCCTCATCGCCCGTATCGACCCGTCGGACACCGCCAAGGTGGAGATGGTGGCCGAGATGGTCCGCCGGCATGTCGATCTGGACAAGGTCTGGAACGACTGAGGTCCTTTCCGCAACCTCTTTCCCGCCGGCGGACGCCGGGGTGCCCGCGCAGGGCCCCCGCTTCCTGCCGGCCGCACCTTTATATCACGCTTGCTTCGGCAGCGCCTTCGCCAGGTCCCTGCCCCAGGCCTTCACCTTTTCCATCTCCCCGCTCTTAAGCTTGTACACATTGCCCTCGCTCTCCACGTACGCCAGCAGCGAGGGGACCGCGATCCTGCACCCCAGCCGGGTAAGGCTCTTCTCCATGTGCTTGGTGGCGTTGCCGCTGACGCTCGACCTCAGCTGGGTGTCGAAGGTGGCGGCCACCTTCCCCGAGAGGTCGCTACCTTCCAGGCCGGCCAGGAACTCCTTCATCCTCCTCGAAGGCCTCCAGGCCATGGTGGGGGCCCCTACGATAAGGCAATCGTAGTCCCTCGCGTCCACCTTTTTGGCATCCCCAACGAAATACGCCTCCACCGGCACGCCCCCCTCGCTCATCACCGCGGCCACGGCATCGGCGACCTTGCCGGTCACTTTCGCCTCCGAGACGGTATCGTATACCATGAGAACTCTCATCTTCTCTCCTCCCTAGCGAGGATTATCGCGTTATAGGATGAAAAAGCTACATGCGCCGGTCAAGGTCACTAACAAGCTCATCGATGGCATGATCGATCGGACGCTGACCCGTCCAACGTTGTCCGTTGGCACGGCCGCCGGCCCGGATCCCACGGTGAACGTGGCATAGAAGTACCAAGAACCGATTAAGGGAGATGATCAACATGAAGGTCATAGCCGTGGTGGGAAGCCCGCGCAAGGACGGGAACGTGGGAACGCTGGTGAACGAAGTGCTGAGCGCCGCCGTCGAGAACGGGAACCAGGTGGAGAGGTACGACCTCAACCAGATGGACATCAGGGGATGTCAGGCCTGCATGTACTGCAAGACCCACGACCGCTGTAGGCTGGACGATGATATGTCCAGGCTGATGGAGGCCATGAGGGCCGCCGACGCCGTGGTGTTCGGCTCCCCCGTCTACTTCTGGCAGTTCGCCAGCCAGTTCCGAACGTTCATCGACCGCCTCTACGTTTTCTTCAACCCGGACTTCACGGTGAAGCTGCCCAAGGGCAAGAAGGCCGTCGTCATCACCAGCCAGGGGAATCCCGACGTTGGAACGTTCGACGCCGTGTTCAAGGATTTCGAACGGCTGCTGATGACCTATGGGTTCGAGAAGGTCGGAGCGGTGCACATGGTGGCCGGCGGCAGCCCTGATGCAGCCAGGGAAAGAAAGGACCTGATGGAAGAGGCATGGGCGCTGGGAAAAGCGCTGTAAGGCCGTCCCGACCCCCCATCATTTACCGGCCAATGTGACGACGGCCGGCCCCCGGCCGCTCACAGCGGACCGGAGAGCGTGGGCAGGAATATGCCGACGATCGCGGTGATTATCCAGATAAGGATCGCGATGAGCAGCGCCTTGAGCCACCCGATCTTGTAGAGGCCCTTCAGGGCGAGCAGCCAGACGATGCCCGCTATGACCGCGGCGAGCAGCCCGTTGCCCAGCAGCCAGTATACGATCGTGTAGATGATCGTACCGATTAGAGCTGCCAGCAGGGCGGTCCCGATGCCCTCCTTCTCCCCGGTCACCTTGGCCACTAGGTAGATGATGATCGTGCTGATTACCAGTGCTATCAAGAACCCTATTGCCGTGCTTAGAAGATCGGCCATGTTCTAGAATATTTCAGCCCGGCCTATATAAAGTGCGACAGTGAGGAGCGGGCACCTTCGGCCGATGGTGCAGGGCCGGCACGGTGGGGTCCACGACGCCTATCTCATCGCCGCGATATCGAGCTCTGGCCACGCGAAGATCTCGGTCTGCGATATCGTTTAATATTCACACATCGTCGCCGGGCAAGCCATGCCTCAGAAGGTCATAGAAGCGAAAGAGCTGATGAGGATATATCGTTCCTCGACAGGTTTCCTGCGAAAGAAGAAGAAGGAGACGCTCGCGGTCAACAAGGTCTCCTTCTCGGTGGAGCAGGGCGAGCTCTTCGGTGTGCTGGGACCCAACGGGGCAGGCAAGACCACCACCATCAAGATGCTCACCACCCTGCTCACTCCCACCGCGGGCTCGGCGTCCGTCCTCGGTTTCGACGTGACCAGGGACGCGGTGGAAGTACGCAAGCGCATCGGCCTCATCCTGGGAGGGGAAAGAGGGCTCTACTACCGGGTCAGCGGCCGGCAGAACCTCAAGTACTTCGCCGACCTCTACGGCGTTCCCCTGCAGGGCCGCGACCGCCGCATCCAGGAGGTGCTGGACCTGGTCGGGCTGTCGGCGAAGGCGGACACCAAGGTCGAGGACTACTCCCGGGGCATGAAGCAGAAGCTGCACATCGCCAAGGGCATAATCCACGATCCCGAGGTTATTTTCATGGACGAGCCCACCATCGGTCTCGATCCGCAGGCCTCCAGGGAGACCAGGAAGCTGACCCAGGATCTGATAGACCATGGGAAGACCATCCTGCTCACTACGCATTACATGTTCGAGGCGGACGAGCTGTGCCGCCGCATAGCGGTGATCAACAACGGCCGCATCGTGGCCATGGACACCCCGCAAGGGCTGAAGGGCCTGGTCAAGGACACCGCGGTCATCGAGGTCGAGGGCTTCGGCATAGATGACATGGTGATGGAGAGGGTCCGCAAGCTGGAAGGGGTGCGCACGGTGTCGGCGACCGTCACCGAGTCGAAGCAGGTGATGCGCGTCCAGGTATGCGACGCCGGCGAGCTCCTCTCTCCGGTGACCAAGGCGCTGGACTGCAAGGTCATCGACGTCCGGGTGAAGGAACCGACCCTTGAGGACGCCTACCTCTGGCTGGTGGAAGGGCATGCCTAGGCTTCGGGCGATGAAGGCCGCTTTCGAGCACCAGGCCCGGCACTTCCTATCCGATCCTGGCTGGCTCATTCCCAACATCATAGCTCCATTCGTCATCACCTTGGTCGCGCTGCTGCTGTACAGCAGCAACGAGGGCCCAGTGGTGCTGTACGCCGTCCTGGGCGGCGGGATGATGGGCATGTGGGGCAACACGCTGTACGCCTCAGGCTTCTCCATACAGTCGGAGAGATGGTGGGGAACGCTGGAGTCGGTGCTCGCGCTCCCCACCCCGCTCATCTGGATCATCGCCGGCAGGACGATATGGAACGCGCTCATCGGCGTGGTGAACGGCCTGGCCATCCTGGCGATCGCGGTGTTCGTGCTGCACGCCCCGGTCGCCGTCGCCGACCTGCCCCTGTTCCTGCTGGCGTTCCTGATCACCCTGCTATCCCTGGCCGCCCTGGGCCTGGTGTTCAGCTCCGCGTTCGTCCTGACCCGTCAGGCCGGGGTGCTGACCAACGGGCTGGAGTACCCCATCTATGTGGCTACAGGGTGCATGTACCCGATAGCCATACTTCCGCTATGGGCCGGACCTCTATCCCTGTCCCTCGCCCCCTCTTGGGGCATCGACGCCATCCGCATCGCCGCCGGGTACAACCCTCAGGGGCTGTGGGACGGCTACCTGGGCATTGTGGACCCTTCGCTGGCCTACATTATCAATATCGCAGTGGTCGTGCTGATGGCCGTCATGTACCTGGTCATCGCCTTCTACCTGTTCGGGGTGGTGGACCGTCGGGCGAGGATCGACGGCAACCTGGGGAGGATCTGAGATGAACGTCTTCCAGTCGGCGAGGGTGTTCTGGTCCTCGGCGGTCATCGCCAAGAAGGCGCTGTTCGCCTGGCTCTCACCGGGCCTGTGGCTGATGCAGCTGTTCACGATGTCCCTCTTCCAGATGGCGTTCTTCGTGTACATCTCGATGTATGTCGGGAACCCCCAGGCCACAGTGACCTATGTCGCGGTCGGCAACGCGGTCCAGAGCATCGCCTACGTCGCCATTTTCGCCGTCACCAACGTCACGACCGAGGAGAAGGAGGCCGGCACCCTGCCGGGGATACTGGTTACCCCGGCGAACCGTTTCGCTCTGTTCATCGGGAGGGCTATGTTCCAAGTGCTCAACAGCATAGCCACGGTGGTCATCGCGCTGATCTATGCGGCGGTGCTGTTCGGCGTGGACTTCTCCGGAGCGGACCTNNTGACCGCGTTCGCCACCGTAGGCTTCGGGCTGATGCTGTCCTCCCTCGGCTTCTACCTTCGGACCTCCATGGTGGTGGCCAACATCTTCCTGTTCATCGGGCTGCTGTTCTGCGGGGTCAACTTCCCGGTCTCGATGCTGCCGGAGCTACTGCAGCCGGTCGCGTACATCTTCCCCATCACCTACGCGACGGACGCCGCCAGGATGGCGGTGGAGGGAGCTGGCCTGGACACTGTAAGCGGCCTGCTGGGGGCGGAGCTGATCGTCATGGCTGTGGCCATCCTGGTCGGGTACGCCATGATGTTGGTGTTCGAGCACCTCGCCCGCCGAAAGGGCACCCTGGAGATGTTCTGACCGAGGCCGAGCTGCTTGATCACGAGCGCTCGAACTTTCGATATTAATTTTCTATTTACTTTATATTTTATAACATTATATATGGCATTATCTTTTTTTGTCTGGATGAACTATTATCTTTTTCAATAGTAGTAAATTGTTTATATGGTCGGTACCAAGAAGCTACGTCGTCATGGCGGTTCGGGCCGATGACCTTCCGATCTCGGTATGATAGGCCCCAGCCGAAAGAGCAGGCGAGAACGAGGGTCAACGCAGGAGAGATTCAGCTATGGACGAGCAACGACGAATGGAAGCGCAGAGAAGACTGCAGGATGAGGAACGGGTCCGTCGCATGAGAGAGGGGGGCGAGGAGATGAGGGCCCAGCTCGCGATGGAGGAGGCCCAGCGTTCCAGGGGGGCTGGTGCCGAAAGGGGCTCGGGGCTCACACCTGAAGAGGAGAGGCGCCGCGGGATGGAAAGAGGCGTAGCCCACAGAGGAATGGGAGAGACCCAGCAGGCCCAGATGGCCATGTGGGGCAGGGAAGGCGAGCCTCGCCGGTATGCTGAGGGCGAACGGGAACGGTACGAGGAACTCCCTCTGGAGAGAGCTTCTAGCGGCGAATCCTTCACCTCCGGGCCAAGGATCGGCCAGGGAAGGGAGGAGGAGAGAGAACGGATGAGGTATGAGCAGGCGCCCACCCTCGCAGGCGAGCAGAGGATGCACGAGCGGGGAGAGAGGCTGGAACGAGCATCGAGCGGAGAGTCGTTCACCTCCGGCCCTAGCGTCAGCAGAATGCCCGAGCAGAGAGTGGTCGAGCGGGTAAGGTATGAGCAGCCTCCCACCCTCGCGGGCGCGCAAAGGATGCACGAGCGGGGTGAGAGACTGGAGCGAGCATCCAGTGGTGAATCCTTCACCTCCGGCCCGAGCGTCAGCAGAATGACAGAACGGAGAGAGGCCGAGCGGGAAAGGTACGAGCAGGCGCCCAGGCTCGAGCGCGCCTCCAGCGGAGAATACTTCACTTCTGGACCGGCAATACCCGAGAGGGAAGCTGGAGAAAAGAGGGTCGTGTACGAGAGGACATACCCGGCAGGCACCGGCAGCTCATACAAGCTGCACGGCCCGCCACTGGAGAGGGCCTCCACCGGCGAGTCCTTCACCTCAGGACCACGGGAGATAGGCGCCGAAAGGAGAGAGCGGATGGAGCCGTCCGAGAGGACCTATCGTGCAGGAACTGGCAGCATGTATCGGCTTGACCAGCCTCCTCTGGAGCGGGCGTCGACCGGCGAGTCCTTCACCTCGGGGCCTGAACCGACCGGTCACCCTCCCGCACAGCCCCCTGCCGAATACGGCCGGGAGGAGGCCCCCTCGCGCCAAGCGCCCACGGAGCGGGTCAAGGGGATGGCCGCTGGCGTTACGACCACGGCCAAGGGAGCGACCCGCGCGGTCTCCGAGAGACTGGGGACGTCCGAAGGAAGAGAGCAGGTGACCTCTACCGCCGTTTCCAGGGGGAAGGATGTGTCTCACATGGTCACCGAGAAGGCCAGGGAGTTCGGCGAGAGCAACCGGGCCGAGGACGTGGCCGCCCGCGCCGGCGAGACCATCGGAAAAGTGCTTCGGAAGACCATCTCCGTGGCCAAGGGAATGAGCTCCGGCCTCAAGAGGGGAATGGGCGAGTCCGAGGAGAGGCGCGAGGGCATGGAGTACCGCGAGACCTCTGAGGTGGAGCGGGGCAGGATCGAGGAAAGGGAGGTCCCGCGCAGGGAGCACGAGACGGTCCAGAAAGAATCCACCACCCGGGAGTACCCCGAGGGGGAGGAGCGGAGGTACAAGGAGGTCCGCCGCAAAGAGAATGAGTAGGCGAGGGGCTCCCCTCGCCCGTACTTTTTTTATTCAAAATTGCGCTTGAACAGGTCCATCCCGTTGAGGATGCACTCCAGCCCCGACTTCTTCCCTTCCCAGCCGAGGACCTCGGTGTTCTTACCCTCCTCGAGGCGCTTGTAGGTCCGGAAGAACTCCGCGATCTCCTCGAGGTAGTGGGTAGGCAGGTCGCTGAGGTCGTGGTATTCCCGGTTCCGGGGGTCCCTGGTCGCGGCGCACAGGACCTTGTCGTCAGCTCCCTTCTCATCCCTCATGCGCAGGACGCCGATGGGCCTCGCTTCGACGATGCAGCCGGTGAAAGTGGGTTCGGACATGACGACCATGGCGTCGATGGCGTCCCCGTCCTCGTAGAACGTCCGGGGGACCATCCCGTACTCGAGCGGGAAGACCACGCTGGAGTGCAACACGCGGTCCAGCACGATCGCGTCATAGTCCTTGGATACTTCATACTTGTTCTTGCTGCCCTTCGGGGTCTCCACGATAACATTGATGATGTTAGGGGGGTCCCTACCTACCGGCAGTTCCTTCCACATTGTCATTTTGCTCACTCAGCCTGGGGACCATCCATCTGCGATTTAACTTTATGCGTGCGGGAAGTCCCCTGCGAAAGCGGGGGACCGAGCATCGTGTAGTGCACTTTCGATCATCTCTCCGAGCGAGGGTCCTCCGATCGCGTAAGGTCCGGCGGGACCGGGGTCCACGCTTGACTGGCATCATGCAAGGCCTCTTCGGAGGACATGATAGATTTTGCGGAAAGCTCCGCCTGCCGGGGCGGGGCGGCGCGCCGATCTCCTCGACCACCCTGCTCGCTAGCGGACTGATCGCAAGGGAGGCGGACCTGCACTATTACGTAAAACACACGCGCCGATTCTTGGTATCGGTCAGGCAGGTCACATCGGCCAGATGACCTTGGCCAAGGACACGATGACGACCAGGGCGATGATGGCGCCCACGACGTACCAGGGCTTAAACACCGGTCCCTTCTCGGCCTCAGTGTCAAAGTATCGGATCAGGCCGGCAGCGGACTGGAATCCCGTGCTCTTCTTGCTCTTTGGGGGCATATGCTCGAGCCTTCAGAAACGCTCGATGTATTAAATATTTTGAGGTTAGCTTCAGACGAGCACGGGACGATATCCCAGCTCCTCATCGTAGCCGATTACCACCAGCCGGTCCGGCCCCTTGATCCGCTTGAGCATGGACTTCTCCTGCTCGACGTCCTTCCGCGGTACAATGATGCCGAGCTTGATTCCCTGCCCCAGCACGTCGTAGTACTCGTTGCACCTCCTCGGATGCATGATCGACCGCTTCGATTCGATGAAGTCGGTCTCTAGGATCCTATCGTGCAATCGCACCGATACGATCGCCCGGTCCTCAAGCAGCTCCTGGGTCACCAATCCTTCCGGGCAGTGCTCCTGGAGCTCCTTGGCCCTCATTATCGCTATGTTCTTGATCATCGGATGGGTCGACATAAACACTTACTAAGTCTCAAGGGGGTTATGCCATTTTCCCCAGTTCCTTCACATTTGTTGGCGCACCGCCCATGCCCGAGCCACGGATTACTTTATTTAGAGCGCTGTAATTAGGCGGTATGTAGATATCATGCACTGGGCAGACGTTGAGGCTAACGCTCTTCTGGAAAAGGGAAAGACCCATCTCATCAACACCGGCATCACTCCGTCGGGCACCCTGCACGTGGGCACGCTGAGGGAGGCGATCACCGCGGAGGCGGTAAGGAAGGCTCTCGCCAAGAAGGAGGCGAACGTCCGCATGATCTACCTCGTCGACTCCTGGGACCCGCTTCGCAAGAGGTACCCGTTCCTGCCGGAGAGCTTCGAGGCCGAGGTCGGCCGCCCCCTGGCATACATCCCCTGCCCCTGCGGGGAGCACAAGAGCTATGCCCAGCATTACATCCAGCCGTTCCTCGACTCGATCAAGGAGCTGGGCATTCACTGCGACGTTCTGTGGACCCACGAGCAGTACGAGCAGGGCAAGTTCGCCGAGGTCATCGACACCGCCATCACCAAGAAGGACCTGGTGATGCAGATCCTCAAGGAAGTGTCTGGAAGGGACGTCCCCAAGAACTTCTATCCGTACACTCCCAGGTGCGAGAACTGCGGTCGCCTGACCCAGGCCAAGGTGGAAGGATACGAGTTCCCGTACGTTTCGTACACCTGCGCCTGCGGTTATTCCGGGAAGGCAGATATCCGCAAGGCGGACGGTAAGATGCCCTGGCGGGTCGAGTGGGCCGCCAAGTGGAAGGTCTTCGGCGTCACCTGCGAGCCGTTCGGCAAGGACCACGCCGCCGCGGGAGGCTCGTACGACACCGGTGTCCGCCTCGCGAAGGAGGTCTTCGGCATCGATCCCCCGCATCCGATCCCCTACGAGTTCGTGCAGCTGAAGGGCAAGGGCCAGATGCACAAGTCCACCGGTTCCACGGTTACCGGCGTGGACGCGCTGCGCATCACCCCGGCGTCGGTGATGAACTACATCATTCTCCGCGTGAATCCCAACCGGCACATCGACTACGACGCCGGCCTGGGCATCCTGGACATGGTCGATGAGTACGACCGGGTGGAGAACATGTACTACTGCGGAGGATGCGAGGAGAGGGACAAGGACCTGCTGCGCGCCTACGAGCTGTCGCAGCCCGAGGGCCCGCGCTCCAAGCTGCCCCTGCAGGTGCCGTATCGTCACTTGGTATCGCTCGTCCAGATCACTGACGGGTTCGAGGGCGTGCTGTCGGTGCTGAGGCGAATGGGCGCAGTGGACGACTCCGTCTCCCCGGAGGACATGGGGATCCTGAAGCAGAGGGTGGACTGCGTCCGCTACTGGCTGGACTCCTTCGCTCCGGACGAGGTTAAATTCGCGGTCTGCAAAACCATGCCCGCCTGCGAGCTCACGGAACAGGAGAAGCAGTTCCTCCGGGACCTCCTGGTGGCGATAGAGGGCGTGGAGTGGAAGGGCGAGAAGATCCACGATGCCATGTACGGTTGCGCCAAAGCGGCGACCATCGGCGCCCGGGGCGGGTTCCAGACCCTGTACCGCATCTTCTGCGACCAGAGGCAGGGCCCGAGGCTCGGCTTCTTCCTCTCGACCTTGGACCGGGACTTCGTGCTCCGCAGGATCAGAGAGGGAGCACAGTAATATAACGGACCGGGGCGCCCCCCCCCGGAAGAGAGGACCGCGACCTACGCTCTCACCGATAAAGGGACGAGCGCGATAGGCCGCGCCGGTCGGTGAGGGCCGAGTCACCGGGCCTACTTCTTCATCAGCCCGAGCTCGTTGAGCTTGTCCGGCAGGTAGGTATCGGTGACATAGTCCAGGCCGTACTTGGCCAGCCCCTGCTGTTCGGCCTTCCGGCCGAGCTTCAGCATGAGGTCGATCTCGCCCTTCCAGAAGTCGGTGTTGAACCTGGGGTCCTTCAGCTCGGCGTTCAGCGCCCGCACGTCCATGTCCGAGAGCTTGTCCGTCGGAAGGTTGTAGTTCTCGATGTCCGAGGCGGTGATGCCGATGTACTCCGCCGTCGGAGTCGCCAGGTACTCGGAGAGGTGCGCGGTCTTGATGGCGCCGTACGCAACGGAAGCGTAAATGCGGAACGACCACGGGTCACCGTCGGTGAACACGATGACCGGGAGGTGCAGCTCCTCGTTGAGCCTCTTGATGAACCTCCTGGTGGACCGGGCCGGCTGCCCCTTGAGGTGAACGAGCAGGGCATTGAAGTTCTCGTCGAAGCGGTTCTCCACCAGCCGGTCGAACATACCGCCGGTCTCGATGGCCACCACGAACTTCGCCGAGGAGCTCTTCAGCTCGATCTTCTCCTTCTCCACGTTGTACGGGATGCCATATCCGGAGTCGCCGACGTCGTCGCGGCAGTTCATCGCCTTCCGCTTGCCCTTGCGGTCCGTCTCCACGATGTTGATGTCCCCCATGACCCTTGCCCCGTCCTCCTCGGGACGGAGCTTGAAGTCCTCCCTCAGGCACTGGGTGACGATCTCCAGGTCCTCGGCAAGGAGGTTCGACTCGTCCTGGGAGTGGAACTTGGCCTTCCCCCACCCCTCGGAGATGTAGTACGCCTCTCTGAGCGTCGAGGACTTGTTCGTCTCGATCATGTCCTGGATGAGCTCCAGCATGTACGAGGTCCGGAGCAGCATCATGGCACCCTTGACCTTCTTGGCGGAGCGGGCCCCCTTGAGGTTGCCGTACTTCCAGACGTTGCTGCGGGTGTCGAACTTGATGTTGGCCTTGGTCCTCAGGGGCAGGACCATCTTGGGCACCTGCCCCTTGTCCAGCTGGTCGTAGATCGACTCGGATATGGAATAGAGCCGCTTTATGGCCTCAGTGTTGCGTTGATTACTCATCATTCAGCTCCTCTCCCGATTCGTCGTAGTCCGGCTCGTCCTCCTCGTCCTCTGCCTTCTCCGCCACCGGCGCCTCGACCTCGGTGAAGTTCACGCCCTCGAGGTCCCAGTCGCCGGGCAGCGGGTCAGCGCCCATGACGTCCACGGGGTTGATGCCCGAGACGTACACTTCCGTCTCGGAGTAAGCGTCCTGGTCCAGGCCCTTCAGGTCGAAGCTCAGCTCGTACAGGTCGGTGGAGGCGATCTTCGGCAACTGCCAGGTGATCTTCTCGTCCTCCTTGACCTCCGAGGGCTGGAGGCTGCACGACCCGAGGTCCAGGCAGCCCTTCGGCAGGACCGTGTGCACCTTGAACCTCTGCTGCTTCGGCGTGTAGTTGTAGATCTGCACCTTCACCCGGTGGCGCTTCTTCTCGTAGGTGACCGAGTCGTCGATCCACACCACGTTCATGATCTTGGTCAAGGTGCCGCGGAGATCGGGCACGGGCTTCCCCACGATCTTGGCGGTCTTCTCGGCCATCAGGGGGATGATGACCTGCACGATCTCGAACTTGGAGCGCGTCTTCGACTTCCGCTCCTTCTTGTTGAGGTGCGTCTTCAGGCTCCGACCGCAGGCCTTCAGCGCCAGCGAGATCTCCTCCTGGATGGCGGGCACGGAGGCGATGGCCTCCTTGGCCTCCGAGGTGAAGGGTATCTTGGTGGACGCCACGTGCACCAGGATGATGGCGGGGCCGAACGGTATGCCCGAACCTCCCCTTTGCTCCAGCCCGTAGCGCCTCCAGTCGGTGCTCTCGATCGCCTTGGTCACCACGCACGCGCCCTGCTGGTACAGCAGCGGCACGCGGTTGGCGAACCTGAGGATCTGCACCGGCTGGTCCGACGGCAGGTCGCCGCCGTACACGATGCCGACCTCCACCAGGAACGGGTTCCCGGTGTGGACCTTGGGCTCCCTGCTGACGGGCGGCGCGTAGAACTCCGGCTTGACGTCCATGAGCACGTGCTTCAGGCCCTTACGGATAAGGTTGCCCCCGATGGGCGATAGACAGTCGACCTGGGGGGCCATGATCTTGACCTTCCCGATGCCCTCCAGCAGCTGCTTGGACGATTCCAGAGTGAGGTTCGACGGCCTCGTGGTCTCGGGCAGGGCCGCGGCGGTACAGATCTCCCTGGCCACCCGCTCGGAGATGCGGTTGAAGTCGTTCTGCAGGAACTTGGCCAGGTTCCTCTCCTTGGTCGCCTTGATCATGTTCATCAGGGTGCCCAGCTCGATGCCGTCGGGGTGCGGCTTGATCTCCTTGGAGAGCGGGGGCATCTGCTCGGTCGCCCTCTCGAAGTTGAAGCGCTTGCCCTCCGGATCGATGAACGTGATGGTGGCGTGCGGGTTCACGATCGCGGTCTGCCGCAGGTACTCGAGCACCGACTGCTTGCCAGTGACGTACCTCCCGTTCATGTAGAACTCCACCCGGGTGCCGTGCTCCTTCTCGTTCCACGGCACGTAGTCCTCGCGCAGGAGGATGGGCGCGTTCTTCTTGGTGTCGATGATGATGTCGATCTCCTTCGCGGCCTCGGCCCCCTCGACCTTGGAGCGGGCGGTGGCCGCCTTCCCGGTGGTGATCTGCCCGTACATGATGGTCGCGGAGATCCCGATGCCCTGCTGCCCCCGGGACTGCCTCACCGCGTGGAACCTCGAGCCGTACAGCAGGCGGCCGAAGACGTTGGGCATGGAAGTGGACACGATCCCCGGGCCGTTATCCTCCACGGTCACCCGGTACTCCTTCTGGTCGATCTTGTCGATCTTGACCACCACCTCCGGGAGTATCTGAGCTTCCTCGCAGGCGTCGAGGGCGTTGTCGACCGCCTCCTTGACGCCCATGATGAGCGACTTCACCGGCGAATCGAACCCCAGGATCTGGCGGTTCTTCTCGAAGAACTCGGAGACCGAGATCTCCTTCTGGCCTTTGGCTAGTTTCTGAGCAGTATTAGAGGGCATCCCACAACCTCAAAGTGAAGGGGTTTTAAAAGGTTTCACTGCGGGTGTCCGAAAAAGGTATCAGTTCTCGAACTCCTTCCCGCAGTTCCAGCAGGTCTTGGCCTTCTCGTCGACGGTCGCCCCGCACTCGGTGCAGACGAACTCGTCCTTCTTTTCCTTGGACCTCGCCTCTTCCGCGGGCTCATCGAATCGCTCCCCGCACTGGGGGCAGCGGTCGGCGGAGGAAGGTACCTCGGCCCCGCACTCGGAGCAGATGAACTTCTCCTCCTTGCCCCCCTTGGCCGGAGGCAGCGTCACGTTCGGTCCGCGCTGTTTCATCATCTCCGCCTGCCGCTGCCTGGTGCGGTCCATCCAGAAGCCCATGATCAGCAGGAGGAAGTAGAACAACCCGATCTGCACGAACAGGGAGATGAGTGCCAGGGGGAACCAGTAGGCGTACAGGCCGGCGTCATCGACATGCAGCGGACCATAGTTGAGGGTGCTGGTGGTCCTAATGCCCTCGGGAGTGTCGGCGGCGAAATAGTAGTAATAGCTGGTCTGGTCGGCCAGCGTGGTCTCGTAGGTGAACAGCGTGCCCACGTTCGATGTGGCATTGCTCATCGTTTCGTTGACGATGGGGGTGCTGCTGCCGCTCTGCACGTCATAGACGACGACCCTGATGTTGGAGTAGGTATCGTTGTTCACCTCTACGCTGAACACGTGGACGGTGGAAGCATTACCGTAGAACGGCGTGACCGTGCCGTTGGTCATAGAGCCGTCGGGACTGCTGAGCTTGATATTCTCATCGTTCTTCTGCTGGTCGACGATGGTCAGGGTGTACGGAATGGTTAGCAGGATGATGAGCACCAGCCCCCACACCGCCAGTTTCTTCTTGGACTTCATGCCGAAGAGGACGGGGATGTAGTAACCGGCCAAAGCCACCAGCAGGAAGCCGAAGCAGAGCAGGTATGATGAGTAGAGGAGCAGCAATGTGCATACGACAAAGGTCAGGGCGAGCCCGACATAGACCGCATACTTGTTGGTACGGAACTTGAGAAACCGACCCTTCAGGTCGTCAAGCGCTGACATTGTCCCCTCACAATACCATATGGGTTTATAATCTATCGGCAGGACAACCTATTTCAATCGCCGGGACGATGGAAGCCTGTAAGCTCATGACGACCGCGGTCGTGGCCATCGGCGGGAACGCCATCCTGAGGAAGGGACAGCTCCCGACCATGGAGAATCAGATGGAGAACCTGAGGAACACGTGTCGGCACATCGCCTTGATGGTCCACGAGGGCTACGGCGTCACGCTTAGCCACGGCAACGGCCCTCAGGTCGGTGACATCCTGCTGCAGAACGAGGCGGCCAAGGATGAGATCCCGCCGATGCCCCTGGACGTTTGCGTGGCGGAATCCCAGGGCCTCGTGGGCTACCTGTTCCAGCAGTCCATGACCGAGGAGCTGGAGGCACGCGGTCTCGAGCGGACGGTCCCTTGCATGCTCACCAGGGCGATCGTCGACGAGAGCGACGCCGCCTTCTCCGCGCCGTCCAAGCCCATCGGCCCGTACTATACCGCGGTCGAGGCCCGGACGCTGGAGCGGACCAAGGGATGGGCGATGAGGGAGGACCGCGCCCGCGGAGGGTGGCGCCGCGTCGTCCCCTCTCCCCGCCCGATCGGCATCGTGGAGGCGGGGCCCATATCCCGGCTGGTCGGCGGCGGCAGCGACCTGGTCATCGCCGCCGGAGGCGGGGGCATCCCGGTGGTGAGGCGCGGCGGGCGCCTCGTGGGGGTGGAGGCGGTGGTGGACAAGGACCTCGCCTCGGCCTGCCTGGCCAAGGGCATTCAGGCGGACGAGCTGATCATGCTGACCGATGTGGACGGCGCGTACCTGGACCACGGCACGCCGAGGGAGAGGCCGCTTCGCGAGATCACCACGGACGAGGCCGAGAGGCACCTCCGAGAGGGGCACTTCCCGCCAGGCTCGATGGGCCCCAAGGTGGAGGCGGCCATCGATTTCGTCCGCTCCGGCGGGCGCCGCGCGCTCATCACCAGACCGGAACTTTTACATACGGCATTGTCAAGTAAGGCGGGAACCCAAATCCAAGACCGGTGAACCATTGGCCCTTACCATCGAAGAGCAGATCAAGGCGATCGAGGACGAGATCCTCAAGACGCAGAAGAACAAGAAGACCGAGGGCCACATAGGTCTTCTCAAGGCCAAGATCGCCCGGCTGAAGATGGAGCAGGAGAAGCGCCGGGCCGCGTCCGGAGGCGGGGGGCAGGGGTACTCGGTCAAGAAGTCGGGCAACGCCACCGTGGCGCTGGTCGGCTTTCCCTCGGTCGGGAAGTCCACCCTGCTCAACAAGCTCACCGGGGCCAAGAGCGAGGTCGCCGCCTACGCGTTCACCACGCTGGACGTCATCCCCGGCATCATGTACTACAAGTTCGCCAAGATCCAGATCCTGGACATGCCTGGCCTGATACGGGACGCGTCCCGGGGTAAGGGCCGGGGAAGGGAGGTGCTGGCGGTCGTGCGGACCTCCGACCTGATCCTGTTCGTCATCGACGTCTACGACACCAACATCGACGTCCTGGTCAACGAGCTGTACAACACCGGCATCCGGCTGAACACCCATCCGCCCAACGTGGTCATCACCAAGACCGACCGGGGCGGGATCGAGGTCAAGCCCACGGTGCCGCTGACCAAGATCACTCCGGAGATCGCCGCGAACATGGTCGCCGCGTACGGCTACGTGAACGCCGAGGTCATCATCCGCGAGGACGTGGACCAGGAGCAGCTGATCGACGTGCTGACCGGCAACCGGGTGTACCTTAGATCGGCGGCGGTGGTCAACAAGATCGACCTGGTGGACGAGAGCCACCTGAGCAAGGTCAAGGAGAAGATGAAGCCCTGGAACCCGGTCTACGTGGCGGCGAACAAGGAGATCGGGCTGGACGAGCTCAAGGAGGAGATCTACAGGAAGCTGGATTTCATCCACGTGTTCCTGAAGCCCCAGGGCCAGGAGGCGGACATGAAGGAGCCCATGGTCATCCTTAACGGATCGACCATCGGCGACCTGTGCGACCGCATCCACCGTAACTTCCGCAAGAACTTCCGGTACGCCATCGTGTGGGGCAAGAGCGCCAAGTTCCCAGGGCAGACCGTGGGCGAGGACCACCGCCTGATGGACGGGGACATCGTCACCATCGTGGTGAAGCGCGGCGGGGACTGAGAAAAGCTCTATCTTGGCCATGACCATCTACCCGGCGTGGTCATCATGAAAGGCTCCAAAGGTCGGTCCACGATCTCCGTGCATGCGGGAGAGCATCTTGACAAGGCGACGGGCGCGGTCAACACGCCCATCTACCAGTCGTCCACCTTCTTCTTCCCGACGGGGGACCGCCGCACCTGGGACGGCGAGGTCCCGGACGGCTCGTTCATCTACACCCGGTACGGCAACCCCACGGTGGCCGCCGCCGAGCGCAAGATCGCCGAGCTGGAATCGGGCAAGCGCTGCCTCCTGTTCGCCACCGGCATGGCCGCCACCTCCACCGCCCTCCTGACCTTCCTGCGCTCCGGCGACCGGCTGGTCTCCCAGGAGGACATCTACGGCGGCTCGTACAACCTCATGAGGTATCACCTCACCTCCCTGGGCATCGACGTCCAATTCGCCCCCACCGCCGACACCGGGGCGTTCATCGAGGCCATCGTCCCCGGCACGAAGGTGGTGTGGCTGGAGTCGCCGACCAACCCCCTGCTGAAGCTGGTCGACTATCCCGAGATCATCAAGGCCGCCCACGAGCAGGGCGCGATGGTCTTCATCGACAACACCTTCGCCACGCCCATCAACCAGCGGCCGCTGGAGAAGGGAGCGGACCTGGTCATGGAGAGCGGGACCAAGTACCTCGGCGGGCACTCCGACCTCCTCGCCGGGGCGGTGATCACCGACGGCCTGGACCTCGAGCCGGTGGCCCGGAAGAGGATCGTGCTGGGCGGCGCCATGGACCCCCTGCCGGCGTTCCTGCTGGAGCGGGGGATGAAGACCCTCGCCCTCCGCATGAGGTGCCACAACCAGAACGGCATGGCCATCGCCGAGTACCTGGAGGACCATCCCCGGGTGGACGGCGTGCACTACCCCGGGCTGGAGTCTCATCCCCAGCATTCCCTGGCCACGAGGCTGATGTCCGGCTTCGGGGGCATGCTCAGCTTCGAGGTCAAGGGAGGAAGGAGGGAGGCCGAGCGGGCCATGGCCTCGATGAAGCTGGTGAAGATGGCAACGAGCCTGGGAGGGGTGGAGAGCCTGGTCAGCATGCCCCTCAACTCATCCCACGCCGCTTTGCCGCCCGAGGAGCGGGCCCGGCTGGGCATCAGGGACCCGCTGCTCCGACTGTCCGTCGGCATCGAGGACGTCGAGGACCTGAAGGAGGACCTGGACCAGGCGCTGCGCTCCTCCGCCTAGAGGTCGGAGCACAGCCTGATCAGCTTGTCGATCTGCACCGCCATCGAGTCTCGCACCGCCAGGGCGTCGCTGCCCCTCTCCCGAGCGGTGCGCTCCAGGAACGAGGGAAACCATGAGGATATGTGGTTCGAAGGCTGGGGCAGGAAGACGATCATCAGGCCCTCGGGCGGGAAGTTGGTGCGGACCCAGTTCTTCGCCAGCTCCCCGAAGACCACGATCGCCTGGACGCCGGCGTCGAGCATCGCGTCCATCTCCCTCCGGGCCGCCTCCTGGGCCTGGGCGGCGTTGTGGTCGTCCCCGGGGCGGGGGTTGAGGTACAGCAGGTGGCCGTAGTGGAACAGATTGTACAGCTGCCTCATCTTCTCCTCCTCCTGCGCGTCGTGCATCTCCCTGAGGAAGTGCTGCGCCCTCACCAGCAGGCGCCCGGGCTCCCCGGCGGCGAAGACCATGCGGCGGGCCGACTCGTCATCGAAGGTCCGGCAGGCGCGGTAGATGGTCATGAGGCCGGGGGACGGCGTCTCCGCGACCATGATCACTTTCACCTCCGGCGGCCGTGAAATGATCAGCTCTCCATCGCTCCTGCTCTCCGGGCCGGCACCTTCCCTCGACGATCCCTCGCTCATGTTCTCGCGACCATATCGGGCGCCGGGAGTATATCGCTTCCGCCCTGGCCTGGATGCCGGTAAGAAATGATTTTATAACGCCATCCCATCTTGGCGGCGATGATCCAAAGGCCCCGGGGGACCCGAGACTTCGGTCCAGAGGAGATGGAGAAGAGGAGGCACCTCGAGAACATCATGCGCCGGGAGGCCGCGCTGTTCGGCTTCCGCGAGGTATCCACGCCCATCTTCGAGCATACCGAGCTGTTCACCCTGAAGTCCGGTCCCAACGTGGTCGAGGAGATCTACGCCTTCCAGGACAAGGGAGGCCGGGAGATCTCCCTCCGCCCGGAGCTGACCGCCCCGGTGATGCGCTTCTTCGTCAACGAGCTCACCAACTATCCGCGCCCGCTGAAGATGTTCTACTTCGGGCAGTGCTTCCGGTACGAGCGTCCGCAATCCGGGCGCTTCCGCGAGTTCTACCAGTTCGGAGCGGAGCTCATCGGCAACCCCGGGCCGGAATCGGACGCCGAGGTCATCGCCCTCGCCGCCTCGATCATGAGGCGCGTGGGGCTGAAGGAGTACAACATCCGGATAGGGCACATCGGCGTGCTGCGGGGCATGTTGGCGCAAGCTGGCATCGATTCGACCAAGGCCCCGCCCATCCTCCAGAAGCTGGACAAGAAGGAGTACGAGGAAGCGAGAGCGCGGATGACCGAGGCCGGCATGTCCCCGGAGGACATCGAGAAAGTCATCGACGTCACGCGGACCAGCGGCCCGATCGAGGTGCTGGACAAGATCAGCGGAGATGCCAGGGACCACCTGGAGGCGGTCTTCCGCATACTCTCCGAGTACGGGTTCACCAACGTCGAGGTCGATCTGGGCGTGGTGCGCGGCCTAGACTACTACACCGGCATGGTCTTCGAGATGGACGCCCCCGTCCTGGGAGCGGAGAAGCAGATCTGCGGAGGAGGCTCGTACTCCCTGACCGAGCTGTTCGGCGGCGAGAAGACATTCTCCACTGGCTTCGGCATCGGGTTCGACCGCACGCTGCTCGCCCTGGAAAGGGAAGGTTACTCCGCGCCGCAGCATCATGTCGATGTCTACGTCATCCCGGTCAACGAGAAGACGAAGGGGGAGGCGTTCCGCATAGCCGCCAAGCTCCGCCAGGCAGGGAGGATAACGGAGGTCGACCTCATGGGCCGCAGCATATCCAAGAACTTCAAGTACGCCGCGGCCATCAACGCCCGGCAGGCCGTGATCGTCGGCGAGAAGGAGCTGGCCCAGGGCTCGGTGGCGGTGAGGGACATGTCCACCGGCGAGCAGAAGCTAGTACCCATCGAGGAGATACTCTCGTCGATCGCGTGCTAACCTGTGCGAGCGGTTCCCTGCGAAAGCGGGGGAGCGAGCAACTCGGAGAGCGCTTCGGCCGTCTCCTAATCAAAGATGAATCCTGGCCAGCTCTCGGCGTCAGTATGGCCTTTAACGACCGGAATACACGCTTGGCCGGGCTTCTTGCAAATCTATGCGAAGGCTCGGTAGATGATGCAGAACTCCGCCAAGGCAGAGATTATAAGAAATGCCCGAGGACGGTGTTGAGTGGGGGGATTCGGAGGAAAAATTTCCTTGATAGGAGGAGAGTTGAGCCACCGTCCTCGGGCACTAGAATTACCAATAATACACTTCTATATAAAGATTATCCATAGCCCGTCGGCTCGTCCGATGGAACGGCGATCGCGCTCCGCAGCTACAGGGTTTTTCAGCTTTCCACGTCGAAGTAGATGCGCATCAGGGAGCGGTACTCGACGATCTTGTCGCCCTCGACCTTGCACTCCAGCTCCGCCACCCGAGCCCACTGGATGCCCCGGACCGTGCGCGCGCACGTCGTCACGGCGTCCTGGGCGGCCTCGGTGAAGCCCTGCGCAGATACCCCTACGATCTCGACAACCTTCTGCACCATGTGGATACCGATGCACTATTGCAGGGCGCGACGGATAACTCTATGCAAGCGAAATGGTCACGCGAAAGCGGGGGGTTTAGCGACCGCTGCATCCCTGTACGGGAACGCAAGCCGCCTATGTGAAGCAATAAGCCCCGCTCTTCCGAGCTGGGCGGTTCACGGATTGGGCTTCCCCCTCGGCTGGAGGGACCTCATGATATCTTGCTCCTGATTGAGCAGAAAATCGGCCCGCGAGACCATGGGGTGCTCACGGGGAACGTTCTTGAAGGTCGCCTGCTTGAACCGGGCCTTCAGCGCCCGGACCTCGTCCAGGAACGGCTGCAGGTTCGCGGCCTTGCAGCGGTACACCCCGTTCACCTGGCGGACCATGACCTCCGAGTCGCTGAACACCTCGACCTCGTCGGCGCCGAGCGCGAGCGCCTCCTTCAGCGCGGAGATGGCGCCGTTGTACTCCGCCTCGTTGTTGGTCATCCTCCCGAGGTACCGGCCATACTCCTTGACGACCTTCCCGCTCTCGTCGGTGATGACCACCGCGTACGCCGCGGGGCCGGGGTTGCCCCTGGACCCGCCGTCGGTGTAGACCTTGAGCTTCATGGCGTCATCGGTCCGGGGGCGCGGAGGATCTTGGTCCTGCGGTTCTTTTCGTCCACGAGCACGATGCGCGGCTCGATCGGATGATCGGTCAGCTCGAAGGCCATGATGATGACCTTATCTCCAACGCGGACCAGGCGGGCCGCCGCCCCGTTCACGCAGATCACGCCGGAATCCCGCTCTCCGGACACCGCGTAGGTCTCGAACCTTGCCCCGTTGTTGACATCCGATATCAGAACACGCTCCCCTGGCCAAATATCCGCATCATCCAGGAGAGCCTGGTCTATGATGATGCTACCGACATAGTCTGGGTCTGCCTGGGTGACCACGGCGCGGTGGATCTTACCCCGGAGGACGCTGCGCATATCATCTCGCATGTTGACATAGCTCAAGAAGCTTTCCCATGGCCGCCCGTCAAGCACCGAGCGCTCGCCGGGGTGTCATCGCCGGCCTGGTTGCAGAATATATTTATCGCTTGCCTACTTTCCCCTACCATCCGAGAGCGTACTCCCGGAGAGTGACAATGGGGATAACATGAACAAGAGAGTGATAGCAGTAGCGATCGTCATCGCCGTGCTGGTGATCGCCAGCGCGGCAATGGCCGTTCTGTACTTGAACAATGGCGGGACCAAGGCGGACACCGCGGGAGCGATCTCCATCGAGGACGACCGCGGCAAGAAGGTGAACCTGACCGCTGCGCCGCAGCGCATCATCTGCCTGGGTTCGGCGTTCACCGAGATCGCGTTCGACCTTGAAGCCAAGGACCGCGTGGTGGCCGTGGACAAGTCCTCCGAGTTCCTTCTGGGCGAGGGTGACAGCATCACCAGCCTGGGCGCTACCAGCTCCATCAGCCTAGAGGCGGTAATGGCCCAGGACCCGGACCTGGTCGTGATCTGGAACTTCAACATGTACTCGACGTTCATCAACAACATGGAGAACGCCGGGGTCAAGGTGGCGGCGTTCTATCCCAAGAACGTGACCACCATCCTGCACACAATCGCCGTGATGGGCGAGGCCATTGGAGAGAAGACCAAGGCCGATGCCATGGTCGCCGACATGCAGGGCCGGATCGACGCGATCGTCGAAAAGACGAGGGACCTGCCGGAATCGGAAAGGCCCAAGGTCTACCTGGAGCTGATGAGCAAGGGCGGGCAGACGGTCGGCAGCGGCACGATGTCCAACGACCTCATCGAGATGGCCGGCGGGGTCAACATATTCAACAACGGCACCGGAAACTGGATGGCCTCGAAGGAGAGCATCGTCGAGAAGAACCCCGACATAATCATCATCGAGGACCAGAGCTCCAAGACCAACGACGACCTGAAGGCAACGCTGGGGCCCTCGGTGACCGCGGTGGCCAACGATGACATCTACCGCATCGACGGCTCCACCCTGACCACCAGCCCGCGGGTCGTCGACGCCCTCGAGAACCTGGCCAAGTGGCTGCATCCCGAGCTGTTCGCGTAGCGCGGCCAAACCCCTTCTCTTTTTCGACCTGCCTGCCAAGGGATTAGCTAATATGTGTTAACATGATTGAGGGTCCGGATGCCAGCGAAGGACATAGCTGAACTCCAGAGGAACAAGGTAGGACGCTGGATGACGATACTGGCAGTCCTGGTGCTGGCGCTTTTCGCCACCATCGTCGTCTGCCTCAGCGTGGGGGTGATCAGCATCCCCCTCGATCAGGTGCTGGCGGCCCTGACGGGCGGCGGCAGCGAGAGGGATTCATGGGTGATCTGGAACCTGAGGCTGCCCAGGATCGCCCTGGCCGCCATCGTCGGAGCGTCCCTGGCCATCGCCGGGGCCACCATGCAGGGATTGTTCCGCAATCCCATGGCCTCGCCCTCGGTGCTCGGCATATCCTCGGGGGCGGCCTTCGGCGCCTCGCTGGCCATCGTGCTCGGCATTTCCTGGACCAGCGGGGCGTTCGCCATCCCGGCGATGGCCTTCGTGTTCTCGTTCGTCACCCTGTTCATCGTCTACGCGGTCTCCCGGAGCAAGGGCGGGTACGTGCCGGTGGAGACCCTGCTGCTGGCCGGCATCGCCGTGGGCTCGCTGTTCAGCGCGCTGGTGTCGGCCATGCAGTACTTCGCCGGCGAGCAGCTGTCCGGCGTGGTCTTCTGGATGATGGGCGGCCTCGACGAGGCGAACTGGGACCAGGTGTTGATCTCCCTGCCTCCCGTGGTCCTGGGCTGCTCGGTCATCATGGTCCTGGCACGGGACCTCAACGCCATGATGGTCGGGGAGGAGCAGGCCGGGAACCTGGGCATCAATGTCAACGGCACCAGGATCGTCCTGCTGCTGGCATCATCGCTGGTCACGGCCATCGCCGTCTCGGTGTCCGGGGTCATCGGCTTCGTCGGTCTCATCATACCGCACATCGTCCGCATCCTGGTCGGGCCGGACCACCGCATCCTCCTGCCCGCATCCATCATCAGCGGCGCGCTGTTCCTGGTGTGGATGGACACCATGGCGCGCACCATCATCGCCCCGGCCGAACTGCCTGTGGGGATAATCACCTCCATGCTGGGGGCGCCGTTCTTCATCTACCTGCTGATGTCCCGCAAGAAGTCCATGGGGTGGTAGGGTGAAGCTGTCGGTGAACGGGGTGTGCTTCAGCTACGGGAGCAAGGACGTCCTCTCCGGTATTGATCTAGAGGCCAAGGACGGGGAGATCATCGGCATCCTCGGCCCCAACGGCTCCGGCAAGACGACGCTGCTCAACCGCATCCTGTCGGAGAACCACGGCAAGCGCTACGCGGTCATCGTCAACGAATTCGGCGAAGTGGGCATCGACAACGAGCTGGTGGCCCACTCCGACGAGGAAATCTTCGAGATGAACAACGGCTGCATNNAGACGACGCTGCTCAAGTGCCTGAACCGTTCCCTCGCCCCGAAGGCCGGCACGGTGCTCATCGACGACCGCGACTACCGGGACATGACCCGCCGGGAGATCGCCACCCGCATGGGGGTGGTGCCCCAGAGCGCCAACGTCAACTTCCCGTTCACCGCCCTGGACATCGTGCTGATGGGCCGCACTCCCGAGATGAAGAGGTTCGAGTCGGAATCGAAGCGAGACCTCGAGATAGTCCAGCAGGCGATGGAGATGACCAACACCGAGCACCTCGCCAGCCGGCCGATGGACCAACTCAGCGGCGGGGAGCGGCAGAGGGTCATCATCGCCCGGGCGCTGGCCCAGAAGCCCAAGGTGATGCTGCTGGACGAGCCCACCCTGCATCTGGACGTCAACCACCAGCTGGACATCCTGGACCTGATCACCGGGCTGGCCAGGACGGAGCGCTTGATCGTCGTATTCGTCACCCACGACCTCGCTCTCGCGGCACGGTACTGCGACAAGCTGATACTGATGCAGAAGGGCAGGATCGTCGCCGCCGGGGACGTGATGGACGCTCTGACCCCGGAGAACCTTCGCCGGGTGTTCGGGATAGAGGCGTCGGTGTACTTCGACGAGCGCATCGGCGCCCACAGCGTGGCTATCATCCGCTCCTTCCGGGAGGACCGGGAGTGAGCTGGAGAACACTTTAAGACCGATGGCCTTCCATAGTTTTCAGGCATGTCCGGTGCCGCGGCGTTCCTGTACAATGACGACTTCATGCTCTACCAGTTCGGCCCCCGCCACCCCTTCCAGCCGATACGGGAGCGATTGGCCATGGACACCTTGGAGTCGCTGGGAGTGCTGGACGGGAAGGAGGCAAGGGTGGTCGCCTCTCCGCCGGTGAGCATGGAGCGGTTGAACCGGGTCCACCCGCCGGAGTTCGTGACGGAGGTAGAGCGCATCTGCCTGGCCGGGGGCCTGCTGGACCAGGGCGATACCCCGGGGAACCCCGGGCTGTTCACCGGGGCGCTGGCCGCGGTCGGTGCGAGCATCCGCGGGGCCGAGGGCATCATGAGCGGGGAGTTCGAGCATGCCTTCAATCCCGCCGGCGGGCTGCACCATGCCCATCCCGAGGCCGCGTCCGGCTTCTGCGTCTTCAACGATATCGCGGTGGCGGTGCGCTACCTCCAGCGGGAGCACGGCCTGCAGCGCATCGCGGTGGTGGACATCGACGGCCACCACGGCGACGGCACCCAGTCGATCTTCTACTCCGAGAACGTGCTCACCATGTCCCTGCACCGCTACAGCCGGGGCTTCTTCCCCGGTACCGGAGGCATGGAGGAGCGGGGGGTGGACGAGGGCAGGGGCTACAACATCAACCTCCCGCTGCCGCCAGGCACCGACGACGAGATGTACCAGCAGGCGTACTTCTCCATCGTGCTGCCCGCCCTCCGCGCCTACCAGCCCCAGTTCATCATCCACCAGTTCGGTACTGACGGGCATTACAAGGACCCCCTGGTCGGCCTCGGCCTGACCACCATGGGTTACGCGGAGATCGCGCGCAGGACGCACGACCTCGCCCATGAGGTATGCGACGGCCGGTACCTGGTGGTCGGGGGCGGCGGGTACGAGATCGACGCCACCCGGCGGAGCTGGGCGGTGATGTTCGCGGAGCTGGTAGGCGGGCGCTCGGCGGACGAGGGCATAGCCGCCCTCCACGACCGCGAGGCCGTGGAATCCTCCCAGGAAGTGTTGTCCGAGGTCGACCGGGTCATCGCGAAGCAAGAAGAGACGGCCCTTCCGATGGTGGAGAAGCTGATCAGGTACGCTTGAAGGATAGAAGAGAACGATTGGCGCCCTGGTCGGGATTTGAACCCGAGTCGAAGCCTCGACAGGGCTTCATGATAGGCCGCTACACTACCAGGGCTTGCTTTTTCACCCAAATATGTAGGTCCTATATATGCGTTTGCGAGCCGGCCTGATTACTGGGACGCCTTGGGCCCCGGAGCACCGCGTAACGGGGCGGGCGAAGGCCCTTCGCATGTACGAAAGGTGCATCAGCTTTATGTGCGCCTCCTTGAATATGCCTGCAGGGTGCTAATGGACGGGAAGCTGAAGGTCAGCAACTACATGGTCCGCGAGGTCGTTTCCATACCTCCAGACTACACAGTGGAGCAGGCCCGGAAGAAGCTGATCGAGACGGAGTTCCATGGCCTCCCGGTGGCCGAGAACGGCAACATCATCGGGTTCGTGACCGCGAAGGAGCTCCTGCGGGCCATCGACCGGCCTAACGACAAGGTCAGGGACATCATCAAGGTCGGCACCATCACCGTCTCTCCGGACATGGACATCGATGACGCCTCCCGTGTGCTCTTCCGCTACGGCCTCAGGAACGTCCCGGTGGTGGACGAGAACGGCGTGGCGGTCGGGATGCTGTCCAACATCGACATCATCAGGTCGCACATCGAGAAGGCCACCCCCAACAAGATCAACATGCTCAAGGTCTTCCTGGAGAAGAAGCACGGGGTCTGCATCGCCATCAAGCGGAGGGTCATCCCCATCGAGATGATCAGGCCGACCCAGCACGAGGTCTTCGCCGATGAGCTGAGGGGGCGCCAGTACGAGATCAAGCGCGGCCTGGTCGAGCCGCTGATCGTCATCCAGAAGAACAGCCACTATGTCCTGGTGGACGGCCACCACCGCGTATTGGCGGCCCGGGACATGGGCGTCCGGCAGTTCCAGGCGTTCGTCCTGGAGCCCGACCGCGAGATCGAGCTGGGAATGGAGCGCTCGGCGGAGGAGCTGGGGGTGCGCACCCTCGATGACGTGAAGATCATCCAGTCCTCGCACCACCCGCTGGTGCAGGTCTACACCCGTCTGCTGAAGGATGAGATGCCGGCGGGCGAGAACAAATAAGGCCCGCCGGCTTTTCTCTTAAAGGTTTTTCCTTATCGACTCCAGGATCATCCGCTGCTCGGCCGCGGCGACGTGGTTGATCGTCTTCACCACGGTGTCGGCGTTCAGGGAGATGGAGTCGATGCCCGCGCGGACCAGGAACTCGCAGAACTCCGGGTACACCGACGGCGCCTGCCCGCAGATGCCCACCGGGACGCCCTTGGCGTGGGCGTGCTTGATCAGGTGGGCGATCGCGCGCTTTATCGCCGGGTACCTCTCGTCGAAGTACCCCATGCGGCCCAGGATGTCCGAGTCGCGGTCCGCGCCCATCGTGAGCTGCGTCAGGTCGTTCGATCCGATGGAGAAGCCATCGCACACTTCGGCGAACTCCTCGGCCATGAAGATGATGACCGGCACCTCGGCCATGAGGTAGAGCTTGAAGTCGTTGCCCCGGTACAGGCCCACGTCGTTCATCATCCGCTCGATCTTCTTGACCTCGTCCACGGTGCGGACGAACGGCAGCATCACCCAGACGTTCTTCAGGCCCATCTCGTCGCGCGCCTTCTTGACCGCCTTAAGCTCGGCCAGGAACGCCGCGCGGTACGAATCGGACACGTACCTCGAGCAGCCGCGCCAGCCGATCATGGGGTTCTGCTCCTTCGGCTCGTACTTGGCACCGCCCTTCATGTCGTGGTACTCGTTGGTCTTGAAGTCGCTGGTACGCAGGATGATCGGCCTCGGGTAGAAGGCCTTGGCCACCATAGCGATGCCCTGGGACAGCTTCTCCACCAGCTCGTCCTCGCGGCCCTGCTCGATGAGGGCGCAGGGATGCTCCTGGATGTACGAGGTGAAGAGGAACTCGATGCGCATCAGGCCTACGCCCTGCACCGGCAGCTGAGCGTATTCCTCCGCTTTCTGCGGCACGCCGACGTTCACCATGATCTTGGTCGCGGTGATCGGAGTGGCCACCGCGGTCGCCGCGGCCGAGGCCACTACTGCCGGCTTTTCCTCCTCCTTCTCCAGGCCTTCGTACACCACGCCCATCTGGCCGTGCACGGTGACGCCCATGCCGTCCTTGAGCACCTTGGTCGCTTCGTTGGCCCCGACGATGCACGGGATCCCGAGCTCGCGGGCGACGATCGCGGCGTGGCAGGTCATGCCCCCCTCATCAGTGACGATGGCGATCGCCCGGGTCATCGCCGGCACCATGTCCGGCGTGGTCATCTGGGTGACCAGGACGTCGCCCTGTCTCACCACGTCGAGGCTCATGCCCTCGCTGTAGATGCGCACCGGTCCGCAGGCCTTGCCCGGGCTTGCTCCCAGCCCCTTGACGAGGATGTTGCGGGCGGCCTCCAGCTTCTCCTCCTTCTTCTCTTCCTTGCCGTTGCCGTTGTTCAAGGTCGTCACCGGCCTGGCCTGGACGATGTACATCTCGCCGTCCTCCATGGCCCACTCGATGTCCATCGGCCTTCCGTAGTGCATCTCGATCTGGTTGCCCACGTCCGCGAGGCGGAGTATCTGCTCGTCGGTCATCTTCTGCTTCTTCGCAAGCTCCTCGGGGACGTCCATCTTCATGCACTCCCCGCTCTCGCCGCGGACCAGCTTCCATGTCTGGTTGGATATGCGGCGGTTGAGGATCTTGCTGTGGAACTTGTCGACCACATAGGTATCAGGGGTCACCTTGCCCCCTACCAGAGCCTCTCCCAGGCCGTAGCCGGCCTCAATGATGATGTGCGGCAGCTCGGAGTTGGGGTCGATGGTGAACATGATGCCCGAGATGTCGGAGTTCACCATGCGCTGGACCACTACCGCCAGCTTGACCTTGTCGTGCTCGAAGTGCTTGGAGACCCGGTAAGCGATGGCCCGCGGGGTGAACAGCGAGGACCAGCACTTCTTCACGCTTAGCAGCAGGGACTCCGGCTCGGACACGTTCAGGTAGGTGTCCTGCTGCCCGGCGAAGGACGCCGTGGGCAGGTCCTCGGCGGTGGCGCTGGACCGAACCGCTACCAAGGGGTACTTGCCCTTGCCCATCTTCTTGTACATCTCCAGGATGGAAGCCTCGAGGTCCTTGGGCATCTCGCCCTCCTCGAATGCCTTGCGTATCTTGGCGGACGCGTTCTGCAAGGAGGTGTCCGACGAGACGTCGAGATCGGCCAGGGCGTTCTCGATCACCGTGGCCAGGTTGTTGTGCTTGAGATAATAATCATATGACTCGGTCGTCAGGACGAACCCGGGCGGGACGTCGAAGCCCGCAGAAGTGAGTTCCCCAAGGTTCGCGGCCTTGCCGCCTGCGATCGGAATGTCATTTACTCCCAGGTCCTTGATGCTCATGATCCGTTTCATTGTAGATCCCCGGTCGGACTCCTGTCATTGCATGGAGCATCGCCAACATAAAGTCAATGGTCTTAAATGTAATTATTTTCGGTACATCGCCGGGCCGGCCGAGAAAACGCTGGCTATGCCGAACGCCAAGCCCGAGGCCGCCCATGGCCGTCCGGATGTTCAGGAGGGGCTGCCGAGCAGGCCAGTGACCTTTACTTCGTAGCCCCGCTGCGATATCCTTCAATCGTTTCCGAATATCTCTCTACTCTATATGTTTAATCGAAGAAATTTGGGTTAAAAATAGCCGATTTTTAGGTAAGGTTATATATTTTCAAGATTACACGGAGCCAAGCGAGGGACTAAGTTGAGGACAATGGAGATTAGATGGCACGGCAGAGGTGGCCAAGGCGTTGTCACCGCGAACGAGATCCTGGCCGGGGCCGCGCTCGAGGAAGGCAAGTACATGAAGGCCTTCCCCGAGTTCGGGCCGGAGAGGATGGGGGCACCCATACGGGCGTTCGCCCGCATTTCCGAGGCCCCCATCAAGGTACACAGTCAGGTGTACTTCCCAGACTACGTTGTCGTGCTGGACCCTACCCTCATCGGCAACATCAACGTGCTCGAGGGAATGAAGAAGGAAGGCGCGCTGGTGGCCAACTATCCTGACGGCAAGGAGAGCCTCAGGCGGGCGCTGGCCACGGACATGGACGTTCATGCCGTCAATGCGACCAAGATCGCCCTGGAGACCATCGGCAAGCCCTTGGCCAACACCGCCATGCTGGGCGCGCTGGTGAAGGTCTCCGGCGTGCTGGAACTGGAAAGCATCAAGAAGGAGCTGCGCAACAAGCTGGGCGGAAAGCTCCCGGAGAAGGTCGTGGAGAAGAACGTCCTCAGCGTCGAGCGCGCCTACGAGGAGGTGGACTGATGTCCGCGAAGATCACCGTCATCATGGAGCCTGGGACGGCAAAGGAGTACAAGACCGGGTCCTGGAGGTCCAGGCGCCCGGTGGTGGACAAGGAGAAGTGCATCAACTGCATGGTCTGCTGGATGTACTGCCCTGACAACTCCATCATAGTGGAGAAGGGAGAGATGAAGGGTATCAAGCTATCACATTGCAAGGGGTGCGGCATATGCGCCACCCAGTGCCCCAAGGACGCTATCATCATGGTCGAGGAGGGAGAGCAGTGAAGAGGATCGCAGTCAACGGGGACCAGGCGGTCGCCCTGTCCTGGAAGCAGATCAACCCCGACGTCTGCGCGTCGTATCCCATTACGCCGCAGACCATCATCGTGGAGGCGTTCTCGGACTACGTTGCTGACGGCGAGGTCGACACCGAGTACGTGTGCAGCGAATCGGAGCACAGCTCCATGAGCATCTGCGTCGGTGCTGCCGCGGCCGGCGCCCGCTCGGTCACCTCGACCGCATCGGCCGGCCTGGCGTTCATGTGGGAGATGCTGTACATCGCCGCGTCGATGCGCCTGCCGATCGTCATGACCGTGGCCAACCGTGCCCTCTCCGGACCGATCAACATCCACTGCGACCACTCCGACGCCATGGGCGCCAGGGACAGCGGCTGGGTGCAGATCTTCGCCGAGAACGTGCAGGAGGCCTACGACAACTCCCTGATGTCGTTCCGCATCGCCGAGCACCCCGACGTACACCTGCCGGTCATGAACTGCCTGGACGGGTTCATCGTCACCCATGCCATCGAATCCCTCAGCCCGGTGGAGGACGAGGCGGTGAAGAAGTTCGTCGGGGAGTACAAGCCGGTCAAGCCGCTGCTGGATTGGAGGAACCCTCACTCCTTCGGTCCCTTCGACATGCCGGATTACTATTACGAGCACAAGTACCAGCAGGCGATGGCGATGAAGAACGTCCTCCCTGTGTTCAAGGAAGTGGCCTCCGAGTTCGAGAAGATGACCGGCCGGAAATATGACGTCATCGAGAAGTACATGGTCGATGACGCCGAGTACGTTGCAGTGTCCATGGGCTCCACCGCCGGGACGCTGAAGGCCGTTGTCGATGAGCTCCGCAAGGACGGCCACAAGGTCGGGTGCCTGAAGGTTCGCCTGTTCCGTCCGTTCCCCTACGCCGAGATCGCCAAGGCCCTCGAGGGCAAGAAGGCGGTGGCGGTCCTGGACCGGGTCATAAGCTTCGGGGCGGTCGGCCCGCTGTTCTCCGACGTGCGCTCGGCGGAGTTCGACAACCGCATCCACCCCCGGACCGTGAACTACGTCTACGGCCTGGGCGGTAGGGACGTGGGGGTCGAGGACCTCAAGGTCGTGTTCAGGGAAATGGAGGCCGGAACGGCCAAGACCGTCAACTATCTGGGGGTGAAGCAATGATATCGATCAAGGAGATGGCGGCCAAGCCGGTCAAGCTGACCGAGGGACACCGTCTTTGCGCGGGGTGCTCCGAGCCCATCGTCGCCAAGCAGGTGCTGCTGGGCACCGATAAGCCGGTGGTCGTGTCCAACGCCACCGGATGCTTCGAGGTCTCCACCTCGGGCTATCCGTACTCGTCCTGGAACGTGCCATGGATCCACAGCGCTTTCGAGAACACCGCAGCCACGATATCTGGGGTGGAGGCGGCGTACCGGGTGCTCAAGAGGAAGGGCAAGGTCACGGACGACATGCGGTTCGTCTGCTTCGCCGGGGACGGCGCCACCTACGACATCGGCTTCCAGGCCCTGTCCGGCGCTATCGAGCGCGGCCACCAGTTCCTGTTCGTGTGCATGAACAACGAGGCGTACATGAACACCGGGATCCAGAGGAGCGGTGCCACCCAGAAGGGAGCATCGACCACGACCTGCCCATCGGGGACCTGCATCCCCGGCAAGCGGGAGTTCCCCAAGGACATCACCAAGATCATCGCGGCGCACGAGCTCCCGTACGCCGCGCAGGCCTCCCCGCACAACTGGAAGGACCTCATCGAGAAGGCCTCGAAGGGCTTCGAGGCCGGCGGGCCGGCGTTCCTGAACGTCATCTCCCCCTGCCCTCGCGGGTGGAGGTACGAGTCCGCCCAGACCATCGAGATCGCCAAGCTGGCGGTGGAGACCGGGATCTGGCCCCTCTACGAGTATGAGAACGGCAAGTGGAGGTTCACCGCCGAAAGCAAGCGCATGGCCGAGGGCAAGATGGAGAGGCGGCCGATCATCGACTGGCTGAAGTCCCAGGGACGGTTCAAGCACCTCCTGGACCCCAAGTGGAGCTCGACGGTGGTCGAGATCCAGGCGAACGTGGACCGCAAGTGGGACGAGCTGGTGCAGCTCTCCAAGCTCTAGGTCCAAACCCCTTCCATCCTTCATTTTTAACTATTGACGAAGGTCAGCGGTTTTGGGACAGAGTATATTAACTCCCCTAAAGATTCGTTCACGGTGAATTGATGGATTTTCCCAGATGCGACAGGTGCGGGGACGCCGGATGCAAGGTCGGCGAACCAGGAAAGTTCAAGAGCTGCCCTACCAACGTCTCTGAGATAGCGCGCGAGGAGATCATCGAGCGCTACCACGAGCCGGAGACCCAGAAGATCATGCAGACCGCCGCCAAGGTGGAGCGCGGCACCCTGCAGCCGGTCAACGGCGTGGTGACGCCGATACGGCCGCGCATCTCCGAGATCATGGCCTTCGCTGACCAGATGGGATGGAAGAAGATCGGCGTGGCCTTCTGCCTGGCGGCGAGGGACGAGGCGATCAAGCTGACCAAGGTCCTAGAGGCCAGGGGCTTCGAGGTCTGCTCGGTCATATGCCGCAACTTCTCCATGAAGAAGGGAGAGTTCGGCATACCCAAGGAGGACTGCATGAAGAGCGAGATGGAGTCGGTGTGCAACCCCGTCTACCAGGCCGAGCTGCTCAACGAGGCGGGCACCCATTTGAACGTCGTGCTGGGGCTGTGCGTCGGCCACGACATGCTGTTCACCAAGAACTCCAAGGCCTACGTGACCACGCTGTCGGTCAAGGACCGCATGACCGGGAACAACCCGATCGCGCCGCTGTACTCCGGCTTCTTCGCCGAGATCTTGAAAAAGTATTGAAGGGGGCCGCCCCTTCCTTTTATTATCTTTCTACTGCTGGGAAAGCTCTTCTTCCTGGTCCAGCATCTCCGACCAGAGCTTCAGGGTCTCCCGGGCCTCCTCCTCGTCCATCTTCTCGATGGCGAAGCCGGCATGCACCACGACCCACTCCCCGACCATCGCATCCACCAGGGACACGTTGACCTTCCTCACTACGCCTCCGAAGTCGACATCGGCCTGATGCCCATCGATGGAGACGACCTGACCTGGAACCGCTAAGCACATATTACCTCACGCCGACATGATCTTCAGGATGGCCTCGGCGGGCTGTCCGCCGCTCTCCTTGAGGGCCTTGATGGCCTGCTCCCTCTCGGCCCCGGTCTGGGACATCACCAGTTCGATGTCCTCCTCGGGCACCTGGGGCTCCGCGCTCTTGGTCGCGGGAGCTGCCGTCCTGGGGGACACCGAGGCCTCGCCGACCACCTGGAAGGTCTTCTGTCCCTGGACCTCCATGATCGTCACCGCCGCGTTCTTGATGACGTATTCCTTGTCCTTGGTCCGGATGACGACCTCCTCTACACCGTTGATATCCTCGGTGGTGATACCCATGCGCTTCATGGCTTGCTTCATCTGCCGAGGGTTCACACCTCTCATACCTGGCATCATGGCAACGACCATTGTGATTGCCTTGGCCTAGTTAAACCTTTTCGACCTGAGAGGAGAAAGCATGGAAAGGGTTTGAGGGCGCCGTCACCGGCGCCTTATGATGAGCATCGCCGCGCCTACCCCGGCCACCACCAGGCCGATCACTCCCAGCACAAAGATGCCAGCGTTGGTGGGTGACTCGAGGGGGGTCCCAGCGCCTCCCTGCTGCGCCACGGTCACGCTGACGGTCGAGGTATCGGTCTCCTCCCCGGTGCCGTTGAGCGGGCTCACCGTGTAGGTATAGGTCATCCCCGCGGTGACGTTCGAGTCCACGAACCGCGTTCCGTTGACCTCGAACGTCGCCG
>DAVH01000001.1:0-50030 GCA_002508545.1 Methanomassiliicoccus sp. UBA6
CCGGTCCCCGTGCCGGTGTAGTTGAACTGGACGTTGAGGCCCGAGGAGCCGGTGCCATGAGGATTATAGGTCAGCAGGCCGGCGGTGGGGGAGGCGAAGATCGGCACCCCCGGTGCGCCCATGGTCATGGGGGCGTACATGTTGATCGACGAGTCCCCGGTCACCAGCTGCTGGGAGATCATGCTGTCGACCTTGCCCTTCAGCTGGCCGAACTGATCGATCGACCCGTTCATGTGCGCGCGCTCGTTGTCGAGCATCCAGGCCGGTACGTAGGAGTTGACGATCAGGGCCATGAACGCCAGGAAGACGAGCAGCGCCATGATCGTCCCGATGGTGGATGCAACGCCTTGGCGGTCCTTCTTGAGAAGGGCTGCCCGGCTCGATCTGCTCAGAGCCCTGCTACGCACTGGTACCGCCATAGGATCTACACCTCGATTCGTCGAAGCAAGCGCCGGGGGCATCTTAAAGCCTTCGAGCTGGCTTACAATTATAAACAATAATAATTATCGCAATATGGTATGGATGGACGCTCTCGGCGGTGATTGGGAAACTTTATTATATCCGGGCCGATTACTCTCTGGCGACGCCGCAGTAACTCAGCTGGGAGAGTGCAAGACTGAAGATCTTGAAGTCGCTGGTTCAAGTCCGGCCTGCGGCACTCCACTTCTCAATCATCCGCGCGACCGTTAGTTGCATGGGCAAGTTCTATTAGCGGGACAGGACATAGCTCGCGGGGCGAAGACATGAACCTAGTGGGTTTCGAGACCAACACCATCGAGGCCAAGCGCTTCTCCAAGCCTGGAGAGCACATGGCGAACATACGGATCGATCACAACAGCACCGTCACCCAGATCACCCGGGCATCCGACCGGACCGCCTCCGTGGAGTTCCGGTTCACCGTCAACTACGTGGGCATGGGGTTCATCAAGATCGAGGGGACGGTCATGCTGGAGGGCGAGGTGGACACGCTGGTCAAGGAGTGGACGACGACCTCCTCGATGCCCAACGAGGACGCCAACATCGTCCACAACGTCGTGGTGTCCAACTGCATCCCCACCGCCCTGCTCATCGCCAGGGACATCCGGCTGCCGCCGCCGTTCCCGCTGCCCCGCATCAACGTCGAGAAGAAGGCCACCCCCGCCCCGAGGTCCGCCCCGGGGCCGGAGTTCGCCTGATACGGGGACTCCTAGCCCCATATTTTTTCATTAATTATTATTGAAATATCTTACTTAATATGATCTAGCGCGAACGATCCGATGCTCAGCCCGTGCCTGGTGGCGTTGTACCGGATGTACGAGCGCGACTGCACGTCGGTCACGCCGCGCACCATGAAGAAGGTCCGCAGCTGGTCGATCTTGAAGTCGATCATCCCGTCCATGATCGAGCCCAGCATCTGGATCTCCTGCTCCCCGTGCATGCCCTTCTCGATGGTGTAGAACGACACCGCGCGGTCCCTCTTGCGCCGCCCGCAGAAGGGGGTTAGGAAGCGGAAGGTCTGCGTCGGGTCGGAGTACGCGATCAGCGTGGACAGGGTGCGGAACGCCAGGCGGTAGTACTCGCTCTTCTCCTTGAACGCCTTGGCCGCCTCCTCCACCGCTTCCATGATCTGGTCGTGCGCGGTGGGCTGGTCTATGTAGGTGGTGTACTTGTCGACGGTGGTGTCGCCCATGCCCCTCGAGTACGAGTCGATGTACCTCACGAGGCCCAGCGCCTCGTAGTCCTCGTACGCCGGCAGCACCAGCTTCATCTCCTCGCGGAGGTCCGCGGGGGTCTTGTCCGTGGTCACCCAGATCGCGGGGATGCCCTTCTTCAGGCCCTCGGCGATGAACTGGTCCACCATCGTCTCCTTGCCCACGAACGGGGGGCCGTGGACCAGGACGTTGGAGCCGAAGGGCACGCCGCCCAGGAGCAGGTCGTCCAGGCGGGGGTTGCCGGTCTTGGCCTTGGCGGCCTCGGTCTCCAGCGCTATCTCCTCGTCCTTGTGCTTGAGCTCCTCCTCTATCGCGCCCATCTCCCGCTTCCGGAGCTCCGCCTCTTTGCTGCGGATGTACTCCTCCTTGGCCTTGAGGTCGCGCTCCTTCTTCTCCACCTCGGCCCTGAGCTCCTCCAGGCGCTTCTTCAGCTCCGCCTCCTCCAGCCCGCCGGTGGAGCGCTTGGCCTCCTCCAGGCGGCGCTTCTCCTCGGTGACCTTCTTCTCCCGGAACAGCAGGTCCTCCTCCCGGCGGGACAGCTCCTGCTCCTTGTACCCGATGATCTCCTTGAGGCCCTTGAGCTCGTCCTCCCGCTCGGTCAGGAGGTCCTTCATGCGGCCGACCGTCTCCTGCAGCTCCAGGATCCTCTTCTCCTTCTCCTGGAACTCCTTGATCTTCTCGTCGATCGCCTTGCTGGCCTCAGGCTTGGACATCTTGGCCAGCTTCAGCTCGTCATCGCGGAGCTTGATCTCTATCTCCCGCGTCCTCAGCTCGGCCTCGAGCTGCTGCACGCGGTTCTTCAGCTCCTCCTCGCGGGCCCTGGCCTCGGCCTCCTTCTCGCTCAGCTCGGCCCGGTACCGCTCGACGATGATGGCGCTCTCCGCCCCGTTCATCCCCAGGGCCCGCTCCCTCATCTCTAGGTCGTTCTCCTTGTCCCGGAGCGCGGCCTCGCGGCTCTTCAGCGACTCCGGCGCGGAAGCCACCGCGCGATCTCGAAGCTCCGAGTTCACCTTGGTCAGCCGGTTGACCTCGGCCCTCAGCCTGGCGTTCTCCTCGCTGGCCTCCCCTTCCGCCCCGCCCCCGGCGGCGGTGAGCTTGCGGAGCTGGGCGATCTCCGCCTCGTACTGGGCGATGCGCTCCTTGAGCTCGGGGTCGAGGTCCAGGACGTCAGGGGTGTCGCTGTAGAATGTGGTGTGCTCGGCCGGGTCCTCTTCCAGCCAGGCCATAAGGGTGGATTCGCCGGCCATCCATCGGCGCAGCTCCTCCGCCTGGTCGGCGGCGCCTTCCTCGTGACCGGAAAGCGATGCCGTAGACCCTTCCTCGCCCTGCAGGGGGCTCGTTTCCTTGCCCTTCCTTCTCCGAGCCAAAATACCACATCAATTATAATAATTGGCCGTGGAACCCACCTGGGCATTATTAACCATTTCGCCCTGTATAATCGTCAGCGAAAATATCAAAGGGCATTTTTATCTAACAAAGAAAAATGTTCCCTGGGAGGCGAGCCAGCATGCTTCATTTTACGATTGTCAGAGACAAAGAGATATATACCGACAGGAGTATTCAATTCGAAGGGCCATTACGACCAGGTGTTCTTCCATGGAGAAGCAGATACACGTCAAGATCGACAAGAAGAGCGACTTGACACTGCGCGAGGTGCTTCGCAAGATCGAGGAGATCCAGGCCGAGCACCCCGAGTTGGACGTCTTTTTCGACGGGGACATCTACGCCATCTGCTCCCGCCCCCGGAAGGACCCCGAGTAACATCCTAGCAACGATTCTTCGGGCACCGACGACCGGCGATGCTGGCCAGGTAAGACATCAGAGCGGTTTCTTGCAGGTGTGAAGGACAAGCTTAATATCCTCGATATCATCACATCGGTCACGGCGGGGGTCTATGACCTCGACCGAGCCTCTGGGCGCCCGGTCGACGTTCCCGTCGAAAAGACGAGTGAACACCAATGAACAAGAAAGATCTCCTGAAGAGAGTCGTCAAGCAGGTAGACGCGACCAAGTTCGATTCCACGCCGATCATCGACAGCATGCGTGAGATGTCGTTCACTTCACGTGATACCGCCCGGGCGGCCGATATCTTCAAGATGATGCTGGAGGACAAGGACTGCACCACCATCCTGACGTTGGCGGGCAGCACCAGCGCCGGCGGATGCATGAACGTCTATGCCGACATGATCAAGTACAACATGATCGACGCGGTGGTGGCCACCGGCGCCTCGATCGTGGACATGGACTTCTTCGAGGCCCTGGGCTTCAAGCATTACCACGGCACCCCGTTCATCGATGACCACATGCTCAGGGAAAACTACGTAGACCGCATCTACGACACCTACATCGACGAGGAGGAGCTCCAGAAGTGCGACGCTACGGTGAAGGCCATCGCCGACGGCATGGAGCCCCGGCCGTACTCCTCGAGGGAGTTCATCCAGGAGATGGGCAGGTGGCTCACCAAGAACGCCAAGAAGGAGAACTCGCTGGTCGAGCTTGCCTACAAGCATGACGTCCCGGTGTTCTGCCCCGCGTTCTCGGACTCCAGCGCCGGCTTCGGTCTGGTGATGCACCAGCACGCCAACCCCAAGAACCACGTCTCCATCGACTCGGTGAAGGACTTCTACGAGCTCACCAAGATCAAGATGGCGGCGAAGACCTCCGGCCTGTTCATGATCGGGGGCGGCGTCCCCAAGAACTTCGCGCAGGACACCGTGGTGTGCGCGGAGTGCCTGGGCGTGGAGGTCCCCATGCACCAGTACGCCGTGCAGATAACCGTGGCGGACGTGCGCGACGGCGCGTGCTCCTCCTCCACCCTCAAGGAGGCGTCCTCCTGGGGCAAGGTGCAGACGACCTACGAGCAGATGGTGTACGCCGAGGCGACCACCGTGGTGCCCCTGATCTTCAGCTACGTCTACCACAACGCGGACCTGAAGTCCCGCCAGCGGTACGCCTGGGCCAAGATGCTCGACGAGATGTGAGACGACTGGGGTCCGCAAGGACCTCCTTCTTTTTTCTTATACCAATCTTCTCAGCCCACCGGCCTCAAGCTTTAAGGGAACAAGCCGCTTCCGACGTCGACCGCATCATGTCCCGATTAGGCCGTCCGACCCTCGCGCTGTACAACTCCTACGATCCCAAGAGCTTCCGGGAGGCCCACCGACGGGCGCTGGCGCGGGCCGGGCCGTTGGCCCTCGCGTTCGACTTCAACCTCGCCACCTTCGGCTTCCCTTTCCCCCCGGAGCTGACCACCCCGCAGGAGATCGCCGACTGGGTGGCGACGACCACGTCGATCGGCGAGCACGGAGGCTTCCTCAAGGAGCTGACCGCCCGGGGCCGCTTCCAGACCTTCGCCTACCCCAACAGGGGGTTCCCGCCCCAGCTGGGCGATGTCGTGCTCACCACCAGGAAGCCGGAGCCGGGGAAGAAGGTCTCCCTCGACGATGTCGTCGGCGCGCTGAAGCGGGGGCAGAGCGTCATGGTGGTCTTCGGCCTCGGTCCGAAGGGCGCCCCCAAGGAGGTGTTCGAGATGACCCGGAAGCACCTCGACATCACCCCGGGAGGCTTCTCCTTGGAGACCTGCACCGCCATGGGCGTGGTCGTGGGCGCGATCGCCTACCGGCTCAACGATGCCAGGTGAGGCGGGACATCCCCCCGGATCATGGAGGGAGCATCATGGTCGATGCCGATTAGAAGTAAGCGATCTGAGAGCAACGCCTGCATCTGGACGTAGATCCCAGGGCCCCGGTGGCGATCCGTCCCCCGGGAAGGGGATTAAACGAGGCACGGGGGATCAGTATCTCTCGTACCTCAGGCCGAGGGAGGGCACGGCTACTCCGCCGCCCTCGACCACCGTGCCGACGATCCTGGCCCCCTCGCCGTACACCGACACCGCCTTCCTGGCGTCCTCGGGCGGACACACCAAGGCGAACCCCATGCCCATGTTGAAGGTCTGGTACATCTCCTCCTGCTCCACCGAGCCGAGGTCCTGGAGCACCTTGAACACCGGCGGCACGGGCATCGGCTCATCTATGGAGATGCCCACGCCGTGGCGCAGGCGGAGGAAGTTGCGCAGCCCGCCACCGGTGACGTCGATCATGCCGTGGACCGTGCACGAGCGGACGATCTCCAGCACCTTGCGGACGTATATCTCCGTGGGGGTCAGCAGCTCCATGCCGATGGTCCCGCCGAGCTTGGGGAACTTCTCGTCCCATTCCACCTCGTTCCTCTCCAGGACCCTGCGCGCCAGCGTCAGGCCGTTGGAGTGCACGCCCGAGGAGGGCAGGCCGACCACCGCGTCGCCCACCGCGACCTTGGAGCCGTCGATGATGCGGTCCTTTCGCACCATGCCCAGGCAGGACCCCGAGAGGTCGATCTCCTTCATTATCTCAGGCAGCACGGCCACCTCGCCGCCCACCAGGTCGCAGTTCGCCAGCTCGCACCCCTTGTTCAGGCCGACGCCGATCTGCTCCATTAGCGCGGGATCGGGCTTATCGATGGCCAGGTAGTCGACGAAGGAGATGGGCTCCGCCCCGACGCAGATGGTGTCGTTGACGTTCATGGCCACGCAGTCGATGCCCACGGTGTCCCACTTGTTGAGGGCCTTGGCGATGAGCAGCTTGGTGCCCACCCCGTCGGTGCATAGCGTGAGCGCCACGTCCCCGAAGTCGATGAGCCCGGTGAACTGGCCCGGTAGGTCGATCATCTTGACCTTCCCCGAGCGGCGGAAGGTGAGCTGCTTCACGAGGGCCTCTATGGCCTGGGACTTGGCGTCGATGTTCACGCCCGCCTGGGCATAGGTCATGGGCTTATTGCTGCAGGACATGCTGACCGCTACTGTATTCGCTCCTTGGCTTCAAACCTTTTCCCGGGAGAACATAAACTTTAAGGCCGGGGGGCGAATAGAGCGGACCATGAGCAAGCGCTGGCTGAACGAGCGGAGGCAGGACTTCTATTACCGGAAGGCCAAGAAGCTCAACTACCGCTCCCGCGCGTCGTTCAAGCTCCATCAGATCAACGAGAGGTTCGACATCTTCAAGCCAGGGATGTCCGTGGTGGACCTCGGCGCGGCGCCGGGCGGATGGCTGCAGATCGCCAAGGAGCGCGTCGGCCCCAACGGGAAGGTGGTGGGGGTCGACCTTCAGCACATCGCTCCCCTGGAGGGAGTGTCGACGATCAAGGGGGACATCACCAAGCAGGAGACGGTGGAGGAGCTCCGCTCCCTGCTCGGCGGCAACGCGGACGTGGTCATCTCGGACATGTCCCCCAACATCAGCGGGAACTACTCGATAGATCACGCCCGGTCGGTGGACCTGTGCACCCACGCCCTTAACTTCGCCCGGCAGACGCTGAGGCCGGGAGGCTCGCTGGTCATGAAGATCTTCGAGGGGGACATGATCAACGCGTTCCTCAAGGACGTGCGCTCGAGCTTCACCTCGGTGAAGCTGCACTCGCCCAAGGCCTCCCGCTCGCAAAGCTCCGAGATATACATCGTGGCCAAGGGGTTCAAGGGGGGCGGCGCGGACCCCGCCAGCGCGACAGGGCCCGAAGATATATCCGTCGATTAATATCTAAGGTAGTAATCATTTGTGATTACCACGCCTCCCTCCTTTAATAACCCCAAGGGTACTCAAGGAATTAGGGAGCGGGAGAACCCCCCGTACAATAGCCCCCCAACGAATCCGCGATAATTCTTCGCCGCTCCCATAACTTTCTTCTTTTCCATACCCATGCCTAGAGCCAAGCTGCTGGAGCCTTGGTAGATATTCTTTAAATTCATCATCTCCGTTTACACGTCGATGATTACCTATCTCACAGTCACCTTCAGCACCGAGGGCTCCCGTCCGTCAGAGGTCATGGAGGCGCTTCACGGCCTGGGCTTCGAGCCGACCACCGGCAGCTACGACTTCATCTACCGGTGGGGGAACAAGGCGACGGTTGAGGACGCCATCTATCTGGCGGACAAGGTGCATCAGACCCTGAAGGGAAAGCAGGTCCTGTTCAAGCTCCAGACCGTCAGCGACTACCTCTGAGGCGGCGGCATGCAGCACGGCAAGATCGTCTGCATCGGTCAGAACTACCGCGCGCACGTCAAGGAGATGAGATCGACCGAGCCGGAGGAGCCGATGCTCTTTCTCAAGCCATCGTCGGCCATCATCGGGGACGGCGAGACCATCGAGGCCGGCGCGGTGGGGCGCGTGGACCACGAGGTCGAGCTGGCGCTGGTCATCGGCCGCACCGCCACTAAGGTCTCGGAGGGCGAGGCGCTCTCGCACGTCTCCCACCTCGCCGTGTTCAACGACATCACCGCCCGGGACATGCAGGCCAAGGCCCGCAAGGCCGGCAACCCCTGGACGCTGTCCAAGGGCATGGACACCTTCGCCCCGATGTCCCGGCCGGTGCCCATCTCCAGCGTCAAGGACCTTCATGACCTCGACCTCGAGCTGCGGGTGAACGGCGAGATGAGGCAGAAAGGGAACACGGGGGACATGATCTTCGGCCCCGAGGCCCTGGTCTCGTACATCTCGAGGTTCATGACCCTCGAGCCGGGCGACATCATCGCCACCGGGACCCCGGAAGGGGTCAGCCCGCTGAGCGACGGGGACCGGGTGGAGGCGTCCATCCCCGGCGTCGGCGCGGTGAGGAACACCTTCCGCCGGGTCTAGTCCCAGAACCTCTTGGTGCGGGCGTAGGTGAGCTCGGCGCTGAGGATGTCCCTCAGGAACTCGTCCTCGTCATCGTAGAACGAGGAGAGCACCCTCGCCGCGGTGTCCGGCCCGATGCCCCGGCCGGCCAGGGTGACCATGGCCCTGCGGCCGTGCTCCCTGACCAGGGAGGCGTTCTTGTACATCCGCCGGATCTCCTTGGTCTCCTCCTCCGTGGGCTTGGGCTTCTTCAGCAGCCCGATGTCCTGCTTGTTGTACGGCAGCAGGGCGGCGATCATCTGCCCGCCGCACTTGGGGCAGGAGATGCGCTCCGGCGCGTCCTGGGGCTTCAGCCTCCACTGGGTCTGGCAGTTGAGGCAGGACATGCTCATGACCTCCGACTCGAGGCGCTTCTTCAGCGCCATCAGGATGCTGTGGTCGGCGCGCTGGGGCATGATCAGCTCGCGGGAGTGCTGCAGGCCCGCCCGGCCGATGGTGGTGAGGGCCATGACCTTGAGCTCGACCTCGCCGGACTCGATGCGCCTCATCGCCGCCACGGTGCCCTCGATGTCGAAGTCCTCCCACAGCACCCGGCGCACCGCCTCCTCGAACAGTGGGGTCTCCTCGAACGCCTCCGCCAGCCGGGTGAAGTTGACCTGTCGGTAGTCGGCGTCCTTCTCGATGGCCCCGAACTTCTTGGCCACGAACACGAAGCGGTACCGCAGGTAGGATGACGATTTCAGCACCAGGCGGACGAGGGCCTCCACCCCCTCCGACCTGATCGAGCGGAGAGTGTCGATGATGATCTGGGGGTTGATGTCCCGTGGCAGCTCGATGACGATGCGGTACGGGTCGGTGTGAACTCCAACGCTCTCGCCCAGGCGTGCGGACAACAGCACCGACAGCACCTTGGAGATGGTCTCGTTGACCTTGGTCCCGAAGCACAGGTTGAGCACCGCCATGCGCTTGCCCATCTCTAGCGTGACCAGCTTGTCGGAGGGCACCGCCCCGTCCTTGTCCTGCTCCTTCAGGTAGCGGTCGAGCTCGCGCACGGCGTCGCGGTCCGCCGCGTAGCTGCCGTAGCCGCGCTCCCGCCTCAGCCTTCCGACCTCCTGGGCGATATCGTACGGCACCGGGAGGTCCTCCCCGGTCCACGAGGGGATGGAGCCAATGTCCCTCACCTGCTCCACCAGCAGCTCGTCCTCCCGGACCTCGACGATCCTCCATGTCTTACCATGAGTGATGAACGCCGCGTACGGCTCGGCGAAGGAGAGCACGAACGATTCGTCCAGGGTGCCGACGATGCGCCTGGTGGCGATGTCCCGGATGAGGAAGGTGCGCTCGTCCGGTATCATCGACAGGTTGTCGTAGAAGTAGCGCATCCCCCTCGAGGTCCGGCGGTACTTGGACTCGTTGTCGAACAGCAGCCCGATGCGCACCAGCTGGTCCAGCACCCCGTGGAACTCCTCGCGGGTCAGCGAGCGAAAGGGGTAAGAGCGCTTGATGACCTGGTACGCCAGCTCCTTCTCCACCTGGCCGACCATGGCCATCGCCACCAGCTGGTTCGCCAGCACCGCCATGGGCTTCTCCCTCACCCGGAGGTCCTCCAGCTCCCCGGCGGTGGCCTTGCGGGCGATGACCATGCTCTCGGCGATCTCGTCGGGGTTCGAGGCCACGATGGCCCCCTCGGTCCGCTCCCCCACCGCGTGCCCCGCCCGCCCCATCCGCTGGATGAGGCGCGCCACCTGGCGCGGGGAGTTGTACTGGATGGCGAAGTCGACCGAGCCGATGTCGATACCCAGCTCCAGGGAGGAGGTGCAGATCAGGCCCTTGAGGCGCTCCTGCTTGAACTGCTCCTCCATCTCCACCCGGATCTCCTTGGACAGCGAGCCGTGGTGCACGCCGACCTTGAACCCCTCGTCCCAAATGTGGTACCTGGCCGCGATTGCCTCGGCGGTGTCCCGGGTGTTCACGAACAGAAGGGTGGAGCGGTGCTCCTCGATCAGGCTCTTGCACCGGCGCATCCCCGCCACCAGGTGGGGGTCGCTCTGCAGCCGGCCCGCCAGGTCCCGGTCGGCGTCGGTGACCTGCGGCGCTTGAACGGTCACCTCGAGGTCCTTGGACACCTGCGCCCGGACGGTGCGGACCTCCCGCGCGCCGCCGAGGTACCGGGCGACCTCCTCCACCGAGCCCACGGTCGCCGACAGGCCGATCCTCTGGAACTCCCCGGCGACCTCGGCCAGGCGCTCCAGCGCCACCGCCAGCTGCGCCCCCCGCTCGTTGCTCGCCAGCTCGTGTATCTCGTCCACCACCACCCACCTCACCCTGGAGAGGTGCTCCCTCAGCCGCTTGCCGGTGAACAGCACCTGCACCGTCTCCGGGGTGGTGATCAGCACGTCCGGCGGGTTCTTGGACTGGCTCTGCCTCTCCGCTTGAGAGGTATCCCCGTGGCGCACCGCCACGTCCAGGCCGAGGGCCTCCCCGAACTCGGTCAGCCGCTTCAGCATGTCCCGGTTGAGCGCCCTCAGCGGGGTGATGTAGATGCACTTGATGCCCTTGCCCGGCGTCCCCAGCAGGCGGTGGAAGATGGGGAGCATAGCCGCCTCGGTCTTGCCGATGCCGGTGTGGGCCACCAGCAGCAGGTGGTTCCCCTCCAGGATAAGGGGGATGGCCTCGCGCTGAGGGCCGGTCGGCTCATGGATGTCCTTGTCCCGGAGGACCTGCTGTATCCTTTTATCAAGAATCTCGAATACCATTTCCAGATGCGATTTTATCGAACCGATGTGGCTATTTCAACCTGTCGTTGGGAGCCTCGCCCGTTCCTTCGCTGCTCGGCTCCTCCCGAGGGCGGGTGATGTCCATGGGCGAGCAGATGTTGCCCAGCACCCCGAGGATCTCCTCGAAGCTGAGGATGCCCTTGACCCCCGAGGCGTCCATGACCACGGCCTGGGGGATGCCCCGGTCGAGCATCTCGTCCAGGGCGGCCTTGGCGGTCATCTCCCGGTCCACGATGAGGAACTCGCGGCTCATGCGGTCCCCGAGCCTCACGCCCGACCGCGGCTCGGTCTCCAGCATGCTCCGGTCCACGATGCCCGCCACCCTCCCGCTGTCCATCACCGGATAGTACTCCTGCGGCTCCACCTCCGCCAGGGTGAAGGCGCGCTGCACGGTGTCCGACGCCTTCAGGGAGATGATGTTGCTGGCCATGAGGTCCTTGACCTTGATCACGTCGAGGTCGTCCATCTTCACCGGGATCCATCCCCGGGTGGTCTGGTTCTCGTACATCGAGTAGTTCCCGGAGGTGATGTAGCCGACGATGGAGGCGATGACCAGGGGGATGAACAGATAGTAGCCCCCGGCCATCTCGGAGACGATGATCGCCGCCCCGATGGGGGTCTTGGTGGTACCCGCGACCATCGCCCCCATGCCCACGACCATGTACAGGGGCGCGCTCTGGGGATTGAGCACCGAGGCCACCAGCCCGCCCAGGCATGCCCCGCAGATGAGGGAGGTGCTGAACACCCCGCCCGAGCCGTAGGAGCCCACGGTGATCGAGGTGGCCACGATCTTCATGGGGAGGAGGACGAGCAGGAACGCGAGCGGGAACCCGCCCAGGAGGATGGTCTGGACGACGGCGATGCCCAGCCCGAGCACCTGGGGGATGAAGAGGCCCACCGCGCCGACCATGAGGCCCCCGAGAGCGGTCTTCCAGTGGAGAGCGAGGTTCGCCGCCCGGAAGCGGGAGCGGATGAACCTCTGCAGGACCGCGAACCCGATGCCCGCCGCTCCGGCCAGGAGGCCCAGCAGCAGGAAGACCGGGATGTCCTCAAGGACGAAGGTGGTGGTGGCGGGCAGAGTGAACACCGGCGCGGTGCCGGTGATGGGCAGGTAGACGATGTAGGAGGCCACGCTGGCGAGCGAGGCGGGGACGATGGCCCTGCCCTCGAGATCGTTCTTGTACGGAAGCTCGAGGGCGAAGATGGCCCCGCCGATCGGGGCGTGGAACACCGCCGTGGTCCCGGCGGAGATGGCGCAGATCACGAAGATCTTGAGGTCCTCCCGGCTCAGCCTAAGCCCTCTGGCGAGGAAGGTGGCGAGGCCGCTGCATATCTGCGCCACCGGCCCCTCGCGTCCCCCGCTCCCCCCGCTGCCCACCGTGAGCGCGGTCACCACCAGCTTGACCGGCGCGGTGGTCGGTTTTATCTCGCCCCCGCGGTAGTTGAGGGCGTCGATGACGCAGCTCATCCCCTGGCCCGCGGTCTGGGGGGTGAACCGCTCCATGATGAGGCCGGCGAGGAAGGCGCCGATCGCCGGGGACAGGAGGACGAGGTACCACGGCAGCCCGGGAACGCCGTACGACACGTCCCTCACCAGCTGCAGCCCGAGCTGCAGCAGCAGGCCTCCGAACCCCCCGACCGCCCCGATGAGGATGCTCAGGGGTATCCATTTCCGCAGGTACTTGTTGAGGTCCAGGGAGTAGTGGGTGTGCCGCTGGTGGACCGGAGGGATATGCTCACCTGCCGGGCGGGCCGGACGCGCGGAGCGTGCCCTGAGCCCAAGCCCGATACATCAGCGGAGCGCCGGATTTGTAACGTTGACCGCTCGATGAATCGATAACAGCGGCCGGGGACCGCAGATAAATGAAAAACGGAAAGGGGTTGAAGGGTTTTGATCAGGCCTTCTGGGCCTCGGCCTTGGGCTTCGCCGGCGCCTTGGGCACGGCCTCGGCCTTAGGGGCCTTGGCCGCAGCTTCGGCCTTGGAGGCCTTGGCGCCCTCGGCGGCCGCCGGGGCAGCGCTGGGGTCGGTGGCCTCGAGCAGCAGCTCGGAGACGTCCAGGACCTTGATGTTGGCCCCGATGGCCTTGGCCCCCGCCTGCAGGTTGACCACGCAGAACGGGCAGGTGGTCACCAGGATCTCGGCCCCGGTGGCCACGGCCTCCTTCACCCTCTCCGCGGCGATGTTGACCGCCATGTCGTTGAAGGCGCTCTTGAAGCCGCCCCCGGCGCCGCAGCAGCGGGAGCCCCGGCGGTTGCGGGGCATCTCCACCAGCTCGATCCCGGGGATCTTCTTGATCACGTCGCGGGGGTCCTCGTACACCCCGCCGTGCCGGCCGAGGTGGCAGGGGTCGTGGTAGGTGACCTTGGCCTTGATCTCCTTGGTGAACTTGAGCTTCTTTTCCTTGATCAGGTTGTTCACGTACTGCGTGAAGTGGTACACCGGGAAGCTGGGGTTCGCGAAGTACCGGCCGTAGTCGGTGGAGGTGGTCTTGAAGCAGCCGGCGCAGGTCATGACCATGGCCTTGGCGCCCCGCACTTCCACCGCGCGTATGTTGTGCTCGGCGAAGGATGCGGTCAGCCCGGTCTGTCCGGTCCTGAGGGCGGGAGAGGTGCAGCACCACTCATCGCCGCCGAGGATGTCGATCTTGACCCCGGCGCGGCTGAGCACGACGGCCCCGGCCTTGGCGATCCTCTGCATCCTGTAGGAGCCGGTGCATCCGGCGAAGAATATGACGTCCGGGCGATCGGCACGGGGCACCTCCTCGGGCCACCACGCGCCGCGCTTCTCGGTCGGCTCGCCGTAGGGGTTGCGGGTCTCCTTGATGGCCTTGGCCAGCTTGGCGTGCACCGGCAGCGGACCCTTGCCCTGGTCCACGACCCACTCGCGCACCTTCTCCCAGAAGTCGGCGAACTCGATGTTGACGTGGCAAACGGTCTCGCACTGCGCGCAGCCAGTGCATCGGAACAGCGCGTCCACGAACTCCTGGTCGACCTTGACCTTGCGGCCCAGCAAGGTATCCACCGGCGACCTCTTGGAGATCTGGTTCAAGTAGAACACTTTGCCCCGGGGGGTGATCGATTCCCACGGCGTCTGCTCATAGGTTGGGCAGACCCGTACGCAATATCCGCACTGTAGGCAGGCGAGAAGTTCCCTGTTGATCTCCGGCATCTTTACCATGGGTGCACCTCGATGAAATGAAGAGAGCCTTATCTCCTGTTAAGGGAGGCTTTGATGCGAGTGAATGGAAGAAAACTTCTTATAACTATCGCTGGGAAGGGACCATCGGCCGAAGGGTCTAGGGGCCATGGCCAGCAGCATCCTCGGCACTACCCGTCCAGTATCGGGGTGTAGCCGTACCAGCTTCCTCCGCGCCTGAGATAGTCGAGGTTCTCCTCCAGGATCCTCTGGTGCTCCCTCTCCCATTGGGCCAGCCGCTGCATCATCATCTTCAGCTCCATGTCGCTGGTCAGCCCGGCCACCTCCTCGTACATGCGGACCGAGGCCTGCTCCACGCCGATGGCCATCTCCACCGCCTTGATCTCGTCCTTGGGAGGGAGGCACGCCCCCTTGGGCAGGTCCGGGAAGACCTTGGTCGGAACGACGTCGGCGTACTGGGGGTCAGGCACGATGGTCGCCACGTCCTTCCCGGGGAAGATGCGGTCGATCTGCCGCGTCAGCCAGGCGCGGTGCTCCTTCTCGTCCCTGGACAGGCTCCTGAGGATGAGCCTTCCCTCCTTGTCATTGATGCATTCGCTCATCCGCTGGTAGAAGTCCCTGCCGAACTCCTCCACCCTGATGGCCGCGGCGAGCAGGCCCAGCTGCCGGTTCAGGCTCGCCTCTTCGCTCTTCCAATCGCTCCGTTCCAAGCGCATTCCCTTCCCTCTTGGTTACGAACGGCCATCGGCCGATAAATATCTTCCCAAGGGCTCCCGCCGCGGCCGTCCAGGTCATTTCGCTAGGACGGGCTGACAGAGAAATCTTTAAGAAAGGCAATAGGTTTGGCCGGGCAAAAGGGCAGGCTATTCGAACGAGGCCATTACAAGATGATGGGTTGCCGTGCATCAGGGTGCTGATCTGATGTACGGTCAGGATCTCTTTCCGCTGCTCATCAGCGCATCCCTCGGCGGGGCGCTGCTGTCCATAGTGACCAAGAGATGGGAGCAGGCCTGCCGGGCCATCTCCTTCACGGCCGCGGCCGTGGTCTCGCTGATCGGGCTGGTCATCGCCCTCGAGGTGCTGCTGGTCGGAGGCCAGGTCGCTTTCACCATCCCCACCTCGGTGGCCGCCCTCGGGCATTTCACCTTCGTCGTGGACCGCCTGTCCGCGTTCTTCATGCTGGCGATATCCTCGCTGGGCCTCTGCGTCTCCATATATTCTATAGGATACACGAGGGAGTACGCCGGCCGGTACTCGCCGGCCACCATGGGCTCCCTGTTCAGCATATTCCTCCTGAGCCTCTTCCTGGTGGTCACCGCCTCCAACGCCGTCCTGTTCCTCATCATGTGGGAGACCATGTCCCTGAGCTCGTATCTCCTGGTGGTGTACGAGAGCAGGAACCGGGAGAGCGTGTCCTCCGGGCTGCTGTACGTGGTCATGACCCACCTGGGCACCGCGCTCATCACCGTGGCGTTCATCATCATGTGGCTGCACACCCCTGGCGAGCATTCCTTCGATTTCTCGGCGTTCCGGGAGCTGAGCGCCGGGGCGCTGCCGGAGGCCGCCCGGGCCGCGGCGTTCCTCCTCCTGCTCGTGGGCTTCGGGACCAAGGCCGGCCTGGTGCCGCTGCACGTCTGGCTGCCGCAGGCGCACCCCGCCGCGCCGTCCAACATCTCGGCGATGATGTCCGGGGTGATGGTGAAGACGGCGGTGTACATGCTCATCCGCTGCTACTTCGACTTCCTCGGGGTCACCGACTCCTGGTGGGGGCTGGTGGTCCTGCTGGTGGCCTCGGTGTCGGCGCTGGTCGGCGTTCTCTACGCGCTCATGGAGGAGGACATCAAGCGCGCCCTCGCCTACTCCACCGTGGAGAACGTCGGCCTCATCTTCATCGGGCTGGGGGCGGCCATGGTGTTCCAGTCCTACTACCTCGCCGATCCTGCGGCCAACGCCCACCTGGCCGATCTGGCCGCCCTCGCCCTCATCGCGGTGCTGTTCCACACCCTCGCCCACTCGCTGTTCAAGGGCCTCCTGTTCATGGGCGCCGGAGCGGTGATGTACGCGACGCACACCCGCGACCTGGAGGAGATGGGCGGTCTGGCCAAGCGGATGCGGTGGACGGGCATCCTGTTCTTCATCGGCGCGCTGTCCATATCCGCGATCCCGCCCTTCAGCGGGTTCGTGGGCGAGTGGCTGATGTTCCAATCCCTGCTGCTCACCCAGAACATCAATGACCCTATGGTCAACGTCCTGCTGCCGGTGGCGGTGGCCGTACTGGCGCTGACCGGTGCCCTGGCCGCGGCCTGCTTCGTACGCGTGTTCGGCGCGACCTTCCTGGCGAGGCCGCGCAGCAAGCACGCCGCTGAGGCCGTGGAGGTCCCGCGCACGATGCTGACGGGCATGGGCATCGCCGCGGGGGCCTCGGTCCTGCTGGGCATACTGTCGGTCTTCATCGTGCCGGTCATCGACAGCGTGACCTCCTCGGTCCTGGGGGTCAGCATCGCGTCCAAGCTGGTCAACGGCCTGGTGCTGATGCCCCCGGCCGGGGAGTTCAGCAGCATGAGCCCCGTGATCATCGGCGCGCTGCTGCTGTTCGCCGTGCCCTTCGCCTACTTCGCCACCCGAGACCTGGGAGGCCGCCGACCGGTGGAGAAGGGCGATACCTGGGACTGCGGGACGCCGCTGAGCTCGAGGACCGAGTACTCCGCCGCCGGCTTCTCCAACCCCATCAACCGCATATTCCGCTCCATCTACCGCCCTCACACCGAGGTCCGGACCGAGTACACCTCATCCACGCTGATCAAGAGGAAGATCTCCTTCTCCAGCACCATCGAGCCGGTGTTCGAGAGATACCTGTACGCCCCGGTCGCCGCCCTGGTGATCGCCCTCGCCCGCCGCGTGGGCGTGATCCAGAAGGGGAGCATCCAGGCCTATCTGGCGTACATCTTCGTCATCCTCCTCGTCCTGCTGGTGGTGTTCCGATGATCCTCGAGCTCGTCCAGTTCCTGCTGATCCTGGCCATCGCCCCCCTGGTCACCGGGGTCATCCGCAAGGCCAAGGCACTGATGCAGAGCCGCCGGGGGCCCAGCGTGCTCCAGCCCTACCGGGACCTCGGGAAGCTGCTGTCCAAGGGCTCGGTGGTCTCCAACGACGCCTCCTGGCTGTTCACCATCACCCCGTACGTGTGCATCGCCGCGGTGACCGTGGCCGCCCTCCTGGTGCCGGTCATGTACGCCGGCACCTTCGGCTTCCTGGGCGACCTCATCGTGCTCATCTACCTGCTGGCCATGATGCGGTTCTTCATGGCCTTGGCCGCCCTGGACACCGGCTCGGCGTTCGGGGGCATGGGGTCGAGCCGGGAGATGTACATATCCTCCATCGTCGAGCCGACCATGCTGCTGTCGATCTTCGCCATGGCCCTTGTGGCCGGCACGACCTCGCTGGCGAGCATCTCGCAGAACATCGCCTCCAGCGGCCTGGACCTGGTGTCCCCGGCGCTGTTCCTGGCCGCGGCCGCCTTCTTCATCGCCACCCTGGCCGAGAACGCGAGGCTGCCGTTCGACAACCCGTCGACCCACCTGGAGCTGACGATGATCCACGAGGCCATGCTCCTCGAGTACTCGGGCAAGCAGCTGGCACTGATGGAGATGGCCTCCATGACCAAGCTGGTCATCTTCCTCGCGATACTCTCCAACGTGTTCTTCCCCTGGGGCATCGCCACCGGGGCGGAGCCCCTGGCGGTCCTCGTCGGGGCCCTGCTCTTCCTGGCCAAGATCACCCTCCTTGCGCTGGTCATCGCCATGATAGAGTCATCGATCTCCAAGATGCGCCTGTTCCGCCTGCCCAACCTGCTGACGGTGGCGTTCATGCTCGCGCTCCTCGCGGTGGTATCGTACTACATACTGGGGGTGGCCTGAACGGCGTTCTCGTCCATCACCATCATTGACGGCCTCGCGGCGGCCATCCTGCTGCTGTCGTTCATCGGCATGGCCGGCAACCGCATGCTCACCCTTGTCCGCCTGTTCGCGCTGCAGTCGCTAGCCCTGGGCGCGCTGGCGCTCACGGTGGCGCTCGTCACCGGCTCCGCCCACATCTACGCGGTGGCGATCTTGACCGTGGTCATCAAGGGCATGATCATCCCCTGGATGCTGCTGTACGTGATGAGGCAGATCAAGGTCGACCGGGAGGTCGAGCCGGTGGTGAGCATTCCCATGTCGCTCCTGCTGTGCGGCGGGCTGACCGTGGTCGCGTTCTACCTCACCCAGCCGATCATCTTCGTCGGCGGGGCCATCGACACCATCACCAAGAACTGCCTGGCCATCTCGCTGGCGGTGGTGTTCATCGGCTTCTTTACCATGATCTCCCGCAAGAAGGCCATCACCCAGATCATGGGCCTGCTGACCATGGAGAACGGACTGTTCCTGGCCGCCATCTCCGTCACCTATGGCATGCCGCTGATCGTCGAGCTGGGCATCTTCTTCGACATCCTGGTGGCGGTGCTCATCATGGGCCTGTTCGCCTTCCGCATCAACAAGACCTTCGCCAGCGTGGACACCACCATCCTGAGGAGGCTGCGGGATTGATCGAGTACCTGTTGCTGGTCCCCCTCATCGCCGCGGCGTTGTGCTACCCGCTGCGGTCGAGGCGCCTCATCGAGGCCGCGGGGGTCGCCGGCTCGGCGGCCACCCTGGCCGTGGCGTCGCTCCTCTCCTACCGGGTGTTCACCTCCGGGACGATGGACGAGGGGCTGCTGTACATGGACGCCTTCTCGGCGTACATCCTCATGCTGGTCTCCCTGGTCGGCCTGATGGCGGTGATCTACTCCATTCCCTACATCGGCCGGGAGAACAGGGAGGGGGTCATCACCGACATCAAGCTGAGGAACTACTACCTCTTCTTCCAGCTGTTCGTGTTCACCATGCTCCTGGTGTGCGTCAGCAACAACCTGGGGGTCATGTGGATCGCCATCGAGGGGACGACGCTGGCGTCGGCGTATCTTGTCGGTCTCTACGACCGGGAGACCTCGGTCGAGGCCGCCTGGAAGTACCTGGTCATCTGCTCGGTGGGCATCACCCTGGCCCTGCTGGGCATCATCATCGTGTACGCCTCGTCCATCCAGGTGCTCGGGGAGTCGTCCTCCGCCCTCGACTGGTCCACCCTTATGGCCACGGCCGGCTCGCTGGACCCCACCCTGCTCAAGATCGCCTTCATCTTCGTCCTCATCGGCTACGGCACCAAGGTCGGCCTCGCGCCGATGCACACCTGGCTGCCGGACGCGCACTCCCAGGCGCCCACCCCGGTCTCCGCGCTGCTGTCCGGCGTGCTGCTGAACTGCGCGATGTACGGCATCCTGCGGTTCCACATGATCGTGTCCGGGTCCTCCCTGGGGCCCGGGTTCTCGGGCGGCCTGCTGCTGCTGTTCGGCATCATATCGCTGGGCATCGCCGCGGCGTACATCGTCATGTCCAAGGACTACAAGCGCATGCTCGCGTACTCCTCGATCGAGCACATGGGCATCATCGCCATCGGCTTCGGCTTCGGCGGCTACTGGGGCGTCTTCGGGGCGCTGTTCCACATGCTCAACCACGCGCTGACCAAGACCCTGATGTTCTTCGGGGCGGGGAACATCCTCCATCGGCTGGGGACCAAGGACATCGGCGAGGTGCGCGGCGTCCTCAAGGTCCTCCCGGCCACCGGCATCCTGTTCCTCGGGGGCGCCCTGGCCATCACCGGCTGCCCGCCGTTCTCCCTGTTCCTGAGCGAGTTCATGGTGGTGGTGGGAGGCATCAGCTCCGGGGACGTCCTGGGCGTGACGCTGTACCTCCTTCTGCTGGCCATCGTCTTCGCCGCCTTCCTGTACCATGCCGGCCGCATGGTGTTCGGCGAGCCGGCCGGGACGGCGGGCGGCGAGGGCGAGAGGAGCAGGGTCGACATCGTCCTCATGTCCGCGCTGCTGATCTCCATCCTGGCGCTCGGCCTCTACCTCCCGGCGTTCCTGAACGACGTCCTGCAGCAGATCGTCCGGCTGTTCCTGGGAGGCAGCGCATGAGCGGCGAGGGGCTGAGGTCGATCGTGCGCCAGCTGCCCTCCGAGGTGATGGTGCGGATCGATCGGCACGAGATCGAGGGCCGCGACCTGCGCCTGGTGATCCGGCCCGACGGCCTGGTCCCCCTGGCCGGCCACCTGCGCAAGGAGCTCGGGGCGAGGCTGGTGACGCTGCACGCCACCGACGACCGGGCGCTGGAGGGCTGCTTCAAGCTCCACCTGGTGATGGCCCCGCAGGGCATGGACGCCCTCGTGTCCGCCACCGCCCCCCTGGGACTGGGGGAGTGGAGGTACGAGTCCCTGACCCCCACCATCAACGACGCCGACTGGTACGAGCGGGAGATCCAGGACATGTTCGGCCTGGTGGCGATCGGCCACCCCGACCCCCGGCCGCTCGTCCTCCACGAGGACTGGCCCGAGGGCAAGTACCCGCTGCGCAAGGACTTCCTGACGGGAGAGCGGCCTCCCCGGGTGAAGGGCGAGTACCACTTCACCAAGGTGGAGGGCGAGGGCGTCTACGAGATCCCGGTCGGCCCGGTGCACGCCGGCGTGATCGAGCCCGGGCACTTCCGGTTCTCCGTCGCCGGCGAGCCGATCATCAACCTGGAGGTCCGCCTGGGATACGTGCATCGGGGGGTCGAGAAGCTCTCCGAGTCCACCCCCTACCCCAAGGGCGTGCACCTGGCGGAGCGCATCTCCGGGGACAACTCGGTGGCGCACTCCACCGCGTACTGCCAGGCGGTGGAGGCGCTCGCCTCCTGCCAGGTGCCTGAGCGCGCGGAGCACATCCGGGTGGTGATGCTGGAGCTGGAGCGCCTGTACAACCTGTTCGGGGACATCGCCGGGATCGCCCTGGACACCGCGCTGAGCGTGGCGGCGGCCTGCGGGTACCTGCTGAGGGAGAAGGCCATGAACCTGAACGAGTGCCTCACCGGCTCCCGGCTGCTGCGCTCCGTGAACGTTCTGGGCGGGGTGCGAAAGGACCTAACTCCCAACGATCGGGAGAAGGTCCTCGCCACCATGGTCAAGCTGAAGCTGGAGTTCGATGACCTGGTGACCCTCATGCTGTCCTCCCCGTCGATGATGGACCGGGTGGAGACCACCGGCCGGCTGACCAGGGAGATGGCCGTGGACCTCAACGTGGTCGGCCCGGCGGCCCGGGCCAGCGGGGTCGACCGGGACGTGCGGAGGGACCATCCCTACGCCGCCTACGGGAATCTGAACTTCCTGGTGCCGACGCAGTCCGGGGGCGACGTCGCTGCGCGCATGAGGGTGAAGATGGACGAGGTGCGCGAGTCGTTCTCGCTCATCGACCAGGCCCTCGACGGCATGCCCGCCGGACCGGTGAGGGCGAAGCTCGGCAGCGTTCCCCAGGGGCACGCCGCCTGCTCCCTGGTCGAGTCGCCGAGAGGGGAGATCGTCCACTGGATCATGGCCGGCCGGGGAGCGCCGGCGAGGCACAAGGTGAGGGACGCCTCCTTCTGCAACTGGCTGGCGATGGAGCAGGCGGTCCTGGGCAACATCGTCCCGGACTTCCCGCTGATCAACAAGAGCTTCAACCTGTCCTACGCGGGCAACGATCTGTGAGGTGCCGTGATGTTCAAGTTCCTAAAGCTCGGGGTGCTCAAGAAGGGGGTGCAGACCCGCGACTACCCGCGGGAGCGCGCTCCCGCGTTCGACGCCTTCCTCGGGCTGCCGATGGTCGACATGGAGAGATGCGACCGCTGCGCCGCCTGCGTCTCCGCCTGCCCCGTGCAGGCGATCACCATGCTCCCGGCGGAGATCGAGATATCGGCGGAGAGGTGCATCTTCTGCGCGGCGTGCGTAGAGGCATGCCCGGGAGCGATGACCATGGGGAAGGAGTTCGAGCTCGCGTCCCTCTCCCGGGACGGCCTGAAGGTGGTGTATCGCCGTGGATGAGGCGACCGAGAGACTGGGGGAGGAGCTTAAGGCGAGGATCAGGAGAACATTCGGCCGCTCGCTGTCCATCCGGGAGGTCGATGCCGGGTCCTGCAACGGCTGCGAGGTGGAGGTCAATGCCCTCACCAACGCCGTCCACGACATCGAGCGGTTCGGGCTGCACATCGTGGCCTCCCCCCGCCACGCGGACATGCTGCTGGTGACCGGCCCGGTGACCCGGGGCATGCTGCCCGCCCTGATGCAGACCTACAAGGCAACGCCCGCCCCCAAGATGGTGGTGGCCATGGGCTCCTGCGCCATCTCCGGGGGCATCTTCCGCGGCACCTACGCCACGCTCGACGGGGTGGACAAGGTGCTGCCGGTCGACGCGTACATCCCCGGCTGCCCTCCCCGGCCCCAGGCGATTATCCAGGGCATCCTGCTGGCCCTGGACCGATGGGAATCGAAGGCGTGATCACTTCACGACGATGACGGTGCAGTTCGAGTTGCGCACCACGTACTCGGACACCGAGCCTATGAGCACCCGGTCCAGCACGGACTTTCCGGAGGTACCGACGACGATCGCCCCGGCCTTGATGCGCTCCGCGGTGGAGACGATGGTCTGGTACGGCGAACCCCCTTCCAGCAGGGTGGTCACATCGATGCCGAGGTCCGACCCGGCACGCTTGAGGTCCTGCAGGATGGCCATCCCTTCCTTGATGACCTCCGAGCGGTCCGACTCGTTCTTGGGGCTGACCACGTACATGATGAAAAGCTTCGACGAGGTCAGCTTGGCCATCTCCATGGCGAAGTCGATGGCCTTGGCCGAATGGGGCTTCCCATCAGTGGCCAGAAGCAGGTTCTTCCCCTGCACCTGGCGCTCCGATGTCTGGGGCTCCTCCATGGGGGACGACATCGGCAAGCCTGGTAAAAAGACATCGTAAAGCGTCCTCGCCGGAGAGTTCGTGATACCTGCCTGTCGCGGCAGTAGAATATAATAATGCCTGAATGGGTTAAAGACGACGGATGAGCGTCGGCGAGGTTCTTGCGGTCATTCTTTTCCTGGTCCCGATCATCGGAGCGGCGGTCGTGATGGCCGTGCAGCGGAGGCAGGCCACGGTGGGCACGGTGGCCTCGATCTCGGTAGTGCTGGTGCTCGCCTCCGTCGGCCTGCTGCTGTACCTGGCGTCCTCGTCCTTCGAGGTGCTGGTCATCGAGGCCCAGGACCTCTATCCCCTGGGCCCGGTGCTGATCGCGGCGGACCTGCTGCTCACCGGGGTGTTCGTCCTCATCGGCTGGAGGCTCCGAAGCGTGCTCATCGCCGGCGCGGCGGCGATCAACCTCCTGCTGACGATCTGGCTCGCCTTCAGGACCGATTTCGCCGAGACCGGACCGGCCATGGTGATCGACAACCTCGCGCTCATCATGGTCCTCATCACCTCGATCGTCGGCTCGATCATCGCCATCTACGCCCTGAGGTACATGCGGGAGGACCCCCGCCAGCCCCAGTTCTTCGCCGCCACCCTGCTGTTCCTGGGGGGCATGAACGCGGCGGTGCTCTCCAATGACCTGCTATGGCTGTTCCTGTTCTGGGACGTCACCACCTTATGCTCCTTCCTGCTCATCGGCCACACCGGCACCGAGGCCGCGAGGAGCGCGGCACGAAGGGCGCTGATCATCACCCTGGGCGGGGCCACGGCGTTCATCGTCGCCGCGGCCCTCGCCCTCGAAAACTACGGCTCCATGTCCCTTCAGGACTTCCCCGTGACGGGGCTCGACGGCCTGGCCCTGATGCCGCTGGCCCTCCTGGCGGTGGCGGCGTTCACCAAGTCCGCCCTGCTGCCGTTCCAGTCCTGGCTGCTGGGGGCGATGGTCGCCCCCACCCCGGTGTCGGCGCTGCTCCACAGCGCCACCATGGTCAACCTGGGGGTGTACCTGCTGCTGAGGCTGTCCCCGAGCATCGTGAGCGCGACCTCCATCAACTGGCTGGTGTCCCTGGTGGGAGGGGCGTCCTTCCTCGCCTCCACCATCCTGGCGATGACCCAGAGCAATGCCAAGCGGGTGCTGGCATGGTCCACCGTCGGCAACCTGGGCCTCATAGCCATGTGCGTGGGCGTCTCCACTCCCCTGGCCATCACCGCGGGGATAATCCTGCTGTTCTACCACTCGATATCGAAGGCCCTCATGTTCCTGTCCGTCGGGGCGGCCAAGGAGCACCTGGGGAGCGAGGACATCGAGGACATGCAGGGCATGCGGACCACGATGCCCTTCGTCTCCGCGGCGCTGTTCATCGGGGTGATCACCATCGTCCTGCCCCCGTTCGGGATGTTCGCCTCCAAGTGGCTCATCAGCTCCGCGGCGACCACCTTCCCCCTGCTCATCTTCCTGCTGGGGATCGGCTTCGCGGGCCTGGTGGTCTTCTACTTCAAGTGGATCGGGAACGTGCTCTCGGCGGGCCCGGTGTCCGAGAGGGTGACGCTGAGGACGGACCCCCTGCCGCGGATGTACAAGTGGACCCTCGGCGCCCTCATGGTCGGGGCGGTGGGACTCTCGGTCCTCATCGGCCCGGTGCTCCGCTACCTCATAGAGCCGTTCATCGCGCTCCACTTCGCCCTTCCCATCGAGAGCAATGACCTGAGCCTGTTCACCTCCTCCGGGACGTTCCCGGTGTTCGTGTTCCTCCTGCTGACCGGCATTATCTTCCTGGGGCTGGCCTTCATCGTGCGTCCCGGGAAGGAGGAGATCTCCAAGCCCTACGCCAGCGGTGAGGAGTTCGAGCAGGAGTTCGAGACCCGGGGCATCTACTTCACGACCGAGGCCACGGTCGCGCAGGGCATCAAGCTCTCCGAGGGTGCGGGCATCCTCCTGGTGGCCGCCCTGATCGCCGTCCCCCTGCTGCTGGAGGTGATCTGATGGACCTCCTCGCCTATGTGGCGCAGGTGCTGATCATAATCCTCGCTCCCCTGGCGGTCGGCCTCGCTCTTGGGGTGGATAGGAAGATCACGGCGAGGATGCAGAACCGCCGGGGACCGCCGGTGGTGCAGCCGTTCTACGACATCGGGAAGCTTCTGGCGAAGCGCCCCCTGCTGCTCAACTCGTTCCAGGTGGTGTTCGCCGGAGCGGCACTGCTGTTCCAGGCCGCCGCCCTGGCGCTGTTCGTGGCCGGAGGGGACCTGCTGGTGGCGTTCTTCGTCTCCGGCACCGGGGCGGTGTGCCTGGTCATGGGCGCTTTCTCCGCCCGCTCCCCGTACTCCTACGTCGGGGGGCAGAGGGAGCTTGTGGCCATCCTGGCCTACGAGCCGGTGCTGTTCCTGGCGATCCTGGCCATCGGGCTGGAGGGCTCCTTCCTGGTCAGCGACATCGGCGGAGGGCTGCTGTACTCGCTGCCCCTGGTCCTGCTCACCCTGGTCCCGGTGCTGGTGATCCTGCTGGAGAAGTCGCCCTTCGACGTCCCCACCGCCCACCAGGAGATCATGTCCGGCCCGTACGTGGAGTACTCCGGCCCGTACCTCGCCATCGCCGAGGTGGCGAGATGGTTCCAGCTGGCGTTCGTCTTCGGGCTGGTCACCCTGTTCTTCTGGAGCAGCGATCCCGTGGTGTCGATAGCGGGCAAGCTCGCCCTGGCCTTCGTGGTCCTGTTCGTCACCATCGTCATCGACAACATCACCGCCAGGCTGACCAGGGGGAGAATGGTGAGGTTCATGCTGACCGCGGGCGTCGGGCTGGTGGCGATCAATCTGCTATTGCTCTTCGTGGTCCGGCAGGGGGTGTTCTGATGGCATTGGAAGATAAGATGAGGGCGAGATCGCCGTGGATCATGCACTTCGACACCGGGTCCTGCAACGGCTGCGACCTCGAGGTCTGGGCGCTGCTGACCCCGCGCTACGACGTGGAGAGGTTCGGGGCGATCAACCGGGCGAACCCCAAGCAGGCCGACATCCTGCTGATAACCGGGCCGGTGACCAAGCGATGCGAGGACCGCCTGAGGAACCTCTACGAGCAGACGCCGGAGCCCAAGCTGGTCATCGCCTGCGGGAACTGCGCGTCAACCGGGGCGCCCTTCCACAACTGCTATAACGTCGACGGGGGGGTGGACAAGGTGATACCGGTGGACCTGTACGTCCCGGGATGCGCCTGCCGCCCGGAGGCGCTCATCGACGCCCTCGTGCTAGGGCTGTCCAAGTGGAGGGAGAAGGCCGCGGGCACCGATAAGGAGGACAAGGGATGAACGAGACGGCCGTACCGGACTTCGACCGGGAGGCGCACCGCAGCGTGCGGGAGCGAACGAGGGAGATGATCGAGGCCGGAGGAAGGCTGATAGCCATCGTGGCCCGGGAGAACGATGACGGGACGATGGAGATGATCTACGCGTTCGACCGCGAGCAGCGGATGGAGGACATCCGCTTCCTGATCCTCCCGGAGTGGGAGATCGACTCGGTGGCCGACCTGTACAAGGGCGCGCTGACCCTGGAGCGGGAGGTCGTCGATCTCTTCGGGCTGCACATCAAGGGCGTGCCCCCCGGCATCTTCCTCGTGGAAGGGAAGAGCCCGGTGGCGCCCCTGCGGAAGAGGAAGGCCCCCGCGCCGGAGGGTGATGTCCATGGGTAGGGCGACGACCATACCGTTCGGGCCGCAGCACGCGGCCTTCCTGGAGCCGCTGAACGTCAAGCTCACCCTGGACGAGGAGACGGTGGTGGGAGCGGTGCTGAACCAGGGGTACAACCATCGCGGCATGGAGTACGCGCTGTCGCTCGACTACAGGAAGTCGCAGTACCTGGTGGAGCGGGTGTGCGGGATATGCTCGTTCCATCACTCCTCGGCCTACTGCCAGGGGATGGAATCGCTCTACGGCATCGAGGTCCCGGTGCGGGCCAAGCTCATTCGGACGATCATGATGGAGTGCCAGCGCCTGACCTCGCACCTCCTGGCGCTGGGGCACATCGCCGAGGCGGTGGGGTACGAGAACCTGTTCATGCAGTGCTTCCGGGAGCGAGAGCACGTCATGATGCTGGTGAACCGCGTATCGGGCAACCGCGTCCATTACTCCATGAACGTCATCGGCGGGGTGAAGCGGGATCTGTCCCCCGAGGCGGTGAAGGACGTCCAGGCGACCATCCGGGACCTGCGCCCCCGCCTGGAGGAGCTGCGGCGGGTGTTCAGCCGGGACAGCACGCTCTCCAAGCGCACCAGGGGGGTGGGGAAGCTCTCCCGCCAGGCGGCCACGGAATGGGGCAACGTCGGCCCGGTGTCCCGGGCCTCGGGCATCCCCCGGGACATCCGGCAGGACGGCTTCGCCGCGTACTCGATGGTGGAGTTCAAGCCGGTGGTCAGGGAGGAGGGGGACAGCTACGCCCGCATGATGGTCCGCATGGACGAGTGCCTGCAGGCGGCGGACATCATCGAGGAATGCCTGCCGCTCCTGGAGGACGGCCCCGTCGCCGTCCAGGTCAAGGGGCACCCCAAGGGGGAGACCTTCTCCCGGGTGGAGGCGCCCCGGGGGGAGCTGTTCTACTACATCCGGGCCAAGGGCACCCTGGGCCTGGAGCGCATCAAGCTCAGGACCCCCGCGCTCATGAACGTGGCATCCCTGCTGGCCATGCTGCCGGGATGCCAGCTGGCGGACGTGCCGACCATCACGGTGTCGGTCGACCCCTGCATATGCTGCACGGACCGGTGATGCCATGTCCATGCTCTCCTCCTCGCTGAAGAACCTGTTCAGCAGGCCGTTCACCACCAAGTACCCGTACGAGCCGGCCGACCTCCCGCCAGGGAACCGGGGGCGGGTCCTCTGGGATATGGAGAAGTGCATCTTCTGCCGCAAGTGCGAGCGGAACTGCCCCACCAGCGCCATCATCACCAACAAGGACGCCAAGACCCAGACGGTGATCCGCCACCGCTGCATAGCCTGCAACACCTGCGTGGAGGTGTGCCCGACCCAGACGATCTCGATGGTCACGGAGTACTCCAAGCCGGACATCGCTCCCACCGTCCACGTGTTCTCGGTCGACCTGCCCAGGCATGAGTACCGGGTCGAGCACCTCCCTCGGTACGAGGGCAGGCCGAAGGACTGAGCCGGAAAAGGTTATCTCGGAGCCCCTCCCAAGGGTACGTGTCTGGGGGATCGGTATCGAGGCGGGTCCGGCGGCGCTCGAGGGAATGGTCAGGGAGGTCGACGAGCATGGGTTCGATGAGCTGCTGGCAACCTCCGACCGCCTGCTGATCGTGGAGTTCTTCATGGAGGGCTGCCCGGCGTGCCGGACCATGGCCCCGATCCTCGAGGACCTCGCCCGGGAGCTGTCCGGGGAGGTGGAGTTCGTCAGGGTCGACGCCCGCGCCAACCTCGACACCGCGCTGCGGTACGGGGTGGTGGCCACGCCGACCTTCCTGATGTTCTGCCGGGGGGTCTTCCTGATGGAGATGGTCGGGGTGATCCACCCCGTGGCGATGATGGAAGTGATCAGCGACCTGCTGAAGCACCGCGCGGAATGCGCCGGCCGGCCGATGAGGCCGCTGCAGGGGACCGACGGCTGAACATGGTCGCTCGGCGGAGGCATCGAACGAATTTTAATTAATGATATTATAATATTATGATTTGGTTATTTACACCGGCTGGCCGCTCCAACAAAAGGCTTAACTGGCCCCTCATTCCAATGTATAGCCTGCGAGGTCTGAAGTGGAATCGAACGTCAGCTCGGACTACAGCAGCAGGCGGTACCTCTCCGCGGGGGAGGCGGCCCGCTACCTGGGGACGACGGTCCGGCAGCTTCATCGCATGGTCCGCGAGGACAAGGTCCCGGTCACCATATCCGGGAGCGGCCAGCAGCGGTTCGACCTGGCCTCGCTGACCGGGATGGCCGCGGGGCCGGCCCCGGCGCGGGAGCTGGCCGGGCGGACCGCGGTCGACGTCCTGGGGACGAGCCAGGAGGTGGTGTGCTCGAGCTCGATGGACATGCGGGAGATGGAGGACGAGAGCGCCAACCTCGCGCTCACCTCGCCGCCGTACTTCAACACCAAGATGTACTCCCCGCACCCGCTGCCGGGGGACCTGGGCGACGTGCACTCGGTCGAGGAGTGGTTCTCCAGCATCGGCAAGGTGTGGGAAGAGGTGTTCCGGGTCCTCCAGCCCGGGCGCAAGCTGTTCATCAACATCATGAACCTCCCGGTGCGGCTGGAGGACGGCAGCTTCCGGACCCTGAACCTGATGGGCCGCACCGTGCAGCAGTGCGAGGACCTCGGCTTCATCTTCAAGCGGGACATCATATGGCATAAGACCAACGGGGTCCGCGCTCCCTTCGGGACCTACCCCTACCCGGGAGGCATCCTGCTCAACAACATGCACGAGTTCATACTCGAGCTGGAGAAGCCCAGCACCCGGGCGGAGAGGGCGCGGAAGTACGCCCACGTGTCCCCCGAGGACCGGGAGCGGTCCAGGCTGGACAAGGACTTCTGGCTGTCGATCAAGAACAGCGACGTGTGGCTCATGGCGCCCCAGGGGAGCGGGGACCGTAGGGGCCACGTGGCCCCCTTCCCCCTGGAGCTCCCGACCCGGCTCATCAGGGCGTACAGCTTCCGCGGGGAGACGGTCCTCGATCCCTTCCTGGGCTCTGGGACCACCCTGCGGGCGGCGGCCCTGACCGGCCGCAACGGGGTCGGCTACGAGATCAACCCCTCGATCGCCGCCGGGGCCCTGGTCTCGCTGCGCGCCCTGGGCGGCGTCGTTCCGGGAAGGGTCAAGGGGGAGATGCCCGGATGACCTCGGAGTTCCGGGGCTCCCCATGGCCAGAGGAGCGCCCCCGGGTCCGCCCGGTCGCGGCGCTCACCGAGGACCAGGACGCCGACGTGGTGATCGTGGGCGGAGGTATCTCGGGGCTGACGACCGCGTACGCCCTGATGGCCGCCACCGACCTCAGGGTCACCATCCTCGAGGCCGGCCTGATCGGGATGGGGGCGAGCGGCAACAACGGCGGGCAGGCGGTCGAGGGTACGGAGACCAGGTTCGCGGACATCGCCTCCCTGGCGGGGCGCCAGAGGGCGCTGCAGGGGTTCGGGGAGCTGGCGACCGCCCGGGGGGAGCTGAAGAGCATTCTCAATGCCATCGGCGCGCCGTCCATGCTCACCGAGGTGGAGGGAAGGCTGGGGATCGCCGACCAGGCGATCGTCGAGCAGTGGTCGGAGGACCTCGAGGCCCGGAGGGAGGCGGGCATGGGGACCATCACCTCGCAGGTCGCCGACGACGCCCCGCCCGGCCTGCTGCCCTCGGTACCCCGGGTCCCTAGGGCCGAGCTGGCCAGGCAGATGTGGTCCAAGGACCAGCGCTACCTCGCGTCGTTCGGCCTGAGGGTCGGCCTGATCAACACCTACGATCTGGTGGAGACGATGGCGGCGCACCTGCTGTCGTCGTACCCTGAGAGGATGACGATCCTTGAGCGCTCCCCCGTCGACCGCATAAGGCTCAGCGAGGAGGAGGCGACACTCGGCGTCAACGGCCGAATCGTCCTCGCCGATTCCGTGGTCCTGTGCACCAACGGGTACGCCGTCCCCCGCGTGGAGGCGTGCTCGCCCCCGGTCATCGAGGGCCATCTCCGGGGAGTGGTGGGCTACATGGTCGGCACCGAGAGAGGGAGCGGCCCCGAGGGGGCCAGGGCGTACTTCTCCGACGAGGACAGCTACTACTACATCGCCCGCAGGAGGTACCGGGGCGGGACGCTCACCGCGGCGGGAGGGCCGGAGGGGCCGGTCGCCGGAGCGTACGATCCCCAGATCGTCCAGCACCCTGGCGCCTACGATCGGCTGGAGGCGTTCCTGTCGACCACCCTGGAAGGTTACGTAGGCCCCTCGGAGCGGCGGTGGCATGGGCTGATGGGCTACACCTCCACCGGGGTGAGGGTCGCCGGCCAGGACCCGCGCCTTCCTTCCCTGTACTACAATCTGGGATGCAACGGCATCGGCATATTGTCCGCGGTGGCCGCGTCCAAGCGGCTTGCGGGGATGATGACCGACGAGGACGTGGAGCCCAGCATGTTCGATCCCGGGGTGCTGCTGAGCTCGGCCTCCCAGATCAGAGATAGCGGTCCTGTCCGGGCATATCGTCCTTGAAAAGAATGACCAGGCCCAGGGTCATCAGGCCCAGGTCCGCCACCACGGCCAGGGCGAGGCCGAGACTGAGGGGCTGCAGCACCACGGCGCTCGGGGACGAGGACACCTCCTGGACCTCGGCCTGGGCCGGGAGGTCCGATGCCCTCTCCTCCGCGCTGGAATGGACCATGAACATGGCCGCGGCCCCCACCGCGATGATGGCGACGATGCAGATGAGGTTGAAAGTTCGGGGGTTCAACGGCTACCCCAAGATTCCATGATATAAGAAAGTGGCCATCCGGTTCTCAGGAAAGGAGCATGCCAGGCCGGCCTGGCCTCACGGAGCGACGTCGGCGCTCATAAGCGGACAAGGGCGGATCCGACGAATGAGCCTATCCTCGTATCTCCAGCTCCTTGTCGGCCCTCCCCGTGGCCCTGAGGGCGTCGATGTCCCCCGGGTCGGAGAGCAGGAAGACCGTCTGCTTCCCCGGCAGCGCGTCCAGGATCGTCGAGAACATCTCCCTGCGGTCGCCGTCCCTCGCGCCCTCCAGGGGCTCGTCGAGGAACAAGGGGCACACACCCGTGCCCTCCCTGGCGAACGCGAGCGCGTGGCTGAGCACGGCCAGCCGGACCTGGTGCGGCGATAGCGCACCGTCGACCGCGAGCTCGGGCCGGCCCTAGGGGTCGTAGCCCAAGGTCCTCACCGGCGCCGAGGGGCACAATCCCGTGAGAAGCTCCGTGGCCGCCATCGAGCACCTGATGCTGAGGTCGCTGGTGCACCAGGTATCGCTGCACCGGATGGCCCTCTCCGGCCCGCTGGCGCCGCCCCTGGTCACCCGCTCCAGGGAGCCGCCGCTGATGAGGTTGGCATGGACGCAGGCCTCCGGGAACAGCCGCTCCGCGTGCTCGGCGAACTCCCCGGCATCATCGCCCTCGGCGATGACCGCGCCGTCGCCGCCGGTGAGCCGCCAGCCCCATCCCTGCCTCTCGACCCGGTCGTCCGTCCGGGCGTACAGCGCGAACCGCTCCAGCCGCTCCCCGTTGACGAAGGTCATCGCCACCCTCACCTCCGCCATGCCCGCCCCCAGGGCCTCGGCGTTGGGCACCTGCTCGGGATCGGCCACCAGCTCGTTCCCCAGGAGGCACCACGAGATCGCCTCGAGGATGGTGGTCTTCCCCATCCCCGGAGGGATGACGATGAGGTTGACCCCGGGGTCCAGGGGCAGTTCGATCTCGCCCGCGTAGCGGCGGTAGTTGATCAGAGTGAGGGAGCGGAGCTTGGCCATCGGCCATACTATGCTGGGCGATGATTTATATATTCAGGTTCGAGGAGGCGGACGCACGCCTCGACGGCCTCGGCCGTCTCCTCTGCTTCCATCGGCCGGGTGGCAAGGACCCAGCCGTCCCCGAAATGGCGGAGGCGAAAGCCCAGGGCGGCGAGGCCGGACAGGCGGTGGAGGACCGGCCCCAGCGACGCCGGGTCCACCTCCCCCGGGGGCAGCAGCCGGACCTCGCCCTCCAGCTCCAGGGACAGGCGGCCGTCCCACCGGGCCTCGATCCCCAGACGGCAGCTCTCCGTGACCATGATGGCCAGGTACGCCTCCCCGCTCTCCCGGGCCTGCGAGGCGAGAATGGCCAGATCGACCGGCGCACCTATCACCCCATCAGACGGGGGATCATCAGCCCGAAGCCCAGGGCGTAGATGAAGTTCAGCGCCGCGTAGGTCTGCCAGTGAGGGGCGAAGGCCGAGCTCCCGTACATCGGGAGGAACTCCATCACCGTCAGGACGACGGCGATCCCCAGCGCGAGGCCCGCGTAGCCCGTCGGTCCGATGCTGAGGCCCACGCTNNCGAAGGCGGCGGCTATGCCGAACACCACCGAGATCAAAGCCCACTGCCCGGCGGCCCCCGCCGTTCCGTTCTCATGCACCATCGCGCCGATGCCTATCACCGCGACCGCGCTGACCGCGGCCACCACGGTACCGGCGATCAGCCCGCTCTTCAGCATCTCCATGCTCATCAGTTCCATGTTTTTCATCCTCTTGCGGTCTTCCGCGAACAGGATGAGCGCCCCCGGCATCATATTGGCATGTTCAAGCGGCGATGGAAGAAGCGCACAGCTCCGGCGCTCGAACGGACCGAATTTCAATCCGCCGATTGAAGATCGGAGCGTCCGGCCCCTGCTGGCCGCCTCGTCCGGGCCCGCTCCATCACCATCTTGTCGATCCAGGTGTCGAAGCGGGCCTCGGAGATGATGATGTTGGGGGAGACCGCCTCCACCCCTTCCACCTTCTCGGAGGAGGACACCAGGTCCCCCAGCTCCCTCAGGGAGCGGGCCCACACCACCAGCAGCAGGAACCGCGGGAGATTGCTGAAGGTGATGAAGGCGACGACGTGCGCGGAGCTGCGGGCGGTGAGGGCGCTGCCGACGGCGTTCCTGTCCGCCCCCTCCCTGAGGCGGACGTGGAGCTGGGCCTCGATCTGCCCTGATGCCGACGGCCGCCAGTCCATGGACGCGCTGAACGCCCCGATCTCCATCAGCCGGTTCAGGCGCCGGCGGGCGGTGGCCGCGGAGATGTTAAGCTCGGCGGCGACGGCGTCCACCGGACGGCGGGCGTCCGGCCTGAGGGCGTTGATGATGCGGTAGTCCAGGGTGCTCAGCTCCTTCTCCCGGTCCGCCCATCCCACCTTCTCCCCGCCCAGCTGGGTCAGGGACATGATGCAGATGGTCACGTCGGTGAGGTCGGCGCTGCGGCGGACGAACTCCATGTAGTCCTCGATCTCGTCGTGCGTGCGCAGCAGGGCGCCGATGGAGAGGTAGTTCCTGGCGCACACCAGGACGATGTAGGTGCGGTCGTCCCGGCGCAGGTCGGCGACCACCTCCTCCATGTTGGCGGCGCTGGAGGTACCGAAGACATAGAGCACCACGGGGTTGACGAAGCCGATGGCCAGGCCGCCGGGGAAGCCGGCGATCACTCCCTGCTCCTGCATCACCTGGATGCGCCGGTGCACCGCCTGCAGGCTCAGCCCCAGCTCGTCCGCGAGCTCCCGGTACGGCGTGCGGGAGTTCAGGATGAGCCTGCCGCACAGCCGCACGTCCACCTCGTCCACGCTCCCTGAACGGCGGTGGAGGACAAAAGGCCTTCCCTCACCGGCCTGGCCGCACGGACAGGGAAGTTGCGAGGTTATTATGCTCCAGATAGACTTCTTTATATAATCAGAAGGTTCTGGCGATTTAGAGATAACGGAGAATTCGACATGGACGAGAAGCGGATCGAGGACAGGCAGCTCGCCTTCCTGGTCGACGGAGACAATGCCCAGGCCACGATGATCGAGGAGATGTTGGCGGAGGCCTCCAAGTATGGCTCGGTCATCATCAGGAGGGTCTACGGTAACTGGACCGCGGGTGGGCAGGTGAACTCTTGGAAGACCAAGCTGAAGGAGTACGCTCTCTCCCCCTACCAGCAGTTCCCCAATATTTCCAACCGGTACGTCACCAAGAACGCCACCGACATCGCCCTGATCATCGATGCCATGGACATACTCCATGACGGCATCGTCAAGGGATTCGTGATCGTGTCCAGCGATTCGGACTACACCTCGCTGGCGATCAAGATCCGGGAGCATGGGCTGTTCGTGATCGGCATCGGGAAGAAGGAGACACATGACTCCTTCCGGCGCGCGTGCGACGTGTTCGTTTCCACGGAGAACCTCGGCAAGGAGGACGAGGAGGAGAAGGAGGCCCCCAAGGCCCCCAAGGGACAGGCCCGCCCCAGGAAGACCCCCCGCGATGCAGTGGACATCCTGAACCGGGCGTTCGACTACGCGGTGAACGACGACGGCCGCGCGCTCAACGGGGACATCGGGGCGGCGCTGCGCCGCCTGGACCCGGCGTTCGACACCCGGACGTACGGAAAGGCATCCCTGCTGAACCTCATCGACGAACTGGACGATGTGTTCGAGGTGGAGAGGGCCAACCACGGCGCCATCTACGTGCGCCGCAAGGGCGACACCAAGGTCATCCCTCCGGTGGAGGAGAAAGCTCCCGAGCAGGAGAGGAGGGCGGAGGCCCCCTGCGTCTGCCGCACCCCCGAGGACGCCCTGCCCTTGCTCCTGGAGGCGTACCGGATAGTGGACAAGAACAGCGATGGGACCGCGGACACCTTCCGGATGTTCAAGGCGGCGAAGAAGGTGGACCCCACCTTTGATAGCGCCAACTACGGCAAGGAGAAGATATCCCACCTGCTGGAGGCGCTCCCGGACCACTTTGCGCTGGTGCGCAAGGGGAAGAGCATGCTGGTGCGGAGGATAGAGAGGGCGGAGGAGGAGATCGAGGTCGAGGAGCCGATAGAGGCACCGGAAGAGGTGCCGGCGGAGGAGCCGGCCCCGGCGGCCGAGGAAGAGGTGCCGGAAGCGGCCGATCTCCTGTCACCGGTGCGCAGCCAGATCGACCTGCTGAAGGTGATCACGGCGGCGTTCGACAAGGTGGTCAAGGATGACGGCCTGGCCTACCTCCCCCAGCTCAGCAAGGAGGTCAAGCGCGAGGACCCCGACCTGGACTTCAAGGCCTACGGCAAGGCCGGCCTGAGGGAGTTCCTGGAGGAGTTCGACGACGTGTTCACCCTCCACAAGAAGGGCCGCAACGTGTACGTCAGTAAGCGGAAGGGCAAGCGGCCCTCCCGCCACATCAGCGAGCTGGTGAAATAGGCCTGCACCTCCCTCCGGGGAGGCATCTTTCATTTTTTCCCCGCCTCACCGAGGGGCACCTGATGAGCTCACCTGATGATGAGGCTCAGGGCCCAGTTCACCGCGGCGATCACCAGCACCGAGGCCAGGAAGATCCCCAGGTTCTCGGTGAAGGAGAAATCCCCGGCGTAGAAGAACAGCCAGATCACCAGGAACGTCAGCCAGGCGATGATCGAGAGCCCGACGATGCCCGACCTGAGCCTCGAGTAGGGAGCGTACGGCATGAACCCGGGGCCCTGGGGCGGCAGCGGCCGGGGGAACTTCAGCGCCCAGGTCACCCAGGTGACCAGCAGGACGGCGACCAGGACCAGGAGGGAAAGAATGAACACGGCGATGTTCTGGGCGAACCCCAGCTCGGGGGTCAGGAAGAACAGCCACAGCACGAGGAACACAAGCCATCCAAAGACCGTCACGATGGAGAGAACGGCCCTCCACATCAGCCCCCTTTCCCTGGTGTCGATACGGTTCGCCATGGAAACGCCTCTTACCCTAGGAGACGGAACGCCGCATATTATTCTTTGGTCGCATCAATCGTTCGGCTCCACTCCCCTGAAGAGCATGTAGAACAGGCCGACGGCGATGGCGTAGAACAGGACGGCGAGGTAGAACGGCTCCGAGTACAGGCCCATGCCCAGCAGGACGCCTCCGGCCACCGTGGTGACGCTGTGGGGCAGCCTCCACACGATGGAGTTGATCGCGCTGGCCAGGCCTCGTTCCTCCTTTGTCACGATCCCCATTAGGAAGGAGTCGGATAGCGGGCTGGACATGTTCATGAGCATGGCCCTGACCACGTACAGTCCGCCGGCGGTGACGGGGTCGGGGGCGAAGGCCAGGGCCAGCATGAAGATGGTGGACGATCCCTGGCACAGCACGATCGCCCTCACCGTGCCCAGGCGGCGGGCGAGGCTGGTGCTGGCTATGGAGGCGAAGCCCATGGTCAGACTGGCCAGGGCCAGCAGGGGGCCGCTGTAGGTGTCCGCGACGTCGAAGCGGTTCAGGAGCCACAGGGGTATGAGGGGAATGATGAACCCCGCCCCCAGCCCGATCAGGGAGTTGAGCGCGGAGAACTTCAGCATCGGCCCCAAGTTCCTTCCCTTCCTCAGGGACACCTTGGTCCCCGGTGTTTCCCGGTAATCGCCCAGGAGCCGGGCCAGGGTGACCGGGGTGATCACCGCGACCAGCGCGATGATGACGAAGAACAGCGAGTGCACCTGGAAGTTCGTCCAGCCGATCAGGCGGGCGACGGTCGGGAATATGTATGGCAAGGCGTACCCCGCGCCGCCGGTCACCGCCATCACGATGAACGAGAGGGTGAACGCCTCCTTTCGCCCTTCGCCCGAGGTCATGTCGGCGATGAGGGCGTTCCAGGTAGTGAGGAACGCCCCCTCGGCGGCACCCGCGATGATCGAGGCGAGCAGGAGGAACGCCAGGTCCGAGGTGAACGCGTAGATCAGCAGGGCCGGGGGCATGCCCATCACCCCGACCAGTAGGATCCTCTTCCGGCCGATCCGGTCGGCCAGCATGCCCAGGGGAACGGCCGACAGGATGAACACGATCCCGTTGACGGAGAGCAGGAGGCCGACCGAGCCGGAGGACACCCCGAGCTCCGGAAGGTACGCCGAGGTGGCAACCCAGAAGTACCCGGTGGCGAGCGAGGAGAAGGACATCAGCAGCACGAGCCACCTTACCTTGGTGGGCACCGAGCCGAAGATGCTTCCAGACTTCCCGCTGACCATGTGACGACCGGGGCGCCCATCGCCCACCACTAATTAATAGGTGCGCTGTTCGTTCGCGGCCCCCGACCGCGAGCGGGCCATCAGGTCATTGCTTCTCGCCCTTCGCCTCCTTCAGCGCCTTCCACCGGCGGACCTCGAGGTTGTGCTCCCGGACCATGTTCTGCGAGCGGTACAGGGCGACCAGCCTGCGGTGCCCCTCGCGGTCCTCCGGTTCCGCCTCCATCAGCGCCTCCAGCTCCCCTATGGCCGCCATGATCAGCCCCTTGGCCTCGTACAGCTCGGCCTTCCGGCGCAGCGCCGACGGTATGCGGGGGTCGAGGGACAGCGCCCGCTCGAACCGCTCCAGGGCCTCCTCCGTCCTCCCCTCGGAAGCGCACGCCTCCGCTCTCCGCAAGGAATCCTGGACGCAATCGGCGGCCTCGGGAACCTCGATATCCCCCGCTTCCAGAGCCTCCAGGAGGCCTTCCAGGACCACCATGTCCGCCCCGGTTAGGTCGGAGAGGCGAAGCATCGCGGCGGCGTACTCGGCATAGTCATGGGCAGGCTCCAGGTCGGACATCTCGCCCCGCGAGCGGAGGTAGGCCATCGCCCCCTCGCTCACCAGCGGCCACGAACGCGGCTCCTGGATGTGCCAGAGGCAAGCCGCCAGCGACACCCAGCGCTCCGGGCGGGCCTTAGATCTCTCCAGGCTGCCTCCCGCCACCGCCTGCTCCATAAGGTCCTCGAGGTCCATCAGCGAGCCCTTGGCCGCTCCCGGGTCCTCGGGGAGGGCGGCGGCCCGGCGCAGCCCCGGCTCCAGGTCGTCCAGGGGTACCCCGAGCGCGATGTCGCTGAGCGTGGAGGAGACCGACCGGGGCGGGAACACGTACCCGCTCTCGGCGGACGCCCCGTCCATCCTGTACTTCAGGGTGCCGAAGTTCCACCTGCCCTCAAGAAAGCCTTCCACGGTGTCCTTCAGCGCGCCGGCGGCGGTCCTCCTGGCCTCGTCCTCGTCCGCCCGCTCGGCGGCCCGCTCGCTATCCAGGTACGCATACAGGGCGCACCGCCACCATGCTGTCTCTTGGTCCGCTGGCTCCATCCGCCACCGACCTCAGAGGAGCTTTCGGAAGCTGCCCAATCCGTCGTACAGGTAGCCGGCGAAGGCGAACTCGCCGCTCGCCCCGCTCCTCGCGATCCTTCCCCTCAGGTCGCCGAGGATGGTGACCGCGATCGATGGCGTGTAGTCGCTCTCCGGCAGGGCGACGCTGACCGTGCCGAACTCGTTGGCCGCGAAGACGTAATCCTCCATGTTCGCGTGCACCGCGGCGGTCTGGGCGGTCTCGATGAACTCGAAAGCCACCACTTTCCCGTCCTTCTCCGCCTTGACCACCGCCCGGGGCGCCTGGTCGTCCAGGGCATAGTTGGTCTTGACCGCGGGGTCCTGCTTCTGGAGCTGCTGGGCCCTGCGTCCGGCCACGGTGTCCAGGAACGCCTTGACCTCCTGTTTCATGCTCCCCTATCGGCGCCCCGGTCAAAATGATTTCCCGTCCCTCCTGCCGCCGTGGGCCCGGACGTGCTCCCACGCCCGGTGGTGCTCCGGGTACCTGTCGGCACGGGAGTACATGCCCGCATCAGGACGCTGGTATAGATCCCGGTCCTCTCCGACCGGGCACACCTTGATGCATATCCCGCATGGCGAGATATAGCGGGACGCGAGGCCGATGTTGTGCTCGGTGCACCGGTCCTTCCTGGTCAGCGTGGCCGGGTACTCGCCCTCCTCTATGGCCTCGGCAGGGCAGGAGCGGGCGCACCGCATGCACCGCGTGCACAGCTCCCCGGTCATCACCGGATCGGGCGGGAGCTCCGCCGTGGTGAGGATGGAGGTAAACCTCACCCGAGGGCCGTACCTGGGAGTGAGAAGCATGTTGTTGACCCCGAAGGTCCCCAGTCCAGCGAGGTACGCGGCGTGGCGGTGGGAGAAGAACGCCGTCGGCCGGTCCCTCAGGACGTCCAGGCCGCCGTACCCGTCCCGGGGGACGAAGATCGAGGGGTGCCCCATCTCGCCCAGCATGGTGGCGATGCGGTACGCGGAATCGTCCAGCAGCCGGTTCACGGTGTTGTACGTCTCCCGGTAGAAAATGGAGGGGCTGGTCTCCAGGGCCGGCAGCTCGACCGGTATGCCGATGACGATCACCGACCTCGCCTCCGGGTAGATGCCCCGGGGCCTGAACTCCCCAGGGACCCACGGGCGGAAAGGCTCCTCGTCCCAGCGCTCCACCGGCGCGATGCCCATCAGCGGAACGTCAAGATGTCCGCACTTCCTCTCCAGAGCCTCCCTGATAGCGTCAGGTCCGAGCACGGGAACGAAATGAGCTGTCATGCCTTCACCTCATGGTATGTCCGCGGGGTCCCAGGTGGTGTGGTAGCCCTCGTCGAAGGAGTCCATCTCCGCCTCGTCCTCCGCCGATATCTCGAAGTCGAACACCGCAGCGTTCTCCCTCATCCGCTCGGGATGCGAGCTCTTGGGTATGGCCACCATGCCCTTCTGGAGGACCCACCGGATCATCATCTGCGCCGGGGTCCTTTCATACTTGCGGGCCATCGCTACCAGGCGGGGGTCGTCTAGCCTCCTCCCGCGGGTCAGCGGGCTGTAGGCCTCCATCACGATGCCCCGAGCGCGGCAGTAGGAGAGCAGCTCCTTCTGGTACAGGAAGGGAGAGAACTCCACCTGGTCCACCGCGGGGACCACCGGCGAGCGGGCGATGAGCTCGTCCAGGTGCCGAGGGAGGAAGTTGCTCACCCCCACCGCCCGGGCCTTGCCCTCGTCCAGTATGCGTTCCATCGCTCTCCAGGCGTCCTGGCGGTTACCCCGGGGCCAGTGCACGAGGTACAGGTCCACGTGGTCCAGCCCCAGCGCCTCCAGGCTTCGGTCGCAGGCGGCCAGCGCCTCCCGGAAGCCGTTGTCGGTGTGCCACAGCTTGGTGGTCACGAACACCTCCTCCCGGGGAAGGCCGCTCTCCCTGATCGCCCGGCCCACGCCCTCCTCGTTGCGGTAGTAGGCCGCGGTGTCGATGTGCCGGTATCCGATATTCAGCGCGGCGGACACCGCCCTGTACGCTTCCTCGTCGGACATCTGGAACACACCGAGACCCAGGACCGGGATCTCCACCCCGTTGTTCAGGGCGATCGTGCTGGACAGCGACAGCGCCATGGGTGGTGGATGGTGCACCGTGGCTATAAGGGCCGTGGAGGAAAATAAGAGAAAAAGAAAGGGATTTGAGGGGTTTAATCGTGGGGCGCCGGAGGCACCGGGATCTCCAGGTCGTAGATCTCGCCGGTCACCGAGTCCCGGTACTGCAGGGTGAAGTCCTCCCGGTCACCGGTGATGTCGAACCAGGCCAGGAACTGAGTGGTCCCTCCCAGAGGCGTCAGCTGCTGGCTGTCGAACGAGGTGGCGGTATCGTTCACCTGCACCGTGTCGGTCAGGTTGCTGAGGTACAGATTATTGGCGTACACGGTGTGGCGGATGTTCCAGCCGTTGGTGAAGTTGACCAGCACGAGGAAGAAGGTGCCGTTGTCGTTGGTCCTCCACTCTGTGCTGATCACCGAGGCCACCAGGGCGCCCTTGATCGGCACGTACAGCGGTCCGACCTCAGTGGGCGCGGACAGGGTCTCGTTGGTGTTCAGGTCGAAGGCCTGGAAGGTCAGGGTGAAGTTGCCGACGTAGTTGAAGATGACGTCGAACGTCCGGTTGTCGGTGGCGTTCCCGTTGGTCCTGAAGGCCCCGAGGTCCCCGCTGATGACAATGTGGTTGATGACCTCGCCCACCCTGGTATCGGACGTCCAGTCGAGGGTCCTTCCGGTGGCGTTGGTCACGATCAGGTTCTGGGGGTCGATCTCGTCGATCGGGTCGGTCAGCTCGGCGAACATCCTGATGAGGACGTCACCGTTGTAGCCGGAGGCCGGGGTGCTGGTTATCTGGAACCGGTAGGTCGGGCCCCGGTTGTAGGTGATGTCCTCCTCATCCTGACCCGGATAGGTCACGTCCAGGGTGACCTTGGGCTGTGCGCTCCCCAGGCTCACCGGGAAGGTGATGTTGAGCGTCTGGTCACCAAGATCGATGGTGTTCAGGGGCGTGTCGTCGCCCGGGCCGGTGTCGTCATCATCGTCGTTATCGTTATCGTTGTTGTCGTTATCGTCGTCGTTGCCGTTGTCGTCCCCCTTGATATTGGGGGTGCTCAGGCTGAGAACCACATAGGCTCCAGCGGTCAAAAGAATGATGACAACAGCGATCGCAGCCAGCATTGTCTTGTTCATGAGATCACGCGCCACTGTTTAGATTCGGTGTGATTAATTTTGAGCGGGCATATAAAGATTTAGTCGCAGACTATCAAATCGAGGAAAACCATGTAAATATTCAGTAATAATTATACAATTGTACAGCTGGGCAAGGATAAAAGACCGGTCTCAGTTCTCCAATTATCTTGCTTCATTATCAAAAAGAAAAGGATGAAAAGGGGTTTATCCTCAGTTCGATTGAGGCGTCGGCAGCACGATGTTCATATCTCCCGAAGCGGGGTCCTCGTACTTGAGCGAGAACTTCAGACGGTCCTCCAGGGTCAGATCGTCATCTGCTAGGTCGAAGTACACGAAGAACTGGGTGGTCTGCCCGACCGCGAGGCTTTGCGTCTGGAAGCTCGTGGCCGTGGTGTTGGCCTGCACCCAGTCATTGCCGTCGTACAGGTGGAAGTTCGCGGGATCGACACTGTAGCGGATGTTCCAGTCGTTGACCGTCTTGATCAGGATGCGGTAGTATGTGCCGTTCGATGTCTCATACTTCTCCCCGTGGAAGAGCGCCGTTATGTCCAGCTGCCCCTTCACAGGAACGTACAGGGGCGTCGCCGTCACCGGGTCAGAGATAGGCTTCCCGGTATCCAGGTCGAAGGCCTGAATGATCAGCGTGTAGTTACCAGTGGCGGTGAACGACACCTCGAACGAACGGACCGAGGTGGAACCGTTGGTCTTCCAGGACGCGATGTCCCCGCTGATCACGTTGTACAGTGCCTGAGCCCCGGTCTTTTTCTCGAGGGTCCAGTTCACATCCTTCCCCTGGAAGTCCTTCACGCTGAGGTCGAGACGACCGATCTCCCCGGACCTCTCGGCGAACATCTTGATCAGCACGTTACCCGTGTACCCGCTGGCCGGCGAAGCGGTCAGGCCGAACTGGTAAGGTTCGCTATAGTTGTAGGTGTACCCGCTCTCTCCCTTGCCCGGGTAGGTCATGGACAGCGCCATCTTCCGGTCGTTAGCGCTGATCTCGACAGGGAAGGCCACCGCCAGCGTCTTGGCGTCCGAATCCACGGCATCGGGCTGGTTGCTGTCGCCGCCATCGGTACCATCCTTACCAGGGGTGTTCCCCATGCTCATTACGACATATGCTCCAGCTATCAATAGGATAGCTGCCACGGCGATCGCCGCAAAGGTCATTTTGTTCATTTTCCCGTTCCCCCTTAGCCTTTGATTGTATGTATTTAGAACTGGACATATTAAGAGTTAGGCCAAGAACATCGACAAGTGGAACCACCTCCGGTCCGACATCTAACATACGTCAGCCTCATGCCATACCGACCGTTGGCCGGCCCTTTTCTTTACCGCGCCCGTTCCACATTCAGGATAGGTCCAGCGAGAAAACCGGTGAGGCACGGACGCAGGATTATAAGGGTGGCACCAATGGAGGGTCGTGCTCTCCGTTTCTCTCGATCAGGCCATGGCTGCATTGGGCTACATCGTGCTCATCTCCATCTTGGCCTTGGGTCTCCTGGCCCTCCTCATGCTGATCGTCACCTCGGTCTCCATGCGGAAGGGACGGTTCTACCTTCCCCGGCTGCTGCGTCCAGGCCTCATCATCCTCGAGGGGCTCGCCAAGACCTTGTGGAGGGTGAGCAACTTGGACGACCGGGAGGTCGTCTCGTTCTCCATCCGGCTGCACAATCAGCTCAACCGGGAGAGGTTCAGCAGGCTGGCGATGGAGGACCGTATGATCTTCCTTCCCCAGTGCCTTCGGTCCATCGAATGCCCTTCCAACCTTTCCACCGAGGGGCTGGTCTGCAAGCGGTGCATGCGCTGCGACATCGGCAGGTCGATCGATGAGCTGGAGGGCCACGGATGCAGGGTGTGCGTGGTGCCAGGCTCGACCTTCGTCAAGAGGCTGGTGAAGAAGTACAGGCCCAAGGGGATCGTTGGGGTCGGCTGCCTCATGGAGGTCAAGGAGGGACTGGAGATGACCGACCGCATGGACCTCCCGGCGATGGGAGTGGTCACCACTAAGGACGGGTGCATCGAGACGACCCTGGACTGGCCGACCCTGATCGAGGTCGCCACCCTGCGGCCGGCAGAGTAGGCGCACCCGCCGCTCCAAACCGGGAAACGGCATCGTCGAATTGAAGTAACCCACTGCTAATCCTGAGGCCATGGCCGAGAAGGATAAGAGGTTCAGTGAGACCCTCGTCGGCGATGTGTTCGATCAGATAATCAAGAGGCCGACCACGGTCACGGTGGAGGACACCATCAACGAGGTCATCGAGGGCATGCTGAACAACCCGGTATCCCGCAAGGTCTACGTCGTTGACAAGCAGGGCAAGCTGCTGGGCATGGTCAATACGGACACAGTCCTCCGGCTCATCGGCTACCGCACCGGGGTGAGGGACCCCGGCGCCATATCGTTCTACCGCCTGCTGCGGGACATGTTCAAGGAGAAGGTCGGGACCCTGATGTCGCCGACGAGGTCGGTCACCAAGGAGGACGACCTGAAGAAGGCGCTCGAGATCATGATCAAGGACCACGTGAACGACCTGCCGGTGGTCGATGCCGAGGGGCGGATCATCGGAGAGCTGGTAAGCCTGGAGCTGTTCCTCAAGGGGCGGGAGCTGTTCATCCGGGACGCTCAGGCCAAGGATGAAGGCCCATGAACTGGCTTGATATCCCTGTCTGGAACGACCTGACGATCGGGAGCCTGGTGGCCTTCACGGTCCTGGTCGTGGTCTCCACGATCGCGGCGAGGCTCCTCGGCAACCTGATACGCAACAACCTCGATGAGAAGGTGGGCCGCCGGACGTCCAAGACGGTGGCCAGGGTCTTCTTCTATACCATCGTGGGGGCCGCGGTCCTCATCGGCTTCAGCCAGATACTGAGGATGGACTTCAGCGGCCTCATCATCTCCCTGGGCCTGGTGGGGGTGGCCATCGCCTTCGCCTCCCAGCAGATCATCTCCAATCTGCTCTCCGGACTGCTGATCTCGGTCCTGCGGCCGATCCAGTTGGAGGACTGGGTGGAGGTGGGCCTCGCCCCCACCACCGGGGTGTGCAGGGTGAAGGACATCAACCTGATGACCACGGTGCTGAGGGACGTCGATGGAAGGATCATCGTGGTGCCTAACTCCCAGATCATCAACGGCAAGGTCATCAACTACTCCCAGGCGGGCTTCGTTGCCGTGTCCTTCGACCTATGGTTCGACCTGGACAGTCCCGTCGATGCCATAAGGCGGATCGTCTACGAGGAGGCGGACCGGGACCCCCACATCCTACCGGACGTGAGCGAGGCGGAGCGCCGGATCGCGCTCAAGATCTTCGAGAGGCCGGCCATCCGCAGCCTGTTCGGGGGAGCCGCTGACCTCAGCGCCCTCGATCCCAAAGTGAACATCCTGGACCTCAGGGAGGACAAGATAAGGATCAACATCCGGGTTTGGATCAGGGAAATGAACAAGCGGGACGAGATCGTGTCCGGCTTCCTGGAAGCGCTGAAGGAGCGGTTCAAGGGCGAAGGCGTCGTGATCAAGAGCCCCTGACCTCATGGCCGCCGATCGATGTAAGGCCTCGCCGGTACCGCACCCTGGTCACCTCCCTGCCTCGATGGCTGGGACATCGGCCGGGACCTCTCCGATGGCCCGAGGAACACTGGATAGCGTGGGCCCCTCTTCACCGTGGAAGACCTCCGCCGGCGCCGGCCGCGGGCGGTACACGAAGACCAGGTCCCCGGGGGCGGGGGACGGCGATGGAGCATGGCCCGCATGCCTTGGCTCGCCCTCGGCAAGCGGCTGCCCCCGCATGACGGCCACGAGCAGGGGTATGGCCGCAAGCTGCAGCCCCATCGATAGCACGACCATCCCTGACCAGGATGATTCGTACAGGAACCCCATGGCCATGCTTCCCAGGAACCAGGAGGCGCCGAAGGCCGCGTTGTAGCAGCCGAACGCCGTTCCCCGGCGGCAGGAGGGGGCCAGGTCAGCGACCACCGCCCTCATGACCGATTCCTGCGCCCCGAACCCGACGCCGTACAGCAGCATCCCTGCGGTCAGCGCGGCGATGTCCCTGGAGAACACCAGGGGGGTGAAGAACGGGATCACTACGGCCATGGCCACCAGGGGCATCATCCCCACCCGGTCGTAGGTGCGGCCGAAGACCAGGGCCGACAGCGCGTTGGAGGCCATGGCCACGGCGTACAGTATCGGCAGCCAGCTATCTGAAGCGCCCGCCACGGCGATGGCGTGGTAGGATATCAGAGGGAAGTCGGCGTACCCGGCCGCTATTAGCGCGCCGGCGACGAGGAAAAGCCAGAACGGCCGGGGGAAAGACCTCCTCCTTGCCGTCGCGGAACGGACGCACAGCAAACGCCCGGAGGGGGGTTCGATCCTCATGGCATAGGCCAGGATGATCACCGTCAGGAGGCAGGGGATGAGCAGCATCTCGAATCCCATGCGGTAGTCGCCACCGAGCACCAGCACCAGGACTATGATGATGGGTCCGATCATGCCTCCCACGGAGGAGAGCGCCTCCTGCACCCCGTAGCTCCATCCCCGCCCCACGCTCTCGCCGGCGTGGGACAGCATGGCATCCCGGGCGGGACCGCGGACCGCCCGCCCGACCCTTTCGAGCATGATGAGGGCCATGGCCCCCTCCCAGCTGCCGGCGAGCGCTAGCGCGGGTACGGCAACGACGTTGATGCCATATCCGATGAATAGGAACGCCCAGTATCGCCTGGTCTCGTCGACCACCCACCCGAAGACGACCCTCAGGCCGTAGCCGATCAGCTCCGCCAGCCCGGAGACCAGGCTCACCGCGGCGGCGCTGGCCCCCAGCAGCGCGAGGAACGGCCCCGTGACGCTCTTGGTCCCCTCAAGAGCGACATCCGCCAGCAAGCTCACCAGCCCCAGCATCATGACGAAAACGACCGCCGCGGTGCGGTGCCCATGTCCAGCGGCGCGGCTGCTACTGCCTCCTCCCCATCCCATCCCATCCCTCCCACCCGGCAACCTGCTGCCCGGCAGAGGACCGGCCGCGGAGCAGAACGCTCCCCCAGGCGAGACCTTGCTGACGGGCCATATTCGATTACCGTTATCGGTATCCGGTTAGGGATGGGGGACAGATTATATTAATTGGCGCAGGAAAATCGCCCGCGGGACTTTCAACAGTTATGAACTGCCCCGCTCGAATGGGCGGGCTTCGCGCTCACATAAAGTTAAAAATTCCTACAGATATCGCGATGCAAGATGACCGATGATGGAGAGGTAAACGTTTTGGACATCGATCATGTATTTTCCATCCTGCAGTACCTGGACTCCAGGAAGGGAGAGGATGTCCTGGCCAGTGAACTGAGGACGGTGATGCCGAACTATGGGCGCATGATGACCATCGTCCGACAGCTGGAGAGCAAGAACCTCATCGAGATAAGAGTGGAGACCAGGCCCCGGAAGCGCTACATCCTGTCCCTGACCGAGAAGGGAAGGATCGTCAGCAAGAAGCTGCTCGCCCTGGACCGCCTCATCGCGTCCTGGCAGTGAGGCCGGATCGCGTTGCGCCCTGCGGCCGAGGGACCAAGAAATGTGATGCTCGCGCTCATCCGGCCGCTCCCGGCTCGCCCGGTCAGAATCATCCGGGGACCATGGGTACGCGCCGTCCTCCAATAATAAGGAAAACGGGTTTGGTTCAGTCCCTGCCCTCGTGAGAGCGCTGACCGCCTTTTCTCTTCGCCTCGGTCGGCTGCGCTTCCGCTCCCTTGCGTCCCGCCTCCGCCCTCTTCTCCCTGGTGGACTCGCTGACCGATCCAGAGGAGCTGCGTCCCATGTGGGAATGCTCGCCGCCCCTCACCTTGGCCTCGTGCGGTTCCGCCTTGGCGCCCAACTTGCCGATCTGGCTGTAGAACTCGCGTCCCCGCTCCTCGGCAACGGTCTCTCCGCCCTTTCGGCCGATCTGCCTGAAGAACTCAGGCCCGCGCTCCTCGGCCACCTTCTCGCCTCCGAGCCTGCCCGCTTCCTCGCGGGACATGCCATGGCGCTCCTTGACCTCGCTTCCTCTGCTGCCGTGGGACGCTTCACCGCCTTTACTTCCCGCCTCGGACAGCTTCTCATGAGTGCTCTTCTCTGCCATTTGTCTCTCTCCTACCCATTGATAGACTGGGTCAGCTCTGAGGTTCAAGCCGATAGTATTAATCCGTTGACCGCTGAATGCTCAGCCTAGGTAGGCAAGATTGCATAACCGCAAGGTGGCCGACCTGCGGCGCAGAACCCGCGGATCGCTTGACCTGACGGAGCGAAGCGCGGCCCCCTCTACATCATGTGACCGCGGATGGACCGGGAAGCTCAGACGCGCTCCTGACCGCGCATGATGAAGATGATTATGTATTTCAAGAATCAATGTCTCAACATATACATCGCGGCGGTGGCCGATCATATCCACTGATATCCCTCTGGACCGGTTCAGGCACATTGTCGATCTGGCGATCGAAGGCATATGGACGGTGGACACTAACGCTCGGACCGACTACATCAACGAGCGTGGGGCGTCCATGCTCGGCTATACTCCGGAGGAGATGATCGGCCGCCCGCCGACCGACTTTGTTCCCGAAGATGTCGTGGGGGCGGTAGAGCGATTTCTGGAAATGAACAGGGAGGGTCGGCAGGAGAGGTTCGAGCTCCGGTTGAAGTACAAGAACGGTTCGTCCGTGTACCTGGCGTTCTCCACCCAGCCGCTGTATGACGACCAGGGCAACTACATCGGGGGTCTGGCGATGTTCACGGACATCACCCAGAGGAAGCTGGTGGAGGAGGAGCTGAGGAGGAGCGAGAACAACCTCTCCCGCGCCCAGCAGATCGCCTCCCTGGGCAGCTGGGAATGGGACATATCCAGCAGCAGGCAGTTCTGGTCGGACGAGACCTGCCGCATCTTCGGGCTGGAGCCGGGGGCGATCGCGCCTCAGTTCGAGGACTTTCTGAATTTCATCCACCCAGCGGACCGGGAACGGGTATCGGAAGCGATCAGGGGCGCTCTCGACCACCGGACCTACGATATAGAGTATCGCCTGATAAGGAAGGACGGGCGGCAGCGATACGTCCACAGCCAGGGCGAGGTGGCCTTCAGCGAGGACGGTACGCCGCTAAGGATGTACGGAACGATCCACGACATCACCGATCACCGGCGGATGGACGAGGCGCTGAGGGAGAGCGAGAAAAGGTACCGTGACCTCGTCAAGTACGCCCCCACGGGGATCTACGAGATCGACTATCGCTCGACTCGGTTCAAGAGCGTCAACCAGGCGATGTGCGACATTCTGGGCTACTCCGAGGAAGAGCTGCTGTCGATGGACCCGCTCGACCTCCTGGACGAGGAAGGTAAGGCCAGGTTCAGAGAAAGGGCCGAAAGGGGGCTCTCCGGACAGCCAGTGGACGACGAGGTCGAGTACAGGGTCAGAGCCAGGGATGGCCGCGAGATATGGGTCACCATCAACACTTCACCGCTCTTCGAGGGCAACATGCTGACCGGGGTGATGGGCATCGCCCACGACATCACCGAGCGCAAGCAGATGGAGGAGAGGCTCAGGGAGAGCGAGGCCAAGTTCCGAGGGCTGTCCACCGCCACACCGGCGGCGGTCATCGTTTACAGCGGAGAACGCACGCTCTACGCCAACCCCGCTGCGGTATCATTCTTCGGGTACTCCGAGGAAGAGCTGCTGGCCATGAACTTTTTTGACATCATCCATCCTGATAGCCGAGCTAAGGTGAGGGAGGGGATGAGAGCGAGAAAGGCCAGAATGAGCGATCTGGTGCACTATGAGGTCAAGGTCATCACCAAGAGCGGGGCCGAGAAGTGGCTGGACGTGTCGACCAACATGATCTCATATGAAGGCAGGCAGGCTGGGATCATCGTCTGCACCGACATCACGGAGATCAGGATGGCGAGGAAGCGCGCGGAGGACTACTCGAGGCAGCTCGCCCGCTCCAACGCCGAGCT
>DAVH01000001.1:50038-50386 GCA_002508545.1 Methanomassiliicoccus sp. UBA6
GGGAGCCGCTGCGGATGGTGTCGTCCTTCCTCTCCCTCTTGACCAAGAAGCACGGCGACCAGCTCGATGCCCAGGCCAAGCAGTACGTCAGCTACGCCATCGACGGGGCGGAGAGGATGAGGCAGCTCATCGATGACCTCCTGACCTACTCGAGGGTGGAGACCAGGGGCAAGGACTTCTCTCCCGTGGACATGAACGAGATCGCCAAGATGTCCCTCGGCGAGCTGCGGCTGATGATGATCGAGGAGAACGCCGAGGTGCGCATAGACCCGCTGCCGACGGTGATGGCGGACAAGATGCAGATGAAGCAGCTGCTGACGAACATGATCTCCAACGCCATCAAGTTCC
>DAVH01000051.1 GCA_002508545.1 Methanomassiliicoccus sp. UBA6
CCTCTCCAGGGCGCTCAGTTCGGCGAAGACCGTCCTGGCGATCCCCTGGAGGTCGACCTCCGAGGTCTTCATGGTCTGGCGGTTGAACCTGGAGAACTCCAGGATGTCCTCTATCAGCGTCTCCATCCGTATGGCGTTGTCCCTGATGAGCGTCAAATAGCGCTGCCCGGTCTGGTCCAGCCGGGGGGACTGGTCCTCCAGCACGGCCTGGGAGAGGCCCTTGATGGCCCGAAGGGGCGCCCGTAGGTCGTGGGACACCGAGTACGAGAAGGCCTCCAGCTCATTGTTCAAGGCCTCCAGCCTCGCCTTCGTGGCCTCTGCCCTCGACCGTTCATCCTCGACGTCCTCGAGTATGTTCAGGAGGGCCCGCTGAGTATCGAAGGACTTACGCCTCTCCGCATCGACATCCTCCAGGAGGTTGAGGGTCGCCCGGTGGAGGTCCATCATGCCCTCCCGCTCGGCATTGAGGCGCTGCAGCTCCTGACGGCAGGAGCGGTTCTCCTCCTCCATCTCCGACAGCAGGATCTCGAGGTCCTCCGGCCTGCGGCCGCTCTTCGCTTCAGAGCCAGGCATTCTCTATTCCATCCTCCTCCGCAGATCGGCGTTGAGCGTCCTCAGTTCCGCGATCTCCTTCTTCAGCTCTACCATCTTCAGCTCCCGCCCGACCGTCAGCCGCTGGAACTTCTCCAGCTCGGCGAGGCGCTCCAGCTCCATCTTGTGCTGGACCTCCAGCTCCGCCTCCACCCGCTTCTGGGCGGTGACGTCCCTGGCGGCGGCGAAGACGCCTATGACCTTGCCCTCGTCGTCCCGGTATACCTGCGCATTGTACAGCACCGGGGTCATCCGCCCGTCCTTGTGCCTGATCTCCAACGCGTAATCGCGAACGAGCCCCTCCCGGAAGGCCTTCTCGTATCCGGCCCGGGCGTTATCCGGCTCGGTGAAGTAATCGGAGAAATCGGTGCCTATCAGCTCCTCCCTGCTCCTCCCGGTGACGGACTCGGTCGCCTCGTTCACGTCGGTGATCTTGCCGTCCGGCCCGATCGTCACCAGGGGGTCCAGGCTGGCCTCGATGAGGCTCCGGTTGTAAGCGAACGCCTTCCTCAGGGCCTCCTCGGCCCGCTTCCTGGTGGTGACATTGATGCCCACCTCCAGGATCATCTCCGAGCCGTCGACATCGACGAACGGGTAATCGGACACGTCGTAGGCGTTCCCGTCCGGCCCGGTCCACTCCCAATGGTGCGGCTGGCCCGTCCTCCTGACGGTGTAGGACTGACAGTCCTCGCACGGCCGGTCGAGGTTGAAAAGTGATTCGTAGCAGTGCCTTCCGGCATCGCTCCCGAAGCGCTCCCGGAAGTACCGGTTGGCGAAGGCGATGCGGTGATCCGAGGTCAGCAGCACGACATAGGCCGGGAGCCGGTCCAGGACCTCAATGAACCTCCTCCGCTCCGCCTCCACCGCGGTCTCCGCCCTCCGCCGGGCCATGACCTCCTTGGACACGTCCCGGGCGAAGGTGGAGGCCCCGATGACCGTGCCGTCCTTGCCCCGGATGGGAGAGATGCACAGCGACACATGGATGGTCTCACCGTCCTTCCTCCGGCGGAGGGTCTCGTAGTGGTGGGCGGTCTCCCCGCGGGAGATGCGCTCGAGGATCTCTGGTACCTCGTTCCTGTAGTCCTCTGGTACAAGTATCGACAGGTCCTTCCCGATCACCTCGTCCGCGGTGTAGCCGTAGATTCTCTCCGCACCGCGGTTCCAGGAGGTGATCGTGCCGTCCGGGGTGAAGGTCACGACCCCATCGCCGGAGTGCTCGACGGCCGAGGCCAGAAGGCTCCGCCTGTCCTCAGCGCAAGGTTCCGTGGATGCCTGCGGAGCACTTGCCATGTCGTCCAGGCGGCGCTCCTGCTCATCCCTGTCCGTGCTCAATTCCATTTCTCCTATGCTTCGCTATCCCTGCCTTCCCCATAGGGATGCAAAATGATGAACGGACTTGAATATATTAGGCTGTTATGGCCTCAAGGTCCGCCCTTCTCCGCGCCCGCTATCGACGCCACCGCCTCCCGGAGGGTCGCCGCGAACCCTTCAGGATAATCGTGCCCCACCCCTGGCGGCATGTACAGGCGACTGGGCCTGCCCGAGATCTCCAGGGTGTCGGCCAGCAGCCTCGCTCCCGGCAGGCACTCCTCGTCCATGTCCCCGCAGACGATGTACGCGCCGGGCATCCGGTCCCCTAAGCGCTGGACGTCGGAGGCCCACTCCCCCATCTCTGGGAGCCAGGGGCCGACCAGCACCATGCCGTCAGCCTTGACCATCCCGGTCATCACCGCTCGGAGGGCCATCCTCGCCCCCGCGGAGAACCCGGCCATTATCACAGTGCGGTCGTCCAGCTCGCCCTCGCTCCGCAGCCGGTCCAGCTGGTGGTCCAGGTCCCTCGCTCCCGCTTCCAGGTCGTTCCAGACGAAGGCGTCGGAGAAGGCCAGCTGGGACGAGCGTACGAAGGCGAGGTCGAACCCCTGCTCCTCGGCCCCCAGCCAGTCCTCCTGGCAGATGGGCAGGTTCTGCATGTTGCCATGGAGGACGATGATCAGTGGGGGCCGCTTCCCGCCTCCCGCGCCTCTCACTATCGCCAGGTCGCTGGCGCTCTCCTCCCTGGCCTTTCGCTCCCTGTCCGCGCACACCTCCATCAGGCGCTGGAAGCCGGGCAGCTGGGTGGCCGGACGGATGTCGTCGTCGCCGGTGAGGTACTCCTGGGTGTACCAGCATCCCTTGTCCATCACCGCCTCGGTCAGCAGCTCCAATGCCAGCTCGGGGCGTCCTGTCCGGCAGGCCAGCGAGGCGCGGAAATCGTACAGCTGGGCATCGTTCCTGGGTAGCCGATCGGCGTTCTTGGTCATCAGCTCGTAGCCCTCCCAGAACTTTCCGGCGTGGTAGAGCTTGAGGCCATCGTTGAGCAGGTTGGTGAAGGTCTTGCGACACATGGTGACGCATCAGGCATGTGCTCATCGGTCATCAATGTCGCCCTTGGTCCTTGGGCCGATAGCTCCGTGATAGTATGCGCCCTGCTATCATGTAACATATCATTAAATACCACTTTTTGAATAGCTCACCTGCTCGTTGAAGGGACTGTTATGCTGGGCTTGGATGACCCTACGATAATCCTCGGTTACGCCTTGGCCATAGGGCTGGCGGCGGCCTGCATCATATATGGTTGGATGAACAGGAACGCGGAAGGCGATAGCGATGGTTGACACCGTCCTGTTCGGCGCATGCGTCGCCGTCTATCTCAGCGTGACATTGTTCCTCGGATACCTTGGATACCGGCAGACCAAGAACGCCCAGGATTACCTTATCGCCGGCAAGCGGGTGAGCCCGGTCATCCTGGCGCTGTCCTACGGGTCGACCTTCATCTCCACCTCGGCGATCGTCGGCTTCGGGGGGATGGCCGCGCTCTACGGGACAGGGCTCATCTGGCTCACCGTCCTCTGCATCGGAGTGGGGGTCATCATCGCTTTCATCTTGTTCGGGAAGAGGACCCGCCGCATCGGGAGGACCCTCAACGCATACACCTTCCCGGACCTGATGGGGAAGAGGTTCAACTCGCCCTTCATGCAGTACGCCACCGGCTCGATGATCCTCGTGGCCATGCCTCTCTATTGCGCGGCGATCATCATCGGCGGGGCCACCTTCATCAATCTGACGATGGGGATCGACTACAGCCTAGCGCTGGTCGGCTTCGCCGTCATCACCGCCTCCTACGTGCTCTTCGGAGGCATCATCGCAGTGTTGTACACCGACGCCATGCAGGGCCTCCTGATGTTCGTCGGGATGATCGCCCTGATGGTGTTCACCTTGGTGGCGGTGGGCGGGCTCGGCGAAGGCTTCGCCGCCCTGTCGAACCTTTCCCCGCAGATACCGGGGTTCATGCAGACCGCCGGGCTGCACTCCTGGACGTCCATGCCGGACCTGGGCTCTTCAGCCTGGTTCACCCTGGTGACGACCATCGTCATGGGCGTCGGGATCGGAGTGCTCGCCCAGCCCCAGCTATCGGTCCGGTTCCTCACCGCCAAGGACGACCGCTCCATCCACCGGGCGGTGGCCATCGGCGGGCCGTTCATGCTGGTCATGACCGGCGTGGCGTTCACCGTGGGCGCCCTCACCAACGTGTGGTTCTGGAACAATCAGAGCCAGATCGCATGGGAGGCTGCGGGGCAGGACGTCGACAAGGTGATCCCGCTGTTCATCAACTCGGCCACCCCTGAGCTGTTCGTGGTCGTCTTCATGCTGGTCCTGCTGGCGGCGGCGATGTCCACGCTAAGCTCGCTCTTCCACACCCTGGGGACGACCGCGGGGTACGACCTGTACAGGCACATCGCCAAGGTGGACCGCCCCTCCAAGAAGGTGACCCAGCTGGGCATGATCGTGATGATCGTCATCAGCGTCGCGCTGGCCCTGGCCATGCCTTTCAACATCATCGCCCGCGCCACCGCCATGTTCATGGGGCTTTGCGCCTGCGCCTTCCTGCCGATACTGGTCTATGCGCTGTACAGCAAGCGGCCGCTGGCCCTGCCGGCCAAGGTCTCGCTGGTGGTCGGGGGGACCTCCTGGTTCCTGTGGACCGTGTTCGTCCACACCGCAGAGGCGGCCCAGCTGGGCATCTGCAAGGCGCTGTTCGGCCAGGTGACCCTGCTGGGCGCGCCGTTCAACGTGATCGACCCGCTCGTCATCGGACTGCCGCTCGCCACGGTCACCCTTGCCGTCGGAGTGCTGTTGTCCAGGTCGAGGGCGGAGGCGGGCGAGGAGGCGGCGGGAGCGGCCTAGCGCCGTCCAGGGCGGCAAGCATTACTAGTCTGTCCCGCATATTGTGCCCCCATGGCCCGGGCACCGTTGGTAGGGGAGAAGGCGCCGGAGTTCGACCTCCCCGAAGCGTACGGCGGATCGCTGAAGCTGTCCGAGCAGATAGGCAAAGGGACGTGCGTGCTCGTCTTCTACAATGGGGACTTCGGGGTCATCTGCTCGGTGGAGATGAAGCAGTTCCAGCGGATGCACGACGACTTCAGGAAGGCCGGGGCGGAGATCGTCGGCATCTGCACCAACAGCCGGCCGGTGCACAGCGCCTGGAAGGAGCACATGCGCATCGAGTTCCCGCTGCTGTCTGACTTCGACGGCAAGGTCAGCGATGACTACGGGGTGCTGCTCGGCGAGCAGGGTTACCTCAAGGGCAGGTCCCGCCGGTCGGTCTTCGTCGTCGACCGGGAGGGAGTGGTGCGGTACGTCTGGATATCCTACGACGAATCGCAGACCGAGGAGCCGGACTACGATGAGATCTTGGACGCCTGCGTCCGGCTGTGATCCTCAGTACATCTCCAGCTCGAGCTGGTAGAACTCGGGATAGCTCCACGCCTTGACCTTGCGGAAGTACGGGAACGCGGAGAGCATCTCCTCCTCGCTGAGCCGCTCGGAGACCGGGGGGCCGAAGCTGGTCTCCCGCTTGGGGAAGTCGACGATGCTCAGCCTGCCGCCCGGGCGCAGGCACCTCCGGAGCTCGGACTCGAAGGCGGGCAGGTCCTCGATCTCGTGCACGACGTTCACCGCCACCGCCCGGTCGATGGAGCCGTCCGGCAAGGGTATCCGGGGGAGCTCGCCGAGCACCGGCACGATCCTGCCGTCCAGCTCGCCCGGCACGTTGGCCATGAGCGCGTCCAGCATGGCCTGCTGGACATCGACCGCGTACACCTTGGCCACCCGCCTAGCCAGGGGGATGGTGACGTATCCGGGGCCGCTTCCCAGGTCGGCCGCCACCTCGTCCGGGGAGGGGGACATCCGGTCGATGATCTCCTCCGCCGGCTGCTTCTTCCGCCTCTCCTCGTCGCTCAGCCGCTTCCTCTCCTCCGCGGGGAACCTGCGGCCCGTCATAGCCTGTCCTCCAGCATCGCCCTCTTCACCTGGAGCAGGCCGGAGTCCCGGCCGCTCTCCACCTGCGACTCCAGGACCCTCAGGGGCCGGCGGTGCAGCGGGGAATCGAGGACCAGGGTCTCGTACTCCCCGCCCTCGCCGGCGAGGTTCATGCCCCGGCGGCGGGCCACCTCCCTCAGTGCGTCCAGGGCCGGGCGGTCGATCTCCCGGCCCAGCCACGACGCGTCCAGGCCGTCGGCCGACACGCTGACCATTATCGCCCTGATGCCGGCGTCGACCAGCTCGCTCATCAGGAGGTCCTGGTCCTTCCGCCACAGCGGCGAATATACGTTCAGGTCCAGGCCCTCGCACACGTGGTTGATGCGGTCCCACTGGTAGTCGGACGCGATCGCCCCGGTGATCACCCCTTCGACGTCCAGGAGGGCAAGGGCGTCCCCTAGCGCCCGGAGGTCGTCCTCCTCCGTGCCCGAGCTGTCCACCGCCACCAGCTCCTTGCCCATGGACTCGGCCATGAGCGGGAGGACTTTTAGGTTCGGGGTGTGGAACACCCAGGAGTGCCGGTCCCTCGGACGGACGTTCACGAGGACGTCCACGGAGTGCCCCTGCTGCTCCATGAGGTAGGCGGCGAACACGGAGTCCTTCCCTCCCGAGAACAGGGCGGCCAAGCGCATGGAACAGCATCACAGGCTCGGGCCTTAACCTTTGCGAACGGGAAGCCCCGCCGAAACTGGGGGAGCGAGCGGCTTAGTACCACTTTCGGTCACATCCTCGTAAGACGAGAATATCTTGAGCATGCTTCCGACGACAGTACGGTCGGAACGACCGGAATTCACGCCTGACTGAAATCATGTAAGACCTCTGGGAGGCGTTGGTGGATGATGCAGGAAACCCCGTCGGTGCGGGGCAGTTCACGCTTGCTTCTATCGAACCATGGTCACGACCAGCGTAGAAGGCCCATGTGAGGTCGTGGGCTCGTGATCAAGGGCCCTTCCCGCATCCGCAGGACGCTTCTAGCTCGCATAAGTTAAAAAACTGGGCAATCCGTTGCGCGGTCGATGTACTGCCCCCGTTGTGACCGGACCATCAAGACCAATGACCTTGAGAAGCTGAACAAGGAGCTCAAGGAGAAGTTCGGACGGGACTCCCTGGAAAAGGGCGACTGCCCCGTCTGCGGCACCCAGCTGATCGACCTGTCCAAGCGGAGGGAGCACTGATGCGGCTGGACTCGCTGTCGTCCACCGAGTTCGCGGACGCGATGAGGAAGCACCCGGTGGTCATCCTGCCCATCGGGGCCACCGAGGCCCACTCATCCCACCTCCCGCTGAGCACGGACTCGCTGCAGCCGGAGCACATCGCCGACGCGGTCGCCCGACGGGTGAACGGGCTGGTGGCGCCGCCCCTGAGGTACGCGTTCCACTCCTCCACCAAGAACATGCCCGGCACCATCGGCCTGGGGTTCGACACCACCATCCATGTCGTCAGGGACATCCTGCACTCGCTCATCGCCAACGGGGCGGACAAGCTGGTGGTCATCAGCGGGCACGCCGGGAGCTCGCACATGAACGCGTTGAGGCAGGCGTGCGCGGAGATAGTGGAGGAGCATCCGGTCAAGCTCATGCTCCTGACCGACTATGACATCGCCAAGCGGTTCCCCGAGGACCAGAGGGGGGACGGGCACGGAGGGAAGATGGAGACCTCGCGGGTCATGGCCATCGCCCCCGAGCTGGTCAAACCTCAAAAAAAGATCGGGCGGTACGTGAGCCAAGGCTTCATGATCGTGGCCGACCCGGAGCGGTCGATGCCCGACGGCTTCGTCGGCGACGCCCCCGCGGCCTCCCCTGAGCTCGGGGCCAGGGTCAACGCGTTCATCATCGAGGAGCTGACCCGGGAGATCGTGAAGGAGTTCGGGGTGAAGGCATGAACGACCTCAAGCTGCAGGCGGCCCGGAAGGCCGTCGAGTTCGTCGAGGACGGCATGGTCCTCGGCCTGGGCACCGGGTCCACCACCCGGCTGGCGGTGGACGAGATAGGGAAGCTGGTCAAGGACGGCTTTCGCCTGGTGGGGGTGCCCACCTCGATCGAGACGGAACGGCAGGCGCGTTCCCTGAACATACCGCTGTCGACCCTGGAGGAGGTTGGTGAGATAGATCTGACCATCGACGGGGCCGACGAGGTCGACCCCCAGTTCAGGCTCATCAAGGGCCTTGGCGGGGCTTTGCTGAGGGAGAAGATGGTCGCCTACTACTCCAAGCGGGAGATAATCATCGTGGACAGTTCCAAGATGGTGGGCGTCCTCGGCGTGAAGACGCCCCTGCCGGTGGAGGTCGTTCAGTTCGGGCACCGCCGCACCAAGGCGGCCCTGGAAAAACTAGGGTGCATCGCCAGTCTGAGAGGCGGCGACCAGCCGTTCGTTACCGACAATGGGAACCTAATCTATGATTGCAAGTTCGATGCCATAGCCGATCCAGAGAGAATGGACTCTGACATCGGTGCCATACCCGGTGTCGTCGAGAACGGCCTCTTCATCGGGCTGGCGACCTCTGTGATCGTCGGAACGGAGGGAGGAGCGGTGATCAGGGAAAGGATCTAGGCCTGCTGCAGGGCGACCTGCTTCAGGGCCTTGATGTTGTTCTGAATCTCTTCGATCCTCTTCATTTCCTCTTTCTCGAGGATCTCGATGATCTTCTCGAACGGCAGGGCCAGCTTGTACGAGTGGACCGGCCTTCCCTTTCCCTCCTTCTTGATGTCCCTCTTTATGACCCACTTGCGCCGACGGAGCTCCTGCATCGCGATCGAGACCTCAGGCTGCCTGAGCGCTGTCGATATCTCGATCTCCACCGAAGTGGTCTCCTCCTTCTTGCGCAGGAACACTAGTGTCTTGGCGACATTTTTCGGCATGTCGGTGCGCATGAGGAGCTTGACGAGGGTTTCGTCCTTTTTCGTAAAGCCTCTTTCATTCATAATTTATCTTAATCAATTATTAATCGAAGCATATATATGGCTTTCTATTTCACGAAGCGGTAATACGCTACCCTTAACAGCCAGCAGACAGGTTTTCAATTGTTTCCCTTCGATAATATCAAAACTTACAAATGAACCGTCTGGCATGTACGAAGTTGTTATCTCATTTGATAGTTAATAAAATGTTTTCTCTTTGACCGGTCCGGCAACCGGTAATTATCGGCGAAGATAAAGGGTCGCGGAGCACCCTCCGGGGCCGCCCGCCGGACGCCGCCCGCCGGCCGGGCGGGAATGGTGAAAAAAGATGAGGCCAGATGATTGTTCTGGGTCCCCTTCGAGACTGCTAATATTTTAAATAGATAATGCGTATTAGGAGTCCTCACCTCGTAAGGTGTTTACTATGAAGATGCCTCACACTGTCAAAACCTATTGCCCCTGGTGCAAGTTACACACTGATCACGAAGTAGAGAGAGTGAAGAAGAAGAAGGCGAGCGAGCTCAAGTGGGGGCAGCGGAGATTCAGGCGGGCTACCTCGGGATACGGAGGCTTCCCCAGGCCCAAGCCCGAGGGGAGGGAAAAGCCGACCAAGAGGATCCCCCTCAGGTACCGCTGCAAGGTCTGCAAGAAGGCTTTTCAGAGGCCCTGCTTCAGGGCTAAGAAGTTCGAGCTGGAGGAGTGATCTCCATGGCTGAAGTACACACTGGCAAGTTCATCAAGGTAAAGTGTCCGGACTGCGGCAACGAGCAGATAACCTTCAAGAACCCCGCCACCAACGTCACCTGCAACGTCTGCGGCTCCACCTTGGTCAAGTCCAAGGGAGGCGCGGGCGAGCTGCGCGGCACGCTGGTCGAGGTGGTTGATTAAGAATGGTGCGCCAAAGCGATTTCCCTGAAGAGGGCGAGCTCGTCGTCTGCACTGTCCAGAACGTCAAGAACTTCGGAGCCTTCGTCTCCCTGGACGAGTACGGCGGGAAGGAAGGTTTCATCCACATCAGGGATGTCGCTACCGGTTGGGTCAAGTACATCCGTGACTACGTCCGCGAAGGACAGAAGGTGGTGTGCAAGGTCCTGGGCGTCGACTCGTCCAAGGGGCACATCGACCTCTCCCTCAAGTCGGTCAACGAGCACCAGAAGAGAGAGAAGATCCAGCAGTGGAAGAACGAGAACAAGGCGGACAAGCTCATCGAGATCGTGGCCGAACGCCTCGGCATCAGCAAGGATGAGAGCTATGAGCAGTTCGGATACGATCTCATCGACAAGTTCGGAACCCTGTTCGGGGCGTTCGAGATCGTGGCGTCCAACCCCGGGGCCCTCGAAGAGGAGGAGCTCAAGGGCGAGTGGACCGAGACGTTCGTCGACGTCGCCAAGGAGAACGTCACCCCCTCGTTCGTGCAGATCGACGGTTACATGGAAATGACCTGCTTCCAGCCGGACGGCGTCGATCGGATAAAGGACGCTCTGATCGCCGGCATCGTTTCCTCGAAGGAGCAGGTCAAGATACAATACATCGGAGCGCCGAAGTACCGCGTAGTGGTGGCCGCCGCGGACTACAAGACCGCGGAAGAGGAGATGAAGCTGGTCACCGGCAACATCATAGCGAACCTGCAGGCCTGCGGGGGGAAGGCGACCTTCCACCGCGAGGCAAAATGAAAATAGCGGTTAATTCATGTGTTGTGCCTGGTGAACCGGCGCCGCTGCGGTCGGATCACACCTGCAAGGTTGGAGCATGAGAACATCGCTCAGAAAATGCCCCCGCTGCGTGGAGTACACTCTATCGGACAAGTGCTCCCGCTGCGGGTCAAGGACGGACATCCCGATACCTCCCAGGTATTCCCCTGAGGATCGCTACGGAGAGTATCGGAGAAAACTAAGGAAGGAGCGTGATGGTTGTGGAAAAGATTAAAGCAGTCTTCATTGAGGAACCGCAGTTCGACGCGCCCGTAATGGTGGAGGGGCTCCCCGGGGTAGGCAACGTGGGGAAGCTGGCCGCCGAGCACCTGCTCGACCAGCTGGAGGCCACCAAGTTCGCGGACATCTATTCATCCTATTTCCCGCCCCAGGTCGTCGTCGATGACGACGGGGTGATCAAGCTCGTCAACAACGAGCTGTACTACTCCAAGGCCGACGGCAAGCACCCCGACCTCATCATCCTGGTCGGGGACTACCAGGGCCTGACCCCGGAGGGCCAGTACGAGCTCTCCGACCATATAATGCAGCTCTGCCGGGGCTGGGGGGTCAAGACCATCTACACCCTGGGAGGCTACGGGATAGGCAAGATGGTGGAGCAGCCCAGGGTCCTGGGGGCCGCCACCAGCAAGGAGGTCGTGGAGGCCATGAAGGCCAAGGGCGTGGTCTTCTCCAAGGGAGAGCCGGGCTCCGGCATCGTCGGGGCCAGCGGCCTGCTGCTGGGGATGAGCAAGATCTACGGCATGGACGCCGTGTGCCTGATGGGTGAGACCTCCGGGTACTTCGTCGACCCCAAGGGGGCCGAGGCCGTGCTGCGCATCCTCGCCGACATCCTGGGCGTCACCATCGACTTCACCGACCTGGTGTCCAAGGCCGAGCAGATCGACCTCATCACCTCGAAGCTCAAGGAGATCGAGGCCCCGGTCGAGCCCAAGAGGGAAGACCTCGGCTACATCGGATGAACGGTCTCCGGACCCCTTTCCTTTTTAATTTCTACGAGAGCTCGTCAGGGCGCCATCGAGGAGGGCCCCCGCATCGAATAATAAAAAAAGTGTGGGGGAGGTTGAAGGCAGGCTAGTCCTGATGTGCATCCCATCCCATCTAAGAGCCCTACTTCCTTAAGTATTCAGATTCGAACTGTTCCATGGCCTCGAGCGTCCTCTCTGCCTCCTCCATCTTTTTGACCTTGTCCATGACAACGTCTACCCGCTCATAGATGAAGTCCCTTATTGCCGCCCGGATGGCCTCCGAACGGGAGGGAAAGTCATCTACTCTGACTAGGAAGTCCAATGCTCGAACGTAGCGTTCGGGAAGGCGGATCGTCACCTTCTCCAATTCTGGTTCTTCCATGTCTCCACCATGGGAACACGAGAGGTCGGACCGACCTCTTTTGTCCGACATAGGTATAAACGTCGAACTATATATAAATTCTTTAATGGAGAATATCTGCGTTTATAATCGAGAGCGAGGGGGCGCCGCAGCCAGTACGCTCTGGCCATGGCCGCGGCCGGCCGGGGATCAGGCGAAGTTCTAAATACGCTATCTGTAATAGGGTTTTTACCCCCCGACTTAGCTCAGTCTGGCTAGAGCGGCTGACTGTAGTGGGTCACCGGAGCTTCCGGTCCTCAGCCGCCGATATCAGCAGGCCCCCGGTTCAAATCCGGGAGTCGGGACCACCATTCTACTCATCACCGCCGCTCCTCCCGACCTGCGCGCTCGCCGCGCCCTACCCGAGGAGAGCCCGGGCGGCATCCTCCGCTTCCGAGAGCACGCACTCCTCGTTCATGGTAATGAGCTTGCCGTCGAGCATGACCGCCGCGCCGTCGCACAGCACCGACTTGACGTTGGGGCCGAAGGACGAGTACACGAGGTTGGACACGATCGTGTCGGGGCGGGCCGGGCGCAGGTTGGCGGCCTTGCCGTTCATGATGACCAGGTCGGCCCTCTTCCCCACTTCTATAGAGCCGATCAGATGGTCCATGCGGACGGCCCGGGCGGCGTCGATGGTCGCCAGGTCCAGCACCTTCTGGGCCGGCAGGACGGTGGGGTCCCACCGGCTGGACTTCTGCAGCAGGGAGAGCGTCTTCATCTCCCCGAACATGTCCAGGCTGTTGTTGGTGGTGGACCCGTCGGTCCCGATGGACACGGTCACGCCGTGCTGCAGCATCTCCGGGATAGGAGCGACCCCGCCGGTAGCGAGCTTCATGTTGGACACCGGGCAGCTGGAGACCTTGGTGCCCGAGGACGCGAGCCCCCGCACCTCGTTGATGGTCAGCCACGCGGAGTGGGCGGCCAGGCAGTGGTCGTTGAGGAAGCCGATGGATGAAAGGTAATCTCCGGGGCGCTTGCCCTCCTTGCGCTTGCAGTCCGAGACCTCCTTCCTCGTCTCCGACAGGTGGAAGGTGAGCAGGAGATCGTTCTCCAGGGCATACTCCTTCGCGGAGAGGAAGGTCTGGGTCGAGCAGACGTAGACACCTTGCAATCCTACCGCCGGGTAGATGCGGGGGCGACCCCTGAACTCGCGGTGGAACCGGGCGCAGTTCTCCAGGGGGACGCCCTTCTGGGTCGTGAACTCCTGGTCCAGCACCGCCCACCCCAGGATGCCGCGTATGCCCGACCGCTCGACCGCACGGGCGATGATGTCCTGGGAGTAGTACAGGTCCACGAAGGTCGTCGTGCCTGACCGGATCATCTCCAGGCAGCCCTGCGCCGCCCCGGCCTCGATGTCCCGCTCGGTGCGCTGGGCGTCGACCTTGAAGGTCCGGTCGAGGAACTGGGGGAAAGGAAGATCATCGGCGATGCCCTTGAGGATGGACATCGAGACGTGGGTATGGGTGTTGATGAGCCCGGGGAGCACAATGTCCCCCGAAGCTTGAAGTTCGAGGTCGGCCGAGCCATTGACGGTCCCCCCGACCTGCTCGATCACGCCGTCCCTGATCAGGATGTCACCTTTGATCAGTCTTCGTTCTGCGTCCTGGGTAACGATGTAGGCATCCCTGATCAGCGTCAGCATCTTGATCGGACAATCATAAAGAACGCGATAAATTAACCTTATCCCAGGGAAGCTTTGTTAAGATGGAAGGGCTTTAGGTGGTCGTCTTGAGGGTGGCATTCTGACGAGCATCACGTTCCTGGGCACCGGTGGAGGACGTTTCGCCACCATATACCAGATAAGGGCCACGGGCGGCATTTACATCAACGACGGGGCGAGGGTCCACCTGGACCCCGGCCCGACCGCGCTGATGAACATGCGCCGGCTCGCCCTCGACCCAGCCAAGACCGACGCGGTTCTTATCTCCCACTGCCACCCGGACCACTACGCCGATGCGGAGATGCTCATCGAGGGCATGACCAAGGGAGGGTTCAAGCACACCGGCACCCTGGTCGGGAGCGTCACCGCCCTCGACGGCGGCAACGGGTTCAGCCCGGCGGTGTCCGGCTACCATCAGTCGATCACCTCCAGCGTGGTCAGGGCGGTGCCGGGGAACAGCTTCGAGATCAAGGGGATGGGGATCGACGTCACCCCCACCTCGCACAGCGATCCCACCGGGGTTGGCTTCCGGTTCCATACCTCCAACGGCATCATCTCCTACGTCGGCGACACCGAGAAAAGCGACTCCATCGTACCGGCCCACCGCGGATGCCGGGTGCTGATCCTGAACCTCACCCGGCCGCTGGGCTCCCGGGTGCCCAAGCACCTGTGCACCGAGGATGCCGCGGAGATCGCCCTGGCCATCAAGCCGGAGGTCGTCCTGCTGACGCATCTGGGCATGAAGCTGGTGCACGAGGGGGTGAAGCGGCAGGAGGAGCACATCGAGAGGGTGTCCGGCTGCCGGACGCTGGCCGCCGAGGACCTGATGACCGTTCAGGTCGGCAAGACCATCAGGACGGCGCGCTCCAAGGGACGGGACATCATCGAGGACACCGGCCCGGTGGACCTCGACCGGTGACGGTCGCAGGCGCACCAGCTATAGTGCTGCCGGATACGTTCATGGCGAAATATTAAATGGAGCTATTGCGTCAAAATAGCGATGATAATTTGCCAGCTCGCGGGTTTTTTAGGTAGTGGGAAGACAACTTTGCTGGTCCGCCTAGGCTCTGAGCTCAGCAAGGCCGGGAAGAAGGTGGCCATCATCGTCAACGAGGTCGGGGAGATCGGTGTGGACGGGGCGGTCATCGACTCCTACGGGCTGAAGAGCGTGGAGATCACCGAGGGATGCATCTGCTGCTCGCTCTCCGGCAGCCTCCAGAACACCCTGAGGGCGATAACCAGGGAGTACAAGCCGGACATCATCATGATCGAGCCGACCGGGATCGCCCTGCCGTCGATCGTATCCAAGCTGGTGAGGACCTCGATGGTGGGGGAGGAGCGCATGTACACCATCTGCCTGATCGATGCCTTCCGGGCCCTGAAGCTGTTCAAGGAGGCCAACCTGTTCGTCAGCCGCCAGATCGCCGGCGCGGACATCGTGGCGGTCAACAAGATCGACCTGGTGGACGACGACGTTAAGGAGAAGGTCGCCCAGATGATCGGCGAGATGAGCCCCCAGTCCAAGCTGGTGTTCATCTCGGCCAAGACCGGCGACGGGGTGGCGCCGCTGGTGAAGCTGCTGGAGGAAGGATGATGAACGAGGATTCCAAGGAGCTCGCGGATGCCGGCTCGTTCGGCCTGAAGGCCGATTTCCATGCTCACCCGGCCATCCCGTCGAAGGAGCTGGTGGCCCTGATGGAAGCGCTGATCCGGGACGTGGGAACGAAGGTGACGGAGCAGCGGGGCATGCTGCTGGGACACATCAAGGCCTTCCTGACCACCGAACAGGGAACATTAAAGGTGAATCTTATCGATATGGATATCGGGCCGGAGACCGTTGACCGGCTGGCGTCCGCCGCGGTGGACAAGGGCGAGATCAAGTTCATGGCCGCCCTGGTCGGGCTGGACGATCACGACGTCGAGGAAATCATGGAGGACAGCATCCAGGTTCTGGAGGAACGCCTGGATCTGGACATAGAAGAGCACGAGCATGATCACGATCACGACCATGATCACGAGGATCATAACTGAGGTGGACACATGTACGGCATAGCTATAGATGTAGGAACGAGCGGCACGAGGATGCACGCGGTGGACCTTGCATCCAAGAAGATCATATCCACGGCCATCACGGTCAGGCACCCGGTGCCCGGGGCGAATGTCATGGACCACCTGACATTCTGCATCGAGGTGAACCAGGACGTCGCGCACCAGCTGTTGATCGACACCTCCAACAAGCTCATGAAGATGCTGGACATCGACCTGAGCAAGGTGGAGAGGGTGGCCATCTGCGGCAACCCCATCCAGCTGTCCATTTACCAGAACATGGAAGTGCGGGACCTGGCGTTCGCTATGCCCAACGCCCTGCGGGCCCGGGGGGTGGAGATCCAGAAGCGGGACGCGGCGGTCCTCAACGCGGTGGACCTGGGGCTGGAGCTGCCCGACGGCGTGCAGCTGTACGTTCCCCCGGCCATCCGCCACGAGATCGGCGCGGACGCGCTGGCCATGATGTACAAGACCGGGTTGCTGGAGCGGAAGGAGAACGTCCTGGTCACCGACTACGGGACCAACGCGGAGATGGCCCTGAAGGTCGGGGACGATATCTACACCGGCTCCGCGGCCGCTGGACCGGCGATCGAAGGACAGTCGATCAAGGCCGGCATGCTGGCGTCCCCGGGAGCGATAAGCGATATCAACGCCGACCCGGACTGGAAGTGCACGATCCTCGATGACGGCATACTGCCTCAGGAGGGCGACGTGATCAACCCGCACAACGGATCGACCATCACCCCGGGCCCCATGCACGGGCGGGCCATCGGCATCACCGGCACGGGCGTGATCTCGGCCATCGCCGAGGGGCTCGACAACGGGCTGATCAAGATGCCCCACATCACCACCATGGACGGGAAGCTTCACCTGCAGGACGGGGTCGTCCTCGAGGAGCGGGACGTGGTGGAGGCGTCCAAGACCTTCGGGGCCATGCGAGCCGGGCACTTCACCCTGCTGGAGCACGCCGGACTCAAGTTCGAGGAGCTGGACATCATGTACATGAGCGGCGCCTCCGGCACCTACGTGGACGCGGTGAAGGCCCAGCGGGTCGGCCTGCTGCCCCCGTCCTGCGGCCAGATCTATCAGTTCGGGAACACCTCGCTGGCTCTCGCGCTGGACCTCGTCAGGGACCCCGAGCTCATGGACAAGCTGCAGTCCCTGGCCAACTCCATCCGGGCGAACCACATCATGTTCGCCACCGACAAGGTGTTCGAGAAGGTGTTCGTCCAGGAGCTCGCGTACTGGACCGAGGGCATGCCAATGGAGGTCTACAACATGATGCTGGAGATGTCGGACATCCAGACGCTGCCGGAGATCACCAAGGTCCCCAAGGTCACCCGGACGGTGCTGAGGGACATCCCCGATCTCGGGTTCAAGGGGCTGAAGGTGCTCAGGGACATCGGCATATATGTCAAGGGAAGCTTCGATGGCTGCACCGGCTGCGAGGCCTGCCTCAACGAGTGCCCGGAAAGGGCCATAAAGATCCAGCAGGGCGGACAGTCGGGTTACATTCTGGAGGTGGCCTCCGACCTGTGCAACGGGACCGCCTGCCTGAGATGCGAGCGCGCCTGCCCCCAGAAGTGCTTCCAGTTCAAGGAGCTGACCAAGAGCCTGGCGAAGGCCTGATCGGCGAGCCGATCCGAAACCCTTTACCTCTCTTTTCCTTACCGCCACAAATAGCCAAGAGCGGTGAGGCTCACATCACTTGCCGCCAGTTCTTCCTATGCGCCACGACCGCCGGCTTCCGACTCGCGAGCGCTCTCCTGGAGCCTAGCGGAGGTCTCAGAGATCGTAGTTCCTGGGATTGAACATCGGGACGTCCTTGTACGCCTTGAGGCACTGGTCCACGAACTTGGACTCCTCATCCGGCAGGGCGCTGAGGTCGGTGATGATCTTCCTGAGCATGTCCTGCTCATGCTTGGAGAGCCTGAGCTTCCCGGCCTTGCTCTCGTCCTCGATGAGCCTTGCGGCGGTAATCCCCGCGGCCTTGGCCCGGAGGTAGATGTCGTTGCCGTGCTCGGTGATGGCCAGGCCGATCTTGTAGGCATTATCGTAGGCCAGGATGAACGCCTCCGGGCTACGGTAGCGGTCGGTGGCCATGTACAGGTCGCGGAGGAGCTTGTCCTGCTTCAGCTGCTTGGCGGTGTTCATCAGGGCGGCCTCGTAGCCTATCGACCCGAGCCAGCACTGGACGGACGAGCCGCCGAACTCAGGATGGTACTCCACCGACTCGTTGGACCACAGGTCGCAGGTCTGGGCGATCAGGTTGCCCATGAGGTCGGCGTGCGCGCAGTGGGAGTCCTTGCCCTCCTGGGAGGTCGGCTTCCCGGCGATGGCCTTGACGATCGGCCCCTCGTAGCCGCAGTCCTTGTCCGGCCCGGTGGCCCCGCACTCCCAGGCCACTAGAGTGCGTGCGGAAGCGATGGCCCGCGTCACGGCGGCGAAGGTGCGGGGGATATCGCGGTCCAGGTACCCGCCGGCCATGAACATCGAGGTGTTCGCGCCGGCGCAGTTGGTGTCCCCGCCCGCCCGCACCTTGTTCTTCTTGGCGATGTCCACGATCTGGGGCCACAGCCAGGCCATGTCGATGGAGCCCAGGTAGCCGATGCCGAACAGCCATCCGCGGATGTCCTGCCTCAGGATCGCGTAGTCCGCGACCTCCTTGCCCCCGGTCGACTCTATGGACAGCAGGTCGGCGCCGTTCTCGGCCGCGACCTCGATCGAATGGATGCACTTCTCCGGGTAGCTGTGCTTGTTATCCATCCCCGGGCGGAGGCCTTCTTCGGCCAGCCGGGGATCGGCGAGCGTATGCCTGATCGACAGGGCGATATCGTGCTCATCATAGTACTTCTGCATCAGCTCCTTCTGCCCGGCGACGACCGGCTTGGCGTACTTCTCGGGCTCGTTGACCATCTGGAATATGTGCTCGTTCTCCAGCTGCACCGTCGGGAACCCCAGGGTGATGGCGCGGTCGAGGATGTCCTTGGTGATGTAATCGACGTACTCCCTGCGCAGGGACTCGGGGTTCTTCTCCGCGCCCGGCCGGGGGGCGAAGTTGATCTCGGGGACGACGACCCCCGCGCCCACCGTCTGTCCGAGGCCATAGGAGACCGGGTACTTCGATTCCCCGAAGACCATCTCGTCCGGGGAACCGTACTCCATCTTGGTATACCGTCTGATCGCCATGATGTTCCTTCCTTACTCCTTCACCGCGGTCAGCTTATCCCAGTTCTCCCGCAGCTTCCTCCAATCGTACCCGTCGACGATCTTGTTGGCCAGAACGGGACCCTGGATGGCCTTGGCCGCGAACACCCCGAGGGGATACGATTCCACGTAGGCGCGGTTGACCGCCCCCCCGGCGCAGATGAACGGTATGTTGACCCCCTTCGCCTGCAGCTTGTCGGCGATCTTGGGGAACGCGGACATGGTGGTGGTCATCAGCGCGGTGCCGGTGACGATGTGGGGCTTCTCATGCTCCACGGTGGTCACCACGTCCGCTATGGCGACATCCCTGCCCATGTCGACGACGGTGTACCCGTTGGACTTCAGCAGCACGGCGGCGATGTTCTTTCCGATATCATGGGGATCGCCCTCCGCCACGTGCATCACGACCTTGCCCCGGGTCTCGCGGACGCCCTTCATCTTGGACTCACAGAGCTTGACCCCCTTGTCCATCGCGTCCGCGGCCACCATCACGTGCGGAAGGTAGTATATTCCGCGCCCGTACAGCTCTCCGACCACGTCCATTCCCTTGATCAGGCCGCGCTCGATCACGTCCTCCGGGCTGTACTCCTTGAGAGCGGCTATGACGTTGTCGTTCACCGTCTTGTACCGCATGAAGACGACGTCCTCGGCGACCTTTCTGAGCGTGGGGTCCTTGGGAACCATCCTCGCGGCGAGTTCCTCAGGGCTCTCCTTCGATTCCATTTGGATATCGTAACGCTTCAAAATGCGGTCGAAGTTAACACTCTTAAGGTCTAACATGCTCGCACTTCAACCCTATCCTCCATTAGGGCGCAAGCGTCATTTGACGCTTTCGGTCCTTTACTAACTTCTTCAATATTTGAAGGTAACTAGCGATTGTTGCTCGCCCTGCCAGACGTGCGGGCGAGGGAGGCGTTCGTTCATAAAAAACGAGAATGCCGGGCGCAGAAGGATCTCCGTGCGCCCGTTCGATGGATCGCGGGCACGGACATCGGTCCGGCGATGCCCCGCCCGGTCCGCGAACACACGCTCCGAGGTCGAAAGACGGTTGATTACCACGCTATTTGGTTAATATAGGATATATACTACCGCCGCCGCTGCATTGAAACAAGAGCCGATTTTCCATAATATTCGTGAAAAATATTGATATAACAATTGCTACAACTTCGACTCGAAGTTCGAGGCCGGTGGCTCAACTTTCCTCCTATGAAAGGTTTTCTGAATCCCCACCACACCGGCCTTGGGCTCACACCTGGCGGCGGGATGAGGTGCCACCTGCCGGCCAGGGCAAAATCTTTTGCCGTTGAGCCTGATGATGGGATGTGACCCTTGAGCAAGAGATCCTGAAGCGCATATCCCCTTCAGCCGCTGAACGGGAGGCGATAGACCGCAAGGTAAGATCTCTGCTGGACAAGGCTACGGAGGAGGCCGACAGGGAGGACATGGGGCTCAGCGTCCTGCTCGTCGGCTCGGTGGCCAAGGACACCTTCCTGTGCGAGCCTGACCTGGACGTGTTCGTGCTCTTCCCAGAGAGCGTTTCCCGGGAGCGCCTGGAGTCGGTCGGCCTGGCGCTGGGCAGGAGGGTGCTGGGCGAGGGCGAGGAGAGGTACGCCGAGCACCCCTACATCCACGGCCAATGGGAAGGGCTGGAGGTCGACCTGGTCCCCTGCTACCGCATCGAGGACACCTCCCGGCTGAGGTCCGCGGTCGACCGCACCCCTTTCCATACCCGGTACGTCAGGTCGCACCTGAGCGGCGATCAGAAGGACGAGGTGCGCCTTCTCAAGCAGTTCGCCAAGGGGATCGGGGTCTACGGCGCGGAGGCCCGGACGCAGGGCTTCTCCGGCTACCTGCTCGAGCTCCTGGTGATCCGGTACGGGACGTTCAGGGCGGCCCTGGAGGCAGGGTCCGCCTGGAAGCGGGGGACCGTTCTCGACCTCGAGGGCATCAGGGGGCGGAAATTCAACGATCCCCTGGTGTTCCACGACCCGGTGGACGGCAACCGCAACGTCGCCTCGGCGCTGTCCGCTCAAAGCCTGGCCACGTTCATATACGCCGCCCGCCGCTATCTCGAAGGACCGTCCGAGCGGTTCTTCTTCCCCCGCCGGAGGGAGCCGCTCGAGCTCTCGGCGATGCGCGACATGCTGGTGAAGCGGGGCACCGGGGTGCTCGTGGTCACGATGGAGAGGCCGTGCATCATCGATGACAACCTGTATCCCCAGGTCAGGCGCAGCCTCGACGGCATCTGCGCCCTGATGGAGGGGCACGACTTCAGGGTCATCGACCGGGCGTTCCACGTGGCCGAGGCGCTCAGCTTCGTGGTGGAGGTGGAGAGCCTGGAGCTTCCCCTGGGCCGGCACCACAGCGGACCGCCGGCGTGGGTCGACAACTCCTACGCCTTCCTGGAGAGATGGGAGAAGGAGGGGCTGAGCAGGCCGTTCCTGGAGAACGGGCACTGGGCGGTCATAGCGCCGAGGGCCCACACCCGGGCGGAAGAGCTTATCGCATCCATGCTGCCCACCGCCGCGCTGGGCAGCGACCTGAGGGAAGCGAGGGTGCTGGAGATAACCATGGGGACCGCGGCCATCAGCGAGAAGAACCGCCCGGCGCTCTCCGCGCTCCTAGATAAAAGGATGAACTGGGAAGTTTGAGAGGCCGTTCAGATGAACGGCTCGTTCATGAGAAGGATCCAGATGCCCAGGGCCAGGAGCATGTAGAGGGCGATGTTGCCGATGATGGTCTTCTTGTCGACATCCTCGGTCCTGATCCTCGCGTACTTGGACGAGTAGTTCAGGAAGATGACCCCGCCGATATACAGGACGGCCCCGACGATGCTGCCGATGAGGTTGCTGACCAATGCTGACAACGCACCAAAGACTATCGCCACGAGCGTGGTGTACATCAAGGCCTTTGTGCCCATGATGTCCTTCTTGAGAAAGGAACGCTCATCAAATTCCGGAGGGACCCATTCGTACTGCTCCTCCGCCTCTTCATCCTTTCTCTTCTTTCGGGCCATTGGGGCTCCCTAAGGGCAATCCGATAATAAACTTTTTTGAGCTATCTTGCGCTGGACATCAACGCCTTCTCGGCCAGGCCGGACCATGGTCATTGGACCTTCGGCGGCGTTCGTTCGCGCTTGCCGGCCCGGCCCCGTCTTTCGGTCGCCCCCGCACTGCTGGCTAGCTGATTGTAACGGGTACTTTCGAATACCTGGGGGGGTTCTTTTATATTCAAACGGAGTTCGAGAAACGAAGGTGCATAAATGCCCGCAAACAGCCTAGAAGAGTTGCCTGGTGTAGGACCCGCAACTGCAGAGAAGCTGCGTGATGCCGGCTATGTCGACCTGATGGCGATCGCGGTAGAATCTCCCAAGGTTCTCGCCGAAGTGGCGGAGATCGGGGAGTCCACCGCGGTGAAGATAATCAACGCGGCCAAGCAGGCAGCGGACGTCGGAGGGTTCGAGACCGGAGATCTGATACTTGAAAGAAGGAGGAACATTCACAAGCTGACCTCCTGCTCCAAAGCGTTCGACGAGCTTATGGGCGGCGGCCTGGAGACCCAGGCCATCACCGAGTTCTTCGGCGAGTTCGGGAGCGGTAAGACCCAGCTGTGCTTCCAGCTGGCCGTGAACGCCGGTCGTCCGGTGGACGAGGGCGGCCTCGACGGGAACGTGTTCATCATCGACACCGAGAACACCTTCCGCCCGGAGAGGATCGTCCAGATGGCCACCGCGTTGGATCTCGACCCCGAGGAGGTGCTGAAGAAGATCCACGTCGCCCGGGCGTTCAACTCCCACCACCAGATGCTCCTGGTGGAGAAGGCGCAGGAGCTCGCTCATGACCTGAACGTGCGGCTGATGATCGTCGATTCGCTCACCGCCCACTTCCGCGCCGAGTATGTCGGCCGGGGGGCGCTGGCGGAGAGGCAGCAGAACCTGAACAAGCACATGCATGACCTGCTGCGGTTCGCCGACCTCAACAACGCGGTCATCGCCGTGACCAACCAGGTATCGGCCAAGCCCGACGCGTTCTTCGGCGACCCGACCCGGCCGATCGGCGGCCACATCGTCGGCCACGCCGCCACCTACCGCCTGTATCTCAGGAAGAGCAAGGGAGGCAAGCGCATAGCAAGGTTAATTGACTCCCCTAACCTTCCCGAGGCCGAGGCGGTCATCAGCGTTGGCGAGGAAGGCATCAGGGACTGAGAGCACCGGGGCCATGCCCTCCCGCGGAGGGCGGGCATGAGCCTGGTGCCATATTTTTTCGAGCTGTCCGGGGAGCATCCCGCTCTTCCGCTGGCGGAGGCGTACGGATGCTGCGCCGCCGAATGCGAGTACTTCCAGCTGTCAGGGTCGGGCCCCGGCTACGCCATTTTCGGCTTCCATAGCGATAAGCTCGAGAGCATATCCTCGAGGCTGGCGCTGACCCACCGCCTGGGCCGGTACCTGGGCTCGTGCGCGATGGACGAGGTGTTGCGCTTCGCCGGGGAACTTGAGCTTCCGCCGGGTAGCATCGCGGTGCGGGCCAAGCGATTTCAGGGCAGCTTCATGGAAGTGGACCTCAACCGGCTGGCGGCGAAGGTCGGCGGGGTCGTGGCCTCTGGGCGCAGGGTCGATCTCACCACCCCCGATGTCGAGCTCGGGCTGTTCGTCTCGGACCAGGTGCACTTCTACCTGCGGGAGGCGGAGATCGACCGCTCGCAGTTCGAGGCGAGGAAGGTCGCGGAGCGGCCGTTCTTCTCCCCCATCTCGCTGCACCCGAAGTTCGCCAGGGCGGTGGTCAACATGACCTTCGTGCCCCGCGGTGGCCGTCTTCTCGACCCCTTCTGTGGCACCGGGGGCGTGCTCATCGAGGCGGCGACCATCGGCGTCAAGGCGTGCGGCTCGGACATCTCCCCGGAGATGGTGGAGGGCTGCGTCCGCAACTTGGAGCACTTCGGGCTGCCCTACGACCGCATCGAGGTCGCGGACATCGGGGACATCGGCGAGGTGTTCGGAAAAGTGGACGTCGTGGCGACGGACCCGCCGTACGGGCGGGCGACCAGCACGATGAAGGAGCCGCTGGGAGAGCTGTACGACCGCGCCATGGGCTCGATCGCCGGGGTTCTGGAGCGGGGGGCGAGGGCGTGCGTGGTCCTTCCCCGCCCCTGCCCCCGCGCGGAGGGCATGGAGCTGGTGCACCACCACCTGCAGAAGGTCCACCGCTCGCTGTCCCGCAACTACTGCGTGCTCAGGCGACGCTGACCGTCAGGACCTGGGTGACGCTGACGTCGGAGGCGGTCGCCACCAGCGATATGTCCCTCGCCTGCGACGCGTCGGTGGGCACATGGACCATCACCGTGACCGAGACCTCGCTCTGGTAGGCGAGATCGAAGGAAAGCAGGTCGGTGGCCTCTGATGACGAGCCGTTGGTCAGGAATATCGACGCGGTCCAGTTGCTGGGGACGTTCTCGAGGGTCATCTTCACCACGCTGTCCGTGTTGCCGGTGTTGTTGACCAGCACGGTGAACTCGACCATCGAGCCGGGCGCGGCCGTGGTGTTGTTGCCGCCCACCACGTTCATCTCGAAAGAGTGGTCCGGGGCGATGGTCATGATCGGCTGGGGAACGAAGGTCGTTGCCAGCACCACCGCGCCGGCGAGCCCGAGCACGATGGACCGCTTGTCGATCTTGGTGACGTCGTTCAGCGGGGCGGGGTGCTTCAGGCCGAGCAGGAACACGAGCATGGCGAACAGGAACCACCCGTCGTAGAACAGGGTCATCAGGGCCAGGAAGAAGAAGGTGCCGTAGCCCACGTACTTCGCCTTCTCCCCCAGCAGTCCCCGAGCGACGTGCCCGCCGTCCAGCTGGCCGACCGGTAGGAGATTGATGGCGGTCACCAGGAACCCGACCCAGGCGGCGAAGGCCGTGGGGTGGAGGGCCATGTTCTCGTTCAGCGGGACGAAGAGCGCGAGAAGCTGGTACAGCGGCTGGATGAAGATGGCCATGACCCCCGAGTCCCCGACCGCGCCGGAGACGGGGTGCCCGTTGGCCGTGAGATACAGCCCGATGAGCGCCACCGGTATGGTGACCGCCAGGCCGCCCAGCGGGCCGGCGATCCCGATGTCCACCAGCGCCTTGCGGTTGGGCATGGGGTCGCGCATGGAGATGAACGCCCCGAAGGTGCCGAAGGGCGGTATGGACGGGATGAAGTAAGGCAGGGACGCGTCCACCCCGTGGCGCTTGGACGCGATGTAGTGCGACAGCTCGTGCACCCCCAGGATGGCGAGGAGGGGCAGGGCGAAGAACAGCGCTCCGAACAGGACGTTCTCGGCGGTCAGCCAGCTCGACGCTCCGGAGTAGTCGGACCACAGGAGCGTCCCGGCCAGGGTGGTGGTGGCGAAGGTGATCGCCAGCAGAACGCGGTTGATCCACAGGTTCCCCTTGCGGGGCGGCGGAGAGCGGACCACGGTGATGATGTGCTCGCCCCCCGAGTAGTTCATGAACGGGATGAGCCGGTGCTCCTTCATCTCCTTGCGGAGCACCTCGAACTGGGGACCCAGGGTGCCCTCGTCGGCGCGGACCATGAGCCGGACGGTGTCGTAGTTCACCGTCACCTCGTATACCGGAAAGCGCTTGGCCACCAGGGAACGGATCTCCTCGACATGGGCGGTGACATCCGGGGTCGTCATCGGCCCTACACAGACGCACCCCGGCATTTAAAGAATGCGGGCGAACCGGCCCGGGCCGAGAACGAGCCTGCGGCCCCCAGCAGGGCAATCGTTGTATATCGACGTCGCTGATGAGGGGTCGCTATGCGGTACGAGGAGCTTGATCAGGAGACCCGGCGGTGGATGCTCGAGGAGTTCAAGGCGGAGGAGGCGGCCGGCCCGTACCGCAGCCCCAGCCTGTCCGCCGAGGGCAAGAGGCGGTTCGGCGAGCTAATGGAGCGGGCGATCACCGACGGCACCGAGGAGTCCCTGGCCCAGGAGCTCAGGCCCAGGGAGCTGTGGGCGGAGTACGAGCCGTCACCCCTGGGCGGCATCAGGCGCACCGAGCCGGCGAGGGCGGCGGTGGCGCTGGCCCGCACCGAGTTCAACACCTGGTACATCCGGGGGTTGTGCCGCAGGCTGATGGAGGAGGGTGAGATCTACTGCCAGGTCTATCGGGCAGCGCCGGCCGATGCCCCCGGGGACGTGTGCGAGAGCTACCAGAACATGGTGCTGGAGATCAGGTTCCTCTACAACGGCCACCGCATCAAGTACTGGCCGAAGCCCAACGACCGGGCGTTCTCGGTGCCCTGCGGACCGCAGTGCCGCCACTCGGTGAGGCGCATATCCAGCAGCATGAAGGCGATGATCGAGCTGGAAGAGAGGCAGTTCGGGGCCGCGTTCCGCCGTCCAGGTCCGTGAACCGGGAGCAAAGAATTATAATTCCCATACTTATCGACCTGCGTGAACCGGTACGTCCAGTTGTTCCGCTTGGGCAACTGCGTGATGGGAGTGATCGGCCTGGTCCTCGCCGCCCTGATCGCGGTGGGAACCGACATCGTGAACTACCTCTACGAGATCGCGGTCGCCTCCGGAGTGGTCGTCACCTTCATCATCGGGGGTAACACCCTCAACGATTACCTCGACCGCGAGGTGGACAAGCAGGCGCATCCCGAGCGGCCGATCCCGTCCGGGAGGATAACGCCGGAGGCGGCCCGCCTCATCGCCGGGGGAGCGTTCGTCCTCTCCCTGGGCCTGGCCGTCCTCCTGCAGGGCGTGCTGTCCTTCGCCGTCGTCCTGGTGGCCATCGTGCTGATGCTCGCCTACGAGCTCAGGACCAAGAAGCTGGGGCTGTCGGGGAACCTGTCCATCGCCGTGCTCACCGGCATGCTGTTCCTGCTGGGAGGGGCGGTGGTCGGCAACATCTCCGCGACGCTGGCCGTCGCCATCATGGCCATGCTGGCGACCCTCGGCCGGGAGATCGTCAAGGACGTCCAGGACATGAGCTCGGACTACGACCGGAGGACCCTGCCGCAGAGGATCGGCGCGCGGAAGGCAGGGGCCGTGGCCAGCGCGGCGTTCCTGGTCGCCGTCGCCCTCTCCTTCGAGCCGTACCTCGCCGGCCGCTTCGGACTGGCATATCTGGCCGCAGTTTTGTTCGCCGATGCAATATTTATATACTGCTCCATAGTTCATTTTCGAAATCCCATGCAGGGGCAGAGGCTGGCCAAGTACGGAATGCTGACCGCGCTGGTCGCGTTCCTGTTGGGAGGTTTGCTATGACTGTCAAGGACATTCTGAGCGAGAAGATGAGGAAAGGCACGCTGCACATGACCCTACTGGACCCCGCCAAGCAGGATGCCGCCGCGGCCGCCGAGATCTCCCGGACCGCTGCCGAGCTGGGCACCGACGCGATCATGGTGGGCGGCTCCACCGGCGTGACCCAGGAGAACCTGGACGAGACCGTCAAGGCCATAAAGGCCGTGGTCGCGGTCCCGGTCATCTACTTCCCATCGGGCGCGAACGCGATCTCGCCCTACACCGACGCGATGTACTTCATGAGCATGCTCAACTCCCGGAACCTGAGGATGGTGATCGGGGAGCAGGTCGCCGGGGCGCCGGTCGTGAAGAAGCTCAAGCTGGAAGCGATCTCCATGGGCTACATCATCGTCGCGCCGGGAATGAAGGTGGGCGAGGTGGGCGAGGCCGACCTCATACCCCGGGACCAGCCGAAGAAGGCCGTGGCCTACGCCCTGGCGGCGCAGTACCTCGGAATGGACTACGTGTACCTGGAGGCCGGGAGCGGTGCTCCTCAGGCGGTGCCGGCGGAGATGATCTCGGCGGTGCGCTCGGCCATCGACATCCCGCTGCTGGTCGGCGGGGGCATCAGGGACGCGGACACCGCGGCCCGGGCCAAGAACGCCGGCGCCAACGTCGTGGTCACCGGCACGGTGGTGGAGAACGGCGAGTACATGAAGCGCCTGGAGAGCATCATCCGGGCAGTGAAGTCCTGAGCTCAGACCATCTCCAGAAGGGCGCGGTGGATGCGGGTGTCGCCCGACAGCTCGGGGTGGAAGCTCAGCGCCATCATGCTGCCCTGGCGGGCCATGATGATCTTGTCGCCGTAGCGGGCCACGGCCCTGCAATCGCCCCAGACCTTCCTGATCACCGGCCCGCGGATGAACACCCCGGGGAACGGGGAATCCATGCCCTCTATCTCCAGCGGCGCCTCGAAGCTCTCCCGCTGCCGCCCGAAGGCATTGCGGTCCACGGACATGTCCATGAGCCCCAGCAGCTTGGTGCCGGTCTTGCGGACCTCCTCATCGCCTTCCTTGGCCAGCAGGACGCACCCGGCGCAGGTGCCCATCACCGGCATGCCCTCCTCGGCCCTCTTGACGATGAGGTCGTGCAGGCCGGAGCGCAGCAGCAGCTTGGATATGGTGGTGCTCTCCCCTCCCGGGATGATGGCGCACGACGCCTGCTCCAGCTCCTCGGCCTTGCGGATGGTGATGACGCTTCCCTTCATCCCCATCTCGGCCATCGCGGCCTCGAGCGCCCGAACGTGCTCGGGCGCGGCCCCCTGGACCGATACGACTCCCGCCTTCATGCGTCCACGCTAATCCGCGGTCCGGTCAAGAACCTTTCGCCGCGGCCGGCGCGTCGTAGTTGGCGCGGCGGTCCTCGATGACCTTGCTCTTGGGCGCGAACGCCACGCTGCCCGCCTCCACCAGCTCGATGATCGGCTCGAGTATGAGGTCGTTCTCCAGCGGCTCCTTGATCTCGTCCAGCTGCATCAGCGCCTCGAGCATCCTCTCCTTCGCCCCGGCCGGGTCGCCCTTCAGCTCCACGTGGAAGGTCAGCTTGTCGCGGTAGCCCTCGCGCTCGAGGACGAGGCGGTACCCCAGCACCCCGGGTATGGGCAGCAGGACCTCGTCGAACAGCACCGGGTAGATCTTCTGCCCGTAGCCGATCTTGGTCTGGGCGTCCATACGGCCCTGCACCTTGCCCATCCGCCCGACGGTGATGAAGTCGCAGTTGCAGGGCGGCCCGATGAGGAACGACACGTCCCTGGTGCGGTACCTGAGCAGCGGGGTGCCCTGCATCGACAGCGAGGTGAACACCAGCTCCCCCGGCGTCCGGTCCGGGAGGTGCTTCCCGGTCTGGGGGTCGATGACCTCCGCGAGGTAGTCGGCCTCATCCATGTGCAGGCCGTCCGCCGCCTCGCACTCGATGGCGGTCGCCAGCCCCATCTCGGTCATGCCGTACTGCGAGAGGATCTTGCATCCCCAGGCGGAGCGCATCTCCCGGCGCATGGCCTCCGAGAGCGGTTCCGCCGAGCAGATGATCGCCTTCATGCCGAACGACCGGAGGTCGTACTTGTCCCTAGCCAGCACGGTGATGCGGTAGAGGAACGAGGTCAGGCCGATCATGACCTTGGTGTTCTCCGCCCTCATCGTCCCGATCTGCTCGTCCACGTCCACCGAGGAGCACACCTTGGCCCGGAGGCCGGCGACCTTGCAGGCGCCCTCCAGCATCAGCCCGGGGTCCCAGGCCGAGACCGCCGGGAACATGATCTGCAGCGTGTCCTCGCCGGACATGCCGACCGAGCGGAGCGCGGCGGAGATCGCGTCGACGATGTTCAGCACATCGTCCTGGGTGTAGAACAGCCGCTTCCTGGTGCCCGTCGTCCCGGAGGTCGTGAACGCCCGCATGACCTTGCTCTGCGAGACGCACAGGAAGGTCAGCGGTTCGGCCGCGAGGTCCGCCGGGTCGGTCAGGGGGACCTTCTCCAGGTCGTCATAGGTCCGGATGTCCTCCGGCCGAAGGCCCAGGTCCTTGAACTTCTTCTGATAATAGTAGGAGTTCTCCATGACGTAGGCCATCTGCTGGCGGAACCGGTGGAGCTGATACTCCCGAAGCTCGCGCCGAGTTATCTCTCCAAGCTCATCGCGGCCGATGGCCTGCCGGAACTCCTTGGACCGCTCGAACTCCTTCCTGATCTTTCCCTGGATCCATTCCTCCAGGGCGTTGCCCTCCCCCTTCATGTGCAGGGAGGTCAGCTTTCTCCGGGCGATCGCGATCTTCACTCTGTCAAGAAGGGCCATCGGGGCTGTGCATGCCCCGGGACCCTAATAGGTTTTACTCAGCCGGAGCGCTTGGCCAGGACCTCGGAGATGGTCTTGGACAGCAGCTCCGCGGAGTACGGCTTCGACAGCGCGGCCGCGAAACCATGACTGGCGGGGTCGGCGATGATAGGGTCGGCGACGTAGCCGCTGGTGACGATGAGATTGATGTTGGGGTTCATCGCCACCAGCTTCTTGCTCGCCTCGATCCCTCCCATGCCGGAGGTGATCGACAGGTCCACCAGCGCCAGGTCGTACGACTGCCAGATCTCCTCGGCCTCCTTGCACATGGCCACCGCCTCCTCCCCGTCCCGGGCCACCTCGACGTTGTAGCCCAGGTACCGGAGCAGGTCGCCGGTCGCTTCCAGCACGTTCTCGTCGTCGTCCATCAGCAGCAGTCTTCCCTTCCCGCGGGTGAGGTTGGCGGGCGCGGCCGGGGCCGGGAGATGCACCTCCCGGGCGGGGGACATCAGCTTGCCGGCGAGATCGCGGGCGGTCACCGAGGCGCTCTCGATCTGCTTGAGCTTGCTGTACATGCGGCCCTCAGGGATCACGTACTCCTTGGCCAGGGAGACGCTGCCCATGATGACCTGCAGCGAGTCGTTGAGGTCATGGGCGATGACCTCGGGGCTCGGACCCTCCGCGGTCTCCTTGACCGGCACCGGCTCGCTGAACGCGAGGACCGTGCCGATGTCGCGCACACCCTCCCGGAGAGCGGAGGGGAACACCTTCATCTCCATGGGCTTGCCGTCGACGGTCGTCCTTACCACGCCCGGCTCGCTGATGTCGATCCCCGGCCACAGCTCGCTGATGGCCCGGCCGACGAGGCCGGGGGAGGTCAGCTGCTCCAGGACGGGGTTGGACATGAGAATGTGGCCTTCGGGGGAAACCACGGCCGCCGGGTACGGCAGACCGAGGAACGCCCTGCGCATCTTCTCGGCCTCGCCGGACGCGGCGTCCCTGGCCGCTTCCAGCTCCCTCACCTTTTCCCTCAGGGCTGCGACCTCGGCCATCCGCTTCTCGGCCAGGGCTTCCTTCTCCGCCCCTAGGGCGGCCATCCTCTCGGCCATGGACTGGCCCTCTGCTAGCGACTTCGCCAGGCTGTCCCGGCGGTCTTCCATCGCCGCCTTTAGGCCCTCGATGACCGTCATGTTGACGTTCTGGTCCGCCTCCAGCCTGCTTGCCTCGGAAGATAGTCGGGAGACCTCGTTCCTCCTCGCCTCGCTGACCCTCAGGGAAGCGGAGAGCTCCTCCTCCTTGAGCACGAGGACCTTGGCGAGCATGTCCGCCCGGGACGCGGTCTGGGCAAGGTCATGCTCCCTCACCTCGAGCACCGAGCGCAGGGAGGCCAGTTCGGCCTCGCGGGCGGCAAGGTCCGCCGAGGCATTGTCGGCCTGGGATTGCAGTTCGGCCAGCGCGGTATCCTTGGCCCTGATGACGGCGGTGAGCTCCGAGCGCTCCATCTCCGAGCGCTCGATGCTCTCCCTGGCCAGCTGCAGCTCCTCGGTGAGCGCGGCGACGTCGGCCTTGGCCCCCTCGTAGGAGGCGACGGCCGCGGCGAGCTCCGCCTCCAGGGCGCTCTTTTCCCCGGCCATGCGGGCGAGGTCCTCGATGCGCGCGTCGCGCTCGGCGGTCCGGTCCTCCAGGTCGCTCAGCCTCGATGCCAGGGAGGCCTTGAGGCTGTCGACCGTGGCCAGCGCCTCGGCCAGGCTTGCCTCTCTCTCCGCGATCCTGGCCTCGGCCGCGGCCAGCTCGCCGGCCCTCTGCTCCGCCAGCCCGTTGGCGGCGCTCAGCTCGGTAGCCCGCTGCTCAGCGAGTTCAGTGGCGGCCTCCAGCTCGGATGTTGTACGAGCGATCTCTGCCCTCACCGCCTCCAGCTCCTCGTTCCTCGACACGATGATGCCGTTGGCGGCCGAGAGCTCGCCGGCCAGCTGGTCCAGGCGTTCTCGGGCGGCGGCGATCTCCGCGGCCCTCTGCTCAGCGAACTCGCTGGCGGCCTTCAGCTCGGAAGCCCTCTGCTCCAGTGACATGCCCAGGGACGCGACCTCGGCGGCCTTGCTCTCGATCGCCTCGTTCGCCGCCCTCAGCTCTTCCTCCTTCTGATCGATCTTCTGCCGGGCGGCCTCGAGCTCGGACACCGTTGATTCCAGCGTTCCCCTGGTGGTCGCCAGCTCCGCCTTCGCTCCTTCGGCCGCCTCGTTGGCCGCGGCGAGCTCCGACTCCCTTCTCTCCACGGTCTCGCGGACCATGGCGAGCTCCGCGATCCGCTGCTCCAGCGTGGAGTTCGCGGACGCCAGCTCGGAGGTCCTCAGTTCGATGGTCTCCTTGGCGGCGCTCAGCTCGGAGGCCCGCTGCTCGGCCAGCTCGCTGGTGGCGGTGAGCTCCTGCTCCTTCTGCGCCAGCGCCTCGTTGGCCGCGCTCAGCTCGCCGGACCTCTGCTCCAGCGAGGCCCTGGCCTCGGACAGCTCCTGCTGGGCCTTGGACAGTTCCTCGTTCCTCGCGGCCAGCGAATCCTTGGTGGCGAGGAGGTCCGCCTCCAGGCGCTCGATCTGCTGTCGCATGGCGAACTGTTCCTGCTCCTTGTGGGCGAGGGTTTCCTCCACCCCGGAGAGCGATTCCCGCGCACCCTTGAGCTCCAGGGACTGGGCCTTGAAGCTGGTGGTCAGCTCCTCCAGCTCGGCCGCCTTTCCCTTTATCACCAGCTGGGCCGCGGCCAGGGTGGCCTGGATGCCGGTCAGCTCGCCACCCTTATCCTCCAGCTGCTTCTTCAGGCCGGCGATCTCCTCGGCCTGGGCCTCGAGCTTCGCCTGCTTCTCGTCCTGCGCGGCCCTCAACGTGACCAGCTCGGCCTCGCGGGTACGCAGGCTCTCGTTCAGGCGGGACAGCCCCTCGACGGCCTCGTTCAGCTGCGCCTCCTTCCCGTCGATGTCCACGCGGAGGGCGGCGATCGAGGCGTCCAGCTCGGAGAGGGATCCCCGCAGGCGGGTGAGCTCGCTGTCCAGGGCGGCGATGCGCTCATCCCTCGCCTTGATCTCGGCCAGGGACTCCTCCATCCGCTTCCTGCTCTCCTCGATGGCCTGCTTGGAGGCCTTGCGGCCGGTGATGTCCCGGTCGACCCCGCGGTATCCGAGGAACCTGCCCTCGTGGTCGAAGTGCGGGGTCCCGTTCATCTCCAGGTAGACGGTGTGGCCGTCCTTGTGGCGGGCCTCGATCTCCAGGGCGGAGATCGGGGCGTGGGACGACATGACTCTGGCCAGCAGCTTCGATGTCCGCTCGGCGGCCTCCTTCGACACCAGGTCCAGGGGAGTCTTTCCGATGACGTCCTCGGGCTGCAGGCCGAGGATGTCCCTGATCCTCGGCGACGAGTAGGTGAAGTTTCCCTTCTCGTCCAGCTCCCAGGCCCAGTCGGAGGCTCGCTCGGCCAGGTCCTTGAACCGCCGCCGGGACTCCTCCAGCGCTGCCTCCAGGCCCTTCCGGGCGGCGCTTTCGGCCTCGGCCTGCCGGCTCATCGCCTCGATGGCGCGGTCGCGCTCCTGCAGCGCGGCCTCCGAGCTGTTGATGTGCCGCATGGTGGACAGCACTTGCTCCAGCTCGGCCTCGGCGTAGTTGCCGTTCAGCAGCCGGTCAGTGGGGATGAAGAAGCTGTTCTTGTTGATCTCCCCCCCGGCCACGACCCGGGGGTGGGTCTGGATGGCCGCCATCAGCGCCTCGGGGGCGAACTGCCGCCGGTCGTACTGGCAGATGATCCGCAGCGAGATACCGGGGCTGAGGGCGTTCATCCTGGCCTCGTATTCCGGCCATCTCTCCACTCCGGGCACCCTCTCCTGGGTCCATGACATCTCGGACATGACCCGCATGGCCGTGAAGCCGTAGGACCGGGCGAGGTCGGCGATGTTGTTGATGACCCGGATCGTCCACTCCGGATCGAACCGGCCCAGCTTGAAGTACACCTCCTTCTTGCTCGTCAGGATGAGGCTTCCGTTGCTCACCGCCTTGTCGACATCGACATGCTCGGCCTTGAGCGCCTCGACGATGGCGGTGTCGTCTTCCTCGTCGGAGACGTACAGGCAAAGCTCTCCCTTCTCCAACCCTACTTTGATGAGCGGGGTGATGGTGGTGAGCCGCTCCTCGTCCCTGTCATAGATGAGGGCGATATGATCCTCTACGTGATTGCTCTCTGGCTCTGCTGCTAGCAGAGGCTCCTCTGCGGTTTGATCGACCATGATGTGCATCCTCCGTCGTCCGGTCCGAGCTCCGAACGTCCCTTTATATAGCGGTGGACCCCCCCAGTGTTTTGCGGGAGATAAACCCTCGCCCCTGAACGCTGCTCCGAACAACAATCTAATGAGCACGGACAGCGTTGGAGAGGCGATGCCTGATGAGAACTGGAAGGCCATCGCCGAGGAGCTGCGGGACAAGGTCTCCCTCCCCGCCTACCCTGTCGGGGTGAAGCTGCTCGAGAGGCCGAGGGAATTGTTGGAGTTCCGCGACATCCGGCTGCTCACCGACACCACCCCCTGCCACATGGCCGCCGTCGCCCGCTACGGCCGCTCGGACGGGCTGGTCGGAGCGTCGAGCGAGGGGACCAAGTGCCTGTGGGGCGCGGCCTGCCTCGGCCTGGTGAGAACGCCCGAGCGCCTGTCCGAAGGGGACCTGAACCTCCCCTACACCCGGGACGTCGAGGCCGCCAGGAAGCTCCACGAGAACATGCACATGCTCGGCGACACCGGGAAGCGGTTCTCCGCGGTGGCCATGGCCCCGCTGGACGTGGTGCCCTTCGATCCCGATGTTGTGGTCATGTACCTGAGCCCGGCCCGGGCCCTCCGCCTGGTGATCGCCTTCGCCTACGCCAAGGGCGAGCCGGTCACGGCGCACATGACCGGGCAGGCCTCGCTGTGCTCGGCCATCGCCCGGGCCATCGATCTCAACGCGGTCACCGTGGACGTGCCGTGCATGGGCGACCGCGCCTACGGCCTGGTGCAGGAGTTCGAGGTCGTGGTGGTGTTCCCCGCCTCGCGCATCGACGAGCTGATGGAGGGCCTGAGGTACACCGAGGGAGTGGCGTCCTACCCGTACAAGCCGTTCCTGCGGTGGTCGCCGATATTCCCGCCGTCGATGGAGCCCCGGGACAGCGAGCTGGACCGCTGAGGGCTTCACCGGAAAGGCTTTTTACGCATACCTCTTATGGTGGGAAGCGGAGGCAATGAGATGGTATTGACCGAGCACATGAAGCAGTCGGGAGTGACCCCAGCTCTCCTGAAGACCACCAAGAAGATCAAGTGCCCCAACTGCGGCCTCGAGTTCTCCCTTTTCCAGTCCAGGGCGATCGCGTGCAAGGGATGCAGGAAGGGGGCCTTCGGTTGCCAGCTCGCCCGTTGCCTTAGGTGCGACACCGAGTTCCCGCTGCAGGGACCGCTGGTCAAGGACTGGGAGCGGCAGAAGCTCCTGGCCGACTACATGAACGGCATAGTGGCCAACTACAACAAGAGCGTTGGGAAGAAGGGTACCCGGTAGGCCCCTTTCTCCTCGTTTTTTATAAAAAAAGGCGGGGTTGCCCGCCGTTCTAGGACGAGCCCCACTTGGCGTACTTCTCCAGTATCTCGTGGCGGTAGAGCGTCTTCCCGTGCACGCTGTTGATGTTGAACAGGCAGAAGGGGATGAGCTTCCCGTCCGGGGTGACGGTGTGGATGCAGCAGCCCTTGAGCCGCTCGGTGTCCACGTTCCACACGTCCTGGAACGGCATGCTGGAGATCGTCAGGTAGTTCGTGCGCGCCCGCTGGATGAACTCGTCCCAGGAGCCTTTGGCCTCCTCGCCGTCCGCGCCCAGGCTCTCGTCGATGTACCGCCACAGGTCGCTGATCTCCTTCCTGGTCTTCGTCGCCACGCAGCAGGTGTCCTTGGGCGGGCCCATAGCGCGGTGCGTCAGGGGGAACAGCGAGCCGTCCTCCATGATGACCGACATCGACTTCACGTCGCAGTGGACGTTGGTGCACGACGTGGGAATGAAGTTGTCCATCCGGAGCTCGCCCTTGGTCTGCTTCTCGATCTCTTTCAGCAGGTCCGGCAGCACCGTCCGGTTCTCGTCCTTGGGGATGATCGGGAACCGGCCGAAGTAGCTGAGCGGCTGGAAGTGGATGCCCTTCACCGTGGGGACGTTCTTCTTGGCGAAGTTGATGATGTCGCCGATCTGGTGGATGTTGATGTCCGGGGAGACCACGGTGACCAGGGTGACCCCTACCTCGACCTCGCGGCAGTTCTCGATCGCCTTGAGCTTGGCTGCCAGCAGGTCCCTCCCGCAGGTCTTCATGTACACGTCGGAGGTCAGGCCGTCGAAGGAGAAGTACAGCGAGTCCATGCCCGCCTCCTTGCACTTGCGCAGGAAGTCGATGTCCTGAGAGAAGCGGACGGCGTTGGTGTTGACCTCGATGTAGTCGATCCCCATCTCCTTGCCCATCTTGATGATCTCGGGCAGGTCGTCCCTGATGGTCGGCTCGCCCCCGCTGATCTGCACGCAGATGGGGTGGTTCACGTAATCGATCGTGGTCTGGAACATGCCCCTGATCTGCTCCATGGTTGGGTTGAAGTGGTACCGCTCGTTGGCCGAGGCGAAGCAGATGGGGCACTTCAGGTTGCAGTCGTTGGTGACCTCGAGGACCACCAGGCAGGTGTGCTGGGCGTGGTCCTTGCACAGCCCGCAGTCGACCGGGCAGGTGGCCTCCTTGGTGACGGCGTACTTCTCCGGCCTGGAGGGGACGCAGGCGTAGGCCTTCATCGACTTGTAGTCGGCCACCCCTCTCCAGATCAGGACCTTGTAGTTCCCGTGCTCGGGGCAGGTCTTCTCCAGGTACACGTTGTCGTTCTCGGCATACTTGACCGCCGGGATGACCTTCAGGCACTCCGGGCACAGGCTGCTGCTCTCCCCTAGTTTCTCATCCATAATCGTCACCGGTTTGCTCACGCCAATGGATTTTGATTAATTATGCTTTGTTGAAAAAGCACATGTGGACATCGCGATTATAAAAATAGAAAAATGTTGAAAGGGGCCGCTGTGCGGCCGTAATAGGTTTACGCCTTCTTCTTCTCGAACAGCCCTTCGGCCGCCGCGATGGTCTTGGTGGCGAGGTATTCCTCGACCCAGGAGTCGCCGCACTTGGGGCAGACGATGGCCGGTCCGGACCTGGTGATGCCCATGTAGGTCATGTTCACGGTCCCGGCGATGGCCTTCTCCTTGCAGTGCACGCACTCCCACTTGGTGATCTCGGGGGTGTCGGTGGTCTTGACCGGCTCGCCCAGCACCATGCGGTGAGAGTATGCGTTGCACACGTTGCCGTCGGCGTCGTACTTGGCGTAGACGGTGACCTCGCCGATGCGCTTCTTGGCGATGTTGACCTTCCCGGTGGTGATCTTCCTGTTGGAGGTTTCCGCGGTCTTGACGACGTCGGCGACGTCGGCTTCCTTCAGGCCCCTCTTCCCCATCAGATCCTTGGCCTCAGCAGAGAACTTTGCATCCATTTTTCTCACCTCAGAACTTCCCGTACGTCCCGTGGTCCTTGGCCGCTCTCGTCATAGCCAGGATGTTTCCGGGGAGCGTGTACATGGGGCATTCGCAAGCGCAGCCGAGGATGTATCCTCTCGGGCTGTCGCGACCGGCCTTGATGGAAGTCGCTGCCTGGTCATAGACGGCCTTCGGGTTGGGGTTGATCATCAGCTTGGTGTCGACCGATCCCATGATGGTCGCCTTGTTGCCGAACTCCTTCTTCAGGAGCTCGGTCGGGAACACTTCCCGGCCCTTGTAGCCGATGTGGAACACAGTGAAGGGGGACCAGATCAGGTTGTGGAACTCCTTGTAGTCGGTCTCGTGGTTACCGCAGCAGTGGTAGAAGATCTGCGGACCGGCGCCTCCCCTGAAGCACTTGTCGATGTAGTACCGCATGTTGTTGACGGAGTACTCACGGACGGCCTCGTCGGAGAAGATGTCGTTGTTCGCCAGCACGGACCCCAGGACCAGCATGGCCATGCCGTAGTCCTTGGCGGTGCACAGCGCGCCCTCGATGGCCGTGTCGGTGAACTTCTTCAGCAGCTTCTTGGCCGCGTCCTCCTCGGTGAAGGTCCACATGATGAAGTTCTCAACACCGCAAATGTGGGAGGCCTCACCGACCGGGTCGAAACCGTAGGAGATCGGGACGAAGGTCTGCGGGAGGTTCTTCTGAACGTAAGAGTAGAGCCTCTGGTACTGCGGGTAGGTGTACCCGTTCCTGATGGCCTTCTCGTCAGGGACCTCGAGGTCGTCGACCTGTCCGGGCTCGCTGATGATAGGAGTCTCGGCGATTGGCGGCAGGGTGTCCTTCTGGGTCAGCTCCATTCCCAGCTCCTTGAGCCAGGGGGTCGAGTAGAACCAGTGGCTGACAGGCAGCAGGTCGTACATCTGGTAGATGTAGGCCAGGCAGTGTATGCCCAGTTCCGGCTTCTCATAGAAATCCCTGATCGTGTAGCCGCACGCGATGGCCGCGTGGGACAGCATGACCGGGTCAACGTCAACCCTGTCATACTTGTTGTCTACAAAGGGATTCGCAAAGCGCTTTGTGGAGTGGGCGTGCCACTCCATGTCATATGGCGGAAATATTTCCTCGTAGCCCATATAATCCCTATTTTCTTAACTGGTTTGTCAATATTTAATCCTTGTTGTCAAGAATATGCAACAATGTTGCATCTTATGAATTCTATAGGCTGTTAAATGCAACATTGTACCGATAAAAACCCACTTTTTGGTCTAATAATGACAACAATTCTACTTTTTGAACATGCCTTTTACACTTCGTAAATAAAGTTGATTGAGGCGTGCTATCTTGGAACACACCTCTTACTTTACCAGCGGCAGCCCGGCCTTCGCCCATCCGCCGGTCCCGCCCAGGACGTTGAGTACATCGAAGCCGTGGTCATGGAGCATCCCGGCGGCGAGGCTTCCCCTCAGCCCCGAGGAGCACATCACCGCGACCTTGCGGCCCCGGGGGACCTCGTCGGTGCGGCCCTTGAGGTACCCGACGAAAACGTGCTGCGAGCCCTCGATCCGGCCGGAGTTCCACTCCTTCTCGGTACGCACGTCGAGCACGTGCACGTCCTCGCCCTTCTCGAGCATCGCGTTGAGCTCCGCCGGGGCGATCGAGGGGAAGCTCCTCAGCGGCAGCCCGGCCTTCGCCCAGGCCTCCACTCCCCCGCCCAGGTAGCCGGCGATGTCGTCGTACCCGATGCGGACGAGCATGCGGACGATCGCATCCAGCACCTCCGGGCCGTCGGTGATCAGCAGCACCGGCCGATCGTACTCCAGGACCCAGCCCGCATAGTTCGGCAGGACCTCGCGGGGGATGTTGATCGAGCCGGGAACGTGGCCTCCGGCGAAGGAGGAGGGCGCGCGGACGTCCAGCAGCACCGCTCCGGCCTCGGTGAACCTGGAGAGCTCGCCCGGGGCGAGGGCGGGAGGACGGGGGAGGCGGCCCAGTATCGGCTGTCCCACGAGGTTGACGTCCTCCATCCTGGCGAAGTAATAGGGCTTCTCGAGGACCTCCTCCAGCTTCATCCTCACGAAGTCCTCCCTGCGCCCGATCCGCAACGCCTTGTTCTGCGCCAGCTCCAGCCCGATGGTGCTCTCCTCCCGGTCGGAGATGCTCCCGCCGCAAGGCGAACCCGCGCCGTGGGCCGGATAGATGATCGTGCTCTCGCCCAGCGGCAGGAGCTTGCCGTGGATGGAGTCGAAGAGCATGGGCGCGAGCTCCTCTATCTTCCCCTCGCCGAATAGGTCGGTCCGCCCGACCTCGCCGACGAACAGCGTGTCCCCGGTGAACACCCCCACCGGCTCCGGGCCGGCCGAGCGGTCGTAGAGCACGTAGGACATGCTTTCCGGAGTATGGCCTGGCGTGGCCAGCGCCCTGAGCACCGCTTGCCCGAGGTCGATCTCGTCCCCCTCGCGGACCAGCTGCCCGTAGCCGAAGTCCATGTCCCCGTGGAGCACCGTCGCCCCGGTCATCGACCCCAGCTCCCTCGAGCCGGTGACGTAGTCCTCGTTGCGGTGCGTCTCGAGTATGTGGGTGATCCTCAGACCCTCCTCGTCGGCGATGTCCAGGTAGATGCCGCAGTCCCGGCGGGGATCGATCACCGCCGCCTTCCCGTCCGAGCCTACCATGTACGAGAGATGTGCTAGCCCTTCGGCCTTGATCTTCTTGAGCATCAAGCGAATTCCTCGTAAAGAAGAACGGTTCGACCCGATAATTAATGAAAAGGGCCCCCCTCTTCGTTACCGTCCGGACCGAGGGGGCGCGGCCGCACTCCAATCTTTATTAGAGGCGACCGGGATGAGGTGCCGATGGACATGCATGGAATGCCGGGGGACGCGCCCAGCAGGGGAACCAGCGTCCTGTGCGACTTCGATGGGACGATCACCATGATCGACACCGCCGAGTACATCCTGGATCATCACGCGGATGGGGACTGGAGGGGAGTAGAGCGCTTGCTGGAGGAGGGGAAGGTGACCATCGAGCAGAGCATGGCCCTGCAGTTCGAGATGATCGCCCTCTCCCGGGACGAGATCGCGGCGGAGCTGGACCGCGTGGTCCTTCCCCGGCCCGGCCTCGACGAGCTCCTAGANNCCATAACCAGCGCGGGATTGGATTTCTACATCCGGCACTTCATGGCCTCGGTCGGATGGGGGAACATCGAGGTGGTGGCCCCAGCGGTCACCGACGAGGGCAAGGGCGTCCGGTTCTGCTTCCCTCCGCTCGTCCATCCCGGGGCGAGGAACTTCAAGGAGGACAGGGTCCTCCATGAGAAGGCCGCCGGCCGCCGGGTGGTGTACATCGGCGACGGCACCTCGGACCTGTGGGCCGCGTTGTCGGCGGACATGGCGTTCGCGGTCCGCGGCTCCCGCCTGGACTCCCTGCTGAACCGCGAAGGGCGGGAGCACCGGACCTTCACCGATCTCGGCGAGGTGACCGGCGCCCTGCTGTCGGCCCCCGGTCACTTCTTCGGCACGAAGTCGAGCGACCCCGAGTTCATGCAGTAGCGGGTGCCGAGGGGCGGGGGACCGTCGTCGAAGACGTGGCCGAGGTGCCCCCCGCACCTCGCGCACTTCACCGATATCCGCTTCATCCCGAACCGGGTGTCCGGCTCCGTCTCCACGACATCATCGGCCAGCGGCTTGGTGAAGCTCGGCCATCCGGTGCCCGATTCGAACTTGTCCTGGGAGGAGAACAGGGGCAGGCCGCATCCGCCGCACTGATAGGTGCCCTCCTCGTGATTGTCCCAGTACTTGTTCTGGAAGGCCGGCTCGGTGCCCTCCTGGCGCAGGATCTTGAACTTCTCCGGGGTGAGCAGCTTCCGCCATTCCTCTTCCGATCTCTCGATCTTGTCGGTCCTCACTTTGCCCTTGGTGATCATGCGAATCCTCGACCACTTCTTGGCGGCGGCGATTATTTAATTTATGCAATCGGGGCGTCGGGAAGGCGGTTTGGAGCGAGCGACATGAGCGCATCTTCGGATGGACCCCGCCTTGTTGGCAGAAATGTTCACAGGTCCCCCTTGAAGGTCAGCGAACCGCGGTCCCGAGGACGATGTTGTAGACATATGCTGGACGTTCAGGACCATGACCGCTTTATCATCTTTTTCTAATTTTATTCACATAGCGAAATGTATTTAGTGTCCGTGTCAATCCCGGCCGCATGGTTTCACCTCAAGTAGAAAAGCTGTTCAACTCGATGAAGAACGGGGGCGTCATCTCCGAGGACAAGGCGATCAGCGCCGAGAAGGCCACCTCCATGTCCAAGCTGCCCAAGGCCCAGTGCATGAACGCGCTGGCGGAATTGGAGAAGATGGGAGCGGCCAAGAAGCGCAAGAAGAACAACGCCGTGGCCTACTATCTGACCAAGACCAGCCTGTGAGCGCTCCCGGTCCAAACCCCTTCCCAAGCTCTTTCTCCCGGGCGCCGAGGACCGCCGGGCCTCAGGTTCCCCTCCGGTACTTCTTTCCGGCCTTGAACGCGTCGTCGACCCGCTCCCCCAGCCGGTGATAGGCGGCCCCTGACGACAGGTACATCAGCGGGTCCAGGACCAAGGGGTCGGGCTCGTCGCCGTGGTACACGCTCTCCTCCACGTACACCTCCACGATCTCCCCTATGATCAGGTCGGTGCCTTCCAGCTCCACGATCCTTCTCAGCTCGCACTCCATCGTCACCGGGCACTCCTCGACCATCGGCGCGGTCTTGAGCTTGCCGTAGAAGGAGCGGAAGACCGTGGACTTGTCCTCCTTCCTCCCCGAGGTGATGCCTACGTAGTCCACCGGCACCGCCATGTCCGCGCTGGGCACGCTGACGCTGAACGTCCGGTTCTCGACGATGCCGTCCTTGGTCTTCCGGTCCTTCCCGGTAACCAGGCCGATGGTCGGCGGCTCGTCGTCGATCATGGTGAACCAGGCGATGGTGCAGTAGTTGGGGTTGCCATCGACGTTCGCTCCGAGCAGGCATATCGGCAGGGCGAGGGGAGGCATCCTGCTCCCCCGGGGGTTCTTGGTCATGGTATCGGGACTCTATCGTGCTCCAAGGTTACTATTCCTTTCGCTGTTCTTCCTCCAACTCCACGAGCATTTAAGTACGCTGGACCTTTTTCCGGGCGGAGAACATGGCCGCCGATACCGAGGTCCCCAGACCGGTCATCATCGAGGACGAGTGCAAGGGGTGCGGGCGCTGCATAGCCGCCTGCCCCAGGAAGGTCCTCCGCAAGGCTCAGCGCGTCAACCGAAGAGGCTTCGTGCCCGTTGAGTACTCCGGAGAGGGTTGCACCGGCTGTGCGATCTGCTTCTACAACTGCCCGGAGATCTACGCCATCGAGGTCCACACCGCCGACAAGGAGGCGAAGCAGTGAGGAAGTTCGTCAAGGGCAACGAGGCGGTGGTCATCGGGGCGCTGTACGCCGGCTGCGACGTGTACTTCGGCTATCCGATCACCCCTGCGAGCGAGATCGCCCACGGCGCGGCGGAGCTCTTCCCGCAGATGGGCAAGGAGTTCCTCCAGGCCGAGTGCGAGACCGGCTCCATAAACATGATCTACGGCGCCGCCAGCGCCGGGAAGCTGGCCATGACCGCTTCCTCCGGGCCGGGCATCAGCCTGATGCAGGAAGGGATATCCTACCTGGCCGGGGCCCAGCTCCCGGCGGTCATCGTCAACGTCATGCGCACCGGGCCGGGGCTGGGGAACATCGGCCCGGAGCAGGGCGACTACAACCAGGCGGTCAAGGGCGGCGGCCACGGCAACTACAAGAGCATGGTCCTCGCGCCGGGATCGGTGCAGGAGATGTGCGACCTGACGATGAAGGCGTTCGCGCTGGCCGTGAAGTACCGCAACCCAGTGGTCGTGCTCGCCGATGCCGTCCTGGGCCAGATGATGGAGTCCCTCCAGCTCCCGAGCGCGGTCGCGCCGGCGCCGGACACCTCCTCCTGGTCGGTGCGGGGGGACGCGGAGACGAGGAAGAACCTCATCACTTCCATCTACCTCGACCCGGACCGCCACGAGGTGCACAACCAGCTCCTTCAGGAGAAGTATGAGAGGATGAAGGCCGAGGCGTCGGCGGAGAGCTACCGCACCGAGGACGCGGACATCGTGTTGACAGGCTACGGCTCCTCGGCCCGCATCGCCCGCACCGCGGTGGACCGCCTGCGCGCCGACGGGGTGAAGGCCGGCCTCTTCCGGCCGATCACCCTTTCACCGTTCCCCACCCTGCAGCTGAACAGGGCGCTGAAGGACCGCAAGGTGCTGGTGGTGGAGATGAGCAACGGGCAGTACCGCGAGGACGTCCTGCTGCACCTCGAGTGCAGGTGCCGGTCGGACGTCCGCCTGGTGAACCGCATGGGCGGCAACATGGTGAAGGTGGAGGACGTGCTCAATGCCGCCCGGAGCATGATGGAGGCGAGGCGATGATCAAGCGAGCCAAGGGATTCTACGAGACCTTCGACCGCAAGGACGGCAGCCGGACCACGACGTTCTGCGCCGGATGCGGGCACGGCATCGTCCACAAGCTCATAGGGGAGGCGATGGCCGACCTGGGACTGCAGGACCGGACGGTGTTCGTGTCCCCGGTGGGATGCGCCGCCTTCTGCTACTACTACTTCGACTGCGGCAACGTGGCCGCGCCGCACGGCCGCGCGTCGGCGGTGGCGACCGGGCTTTCCCGGGTGCTCAAGGACAAGGTCGTGATCGCCTACCAGGGGGACGGCGACCTCGGCGCCATCGGGTTCAACAACGCCTTCCAGGCCGCGAACCGCGGCGAGCGCTTCGCCTGCTTCTTCATCAACAACTCGCTGTTCGCGATGACCGGCGGGCAGATGGCCCCCACCACCATGCTGGGACAGAAGACCACCACCACGCCGTTCGGACGGGACGCCGCGAGGGCCGGCTATCCCCTCCGGGTGAGCGAGATCCTCGCCCAGCTGGAGGCCCCGGTGTACATCGAGCGGGTGTCGGTGGCCGATACCAAGCGCATCATGCAGGCCAAGAAGGCGGTGAAGAAGGCGCTGGAGATCCAGCGGGACGGCAAGGGCTACGCGTTCGTCGAGGTCCTCTCCCCCTGTCCCACCAACTGGAGGATGGACCCCCTGAAGGCGGCGGAGTTCGTCACCCAGGAGATGGAGCGGACCTTCCCGCTGGGCTGCTTCCGCGACCGCAGCGCCGAGGGGCCGGTGAAGCCGATGCCCATCGAGGTCAGGGACCTCCTCGACCTGCTCCACGCCTCCGAGGGCGGCATCGACCCCCGGCCCGACCCCGCGTTCAAGGAGAAGCACTTCAAGTTCTCCGGGTTCGGGGGACAGGGCGTGCTCAGCCTCGGCCTGGTGGTGGCCGAGTCGGCCGGGAAGGCCGGGCGCTACGTCTCGTGGTTCCCCAGCTACGGCCCGGAGCAGAGGGGAGGCGCGGCCTCGGCGTCGGTGGTCATGGGCGGGAAGGAGATCGGCTCCCCGGCCGTCGATACCCCGGACGTCCTGGTGGCCATGAACCAGCCCTCCCTGGAGAAGTTCCTGCCCACCGTGGCCAAGAACGGCACGGTGCTGTACGAGGAGTCGATACCTCTCCGGCCAGCCGCGCCCCAGGGCGTTGTCGCCCTGCCGTTCCCGGCGATGAGGATCGCCGAGGAGGCGGGGACCCCCAAGGCGGCGAACACCGCGTTCCTGGGGGCGATGATGGAGCTGCGCCTGCGGGACATCCCGGAGGCGCAGGTGCTCGAGGCCCTCGACGCCAGCTTCGCGGAGAAGCCCGCGCTGGTGGAGCGCAATCGCAAGGTGTACGCGGCCGCCCGGGCCTGGGCCAGGGAGCACCTGGCCTGAGGTCCGGCCGCTGCCCGGGACCTCGGCCCCGCCGGCCTCCTGGGCGTTACGTGATAAGGTATATTAGCCGATTTGCGGATTCGCCCGGGGACCAGCGGCCATGGTCCCGACGTGACCGTGTCGTTGTGGAACGACCAGCCCCCGGAGGATAGCATGTCGACTTCTGACAAACTCGGTAACCGCATCAAGACCTATCGCGAGCGCCTTGGAATGACGATCGAGGACCTGGCCAAGAACACGGGCATCGATCCCGTGCTGATAGCGAACATCGAGAACGGGACGGTATACCCGGCCATCAGCGTTCTCGTGAAGCTGTCCCGGGCGCTGGGGCAGAGGCTGGGCACCTTCATGGACGACCAGTTCCTCCCCGACCCCCTGATCGTCCGCTCCCCGGAGAGGAGGGAGGAGACCACTCCCCACCACGGGGCCGGCCCCGGCAACTACCACTACTACCCGCTGGGCAAGGGAAAGACGGACCGGCACATGGAGCCCCTGTACATCGAGATCGAGCCGACCGCGGAGAGCTCGCTGTCCTCGCACGAGGGGGAGGAGTTCATCATCGTGGTGGAGGGCGAGGTCGACCTGACCTACGGCAAGCAGAAGCACCGGCTGAAGGCCGGGGACTCGATGTACTACAACTCCGTGGTACCGCACGAGGTCACCGCCGCCGGGAACGCCCGGGCCGCCATCTACGCGGTCATATACACTCCCTTCTGAGGTGCCCACATGGTACGCGCCGAAATAACCCGGGAGGCCACCCTGGGCCAGCTGCTGGACGAGACCGTGGCGAGGTGCCCGGACAACGACGCCATCGTGTACGCGGACCGCGATTACCGCCAGACCTGGAGGGAGTTCTCGGACACCATCGACCGGGTGGCCAAGGGCCTCATGGCACTGGGCGTCCAGAAGGGCGAGAAGGTGGCGGTGTGGGCCACCAACGTCCCGCACTGGGTCACCCTGCAGTACGCCACCGCCCGCATCGGAGCGATCCTGCTGACGATCAATATCAACTACAAGATCTCGGAGATCGAGTACGTGCTCAAGCAGTCGGAAGCGGAGAACATCTTCATCATCGACGGCTACCGGGACACCGACTACATCGCTACGCTCTACGAGCTGGTCCCGGAGCTGAAGGAGCAGCCGAGGGAGCACCTCCGCTCGGAGAAGTTCCCGCACCTGAAGCGGGTGCTGTTCCTCGGCCCGGAGAAGCACCGGGGCATGTACTCGATGAACGAGGTCATGGCCATGGGGGTGCAGACCTCCGACGCCGAGTACAAGGAGAGGCAGGCCAGCCTTTCCTGCTATGACGTCGTGAACATGCAGTACACCTCCGGGACGACGGGGTTCCCCAAGGGGGTCATGCTCACCCACCACAACATCGGCAACAACGGGTACTGGATCGCCGCCAACATGAACTACTCTCCGGCGGACCGCATCTGCCTGCCGGTGCCGCTGTTCCACTGCTTCGGGTGCGTCCTCGGGGTCATGGCGTCCCTGAACTCGGGCGCCTGCCTGGTCATTCTGGAGAAGTACGATCCGGTGAACGTGATGATGGCCATCGAGAAGGAAAGGTGCACCGCGCTGTACGGCGTGCCGACCATGTTCATCGCTGTGCTCGACCACCCGCTGTTCGACAAGTTCGACTTCTCCACCCTGCGCACCGGCATCATGGCCGGGTCGCCCTGCCCGGTGAAGAGCATGCATGAGGTCGTGGACCGCATGAACATGCGGGAGATCACCATCGTGTTCGGCCTCACCGAGTCGTCGCCGGGGATGACCCAGACCCGGTTCGACGAGCCGTCCATCGAGAAGAAGTGCTCCACCGTGGGCCGCGCCCTCCCGGGGGTGGAGGTGAAGCTGTTCAACCCCGATACCGGGCTCGAGTGCGGCGTCGAGGAGCACGGCGAGGTGTGCTGCCGCGGCTACAACGTGATGAAGGGATACTACAACATGCCCGAGGAGACCGCGAAGGCCATCGACAAGGACGGATGGCTCCACTCCGGCGACATCGGTAAGATGGACGCCGAGGGCTACCTCTCCATCACCGGCCGCCTGAAGGACATGATCATCCGGGGCGGCGAGAACGTCTACCCCAAGGAGGTCGAGGACTTCGTCCACCACATGGAGGGCGTCCAGGACGTCCAGGTGGTCGGGGTGCCGAGCAAGAAGTACGGGGAGCAGGTCGGCGCGTACATCATCCTGAAGAAGGGAGTGCAGATGACCCCCGAGGACGTCCAGGACTTCTGCCGGGGCAAGATCGCGTGGTACAAGACCCCCAAGTACGTCGCGTTCGTCGACGAGTACCCCCTGACCGCGTCAGGTAAGATCATGAAGTACAAGCTCCGGGAGGACGCGGCCAAGCGGTGGCCGGACGCGTAGGCTAATAATCGGTAAATAGTAGCTCGCGAATTGAGGCCGTCAGATGCCCAAGATCAAGGTGGGGGACGCCGTCATCCACTATCACGAGCAGGGAGCGGGAGAGCCGCTGCTGCTCATCACCGGGTTCTACGGCGACCTCTACAACTGGAAGAAAGCTACGCCAATGCTCGCCTCCTCGTACCGGGTCATCACCTTCGACAACCGGGGGAGCGGCCTGACCGAGGCCCCGAGCTCCGAGTTCACCATGGCCCAGATGGCCGACGACACCGCCGGCCTGCTGGACGCGCTGGGCATCGAGCGGGCGCACGTCCTGGGTTGGTCCATGGGCGGCAACGTCGCCCAGGAGCTGGTTTTCCGCCACCCGGAGAAGGTCGCCGATCTCGTCCTGATGTCCACCTACACCTACGAGCCGAACCGCGCTCGGTTCGCCATCGACGCCATGATCCACGCGGTGCGCGAGGGCGCCAGCATGAGCACCTTCCAGACGATGATGCAGACCTGGTGCTCCACCGAGTCGTTCTTCCGGGGCAAGGTCTCGGTGTGCGAGCTGGGAGAGGGATGCGACATCAGCGTGCTCAACGGCCTCGCCCGGCAGAAGAAGGCGCTGGACGCCTTCGACAGCCGGGAGCGGCTGCACCTCATCACCATGCCCACCCTGGTCGTTCACGGGGACGAGGACATCATGGTCCCCATCGCCTTCGGGCAGAAGCTGGCGGCGGGCATCGCCAACTCCGAGTTCGAGGTCATCCCCGGGGCGGGGCACTTCCTTCCGCCGAGCGGGTACGTGCCGCTGGTGCTGGACTTCCTGGCCAAGCATCCCATGGAGGAGATGATCGGCCAGGAGAGCGCGGAGAGCGTGGGGGAGAGGGACTGAGGGAGCTTTGAGCGCGCGGATGCATTACCTTCAGATACCGGACCGTTCCCAATTCCCGTTTCTTGCGGCGATCCGAGGGCCGTAGAAGCAAGCATAGCGGCTTGTGCTAGGCTTAATAGCAATCCCCGCCCTTTCCCCGCCGATCACAATGGCTGCTTCCTTCCAGAAGAAGTACGATGAGCTGCTGGCCAGGTACAAGGATATCACCGTCCTCCGGACCGCCGGGGAGATCCTGCAGTGGGACATGGAGACTAAGATGCCCGCCAAGGGGCTGGAGCTCCGCAGCGAGCAGCTTTCCCTGGTCGACCTGATCGAGCACAGGATGGTCACCGACAAGAAGATCGGCGCCCTCCTGGACGCGATCGAGAAGGACCGCGCCTTCGATTCGCTGGACGACGAGAAGCGCAGGAACGTGCACATCCTGAGGAAGAGCTACGACGAGTCGTCCATGCTGCCGGAGAAGCTCGTCGCCGAGATCGCCAAGCAGCAGATCCTCGCGGTGGGGGCGTGGAAGAAGGCCAAGGCGGCCAAGGACTACTCCATGTTCCGTGACGACCTGGCCAAGAACATCGAGCTGAAGAAGAAGGCCGCCGCCATCCTGATGGAGGTCAAGGGGACCAAGACCCCCTACGACGCGCTGCTGGACATATACGAGCCGGGCATGACCGCCGATCGCGTGAGCCGGGTGTTCGGGAGCATGCGCACCGGCCTGATCAAGCTCCTGAAGAAGGTGGACGAGGGCGACGCCCCGGACCAGTCGTTCCTCTCCCGCAAGGTGCCGGTGGACTCCCAGCGCAAGATCAGCGCCCTGGCCATGGACTTCCTGGGCTACCAGACCTCCGGTCCGGACGCCTGGGGCCGGCTGGACGAGACCGAGCACCCGTTCTCCAACGGCTACTACACCGACGTGAGGGTCACCACGCACTACTACGAGAACAACTTCAAGTCCAGCCTGTTCAGCGTCCTCCACGAGTGCGGCCATGCGCTGTACGAGGGAGGCTTGCCCCTCGAGTGGATGTACCAGCCCATCGGCAGCGCCGCGAGCTTCGGGATACACGAGTCCCAGAGCCGGTTCGTGGAGAACATGGTCGGCCGCAGCCCGGAGTTCCTGGCCTACATGCTGCCGAAGCTGAAGAAGGTCACCGGGAAGGCCCTGGCCGACGTGGACCTCGACGCGTTCGTGAAGGCGGTCAACGTCGCCGAGCGGTCCAAGATAAGGATCGAGGCGGACGAGGTGACCTACGGGCTGCACATCATCATACGGTTCGAGCTGGAGAGGGACATCCTCGCCGACAAGGTCACCGTGGACGAGCTGCCCCAGGCGTGGAACGAGAAGTACTCCAAGTACCTGGGCGTGGAGATCGAGAACGATTCCGAGGGCGTGATGCAGGACACCCACTGGGCGGGAGCGAGCTTCGGCTACTTCCCCAGCTACGCGCTGGGCAACATCTACGGCGGGATGTTCCTGGAGAAGATGGAGCGGGACCTTCCGGAGTGGAGGTCCAGCGTCCAGGAGGGCGACTTCTCCCCGGTCCGCTCGTGGCTCAGGGAGAACGTGCACTCCAGGGGCAACCTGTACGACCCCGCCGACCTGGTGAAGGTCGTCACCGGGAAGGGGCTCAACATCAAGCCGTTCCTGGGCTACCTGGAGCGGAAGGTGGACCTGGTCTACTAGGGGCCTCGTGGGTGCATTCCGCGCCATCCAGATGACTATAATTAAAAGCAAAGCGGGCATGCACCCTCAATGAGCGGGCAGACAGCAGACCAGGTCTCCTGCCGGATCGCGCGGGACCTCATCATTCCCCCCGACGAGCGCGCCTCCCGGCAGGAGGAGATGCTCCGAACGATCACCTCCCGGATCGAGAGGTCGGCGATATATGCCGGAAGGGCGAGATCGGTGGCGGACATGGAAGGTCTGTCGCAACTGCCCCTCACCTCCTACGCTCACATCGAGCGGACGGTGTCGGCCGATGGCCTGGAGGCCTGCCTCCTGGCGCCGGCGGACCAGGTGTTCAAGACCTCGGGCTCGACCGGAGCGCCCAAGTGCATGTACTACAGCCGCGGGGACGTGGACCGTGTGGCCTTGGACTTCGCGGTGATCTGCCGCCTGGTAGGGGTCCGCCCCGGCGACGTGGGATGGAACCTGGGGGGCGCGATGCCCAACGTCTCGGGGGCGATGCTGGAACGGACCTGCGACCTGGTAGGGGTGGAGAAGCTCACCACCCTGCTGACCCGGGACTCCGACCTCATGGGGGCGATGCGGAAGGCCTCCAGGGCGGAGCGCATCGACGTGCTCTCGACCGCGGCGCTGGTGCTGTACTTCGTGGGCCGGTCGATCAAGGAGGAGGGATTCCTTTACGGCGTGGTGCGGGAGAAGATCAGGCGGGACTTCCACCTCCCCGGGCCGCTCGCCGATCTCGCCGCCAGGGCCTACCTCGGCAGGATCAGCGTCCCCAAGCTCCGCCGCACGCTGTCCCGCACCCGCATCGCCCTGACCTATGCCGAGCCGCTGACCCCCTACATCCAAGATCTGCGGTCGGCATTTCCGGACATGGTCTTCCACGACGTCCTGGGAAGCACCGAGAACCCGGTGATGGCGGCGCAGCTGGACCACCGCGTCCGGGGGCTGCACCTGTTCGTCCACGCCATGGTGCCGGAGATCGCCGACCCGGCCGAGGTGGTCCGGGGGCTGGAGGACGGGAAGGCGGTGAAAGGGGTGCCGTGGTACGAGTGGAGGAAGGGCATGCGGGGCGAGCTGCTGATCACCCGTCCCGGGGAGAGCCTTCCGCTGGTCCGCTACCCCACCGGCGACATGATCGAGGTGCTCGATCCCTTCGCCGAGCTCGAGGTCGGCGGAGGGGCGACCGCCGTCCTGCCGCTCATCAGGATACTGGGCCGCTCCGTCGATACCCTGGACTTCGAGGTGCCCGACGAGATGGGCTCGTTCCTCGGGAACAAGATATACTCGCACCACATCCACGAGGCGCTGCAGCGGCCGAACAACGTGCGGTGGTGGGAGCTGTACAACATCAAGGGGGAGCCGGGCAGACTGGTCTTCCTGGTCATCCCCGACAAGGACGTCGACGACCCCGGGCGGTTCAAGAAGGACACCCTGCGCCACCTCCTTCGAGAGTGCGACGATCCCCACCACACCCTGCAGATCGGGCACGAGCTCGGGCGGGTGGAGGTCATGGTGACCCGGGCCCGCGCCTATAAGATCATACAGCGGGAGATCGACCGGCGGATCAAGGAGGGCCGGTCTCTCGGCCAGCTCAAGCCGAAGCGCATCCACAAGGTGGACGGCGAGGAGGAGTTCCGCCGGACGGTCAGGGAGAAGCTCGACGCCTGAGAGCTCAGCGGGTCCGCACGATGACCGAGCGCCCCTCGGGCACCCACACCTCGAGGAAGCCGCCGGGGACCAGGCTGGTAGCGAGCATCACCGCGTCGATGTCCTCGTGCTCCTTCCACAGGGAGTTGTCGCGGTTGCGGGGGTCCGCCCAGAAGCTCTCGATCCTCTTCCCCAGGGGAGCGTAGCTGCGCAGGATCTCGAACTGGTCGGCCAGCACCTCGTCCGCGTTCCCCCGGTCCATCGCGTCGTCCAGCCGCTCCGCCGCGTGCAGCCCGATCGAGAGCCCGAGCTCCCGGAACGCGAGGCGGTGCGTGGCCGGTATGTCGCACTTCATCCCCCCAATCTCCCCGAGGCTCACCACCGCCGCGGCGGCGATCCTCCTGAGAAGGCCCATGGTCGTTCCGTCCTCCATCCGCGCGGCCCGCCACGCGTCCACCAGCAGCGAGCCGACCCCCAGGGGGTCCTCGGTGGCCCAGCCGCCCAGGCGGGTCATCGAGCCGGCGTCCTCGATCGCGGGGCCGAGGTTGGTGAACTTCGTCCCCGGGAACCGCTGCGCGGCCAGCTGCAGCTCGCGGTAGGTGACCACCGCGTCCAGCGCATCGTGCTGCCCCATCGACGGGACCAGGGGGCGGCTGAGGTCCACGCTCATCTTCCAGTACATCCGCCTGCCCCCGCCCGGTACATCGTACGAGAAGCGCTCCTGCGCGACCGCCGCCAGCTCGGAGGCCCAGGCGAGGTATCTCGGGTCGCCGGTGACATCGCTCGCCCGGCAGAGGGCGTGCATCCACTTCGTGAGGTAGTGAAGGTATTGGCCGTCCCGCTCCCACTCCTCATCGGGGTCCAGGGGCTCATCGGCGCCCCGCTCCTCAAGCTTCTTCCCGATGCGCAGGCCCCCGGCGGTCGGCCGCTTCCTTCCCTCCTCCTCGGAGAGCCCGCTGATCCATCCTCCGTTATCGCGGCGGCGTCCCAGGACCTCGTGCACCTGGTCCACCAGCCGGAGCGCCAGGTCGGTGTACCTGCTCTCGCCGGTGACCCGGCCGAGCTCGAGGAAGTTGCACACCGCGAAGGAGTCGGTCCACAGGTACCGCCGGGGCTCTCCGCCCGCCGGGTCCAGCCCGGTGCGGCGGNNTCAGTTCCGAGGCCAGGGTGACATTGTCGTTCCGGTCCATCGTTCGTCCCGAACCAATCTCGGTGCGGCGGAGTAATCAAACTGTCGATGCCCGGTGTTACGGCCGCCGACCTGCGGTAAAAATAGGGACAGGGGGATACCGCTTCGGTTCTAATGAACGACCGCACCATAGCTGGCCTCATCCTCTTCCTGCTGTCCGCCCAGTTCCTGACCGCCCTCATGGCCGGGGAGGCCATCGCTCCCGGTTATGTCGTCCACGACAACGCCATCAGCGACCTGGGGGTGATCGCCGAGACCGCCCTCCTGTTCACCGTGTCCCTGACCGCGGTGGGCGTGATGAACATCCTCGGAGGATACTTCTACTACCGGACCCACCACAACCGCTTCACCTTCCTGATGTTCGTGCTCGGGGGCCTGGGGGCCATCGGCGCCGGTCTTATCCCCTTGAACCACCCGTCCGGCCTCCACGGGCTGTTCGCCCTGTTCGCGTTCATCTTCTTCAATGCCCAGGCCATCGCCTCCTCCCGGCTGGTCAGCGGGCCGATGAGGTACATCTCCCTCGTGGCCGGGATCATCGGCCTCGCGTTCCTGACGGTGCACTTCCTCAGCGACGCCGGGATCGCGGACCTCTACGGCCCGATCGGGCACGGCGGCTCTGAGCGCATGATCGTGTACCCTGCCCTAATTTGGGCCCTCGGCTTCGGCGGCTACCTGATGGCGCNNNCGCCCCGCCCTACGGGGACCTGGTCCCACGCGCCGTGGAGCTCCCGGCTCGCACAAAGTTAAAACGATGCCTCGTCATTGGCGGTCACATGCCCGGGACCAAGAGGAGAGCGGACCCCACGACGAAGATCATCAAGCCGGCCATGGAGCTGTTCGCGGACAAGGGATTCTCCAAGGTCACCCTGGAGGACATCGCGGAGGCGTCCGGGGTCCCGGTGGCCGAGGTCAGTGCGCGCTACCCGACCAAGGAGGAGCTGCTGATCGCCGCCTTCCGCATCGGCCAGAAGAAGATGGAGGAGCGGTTCCGGACGGTCCTGACCGGGGACCTCACCTCACATGTCGAGGAGATGTTCGACGGGATCATGGAGGGGCTTATGCCCTTCGGCCCCCAGGTCCACCTGAGGCTCATCCTCCAGGCGACCGAGGACAAGACCCTGGTGGAGATAATCAAGCGGTCCTCGAAGAACGTGAACTTCGCCATCAAGGCCTACCTGATGAACATGGTAGCGCTCTCCATCATCGACGAGGTCGAGGGGGTGGAGAAGGTCAACGAGGAGATGGTGGCCTCGTTCGTCGAGGGCGTGGCCTCGACGATGCAGGGGAAGAAGCTCCCGGCCATCAAGAAAGCGTGGGTGGCGAACGTCAGCAAGATGCTGAGGCCCTCCGCCAAGACCGCGGTCCAGACGCCGTTCTAGGACGGCCGTCCATCGGTCGCAACGGTTTTATACCGCCGGTTCCGAGCGAGCTGGCATGCCCCGAACCCCTATCGAGCGGATCGTGGAAGCAAGACTCAGAATGCTGGAGCACGAGGTCCCGGGCACCGTCAGAGATCATGACATCCTGTCGGAAAACGGGATCGACAGGGGAGTGATAACCATCACCGACCAGGAGGGCCGGCCCCTGTACGTCGAGTTCGTGGAGAGCGAGGACAGCATCTCCCGGCCGTCCGCCCTCCGCGAGTACATCGAGGCCACCGGGTGGGGCGGGAAGGCCCTGGTGATCGTGCCCGACAAGGCACAGGCCGCGGCCACTGAGCTGCTGTCCAAGGGCGGGAACCCGTCCATAGAGCTGGTGAGCTACGGCGTGGTGGGCATCTACCTCAAGGCCTGAGCGGCAACCTGCGCCGCCGGGAAGCGGGGAGAAAAATGGAAGTGGTTTTCGGATGGTCCTCAGACCATCCTCTTGCCCGCGTCGTAGGTCGGGCTCTCGTTCCATACCTCTTCGACGTTCAGCAGCCACAGCCCCTTGAGGTCGAACTTCATGCTCTTGAACACCTCGGCCATCTTGTCGAACACCGGCCCGGAGGTCAGGTAGTCCTTCACAGAGGCCTTGACCTCGTAGGACTTGAAGCCCTGGGACACCAGCACCGAGACCTTGGTCTTCTCCTTCTGGGCCAGCCTGAGGTTCTCGGAGGTCTTCTGCATGAAGATCTCGCCGATGAAGATCGTCTCGGGGTCGATGGCCCCGGAGCCGCCGACGTTGATGATATGCACATCGTTGTTGGCGCTCCTCGTTCCCAATACCTTCGCTGCCTTCTGGTCGTTCAGCAGCGCGAACACATCGTCAGGTAATGCTACCATGTTCTCACCGGTAGATGGGCAGGCAGTACACAATATTTTAATATTTTCAAACAATACTTTTCTATTCAATCATGACCAGCCAAGACATGATAGAGGAGATCAGGTCCCTGCGGAGCGAGATGGGCACGCTTGGCGACCACATGGTCCGGCTGCGGTACGCGGACATCAAGAGCGCCTTCCTGGAGCAGATCAGGGTGGCGGTCGGGGAGGAGGGCCGCAGGACCTTCCGGTGCGACGCGCCGGTGCTGAACGCGGCGTCGCAGTGCGAGCTGAAGGCCGCCTGCCTGGCCAAGCTGGAGGACGTGGTGGACCGCGCGTCGGAGAGGTTCATGCGGGACGACATTGCCGGCGCCATCGGCATGCTGGACGGCGTGGAGGGCCTCATCTCCGGAGAGTGCTCCGGCTGCCAGGATGAGGACTGCTCGAGGAGCGCCAAGGAGACCGTCCGGCGGGTCAAGGCGGTGCTGCAGGCGTACGCCGGACTGACCGAAAGGCTCGGCCCGGCTCCCGACGGCGGTGCGGCGGAAGCCCCCGCGGGGGTGATCTCGCCGGAGCAGGCCGCGAGGCTCCTCGACCCCCTGGCCAACGCCTGGCGGATCAAGGTCCTGACCGTGCTCCGCCGGGGCGAGCGAAGCCTGAGCGAGCTCGGACGGGCGGTCGACCTGCGCACCGGCCACCTGCAGTTCCACCTGCGGGCGCTGATCGGCGCGGGGTACGTGGAGCAGGACCGCCGTAGGCACCTCTATAGGATGACCGATCGGGGCGATCTCGCCCTTCGCTGGACCGAGGACGTCGTCCGCCGGCTCGGCGCGACGGACGGGGGGAGCGAATGACCTCTGGCCAGGTGCTCGGGATCATCGGCTGCCCCATCCTCGAGGACGAGATCGTTCACGCGGTGAGGAGCGATCGGGGCATCTCTAGGGTTGTGGTGGTGAGGAGCGAGGACTCCGAGGGCCTGGTCCGCAAGCTGGGCACCCTGGAAGGATTGCCGCTCGAGGTCATCGGGCCGGAGGACATTACCTCGGTAACTGCCGACGGCCTCACCCTGCTGGTGATGATGAAGCCGATGGCGCTGCACGAGGACCCCGACCGGCTGAGGGACGAGGTCTCCGCCACCGCCGCCGCGATGGCCTCGGTATGCGGCTCGATCCTGCTGTTCTACGGGCTGTGCGGCAACGCCTTCCGGGACGTCCCCTCGATGTCCGAGGCGGTGGGGAGGCCGGTCACCATCATATCCGACGAGATGGAGCGTCCGGTCGACGACTGCATCGCCGCGGTGGTGGGAGGCACCGACGGCTACCTCCGCCTGCTGAAGCGGTACCCCGGGGTGTTCTACCTGACCCCTGGCTGGGCGGAGAACTGGCGGACGCTGATGAACAAGATGGAGATCACCCGCGGCATCGACGGCGATGACCTCGCCACGCTCAAGTGGATGTTCGACATGGCCGGGTACAAGCTGGCGCTGAAGATCCAGACCGGCCTCGGGGACCAGGAGGGCTTCGACGCCCGCATCGACGAGTTCGTCCGCACCTTCGGGTTCCAGAGGAAGGAGCTGGAGAGCGAGTTCATCACCCTGGAGTGCGTGGAACGGTCGTACGCCGAGGCCAAGTCCCGGCTGCTATAGGTCCATCGTCCGTTAGAACGCCGCCATAGGACGAGCTCGAACGCTCTGGAGGGGAGCCGTTCTCCCGGATAGCGTGAGCAGGTACCAGGCGGAGGAGGGATCGAGCAGCCCGGGACTATCGCTTTCCCCTCCGGCGGGAGCGCCCTATTTACTAATCGCCGAGGGTTTCCCGGAGGGCGTCACCGCCCCGGAAGATCCCGCCTAAGGAGAGTAGAGGCTGGATGGGGCTCTCGCGGCGCGCTCAGTGGTGGTGCCGGCACATCGTGCCGGGGCCGGGCGGGGACAGCCTTCCTTCCCTCAACTGGTCCATGACCTCCCTAACGCTGCCGCTGGCACCGCACAGAACGGTGATCCCCAGCTCGGCGCACCGGGCCGCGGCCTTGGCCCCCAGATGGCCGACGGCCAGGGTGTCCGCTCCGATCGACCGTATCAGCTCTGGCGGGCTTACCGAGCCCCCCATGTGGTCGCTGGTGTTGTCAATGATGGTCAGCCCCCCGGTCTCCAGGTTGAGGAGGGTGAAGGTAGGGGCCTTCCCGAAATGCTCGTACACCTGGTCCTCCAGGCCCTTGTTGCCCTGCGTCGGTATAGCGATGATGCTCATGGTAACCACCCGGGCGCGCTCGGACCGCCGTCCACGCCCGTGCCCTTGGCCATCGGGTCCCCGGGCATGAGGATTGCTCCGGACATGTCCGGTCAGCCGAGGTCCAGATGCCGCTCGATGACCGCCTTCTCCGCCCGCTTCAGCATCTCGCCCACCGAGGAAGGGGCGATATTAAGCTGCTTCGCCAGCTCCGAGAGGTGGATGCGCTTCGGCGTCTCGTAGTACCCTTCCTTCAGCGCCAGGGCCAGCACCTCCTCCTGCCTCTTGGTCAGCACGCTATCGTCCCTCACCGCCCCGACCCGCTCCACCTCCACCTCGCACCCGGCACCACGCAGGGCGTCCACCAGGCTCTGGAGGGATCCCTCCTTCCCGCTGATGAGCCTCCACCTGACCCTGCCGTCATCGAGGCTCTGCGCCGCGACCATGAAGCATTCCGACGCCGCGAGGACCTGGCCGGCCCGGCAGGTGCGGTTCATCACCATCGCTGAAACCCGGCCCCCGTCGGTCCGGGAGACCTCCACCCGCTCGACCGAAGGATGCCTGCGGATCGCGTCCACGACCCTTTCGGCGTCCTCCCCTTCGTCGAACTCGATGAGGCTGCGGCCTCCTTCCGTTCCATAGGGGAGGCAGCGCTGGAAGCGGATGACCGCTCCGGTGGCTCCGCAGACGTCAGATACCCAGGCATCCGGAAGGCGGATGATGAGGGATGCTTCCATCATGATGAGTGCATCGCCGCAGGCCTACTTCAAACATGACCTGGTGCGGGGCGCCTAGCTGTTCCCGGGCTTCTCCTCGACCTCGCCGCTCGCCATGTCCATCTTGATCCGGCTGCGGAGCCGGTCGTACACCCTCTTGTAGCTGTTCCACACCAGGTACAGGATGACCAGCCAGGTCATCAACAGGAAGACCAGGGTGGTGTACATCCCGGCGCCGAACATGGCCATGAACGGCGAGAACAGGAGAAGGAGCACCACCGCCAGGGTCATGTCCCCGACGTTGCGCATCAGCCGGTAGACCCGGGAGTGCTTCTTCCCTTCCTCGGTCGGCGTCCCGTGGGTCAGGATGGCGGCCATCCTCCGGATGCTCATCATGGTATTGAACACCGCAGGGGTGATGATGATCAGCCCGGCCAGGAACAGGAGGAGCATGGGCAGGACATGCAGCCCGGCGATGCCCTGGAACACGCCTTCCATGGTCGACAGTATGTTGATGAGCAGCATGACGCTGATGATGACCATGAGGTCGATGGAGATCAGCATCAGCTCGGCGGTGGCCTTCTTCCTTATTTCCGCCGAGCCTTCCAGCCGGCGCCCGACCTCGTCCTTGAACCGGTTGACCTTGGCGAACGAGCACATCAGCTTGCGGGGCACGCAGCGCACCAGGCCGTCGTAGATGCGGTCGGTGTTGCGGGACAGCACCGGCAGCAGGACCATGGTGAAGATCGCCGCGCCGAAGACCGAGGAGTAGAAGCTCTGGTCGATCAGCCCGGCGTCCAGGGCGGTCTTGGCGATGATGAACGCGAACTCACCCATGGCCACCAGGCTTACGCCGACGGTGAAGCTGGAGCGCATGGTCGCGCCGTTGACGTACGACGCGAGGCTGACGCTCACTATCTTGGCCAGGGTGAAGACGGCGGCGATGATAAGGGCGAACGACAGTCCGGAGATCACCAGGGCGGGGTTGATCTGCATCCCGATGGAGATGAAGAACACCGCCATGAACAGCTCCTTCATCGGCTCGACCTTCGACTTGATGACCGAGACGTAGTTGGACTGGGAGACGATCACACCCATGAGGAAGGCGCCGATGGCGATGGAGAGGCCGACGGAGCTGGAGGCCAGGGCCATGGCGAAGCACAGCGCCACAGCCACCAGGAGCACCGTCTCCCCGGAGTAGCGGCGGGCAACCCAGTTCAGCATCTTCGGGATGATGGTCACCCCGAGCACGATGCTCATGGCGATGAACACCAGGATGACCAGGATCATGTTCAGCGTGGAGCCGAGGGTCGGCGACTCCCCCACCAGCAGGGGAGCGGCGAGGGTGAGTATGATGACCTGGCCGATGTCCTCGAGGACGGTCACTCCGATGGCCACCTTGGACTCGTTGGTGCCCATCTTCCCGTTGCTGTGGAGCACCCCGACCACGACGGCGGTGGAGGTGCCCGAGATGATCGCGCCCAGGAAGATCGAGGTCACGGTGTCCAGCCCCAGCAGCAGGGTGCCGGCCAGGAAGCCCACCATGACCATGCTGACCATGTTGATGGTGACCACCGAGATGGTGAACGACCCGATGCGCTTCAGCTCCCGGAGGTTCAGCTCCATGCCGATGTAGAACATCAGCAGGACTATACCCATGTTGGATAGCATGAAGACCGTGATCTCGTCGACCCATAGCTCATGCAGCATCGTCGGGCCCAGGACGATGCCGGCCACCAGGTATCCGATGATGGCCGGGAACTTCAGCTTGACCAGGATGATCGAGCATATGCCCGCGATAGCGGTCAGTAAGGCGATGTCTAAAAGCAGCCTGGTCTCTTCCATCTTTATCCCATCATCAGATTGTCGGCCATTAGGATCCCGCGCGGTCCGAGGCTGCTGTCCGGCGCAGGTGCTCTCACCACCACGCCCAGATGTCCGTCGGTCCCTGGCGCGGCCAATGGCGTGGCATTACTAATTTGTTTCGGAGTCAGTATATATTTTTGACACATCGCCCCTGGCATCGGCGGGCGGGTTCCGATCATCTCGTCCTTCAACGCGATGACCGAAGCGCATCCTCTCCGCGATCCGGCCGAGCGGCCCCGCTCCTTTCATATCGTCCCGGCTCGGTAGATGGACGATGCCATGAGCGAGGAGCTGTATCAGGCGATCTTCTCACGTAGGTCTGTACGTAAGTATGAGCAGGGCGGCCTGGACGCTGCGGCCTTGAAGCAGGTGACCGATTTCGCCGCGTCGACGAGGCCGCTGTTCCCCGGCATCCGCACCGAGACCAGGCTCATGGGGCCGGACGATGTCAATGGGATTTTCAAGGTCGCCGCCCCTCACTACCTCGCGATCTACTCGGAGAACAGACCGGGGTTCGAGGCCAACGCCGGGTTCCTCCTCCAGCAGGCCGACCTCTTCCTCTCGTCGATCGGCCTGGGGTCCTGCTGGCAGGGCGGGCCGAAGCCGGTCAGGGGCATGAGGCGGCTCTCCGGGCTGGACTTCGTCATCATGCTGGCCTTCGGCCGCCCGGCCGAGCCTGCGCACCGGGAGCGTGCCGAGTTCAAGCGCCGGGCGCTCTCGGAGATCAGCTCGCTGACGAGCGAGCCCGAGATCTTGGAGGCGACCCGCCTGGCCCCGTCGGGGATGAACAACCAGTCGTGGTACTTCACCGGCGGCGAGGGGACCGTCCACGCCTACGCCGCCCGCTCGATTATGACCGAGGAGATGAACCGCATCAACGTGGGCATCGCCCTCGCGCATATGTGGCTGGCCGCCGGGCACGAGGGGCGGCGGGCGGACTTCACCCTCGACGAGGGAGCGGGCGGGAGCGCTCCCCGCGGGTACTCGTACGTGGCGACCCTGAGGCTCGGGCCCAAGGGTGCGTAGCCGCTCCGGACGGCCTCCGGTAAAACGTTGCAGTTGATAATGAGACATCAACATTGATAACGCCCGCTGGACTTCCTTCCCAATACGGATGGAGTACTGTGGGCGACAAGCACTGCTATTTTTGCCAGTTCCAGCTCTCTGGGTCCAAGTGCACTGATTGCGTAGCGTACAGCAACTACAAGAAGTCCAGCGCGGCAAGGCGCATCCCTTCGACCGAAGAGAAGGAAAGGAAGAAGGAGTGAGCCTCCGGGTCGCGGCTCTCCTATCCGGGATTATATTCTAGCGTTCACCGGGAGCGGAAGCTCTGTTCCCCGGGACCTGAGTCCCGGGACACATCCAAGGGTTCCTCTAGGTTTCGATGCGGCCGCGGCGCTGACCGCGGCCTCACTTCCGGACCAGGCAGTAGCCGATGGACGTTCCCATTCCCGTGCCGTGGGCCATCTGCATGATCCCCAGCCCCATGGCCTCCAGGTACTGAGCGGTGCGGAGCGGACCGCAGTCGACCGGGGCGTACCCCATGTCCTTCATGAGGGACATCACCGTCCCCTTCGCTTCCGGGTCATCGCCGGCCACGAAGCCGGCGAGCTGCTCGTCGCCGATGTGCCCGGTGCTCTGGTTGGCCGCGAACACGGTGTTGAACGCCTTCACGACCTTGGCCAGGGGGAGCGCCTTCTGCAGCTCCTCCGCGCCGGAGGTGCTGCCGCAGGGGACCGGTTCCCCGTTGGGCCCGATGCGGTTGGTCACGTCGATGACGACCTTGTCGTCCAGCAGGTGGCCGATGTTGGCGACCACGTTGCTGACCTGGTGGTAGGGGATGGCGAAGATCACCAGCTCGCCCCATTCGGCCGCTAGTGCCGGCCGCTCCCCCGGCTCGCGGTGGCCGTAGCGGACCTCATGCCCGATCCTCGTCAGCCCGGAACCGATCGCCTTTCCCGCGTGGCCTTTCCCAATGATCGCAACCTTCATCCTTCCATCTCCGTGCTTCCATCACAACTTTCCCGATTTACCCTTTCCGTACCAGAACTCCCCGGGCACCCGGACCTCGACGCGGTACGGGTAGCCCGGCACCTCCAGCGCGGTGGTGTCGCACACCGAGCGGAGGTGCTTCCACAGCCACGAGCTCTCGTAGTCGTCGATGTCCGCCGGCATGCTATCCAGCAGGCTGCGGGAGCACACGACGATCAGGCGCTCCTGGGCCCGGGAGAAGATGACGTTAGTGCGGTTGAGGTCGAGGATGAACTCGGCGTTGCCGCTAATCGTCCCGACGTCGCTCTGCGTACCGGACACGATGATCGTCTCGCACTCCCCGCCCTGAAGCCTCTCCACGGTGTCGATGAGCTTGATGTGGTACGCGAACTCCGGGTTGAGGACGTTCTTCAGCAGACCGCGCTGCGCCCGGTGCGGGGTGATCACCGATACCGTGTTCGGCAGCACCTCGTGCTCCTCCACCTTCCATGACGCCAGGATGTCGCGGATCAGGCGGGCCTCGAACTCGTTGCTCTTCCTGGAGCTCGCTTCCCCGTGGACCACGAGGAAGACGCCCTTGTTCCTCCACAGGTCCTCCAGCGATGCGATCTCGCGGCCCTTGGCCTCCTGCGCCTTCCTCGAGACGAGCTTGACGCCCTCGTCCTCGTACACCCCGGAAATCAGGTGGGTGAGCTCCGGCGTCAGCCTATAGGTGATGCTGAGCGCCGACCGCCCGATGGCCCCGGCCGGGGTCCTCTTAGCGAGATCATTGATCGCGCGGTACGCGCTCACGTGCGGGGTGAGGCGGACCACCTGCTCCCTGGTCTCCTCCTCCCAGTCGTGAGAGGTGATGGGGGCGAGCTGCATGTGGTCGCCGGCCAGCATGATCTCGCCATCCTCGGCAACGAGCGTCGCCAGCGCCAGGAAGTCGGCGAAGACCATCATGCTGGCCTCGTCGATGATGAGGCCGTCGGCGAACATCACGCTGCCCACGCCCAGCGACCTGGCGGCCTTCAGCACCTCGTTGATGGTGCCGCACAGCACCAGGTTCCCCTTGCTCATCATCTCCATCATGCGGTACGAGTTCTCCGTGCTCACGAAATCGCCCTCCGCGTTCTCGTCGGACGACAGCCGGAGCACGCAGGGGACGTTATACGCCATGCCGGCCTCATCCGCCGCCTTCCGGAAGCTCGGAACGACCTCCTGGATCCTCGAGGCGAGCTCGTTGACGGCGGTGTGGGTGCTCGCCGACAGGAAGAACAGCTTTCTCCTGGGGCGGTGGGCGAGGCGTAGCATCACCGCCGCCGCGGTGGTGTTGGTCTTCCCCGTTCCCGGCGGTCCGAGGAGGAGCTGCACCGTGCACGCCAGCCCGTCCAGGCACGCCTTGACCTGGACATCGTCCAGCCGCCGGTCCCCCAACCTCAGGGCCTCGAGGACGGCGCGCCATTTCCCCACCAGCTCGTCCGGCGGCGGGGAACGGACGGGCACCGAGGGAGCGATGGGATCGAACCATCGGGCAGTGGCCGAGTCCGCGTGCTCCCTGAGCCATCTGTCCACCCGGGAATGCACGTAATCGCTAAGGCTGTCGCCGGCGAGGGCGAATCTCGCCCCGTCCATGGACTCGCGCTGCGACGGCAGTATGTAGTGCTCCGACGACGAGCGGGGTGTGAACTCGCGTATGGTGGCCTCGAAGGCATCGATGTCCGGCACCAGGACGTCGACCTTCGCGGTGGCCCCCCGCCTCAGCAGGTCCCCGATGCCCGGCGCCCTCTCGATGTCGCCGGAGTAGGGGACGATGCGTACATACCCGCCCTCGTCCAAGGTGCTCGACGCGAAGTAGACCTCCTTGTCCACCGAGAACCGCTCCAGGTCGAGCGAGGCGGCCACGTGCGTGCCGTCCTTGTCGTAGAATAGGCTCAGGTCCCGGAGCGGCAGGCAGGTGCCGTCGGCGACCCTGGATGCGGGGGAGTGCATCGCCGCGATGAGCCACTCGGTCTTCTTGGCGTGGTGGTCGAGCCTCAGATAATCCAGGCAGGCGTCGACGATGCCGTAGCGGGACGCGAACCGCTCGTCCATCTCGTCCAGGCGGCCCAGCGGGACCGGGGGTTTGGCGATCCCGCCGGTGGTGAACAGGCGCTCCTCCAGCCATCGCAGCGCNNAGCGCCTGGCACTTGGCCACCAGGAACGAGGAGATGAGGGGGGCTGTTCCCCCGCGGCGGTAGTCGTCGAGGGCCCGCGGGAGCATGTTATCCCTTCCCCTGGCTTCCGGCAGGGTGCCCCACATCGCGTACCAGTAGGGCGAGGTGACGTCGGAACTGAAGTGCGCGCGCACTTCATACAGGCCGCCGACCGCTCCGGGCTCCCCGCGCCCGCTCCACTCGCCCCCTGGGGAAGTGTACAGCGGGGTCCGGAAGTCGAAGATGTCCCGGCGGAACGCCCTCGACAGGTCGACCGTCTGGCCGCCTACAGAGCGGGTCCAGTGGAACCGCGGCCTCCCGAACCAGATGAGCGAGGCGGCGATCACCGGGCTGAGGCCGGTGTAGCCGAGCATGACCTTCTGGTCGATCTCGTCGCGCAGCGGGGTGACGATCATCTGCTCCAGGTCGGCGCGGCACTCCGCCCGGCAGCCCAGCAGCTCGGTGAGGTCGCGCAGCGCCGTGCCCCCGGCCCGGTAGCAGGCGTCGATGAGGTGCTTCACGTCCCCCATGGACCAGGTGTAGAAGTGCAGCGGCCGCTCTCCTCGCCCCCCGACGCGGACGATGGCGTTCACGAGGTCCTTGAAGAACGAGCGGAGCATCGTGCCCTCGGCCTCGTCATCCTCGCCCATGTCCCCGGTCCACGGGAAGGGGATGAGGCGCACCACCTCCTCGGCCCTCACGGCGCGCTCGCTCCCGTCCTCCGAGACCTCCTTGAGCGAGGCGACGGGGACCCGTTCCGTGAACGGCGTGACGATGGCCATCTCGCTGTCGGTGACGTGGGCCGCCAGGCCGACCAGGCGGTCCTCGATGTAGTCGTACTCGACGTCCAGGAACACGCGGACCAGGCGCAGCCCGTTGTGCTCGTGCACCGGCAGCAGCCCGGGGCCGGAGTGCTTGCGGACCATGACCTCACAGTCCCCCTCCCGGCGGTCCGGGAGGGTCGAGCGCCGGGCCTTGGCCCGGCCGATGAGGTCGTCGAGGTCGCAGGTGAAGCCGACCGTGCCGCGCAGCGTCCGGGCCTCCCGCCCCCGGGGATCGAGGTCGGCCAGGGCGTCGATGTCCCCGACCCCGGCGGAGCGGAGGACACGGGCGGTGGCGGCGTCGATGCCCAGCAGCTCCAGGCGCCGCTGCCGGGCGCTCTCCGGCAGGCAGATCGGGCAGTGGACGCAGGCGTCGCACTTGGCGTCGATGGTATATCCTAGCTCGTCCAGGTCCGCCGCGTCGATCCTGGCCAGCGGCCCGTCGGCGGCGAGCAGGCTGCGCAGGTCTCCCATCTCCTGCTCTAGGTCCAGGGAGGGCATCGACAGCGCGTCCTGCACCCTGTTGGTGCCCTCGTCGATGCGCGCCACCACCGATTCCAGGACCACGTCGTCATGGCGGCGTCCGCCGAGGACCAGGCCGTCGCGCTCCAGTATCTCGGAGACCATGATGCGGTAGGCCGCCAGCTGGACCCGGTGATAGGTCTTGTCCCTCCGGCTGGACTTGCACTCCACTATCCGAAGGTGCGGCCGGCCGTCCGACCACCGCAGGATGACGAAGTCCATGCGGCCGGAGAGGAGGAACTCGCCGGCCTCGCCCTCGATCTCCACTTCCCGGGCGAAGCAGTCGGTGCCCTCGGGACGGGCGGCGAGGAGGCGCAGGAGATCGGACCACGCGATGCGGGCATCCTCCGGTTCGCCGTCAGGGTTCAGGAGAGGCATCGACGCGGAGATGGCGTCCCGCAGCTCCCCTTCCCGCTCCCGGCCCTTGGTGGCCAGTATGGGGTTCAGGGGGCTGCGGACACTGCCGTAGAATGGGAACCGCCGGGCGATCTCCGCCTTGTTGATGCGGAGCTTGAAGCTCCTCTCGCACCCGTGCTGGTTGATATACTCGCCGATATCGGTGACGACCACCTGACGCTTCGACCCGGGCATCCCCTCTTCCCGCTCCTGGACGGGAAAGGCCAACCCGGCTATTAACTGGTTTGGGCAGGGACGGGGCCCGGCGCCCCGTCCCCGGGGTCTTACTTCCTGAACCTCATCATCGCGAACGCTATCCCGCCGACCGCGGCGATGATCACGCCGGTGGAGCCCCAGATCAGCATCCACGCGGGGATGGACGCGGCCTGCGGCTCGGTCACCACGATGGTCAAGGTGTTGGAGACGCTCACGTTGGACAGCGAGTCCTGCACCGACAGCGTGACCTTGTACTCCCCGGCCTCGGCGAAGGTATGCACCGGGTTGGCCTGAGAGCTGGTCGTGTCATCTCCGAAGGTCCAGGTGTAGAAGTACGGCTCGGTCCCTTCGGTGATGGTGCTGTTGAAGCTCACGGTCAGCGGCGAGGTCCCTGACTCCTTGTCCGCTGAGATCACGACGTCCATGGAAGTGACCGATTCCACCGTGATGGTCAGGTTGTTGGAGGTCACCTGCCGGCTGGCGGAGTCGGTCATGGTCATCCTGACGTTGTAGATCCCTGCCTGGGTGTAGACGTGCGATGGGTTCGCCTCGGTGCTGGTGGCCCCGTCGCCGAAGTCCCAGGAGTAGGTGTACGGGGGCGTGCCGCCGCCCGTGTTGCTGATGAAGTCCACCGCCAGGGGGCCCAGGCCATGGTCGACCGATGCGCTGATGACCGCGGTCGGGTTGACCGAGGAGGTGACCTGGATCACGACGTTCGACGACCTCCCGGTGCGGTCCTCGGAGTCGGTGACCGTCAGGTTGACCGTGTAGTCGCCAGCCTTCGTGTAGGTGTGGGTCGGGGAGGCCTCGTCGCTCGTGCTGCCGTCCCCGAAGTCCCAGGAGTAGGTAAGGTCGCCCTCGTAGTTGGTGACGTTACTGGTGAACTTGACCTCCAGGGGGAACGGCCCGGCCTTGGGCTGCGCGGTGACGGTCACGGTGACGCCGGGAGCGATGATGACCGTTGGCGCGTCCACCACGGCCGTCCGTCCGAGGCTGTCGGTCAGGGTGACCTTGGCGGTGTAGGTGCCGCCCACGGTGTACTCGTGAGTGGGGTTCCTCTGGGTCGAGGCGGCGCTGCCGTCCCCGAAGTCCCAAGAGTAGGTGTACGGGCTTGCGCCCCCGCTGGCGGTGACGTCGAAGCTGATCTCCTGGGGAGCGATGCCGCTGGCGGGATCGGCGGTCGCCTCGCCGGTCAGCGGGTCGCTGACCTTGACCGTTTCAGCGAAGGTGTGGGTGGCCGCCCCCGAGGTGGTCTCGTCCCCGTTGATGTAGGCGCTCACCGTGATGTTGACCGCGTAGTTGCCGGCGGCCACGCTGGCCGGGACCGAGACCGAGCGGGTGAAGCTCAGCTGCTCGGGGAACTCGGTGACGGTGATCGGCAGGCCGGTGAGGGGGACCGCCGAGGTCTCCCACTCGTACCTCACAAACACTGTGAGGATGTCCAGCTGGGTCACGTCTTTCTCCGCCCCGATGTCGAGGGTGTACGTGACGGTGGCGGTCTGGCCGCTGATGAGGTCATCAGGATTTATGGTAATTGCCGTATCCTTGTTGTCGAACCAGGCCGCCTGCGTCGTCGGCAGGATCACGGCCATGGCGGTTATGACCAACATCGCCGTCAGGGCGATGCTTGACAGTACTTGTTTGGAGCGCATGTCCATCCCTACGGCGGTCAGGATGCAATCGTTTTAGATAATACTTACTTGGGTTCTTCCAGATAACTGGAACGCTTTCTTCCTTCTCTCCGTTACGCCGGGAGCGCGGGAGCGTCCGAGCCCTGGTTATTATCAGCATCCGAACTCAGGGAGGGCGGTGCTCTTGATGAAGGTCTCCTCATCCCCTCAAAGTCCTATCCAGGCGCCCCCTGTCCTACGGGGGTCGGGAAGCACATCGGCGAGCTAAAAGGTCCTGATACCCCGCCGCGGCCCGGTGATGTTATCATTAACCGAAATATATTTTAATAGGAAGTTGCAATATAATACTCAAGTGCGGTGCGGACCGCCGGACCGGCGCGTCGAAGGGGGATTCCTCCATTTCCTCCTTGAGACCGCTGCCCGGGACACCGGCGGCCGAAGACCGGCACCGGCCGTGCCCTGGCCTGCTCCCAGGACCCCCAAACCCATTCTCTCCTCGCGCGGCCAGGCCGTTCACCTCCGGCCTGGCTCGGAGCTTTTTACCACATTTCTCGGGTTCTCACCGTTTCGACCTTGCGAGCGGAACTTATGCGAGGAACTTGTAAGGCCCCTTGGCAGGTGTTGGCGGATGACGCAGGAAGCTCTGCCCGCTAGGGGGCGAGGTAAGTTCACATAATTAAAGCACCATGGGTATGGCCATTACTATGGTCGAACCCGGAGCGTTGAACTGCCCGTACTGCGGAGGCGTTGTTGCCGGCGGAAGCAACTTCTGCCCCTCCTGCGGCGCGCCTCAGGCACCGGCGCGGCCGGCGATCTCTTTCTGCCCGAGCTGCGGCGGGCAGAACACCGCGGAAAGCACCTTCTGCCCGCAGTGCGGCACGAACCTCCGGGCGCCGTGGACGCCGCCTTACCAGCCGGCCCCGCCCGGGGCATACTACCGCAAGAGCGGCGGGCGGGCCGCGGCGGCCATAGCCGTGGTGGCGGTCGTCGCCATCCTGATCGTCGCCGCGGTCATCGCCAGCGGGATGCTCGCTCCCAGCCCCTCGGACAACCTCAGGATCGGGGACGGTAATTACACCTGGAAGTTCAACGGGCAGACGTACAGCCTGGACATCAACATCTCCGTGTCGGCGTACCAGCAGTACCGTGATGACCCCACCCAGCGTTACGCGTACACCATCGAGGAGGCGGTGAGCATGTGCGGCGACTACGTCACGCCTTACGACCCGGTCATCCATGACCTGGCGGAAGTGCTGGGCAACTACTCGGCGACGTTCTCGGAGCTCAAGACCGCGAACTTCGTGCTCTCGTTCGTCCAGAGCATCGAGTACGTGGAGGACGAGAGCAGCGTGAGCAGGGACGAGTACTGGCGGTTTCCCGTGGAGACGCTGTACGAGGAGGTGGGCGACTGCGAGGACAAGGCCTTCCTGTACGCCTCGATCATGGAGGCCATGGGCTTCGACGCCGTCATCCTGCTGTTCGACGGCCACGCCGCCGCCGGCATCTCGGCGGCCAAGGCGACCGGGTCGTACTACGAGTACGACGGCATCGAGTACTTCTACTGCGAGACCACCGCACTGGGCTGGAAGGTCGGGGACATCCCCGACGAGTACGGCTCGGCGTACATCGCCCAGGTCAGCTGATCTCCTCGCGGTCCAGCAGGACCTCCAGCTCCCCTCCCGGCTCCAGGACGAACATCCGGCCGCGGTACCCGATGGATATGGGCTCCACGCCGCCGGTCCTGCTGAACAGGTGCATCCTCTCCCGGTCGATCTCCACCTCCACGAGGTGACGCCGGTACTCGATGCGGAACTTCAGCCGCTTGAGCTCGGTCGGGAGGCGGGGATCGAACAGCAGCGCGTCGCCCCTGGTCTCCAGTCCGGAGTAGCACCGCTGGACGATGTCCACGGTGCTGGCCATCGCCCCCAGGTGGATGCCCTCGTGCGTCGTCCCGCACTGGATGTCGGAGACGTCGGACCTCAGCGCGTCGAGGAAGTGGTTCCACGAGCCCTCCCGGTTGTACCGGGAGAGCACCCAGGCGAAGACGACGCGGCTCAGGGTGGAGCCATGCGCGGTGCGCTTCGAGTAGTACTCGATGGTCCTCCTCACCGCCTCCGGGCTCCACCCGTAGCCCATGCGGCCCAGGTGCTCCCGGAGCTCGTCCTCGGAGAACAGGTAGAGGAGCATGAGCGCATCCGCCTGCTTCGACATCCTGTAGTTCCTGATCGAGTCCCCCTCCGCCTCCAGAATGCGGTCCATGCGGTGCAGGGTGCAGTACCTCTCCCGGTATTTCTCGAGGTCCAGCTCCTTCAGATTGTCGTAGCCTTCGAACTGGCTCATGATCCCGTCGCCGTGGAAGGGCACGTACAGCCTATCGGCGATATCCTTCCAGCGGTCCAGCTCCTGGTCCTCCAGCCGGAGCTCGGTGCGGATGTCCCGGTGGTGCTGCAGCGGCAGCTCGCGGAGCGCCTCCAGCGCCCGGTGGAGGGTCCACGAGACCATGACGTTGGTGTAGGCGTTGTTGTCCACTCCGGCCTCCTCGGTGCCCGGGTACCCCTCGTGGAACTCGTCCGGTCCCATGATCTTCAGGATGACGTAGCGGCCCCGGGCCTCGTCATACTGGCAGCGGCTGACCCAGAACCGGGCGATCTCGCACAGCAGCTCCGTCCCGTACAGCGACATGAAGCTGAGGTCGCCGGTCACCTGGTAGTACTGCCACACGTTGTACGCGATCGCCAGGCTGACATGCTGCTCCAGCCGGGTGTTGTCCGGTATCCACCTTCCCGACAGCGGGTTGAGGTGCACGGTCTGCGCCCTCTCCCGCCCGTCGCTCCCGCTCATCCAGGGGAACAGCGCTCCCTGGTACCCCTGCTCCCTCGCGGCCCACCTGGCCATCTGCAGCCGCCGGTAGCGGTACAGCAGCAAGCTTCGCGTCAGGTCCGGCCCGTGCAGGTTGAGGAAGGGGAAGATGAACAGCTCATCCCACATGATCAGGCCGCGGTACGCCTCCCCGGCCAGTCCGCGCGGGGCGATCCCGACGTCCAGGTCGATGGAGTGCAGGGAGGTGTTCTCCAGCAGGTGGAAGATGTGGAGGTTGAGGATCTGCGATATCCACAGGTGTCCCGGGTCGACCTCGAAGCCGTACCGGGACCACCGCACTCCCCAGCGGTGTGAATGGTCCTGGAGCAGGGATTCGAAGTCCCCGCTGTGCGCCAGCAGGTCCAGCGAGGCGGTCAGGGTGTCGGAGATCGCGCGGTCCCGCGACGAGCGGATGGCGGCGACCTTCTCCACGCGCAGCGGGCGGCCCTGCGCCGCGCCGATCTCGATGTCCTGCCCCACGAGGCCGCTTTCCTCCAGCTGGGAGCGGCGCACGAAGGTTCCCTCCGGAGCGAACACCCGGGTGCGGGCGGCCTCGGTGACGCGGACCTTGGACTGATTGGTCTCCACCTCCAGCCAGACGGTCTCCTGGCCGTCGGTCCCGGAGCCCAGGATGTCGAGGTGGCGGTTGTTCAGCTCCCGGTACCTGGCGACCAGGGTGTTGCCGACGTTCCCGTCCACCGCCGTCCGGACGGTCATCTTCCCGGACCAGTTCTCCGGGGTGATGGTGAGCTCCAGCGCGGCGAGGTTCGGGGTGACCATGCTCACCAGCCGCCGGTCGCGGAGCGTGGTCGTCCGGCCCTGCCGGTCGGTGAACCGGACCTCGCGGACCAGGACGCCGTTCCGCATGTCCAGCTCCTGGCGGTACCGCTCGATGCTCACCTTCCCGAGGTCGAGCCACTCCCCTCCTTCGGGACGGAACGACAGGTACGACCAGTTCGGCAGGTTGACGTTGCTCTCGTTCTCGATGACCCGCCCCCGGACCTCGCTCTCCAGGCGGTTGTAGATGCCGGCGATGTAGGTGCCGGGGTAGTGCTCGTCGCCGGCGGTGGACTCGGGGGCCGAGCCCCGCGTGGCCATGTATCCGTTGCCCAGGGTGCACAGCGCCTCGCGGAGCTGCTCCTTGTCCGGCTCGTAGTACCCGTAGGTCAGCGACCAGCTTCCGGCGGCGCCCTCACTGTCGAACGCCACGATCAGGCGTTCGAGCAGCACCTGGACCTCGGCGACGTCGGAGAGCATGTAGCTGGCGGCGGTCGGCCGGGGGTGGTCGCTGACCACGATGCCGATGCCCCTGCCCTCAAGGGCGCGGAAGGCGTCCTCGTCGGTCAGGTCGTCGCCGATGAACAGCGGCACGATGTTCGAGCCTCCGGCGTTCAGGCGCCCCATGATCGACAGGACCGCGTCCCCCTTGCCCCATTCCAGGTCCGGCCGGAGCTCGAGGACCATCTTGCCGTAGGTCTTCCGCAGGCCCGGGTGATCGCAGGCGGCCCGGTCGAACGCTCTCTCCAGCGCGGGGACCTCGGACGGCTTGACCAGGCGGTAGTGCAGCGAGACGCCGTAGCGCTTCCTCTCCACGATCGCTCCCTCGATGCCCTCGGCCGCCGACCTCAGCTCGCGCTCGGCGGCGTCGAGCGCGCCCAGATACTCAGCGCCCCGATCCTTGTCCACGAAGGTGCCCAGGGGGCCCTCGATCTCGAAGCCGTGGCTGCCGGCGTAACCGATGTTGTCCAGCCCGATCAGCCTCGTAATGTCCCCGAGCCCGCGGCCGGTGACGATGAACACCGGCAGCCGGCCGGACAGGCGGCCGAGGGTCTTCCTCATGCCGTCATCGAGGACAGCGAGGTCCGGCCGGGCGACGATCGGGGTCAGCGTGCCGTCGTAGTCGAGGAATATCGCCGGCGTCCCGCTGACCAGCCAGCGGAAGATCTCCTCCGAGNNGGGGAACCAGCTCCCCTATATCGCTCACCACCAGGTCGGCGCCGTGGGCCGCCAGGTCTCCGCGGCGGCCGCGGTCGACCCCCACCACCAGGCCGAACCCCCCGGCCCGGCCGGCCTCCACCCCGGCGATGGCGTCCTCGATCACCGCGGCCCGCTCCGGCGGCACCCCTAGGCGCCTGGCGGCCTCCAGGAACAGGTCCGGCGCCGGGTTCCCCTTCAGTCCCAGGGACGCCAGGTCGTTGCCGTCGACCACCGCGCCGAACGCCGCGTGGAGGCCCGCCAGCTCCAGCACCTTCCGGGCATTGCGGCTGGCGGAGACCAGGGCAAGGCGGACGCCCCTGGACGCCCAGGACTGGACCACCCGGGACACCGAGGGGTACGGCTCCACCCCCCGGGCGGTGATGTCCTCGATGAACCGCCGGTTCTTCCGGTTGCCGAGGCCGTGCACCGTCTCTTTGTCCGGGCCATCGTCGACGCTGCCCTCGGGCAGGGTGATGTCACGGGACGCGAGGAAGTCGCGCACGCCGTCGTACCGGGGCTTGCCGTCGACGTACCGAATGTAGTCATCATTGGTGAACGGCTCGTGCCTCTCGCCGTAGCGCTCCTCCCGCCCCAGGAGGTACTCGTCGAAGACCTCCTTCCACGCCGCGGCGTGCAGCCGGGCGGTGTCGGTGACCACGCCGTCGAGGTCCATGATGATCGCGTCGACCTCTCTGAGGTCCGCCGGGGGACGGGCCCGGGGCCGCGGTCCAGTCATCTCCTTCATGCCCTGCATGCACTGGACTTCTCTAGCCGTTCCCTCATGAACCTTTCCATCGCGCCTCGTGCCACGAGCTCGGCCGCTGACAGAACGGCCGCCTCGCAAATTACTAAATACGCCCGCATGAGAAGAGGCGCGAGGTGAACGACCATGGATCTGCGCAGAACCGCGGACGGACGGGCCGCCATCGCTGCCCCTGTCACGCCATCTTGCCGGAAGAGCTTGAAGCATCCAGGGCCGCGCTGCCACGGAGGCACCGGCCTCCTTTCCCCGCGCCGATAGCCGACGCGGCGGGCATTTTGCGAGGAAACGCGGCAAGAAGATGAGAACGAACAGGAGGAAGGTTGATGAAAAGAAAAAAGGAACTCGATGCGGTCGAGCTCGGAAGCTTGATCGGAATTCAGGAAGAGATGCTGGAGGAGCACAGGCGGCTGCGGTACCTTACCGCGTGGCTGCTGGCCCTGACGGTGTCCCTTCTCGGGCTGTCCGTCGTGACGGTGGCCGTCGGGCTGTGAGCATCCCTGCCACCTTTCCGCGGCAGGCGATGCGATCCCCGTCGCATTTATTCTTCTTTCCGCCCATCAGCATCCGATACTTGGGATGAACGGCAACAACGCGGCGTTCTGGGCGGTCATCGCGGCCATGCTGCTGGTCGGGGCGTTCCTCAGCTACCTCGTCCTGGTGTACCCGGACCCCGGCCGGGACCGGGACGGGGACGGGTTCCCTGACACGCGGGACGCGTTCCCCGACGATCCCCTGGAGTGGCTGGACTCGGACGGCGACGGCGTCGGCGACAGCTCTGACCGCGTACCGCCGGAGGACGCTGACGGGGACCTGTATCCCGACAACGAGGACGCGTTCCCCGACGACCCCAAGGAATGGCAGGACGCCGACCGCAACGGGATAGGCGACAACGCCGAGCTCTGGCCGGCGGACACCGACGGCGACGGGTTCGGGGACGTCATCGACCTCTTTCCCTCGGATGACATGGGCATCTACCTCAACGTCACCGAGATCGGGGTGGGCGACGAGACCGACTACCTGGACGAGCTCGCCGAGGTGTACTTCGAGCTTCGGGCGAACGGCGAGGACGAGGGCCGGCTGGACAGCATGGGCGAGGCGTGGAGCTGCGCCGTCGGTTCGAAGCTCGCGGTCAGCGAGTCCTACCGCTTCAACGTCGACGACAACCGGCGGTACACCGCCTTCGAGATCACGATGGTCGACGATGACCTGGTCAGCAACGACGTCATGGACCTGGACGGCACGTCTCGCGCCGGGCGCACGCTGAGCGTCACCTTCGACATCGTCAGCGGGACCTGGAGGGGGAACGACGCGAACGGGACCGCGGACGGCTCGCTGGACGGCACCGCCTCCACGGACGATGATGACGGATCGGTACGCTTCGGCCTCGAGGCGGCGGCGATCGACGAGAACCGCACCTACCGGTGGTCGTTCCAGGGAACGCTGTACTCGATGGACGCGGTGGTGCCGCCGAGGGCGTACGCCGAGTACGGGCGGATGGACGTGCCGCGGAGCTACTACTTCGGATACAGCGACGAGGACGTGCAGACCTTCGTCACCCCGGACGATCCCATCGTGGCCTCCATCGCCGGCGAGCTGAGCAACCTCTCCGCGAGCGAGGGCTTCAGCGAGGTCCAGGCGATCAACTTCGCGCTGCGGTTCTGCCAGAGCTTCGGCTACTCGTACGACAACGCCACCATGGACGCCGACGAGTACTGGCGGTTTCCAGTGGAAACGCTGTACGATGAGACGGGCGACTGCGAGGACACCTCCTTCCTGTTCGCCTCGGTGGCCGAGGCCATGGGCTACGACGCGGCGATATTGATCCTCCCGGGCCACGCCGCCGTGGGCATCGCATCGGACCAGGGCACGGGCACGTACTTCACCGATGGAGGAGTGCGGTACTACTACTGCGAGACCACCTCGCCGGGCTTCGAGCTGGGGGAGCTGCCGTACGGCCTCGACACCAGGGACGTGGACGTGGTGCAGGTGAGCTGAGCCGGCAACCGCCATCATCCCGCCCCTGGCCGGCCGATAGGCTCATTTATATACTAGCTGCGCGTAGGTCGTGCCGTATCAGATTTCTCTAGAGATTTTTGAGACAAGCAGTTGACACTCCCACAATATTTGATCATGGGATTCTTCGGTCGCCGTCGCTCACGACGTTGCCTCCTGAGGGGTATCAATGCGCCCTTTGCATGCATCTCTGTCTGCATACAATCGACCGACGCCTTCTTCTATCGAAGGACGCAACGCGATGTTGAACGACGCGTTGGCGTCGGCGTGGTCGACGTGGCCGCAGTGCGGACACGTGAAGCCCTTGCCGTTCCTGACGCCTAAGAGACCGCATCTCGAGCACATCTGAGATGTGAACTGCGGTGCGACGTAGGCGATTGGCACCCCAAGCAGCTTGGCCTTGTACTCTATCATTCTCTGCAATTGATAGAATGACCAACTGTGCAGCGAGTAGCGGAACGACGAGGTTTGCTTGCGGTTGTTCCTGATGCCGTCCAATTGTTCCATTTTTATCCCGCACGCGTTCTGGACGGCGATGTCTACGATTTTCTTCGAAATCTTGTGGTTTATGTCCCTGACGATTCTATTCTCTCGATTCTTTAGCTCCTTGACCTCCTTGTAGCAGCCTTGCTTCTGCAGTTTCCTTCGGATGTTCTTGTACTTGTTGTGAACGTGATGGCACTGCTTGCCGAGCTTCCACACCTTGCCCGTCTCGGGGTTCCCCATGACCGCGACGTGCCCGGTGGTGTTGCGGTCCACGCCGATCCAATGATCGACCTCGCGCAACGGCGGCTCGTTTATCGTCACCGTCACGAACGCGTATTCCTCGTTCAGCTCAATCTGGTTGACCTTCTCGAACGGTGGGAGAAAGCGAGCATCCAGATTCATCTTTAGGCATGAAACGCTGATGATTCGCGACTGCGAGTGATACCTGATGCTTTGGCCTGGAACAATCAGAACGACATTCGTGACCGCTCTGGCTTTGCGATCGCTGCCGTACTTCCTGAGGATCTGGTTGGCTATGACCGACTTAAGGCCGATGTGCTTGACGTCGGCCGAGCTCCGAGATCGATGCTCGATGGCGTACTCGGCGACCTTTCTCGCTTTTTCGAGCTCGGTGCTGAGATCTCGATCGTGTTTCACCTTGTACGTCAGGAGCATCTGGTTTGTTTTCATAACTCAGCATATAAACGTCTGTTGGGGAGGTGAGTGAAAGTGCCTATCTCATTTCGGGTTTGAATTCCAGGCCCTCTTCCTCCAAGATTGTCAAGTGCTCCGACTGCGGATGCCAGACCCAGGTACCGTTCAAGCCCACCGAGGGCAGGCCGGTCTACTGCAGGGACTGCTTCCAGAAGCACAAGCCGAAGGACAGGTACTAAGCCCGTCCCAATCTTTTATTTTTCATCTTCATCAACTAAGCGTTCTCGCTGTTGTTGACCACCGGGCTCGAGCTCCGGCGGCAACAAGATTATATCGCGATCTTCTGGTTCCCTGCCGAGATCCTTGAGCATCACCTTTCCCCGGTTGACCAGAGAGAGATGGAAGGGCATCCTGATCGCCGCGGCCATCGCTACCTTCGTCCGCATCATGCTCCAGCCGCTGATCCCCGAGGGCGCGAACGTCTCGGAGCCCAGCGTGATAGCCGCCGCCGGACTGCTGATCCCGGTGTTCGTCGTCTACGCGTTCTTCACCTATACCGTCATCGCGCTCTCCTTCGCGATGCTCGAGGCCGGCCTCCCTTGGTCCCGGATGCGCAAGGGCATCGCCTTCGGCTCGCTGTTCGGCCTCATCTGGGTCGCGTACCTGTACGAGCCGGTGCCGCTCGCCGAGGGCGTGTCGTTCATCGACTCCCTCGGCTATCCGCTCGCCGACGGCCTCTCGATGCTGCTCTTTGGCGTCCTGCTCGGCAGGTTCGTCGCTACCGCCCCCGGGCCGAAGGAGGTCTGGAAGCCGCAGGCCCTGCTGCTGGTCCCGGCGGCCATGCTCGCCGTGAGGCTGTTCGAGTACGGCGTGCTGCGCATCTACTCCTCGTTCGAGAGCCGCACGGTGGACACCATCCTGTGGGTGATCATCACCGGGGCCCTCATCGGCCTGGCGTACGCGGCGCTGCGGCCCGGGGTGCCGTCCTCGACCCCGGCCGGGAGATCGCTGGCCTTTGGGCTGTTCTTCTACGGCATCCCCATCGTGCTGGTGAACTTCTTCGTGGTCCTGGCCATCGAGGCCGACGTCGCCGACCTGGCGCTGAGGTCGGTCATGGACATCGCGGCGGTCGTCGCCGGCGTGTACCTGGCGGAGCGCCTGAGCGGCGCGAAGCGCTGATGGTCCCGGCCCGCGAGGAATGGAAAACGATGCTCTCTTCCTCC
>DAVH01000022.1:0-95335 GCA_002508545.1 Methanomassiliicoccus sp. UBA6
AGGGGCAGGTAGCCCTCCTCTGCCTTATCGACGGCCTTGGCGCTCAGCGGGCCCAGGTCCTTGGTTAGGCCAATGGTGACCTCGACATCCCTGCTCAGTACGACATATCCGTTCTTGATCACGGTCATGGTATAATGGCCAGCGGGCACATGGGCGATCTCGAAGTGGCCATTGTCGTCGGTGGTCGCGGTCCTGCCGTTGCTCAGGGTCACCAGCGCGTTGGCGATAGGTCTCCCGCCGGAGTCGCGCACCGTTCCGGAGATGCTTCCGCCCTCCGCGGCGGTGGTGAACGACCACTTAGTGGTGAACGCGTCGCCCGCGGCATCCCTACCCGTCACCGTGACCCGGTAGGTGGTCTCGAACGCCAGGTCCGCGGAGGGCGTGAAGGTGACCTGGGACCCGCTCCACGCCAACGAGCCGTTGACCCCCTCGACGGTGATCCTCACCGACGCCTCGTCCACCGCCTCATCGAAAGTGACCGAGATCTGCGTGTCCGTGAGGACATCGTAGCCTGTCGGGGACACCGTCATCGACGGGTTGGTCAGGCTGACCAGGAAGGTCACCGACGCCCGGGCGGTGTTGTACGCCTTGTCCTGCACCAGGACCGTGGCGGTGTGCGTTCCCTCGGACAGTCCGGTGAAGGTATAGAACCCGCTGGCGTTGATGAACCCGCCGCCGTCCATGGACACCGCGCTGAAGAGCACCCCGGACCCGAGGTCGCCAGTCGTCCACTCGACCGTCACCGATCCGCTGTCGAGGACCGTACCCGATCTCGGAGTAGCGATCGCCAGGGTCGGGGCGACGGTATCGATGAAGAACGTTGCCTCCGCCGCCTGCTTCAGCGGCTCGGAGTGGGTGGAGTTGCTGGCGATGGAGTAGACCTCGAACCGCCCATCGCTGGGAGCGCGGAAGGTGATGGGCGGGTAAACGAACTTGCCGTCTGGGGCGGTCGAGTCCACATACTTCGTCCAAACGCCGCCGGAGGGGCGGTAGTACAGGGACATCCGGTCCGCATCGGTCATGCTCACCGGCACCTGGACCTCGCGGCTGTTGTAGTATGCGCTCATCCCGGTGACATGGGAGGTCGGCGGTCCCGGAAGTATCCTGCCAGTGGTGACCGTGACGTCATCAATGAACACCCCCGGGTAGTGGCCTTCGGTCTCCGAGCTGGTCTTGTACTCCCATTCCATCCATATGGTCCCGGCGGGCATGACCACGGTCACCATCCGCCACCCGTCGCTGTACGGCAGCGGCTGCGTCCACGCCCTGGTGGTCGTGTTGCCGTCACTGATGTTAACGCACAGGTAGTCGGTCATCTCGCCGGTGTAATTGGCATCGTGTGTATGGGCCCAATACCAGAACGTTAGCGTCATGCCATCATAGCGGGCCGCGTCGGGCGGAGAGTACCGGACCCAGTTGTCCGTACCCGGATCGGGGTAGGCGTTGTTGACGTTGCTCCCGCCGTTTATGCTGTTGGTGCCTATCTTATTGCTGTATAGGGCCGAGGCGGAGGAGTACGCGCTCATTGGATATCCCAATGTGTTGGACAGGCTCCGGTAAACGTCGCCGTTGGCGCGACACCACTGATCGTCCTGGTGGGTGGCATTATAGTTGCCGCGGGACCATCCCAGTGGCTCCCAGTCTTTGATGAAGAGCCCGATCCCCTCGAAATCGGTAGAGAACACCACCACCGGCTCGGCGGCCTCAGCTTCGCTCAACGGTACTAGCACGGCCATCAGCATAGCGGCCACTATGACCGCGGCGGTTGCGCCCCTTAGCCCCACGAATAGAATTTAGTCGAGCTCCAATTATTTAAAGTCATTGAATATTTTTTACTCGTCATCCAGCACCATGCGGCTCTCCGCCGTACCCATCAATCTCTCCAATGGGCCAGGTCATGGTGAGATCTGCAGGAGGTCCGTCCGCCATCACGGCGACCATAATAGGTACGCTGGCCACGAATGCCCCTCCCGTCAGTGGGCCGAGCACCGTCAAGTACGATGCAAGCCTAGACCACGAACTTCTCAGGAAAGGAACGCGGGGGCGGCGAGGCGTCAAGCGACCGCGTTGCGGGCGCCCTTTCCCACGACCCTACTGCCCACGCTCTCGCAGAGGCGGTCGAAGGCGGAGATGTCCGTGATATTGACCGTGAGGACGTAACCATCCTCCTCGAGCCTGGCACCCACCAGGTAGCCCAGCGTCCGGTCGTCAAGGCAGTAGGGGCAGAAGTCCTCGGCCATGAACCTGTCATACATCGCCTTGGTCGCTTCGTCCTTGGAAGGAGATGTTATGTGAAGGATCACGAGGAGGGCAGCATAGTAGAAGATTAAAAGCGAGGCGACATGAATGTGCGCTATTGATAGCCAGCCTTGGACGCGCATCGTGGTCCAGCAGCGGTCCCCTGGCCAATGCGGACCTATTTTATCTTGAAATCCCATAAGAACCTGGGGTGAGCGGGGGTTGACGGAGACAGCCATACAGCTGGCCGGCCTGGCGGATGGAGGGCTGAGCTGGAGCGCCGACCAGAACGCCCGCCTCGTCTATCCGGTGGGCAGGCAGCGGGCCCGCCTCCTCCTCGGGGCCGACCTGCTGTCGGCGTACGCGGACGGCGCGATGTCCGCCATGTCCAGCGAGCTGACCACTGCCCTCCAGGGCTGGGAACGGGCCCGGGGCCAGGCGGCGGCCGACGAATCGCTCTCCGACAAGGAAAGGAGGACGAAGGAAGCGGAGATCGGCCGGGAGATTGGCCGCATCGAGAAGGAGATGGGGCGGCTGGAAGCCTTCGACATGGGCCGCTACCTGTACGAGGTGGCCAAGGCCGCCCTCCTGGAGGAGGTAGAGTTCGGCCAGCTCACGAACCTGCTGAAGAAGCACATCATGGACCGGCGGGAGCGGCCCCATGCTGATGACCTGGCGATGAACTGGCGCGCCCCGGCCGAGGACGGGGCGTGGGCGTGCGCGTCCGCGCCGGCGAGGGGAGCGGACCTGCTGGCCGCGGTGCTGGAAGGCCGAGACGGCGCGCCGGTGGACAAGGAACGCTTCCTGGAAGGGCGCCTGGTCCCCCTGACCTGGGTGATGGATTGGCTGCTGCACATCGACGCTCTCGGCCTGGAGCTCGGCCGGGCGGAGCTGAAGGCGGGGAAGGCGCTCGCCTACCTGGAGAAGGACATGGACCAGAGCCTCAGGGCCTTCCATCGCGNNGCATCCGGGGCCTGACGTCCGCCCTGGAGCTGACGCAAGGCTCGAGGAACGGCCCGTTCCGCCTGAAGCTCCGCGGCGACTTCATTGCTTCCTTCCTTCCCGCCTTCGCCGACTACAGGGCGCTCGGGGAGCGGTTCGACCGGGCCCGGGAGTTGGACACGGCCGGCCTGGTGGTCGTGGGGATGGGCGGTTCGGGGAAGACCACCTTCCTGCGGCGGTGCTACGACCTCATCCGCGAGGACGAGGAGAACCGCGGGCTCAGGGAGGAGATCGATCCCAAGAGCACCGCGTTCGTGGTCGGCCACGTGTTCCGGGACATCACCGTTCCGCTGTTCGACGGGAGGAAGAGTATCACCCTGTGTTGGATGGACACCGCCGGCTCGGAGGACTACCGGCTCCTGGGACAGCAGCTGACCGCCTCCGTCCGCGAGCTGAGGAAGATGTTCCTCGACCGCCCGGCCGACTACAACCTGTTGTTCATGTGGTCGTACGAGCCCGGTTATGAGCAGGCGAGGGACGCCCAGGCCTTCGAGGACGTGCTCTCGAAGTTCATGGACGAGGTCGAGGACCTGGGGTACTTCGACCTGGACCCGCCGCAGAAGGTGTACCTGCTGCTCAACAAGGCCGACGCGGCCGCCAGGGACGGCGCCGCCGAGAGCTTCTCGGGCGAGCACGAGCGGCGGTTCCGCTCGGTCATGGAGCGCAAGAGCATGTCCGGGGAGAGCCTGGGCCTGATCTCGACGCTGAACGGCGGGACGAAGGAGATCTCCGACCGGCTCATGACCGCCATCTTCGGGCTGTCGGACCGGGACTGGAAGAGGGCGTTCGTCTCCGTCCGCGCCGGCATCAACCAGGGGATCATAGGCAACCTGCTCGAGGGTGAGGACGCCAACCGCTTCAAGCGCGAGGTGTACGACCGCTTCTCCGACGGCGGCCAGGAGACCTACCTCAGGGAGACGGTGGCGTGGGTCGACAGGTACCTGGAGCCGGGCAACGGGAGCTCGTCGACGAGGGCGCTGCTCGCCAGCCTGAGAGCGTTCCTCAGCGGGGAGATGGAGGGCGATGCGGTCACTTAAGGAGCTGGACGCCGAGCTGGGGAAGCACAACCTGCTGTTCGGCCGGAGGGCGGAGAAGGGAGCGCTGTGCCGCCGGCTGATGGACGGCGGAGGCGTCCTGCTTCGAGGTCCGGGGGGCATGGGCAAGACCACCCTGATGCTCCACACCCTGCGGGACCTGGGGGGCATGGGAGGACCGGCCGGCGGAGCGATCGTGGATTCCGGGCACTCGTTCTACTTCGAGGACCTGAGCTCGTTCATCCGCTTCCTGGAGGTGAGGAAGAGGCCGCTGACGCTGATCGAGGGAACGATAACGTTCAGGTGGGACGAGGCGGGCGAGAGGAAGGAATCGTCGATCAAGGTGGGGGGCAGAGGTCCCAGCGCCGAGGCGAGCGTCCCCATCAGCGCCTCCTCGTCAATGTTCCAGGCCGAGCGCCTGGTCATCCGCGCCTCGCTGGACGCCGCCGTCGGCCCCCGGTTCGACATCGACGGGGTCGTCAAGCGGGCCGAGGCCGACCTTACGCGGTTCTGCGAGGACATCGGCCGGGCGGTGGAGCGGGCGAGACGGGGGTCCATCGCCGTTCAGGACGAGCAAGGCGGGGCGGCGGACCCCGGGGGGCCGGCGATCCCCGCCCGCCTCGCCGCGGCCATGGCCGGGATCATGAGCGGCTCGGTGCGCCCGGGCGACCGCGAGCACGACGTCGTGCTCAACTTCCTGGAAGAGGAGATCGCCGCCAGAATCGAGAGGTGCAACCGGGAGGTGTACCTCTCCGCCTCCTCCTACCTACGGCCGGACGACGGGCCGGCGAGGCGGATGTCCCTCCGGGAGTTCGAGGACGGCCTGCAGGAGTTCCTGGAGAACTCCAACCTCGACCGCCTGGTCCCGGGGAAGCTGACCTTCTGGAGGTGGTACGTCGGCATCGACCACCTCGAGCGAGGGGTGCCGGGATGGACGCTGGACATCAGGAAGGAGGCGGTCCGGATGATCTACGAGAAGCTATCCGAGAAGGATGGATTCCATCTCATCGCCGCGGTCGAGCCGAACCCCGCCGTCATCTTCGACCGCGTCGGGCCGTCGTCGGTGGGCTTCGAGAAGGAGAGCGCCGTGATAGCCTCGGTGCCGGTGTCCATGCCCGCTCGCGACGACTTCGTCCGCGAGGCATCGAGCCTCATCGCCGAGAACGTGGAGAACTTGAACGGCCTCCAGCGGTCGAGCGTGCAGAAGGTGATGGCGGACCTCTACGATCACTGCGCCGGCCGCATCAGGCTATACTACCTCGTCCGCAGCATCAAGAGCCTTCCCGCGCTGCAGGCCCAGGGGGTGGAGCAGGTGGAGCCGGACGCGTCCTTCCTCGACCGGCAGCTGGGCGACGCCCTCGCCCAGCTGGGCGTCCGCTACGAGTACGACATGAGCATCAAGAACCTTCCGGCGGTGCAGCCGCTGCTGGAGCTGGCCAGGATGGAGGAGCGCTCCGCCGGGACCGCCACCAAGCACACGGTGGCCTGGCTCCTGGACGTGTACAGCGGGTCCGCGCTGGGTACGGAGAAGTACCTCGAAGCGATGGAGGCCTACGGCATTATCAGGGTGAGCGGGCAGAGCGTCGGCCTCTTCGACCCGTATGTAGGCTGGGAGCTTCGGCACCTGTCGCGGTCCACGGGTCCGGAGGACCTGCCGCTGGTCAGCTCGTTCCGGTCGATCGACCGCCTCAATCGGTTCCTGGCGGCCTTCGAGCCGGGCGAGCTCCTCGCCATGTCCGATCATGTGGCCGCCGTGCTGTCCGGCTGGTCGGCGACCTCCAGGGCGGACCCGGGCATATGCTCCGCTCTTCTCGCTGCACTTGACGGCGGCGGGGACTTCCCGGAGCGCAGGCGAAAGATAGCCATACTGGCCGCCAGCGCGGCGATGGGAGGGGCACTGGCGCCGCGGGACAGTGAAGGCCGGGAGAAGGCGAGATTGGCGGAGCTGATGCGCAGCTTCGTCGCCGACAGCGACAAGGCGCTCACCTCGCTCATGTCCAAGGCCCTGAGAAAGCTGGTAGCCGGGAGGGAATGCGTCTTCTGCGGCTCGACCATGGAGGAGGGGCATATCATATGCACCTCCTGCCGGGCCGACTACAGAGAGGTGTGCCCAGCCTGCGGAGAGAGGATATCGCCGCACTTCGCCTACTGCGCGGGCTGCGGGGCTGGCGTCGCCAAGCATACGAAGGTCGGCGACCGATAGTCCATCCGCATCGGTGCAAAGCGCCGATGAGCGCGCTAAACAATAGAATAATAGAAAAAAGGGAAGAGGGGGCGATGCCCCGTTGCTCCTTACTTCTTGCGGCGAACGAGGTAGAACGCTCCAGCGATGGCAACGATCACCACCGCAACGATGCCGACCAGGACCAGGGGGTCGATGAGGGTGGAAGCGATGTCCCCGCTCTTGATGGAGAAGGAGATCGTTTCCACCATGAGGTTGCCGTTGTTGTCGGCGACCTTGATGCTAATGACATGGTCCCCTGCGCTCAGACCGGTGAACTCCACCGACCGGTCGCTCAAGTTCATGCTGACGTACTTGGTGTCGTCAAGAGAGTACTCGAGGATGGCCAGCGTGCTTGCGTTGTCGATCTTGAACGTCACTCTGACATCCCCGTTAGAGGCGACCTCCACGGGATCGATGGTTACGCTCGGCGAACCCGGAGCGAGTGCTCCAAGGACGACGGTCGTGGTGGCGTCCGCGGCGTTCCGCGCTGGCTCGACCACACCTAGGTTATCGGTGCCCCGTGTGAAGAACTCGTAGGTGCCCTCCCGCGGCGCGGTGAACTCGATGGTCCGGGTGTTATTGGGGAACTTGCCGTCGGGCCTCAGGTCGGTCTCGTACCTGATCCAGTCACCCTTGCCGTCGACGCGGTAGTAGAGGTCGATCCATTTCATGCCCACCTCAGGGTCGTTGTGGGTCCAGGTGACGTTAAAGGTCAGGCTGTCCTGGGTCTCGGGGAGCGGCTCAACCGCGGTCGCCAGGTCCTGGGCCGGCAGCTTGTCGCTCCCGACGACGGTGATGTCATCGAGGTACACGCCCTCCTTCATCCCGCCGTCGATCAGGATGCCATAGGTGGACAGCGCGTTCTCGTCATCCCCTCCCGCTGGAGGAACGGTGCCGGAGACGAACTCGAAGCCGACAGAGGTCGCGGTGCTCGGGATCACGATGGACTTCTGGATCCAGGTCTGCGCGGTCGCCTCGGTCTCGGTGTTGGTCCACGCCACGTGCTTCACTTCGTTGCTCCCGGTGCCGGTCCAGTAGACCAGGTTGAGGAAGTCGTAGCCGACGGTCGCCCCGGTCAGCGGCTGCTTGGCATCAGAGGCCCCGGTGTCGGACCAGAACCAGAAGCTAACGGTGACCGTGCCGTAGTAGCGCACGCTGGCGTCGATGGTCTTCCGCATGATGGTGTCCATCCGGGTATCGTATCTCAGGACGTTCTGCTGATGGGTCGGGTCGGAGACGCCGGTGATGTTGTCGTTCCGGCACTGCGCCCCGTCTAGGGTGTAGTGAGAGTTATATCCGTTCCTGGCACAGTGGATGGCATGGGTATCGCCGTGGGCCCTGTGCATGGTCCTGCACCAGATATCACTGTCCTGGGGAAGCGTGGTATCGAGATCGAACCTCGACCAATTGTCGGCCCAATCCTCGAAGGTCGCTTCTTCCGCGTCTTCAGTGATGAACGTCTGCTCGGAAGGCAAGGCGGCGTTCGCCCCGGTCGGGACGATGGTCGCCACCATCGCTATGCATACCAGCAAAGCAAGAGCCATGCTGAACCTGGAGCTTTTCACGGCGGGCGATTAATTATATCGGCGTATATAACTTACTGTAGGATTGGCACTATGGTGCTCTTAACAACCAATGGGGGAAGAGTGCCGGCTTCTCCTGATGCCTGGCATTTTCCGTAACATCGTTAATTCTATCGTCGCTCCGGCTGCCGCCCTTGCTCGACCAGCATGCCCGGCGCGGCACGCAATATTCAGGGGCCGTCACCACGATAGAAGGCTCATCGCTGACCGTCCAGCTTGCGAGCGGCTCGCTCTTGACGGCGGTATTTTTAGCCGTAATTATATATTCACCCGCTCACATTAACAGATGCGTAGGGGCTTCCTCCAGGGGCCATTCCGCACACAGTTATCGTCCATTATGGGAACATCAGGAAAGGGTCGGGCGATGGTCGAGGAGAGCACGGCATCCGGAAGTGAGCTGAGAACGAGCATCTCGCTCAAGGACGCGTTCCACGCGCAGATAGAGGAGGGGTTGGAGCGCTCGGGCATGTTCATCTACTTGATCGACCGGGAGTACCGCTTCCAGTACATCAGCTCCACCGCGGCACGCTCCATCGGGAAGAGCCCGGAGGAGATCGTCGGCAGGACCCCAAGCCAGGTGGGGATACCGTTCGAGGTCATCGGGGACATCCAGGGTCTGGTCGACGCGGTCCTGACCGGCGGGAAGGCCATCCGCGGCACCTTCCATGCGAACGTCAAGGGAGGGGAGCAGTTCGAGTTCGACGCGACCCCGATCTTCGCCGGTGGCCCCGAGCCCATCGCCGTTCTCGCCCTGGTCTTCGACCGGACCACCCAGCTCCAGGAGCGCAAGGCCCTGGAGGCGATCGCCCGCATCAATGACCTGGTCCGCTCGTCTCTCGATACCGAAGAACTTGTCAGCAAGACCGTCAGCGCGGTCTCCGGCGCGCTGGACGATGATTGTTTCGCCATGGTCATCGATAACGGGGGCAAATGGTTGACCCGAACCTCGACGCAGCGGACCGGCGAGGCCGATAAAGGGCTGTCCAGTAAAGCGATCCGCATCATATCCCGATTGATCGACAGCGGCCGGACGGTGAACATTCCGGACGCGTCAAAGGACCCCAGGTTCATTCAGGACGCCTCGGTCAACATCAGGACCGGGTCGATCCTCGCCATCCCGGCGATGGTGAGCGAGAGGGTGAAGACCTCGCTCATCTTCGCGCGCAGGAACACGCGGCCGTTCAACTATTTCGAGATAGGCCTGGGGGAGAAGATCGCATCCTCGGTGGCGGTGGCCATCAAGGACCAGCTGATGCTCCAGGAGCTGAAGGCCTCCAACTCGGAGAGGGAGAACCTCATGGCCACACTGGCCCGCGAGAGCGAGAAGCTTACCAGCATTCTCGATGCTACGCCTGTGGCCATCGGGCTGTTCGAGAGCGACGGCGAGGACTACAGGCTGACGCTGTGCAACAGCATTTTCCGCAACCGGGCGCTCTCCTCCGCCCCCCGGCCCCTGGAGGGCAGGCGGGCCGATGAGATGGCCCGGGCGGAGGAAGTGGTCGCCTGCAGGAAGCTGATCGAGGCGGCCTTCAAGACCGGTCAGACCCAGGTGAGCCAGGAGTACATTCACAGCAGCGGGGAGGCCGAGTACCCCGCCCAGGTCATGATCACCCCGATCTCCGTGGACCCTCCCTCCTTCCTGCTGGTGGCGGTCAACATATCCGAGCTGGTCAACGCCCGCAAGCAGCTGGAGGAGTACGCCGCCAAGATAGAGGCGGAGCGGGCCCGCCTCCGGGCAATGATCGACAGCCTCCCCGTCGGCGTGGTCCTGGTCGACGCCAACGGAAAGGTCCTGGAGGCGAACGACAAGCGCACCGAGGTCTGGGGAGCGAAGGTGGTCAAGGACCGCATAGAGGAACACGTGCATTCGGTACGGGCGAAGTGGTCCAACAACGGTATGCCGGTTCCCAAGGACGGATGGCCGATCACCCGGGCGCTGAAGAACGGGGAGTTCATCAAGGGCGAGATGATCGATGTCATCCGGCCTGACAGGAGGCACGGCACCTTGCTCCTCTCCGCCGCTCCGATCCACGACAGCAAGGGAGGGCGGATCGGCGCGGTCGGCATCCAGCAGGACGTGACCGAGCAGAGGCAGCTGGAGCATGATGCCCTGGAGGCGAAGGAGCGGGCAGAGATGTACCTAGACCTCCTGACCCACGACATCCAGGGGTACAACGCCGCCATATCCGGCTACATCCAGCTGGCCATGGTCAAGGACAAGCAGGGGAAGCGCAAGGACGAGCTCCAGAAGGCGCTGGACTCGATCACCGCCTCCACCGAGCTTATAGACACCATGCGCAAGATTCAGCAGGTGGAGATGCACAACGACGCCCACGGGCAGATGGAGCTGACCTCCATGCTGGAAGAGGTGATCTCCGACGTGCAGGTCATCGGCGGGGACAGGGCGCACATCAAGTCCATCATCATGTCGGAGAGCTACACCATGGCCTCCCCCATGATCCGGGAGGCGTTCTGGAACATCCTGATCAACTCGGTCAAGCATTCCGAGGGGGAGGTCCACATCACCATCCGCCAGAACCGCTGCTATGACGGGGGCAGGGAGTATCACAAGTTCATCATCGAGGACGACGGCCCGGGGATACCGGACGACGTCAAGCCGAAGGTCTTCCTTCGCAAATACCGCGGTCGGACCAAGGCCCAGGGCAGCGGCCTGGGGCTGTACCTGACCAAGAGACTGGTGGAGGTGCACGGGGGGCGGATATGGGTCGAGGACCGCGTTACCGGAGACCATTCTAAAGGCGCCAGGTTCATCGTGCACCTCCCGGCGGTGGCCACGCCCGCCGAGTGCCTGAGCTCGGTCAAGGACATGATCTAGGCGGCATGGGGCGGAGAGCATCGAGCGCAGCGGTCGACGGAACTGTCGGGAGCGCGGTGATGCCCCGCTGTGCAGATTTATATCCGCTCCGGGCGTTCATCTCGTGGTGCTCAGGTGATCCGGGATTCACGACTCCTAAGGGCGATGACCCTGACCGTGTGGTTGTACAGTCTGCTGTTCTGGCTTTACGTGGCGGCGCGGATCGTGACCTACGATTACATCGTGTTCGATCCCTTCATTTACCAGATCCCCTGGCTATCGTTCGGGACGCTGGGCGCGATCACCTTCACCCTGAGCGCCTTCTGCATGTTCGTCTACCTCTACCTGTGGGGCTTCTCCCGGGACCGCTCCAGGCCGCTGAGCTGAGAAAAGGTGCCGCGCTCCTCGCGGTGCACGCTCGCATGATCAGATTTCTTTGCTAACATCGTACGAAGCTAGACGATAACTCACCCAATAAGAAAAAGCCATGTTGAAGGGGCCTTCCTTCCCCCGAGGGCCCCTCCAACGTTCATAATCAAGTTCTTTTCGTCAATGTCGCTCTCGAATCCCGTTCACCACCACGGGCCCCAGAGGTATGCATTGCCCTGACCGACCAGGCTGTTGGTGGCCATGTCGTACGTTTCCACCTCGATCCTGTGGCTCTTGCCATCGGTCGGGGTGATGGTGAACGAGTACGCCTTAGATGGCGTGTCGCCGAAGTCGAACGTACCCAGGTCGAACCTCAATCCTCCATTGACGATCGTCCCGGTTTGCCTCACTCCGTTGATCTTGACCTCATAGCCGCTGGTACCCTCGATCCACAGGTAGTTACGGACCGTACCAGTGTAAGCAATGGTGTTGAACACGTTGTGGTTGTCGTCGTCCGGCTCTGTGCCCCTCTGCACCTTCGCGGTGAAGGCATACTCCGTACCGTTGACGTAAGAGTAGCTGTACGGGTCGATGTTGTTGGAGCAGATCCAGTCACCCTTGACGTGCACCGTCCAGCTCACCATGTTGCTGACCTGCACGGCGTGCCCGTTGCCATGGTCATGAATCGCCCACACGCTGACCTTGTAATCGCCGAGCTTGGTGATATCCAGGGAGAATGTCATGAGGTTCCTGTCGGTCACCCCGGGCTCGTACACGAAGGAGTAATCGAACACGCTCCAGGAGTTCACCAGGATGCCCATGCTGTTGCCTGACCCGTCGTCGAACAGGTTGACCAAGCGCGGAGTGTAGGCGTTCTCCGGGAAGGTCCTCACCTCGACCGTCCCCTCCGGTATCTCGGTATCTCCGACCCATCGGGGCCCGATGCCGTCCACCTGGATGAACAGCGCGATCTTGGTCGGCCCATCGGGCTGGTCCGGCCCGTAGCCGTTGGTCTCGATCCTGAACTCGTTGGCCCCCGGGTACTGGTTTTCCCAACCCGGGTACGGTCCGCTCCTCACGGACGGCATTCCGTAGTACACGTCATTGCCGTATGTGCCCGAGAGGTACGCGATGTTGAGCTTCGGCTCTCCCTGCACGGGAGCGGGCTCGGCGACCGGTTCCTTGACCGTCGGGATGACCGGATCGACTGGATCGGTGGTCTGGTCATCTCCACCATCATCTAAGTTCGACGGGCCAGTGTCCCGGTCATTATCGCCCGGGCCGTTATTGCTCGAGCCTTCGTTCGTCCCCTTGCTGTCGTTCAATAGCTCGGAGAGCGACTCGCTGGATAATAGCGTCGCCAGACCTGCAACCAGCAGGATTCCCGCGACCCCGAGAGCTATTGCTGCTGTCTTCGTGTTCATCCATTTCCCCCCTCAATGTTCCATGATGGAACCGCGATCAACGGGAACGGCGGCCCCCCGGTCGCCTCCCCGGCGTGCGGCCCCATCGTTATTGCCGATGATAATGCTTAGCCCGCGACAAGATATATACAATTTAGAAGCGCCCCCTCCCTTCTGCGCGCGGTAGAGGGGCGGTCAGTCGATGACGAGCGGGAGTACAGTCCCCTCGCGAATGCTCGTCGGAAGCCCTTTCCCGCAGGAGGGGCAGGCACGGAACGACCGCAGCACAGTGCTCCCGCACTCCGGGCACTCGGCCGAGGGCGCCCCGACCTCCCATCCGCAGAACGGGCATTGATCGAGGTCCGCTCTCACCATGCGGCCGCAGATCGCGCACGACCGTTCCTCCGCTTCCGAGCGCGATACGGCCTCTGGTTTAGTAACGGCGGCGCTTCCAGCGGTCCCGAACGACCTCAGCGCCTCTTCGGCCTCCGCCAGGTCGCTGCCGAGCACCATATCCTCGATCGCCAGCAGCTCCGGCGACGCTACCACTCCCATGGCCCGCATCCCTCTCTTCAGGCCGGCCAGCTGGCGGAGGGCAGGCGTCATGAGGCTCACCCGTCCCTCGTACACGTTGATCGAGGACCAGGCCTCATTGACCATTCCCCGGCTCAGCAGTTCTTCGATCGAGCGCAGCTCCGCCGACAGGTCGTCCACAACACGGTCGAGCTCGCCGAACGGCTCCCTCGACAGCTCGTTCCTCAGTTCGATCACCTTGCGGTGTGGTTCGGCGATCGAGTCGATGCAGGCCCCGATGTTCCTCGTGCGGAGCAGCAGCTCCCTGGCGACATCGATAGAGGTCACCTGCCCTCCCCCCAGAACCTGCTCACGCTGTCAAGGCCGACCGCATGCCGGTCGATGACCAGCCCCCGGGACCTGAGCTCCTCGACCTTGGTCTCGATGGAGCGGAGCTCCGCCCTACCTTGCCGGACGACCTCCATCAGCTCGGTGATGCCCTTCACGGCCTCGGCGCTGCGCTTCATGCACTCCCGGTAGCGCTTCTGCGCCAGCAGGGTCCGCGCGTCGTCGAGCATGGCGGTGAACTCGCCCTTGGCGAAGTCCGGAAGGATCGCGATCCTGTCCGACAGCTCCCTTAGGCCGAGCTCCGCGCGGGGCCTGTTCCTTCTTCCGTCCCATATCGCGGCGATAGCGGTGGCGGCGATGATCAGCAGGGCTAGCCCGATGAACGAAAGAGGCAACAACAGCTCGCCCGGCAATGCCATGGTCCTCGCTGCTGAAGGGATTGCCCTTCCGCCACCATAAAAGTTCCCGACGTCCCCGGCGTGGCCCGCTCCCCATTCTCCGCATGAGGCCGGAGAAGGGAACAATGAAAAAAGCGTCATTACCGGGCAGGCGGTAGGTACAAATCATATAATATATAATTAAAAAAAATTATTAGAAAATCTACGTGTTCGCGCGATTCCCGGGAGGGGTACAAATATTGATTCTTGGAATTATCAAATTTTATAACTGGCTTTGATATTTACAGGATATCTTTTAAAGACGCTGCATACGTCGATGCCCCCGACCATAAACGGCCCACCGTAACGACTTGTTTAGTAATATAAAAATGAAAACATAAACAAGCGGGACGTTGGACCGGCCGGATATTTCCGGCGAAGGGGGAAATATGAACGGAATCACGAAAGCAATGAAAAGGCCGAGGACGATGCTGTTGGCAGCCTCGGTCATAGGGACGCTACTGCTGGTGGCGATCGTGGCCCCTTTGGTCACGGACGCTTCCGGCACCGGCTTCGTGCTGATGCGTAAGAAAGCCTCGATCGCCCTGACCGTCGGTTCTTCCGACGCCAAGATCGGTGAAAGGATCCATGTGTCGGGTGCGCTCTCAGGCGTGAACGATAGGGCGTACGAGCGCATCTCGCTGGCGATCACCCAGCCTGATGGTTCCGTGACCTATCCTGCCCAAGGGAAGAGCACTTACACGTCCAGGACCGGTAGCTTCTCCATTGATTTCGTGCCCAAGATGGTCGGTAAGCACACTTTCGCCGCCACCTACGGTTCCTATTTTAATAATGCCGTGGCGAAGAAGGATGTCAATGTTCTAGCCAAGATCTCCCAGACGCCCGGGCCGCAGACCCCGGTCAAGGCCGCGTCCTCGCTCGCCCTGAACCTCAGCTCATCGAGCATCACGCTCGGTCAGGACATGCGCGCGGACGGGAAGCTGACCTCCGGCGGCATCGGCATCTCCGGCGCCCCGGTCAGCGTAAAGGTCACTCTGCCGGACGGATCGACGGTGAACATGGGACGCTCCCAGATCATGACCGGTCCCGAGGGCGCCTTCACCGTCGACTACAAGCCGACGGTCACCGGCACTTACGGGCTGGCCGCGACCTACGGCGGGAGCACCACCCTCAACGCCTCGACGACCAGCGTGTCGTTCACGGTGGCCGCCCCTGACCCCGTCCCCGAGCCCACCCCGCTGATCACGACGTCCATCACCCTGACCCCGGCCTCGGCAACCATCGAGACGGGAAGGAGCATGCACGCCAGCGGCCTCCTGAGGGGCTCGGAGCCGGTGGCGGGCGTGGCGGTCGCTCTCAAGGTCACCCGGCCTGACGGGAGCACCGCCTACCCCACCCAGGGCTCCTCGGCGACCACGGGCTCCGACGGCACCTTCTCCATGGACTACACCCCGGCCCAGGCCGGGAGCTACAAGCTCACCGCGACCTTCGCCGGCAACAGCCAGTATGATGCTTCGACGGTGACGGTCACCTTCACCGCGACGGACCCCGCGCCCCCGGAGCCGGGCACCGGCCCAGGTACCGGCCCCGGGCCGGGCACCGGGACCGGCCAGTACGACTTCCTGGTCACCGCCTCCGGTTCCACCTACACCGTGAAGAGCGCCTCGGGAGCGACAGTGTACACGGGCTCCAACGCGGCGACCGCCATCCAGACCGCGCTGAACTCCCTGACCTCGGGCAGGACCGTCAAGCAGACGGTGATGCTCCAGGGCAGCTTCTCGGTCACCAAGGCGATCAGCATCCCCAGCTACACCATCCTGGTCCTCGACGGAAAGATCGAGTGGGGATCGACCTCGGTCGGTTACATAATCACGGCGAGCAACAAGAACAACATCGAGGTCCGCGGCGGGGAGTGGGACGGCAACAGGGACGTGCGGTCCATGACCTCCAGCAGCAACCCGATGTACTTCTACAAGTGCAGTGATGTGATCATCGCCGACCTCAAGGTCTATGACGGGACGTACGACAACATCGAGTTCGAGTACAGCAATCGCATAACCATCTCCGGGGTGGAGAGCTACAACACCAACTGGAACTCCATCATCCTGGCGTACAGCAACAACTGCGTGGTGGAGAACTGTTACATCCACGACTCGGAGCAGGGCGGCTGCTACTTCTATTGCGAGGACGACGGGATCGCGCAGACCATCAACAACAACATCATCCGCAACAACCGTGTCGAGCGCACCCTGACCTCCGGGCTGTCGTTCAGCATCCGCGGGGTCGAGGACCGCACCGACGGCGGCCTGATCGAAGGGAACACCGTCATCGACTGCGGCCGCGACACCGACCATCCAGGCATCAACATCGGGTGGGGCGCCAGCAGGCTGGCGACGAACACCGTGGTCCGCAACAACGTGATATATTCGACCACCAGCCTCGGCGAGGGCGGCATTGAGTTCGCCGGGAACGGATGCGTGTGCGAAGGGAACACCATATACAACACTCCGGGGTACGCGATCCACCTCGTGGGCATCAACAACCGGGTAATCGGCAACTCGATCACCAACGCCGGCTGGTCCGATGGAGGTGCGGGGGTCGCCATAGAGGGCAGCAACAACATCGTCACTGACAACACCATAAAGGATTGCCGCACCTACGGCATCAGCGGCAGCAGTGGCAACACCGTCTCGCCCAACACCTTCTCCGGCAACGGCAAGAACGTCCGCTGAAACCCTTTTCTTTTCTCTTCTTTTTTTAACATCCATCCATTCCAGCCGGGGCCCTGTATGTGGCCCAATGTTCGCTCCTTGGCGCGGTCAGCATGAGCTCGCAGGCTGATCGTCCTGCGCCTCCTGGTGCCATCCCGATGGGTCCAGAGGCTACCCTCGTGGTGCACCAGTGGCACGCTGCCAAGGGAACCGGGTCCCTCGAGGGGGGAGACGGTCCAGAGCTCACGCGGGCGTGATCTTGTAGTCGCGGCCTCGCATCAGGTCCACCGAGCTGCCGTCGCTGAAGGAGCTCTCATGTCCGGTCTCGAGGTCGACGAGCTTCAGGCCGTTCCCGCCGCTGATGTTCGATCTCAGGTTGACCGGGCCGCCCCGGACCGCCTGGAGGTACAGCTCGTCCGCGTCGCCCCACATGACCACGTGGGCCTGCCCGCCGGTCACGCTCGGGGCCGACGAGGGGGTCTCGCTCTTGCTCAGGACAATGGTCGAGTTCGCCGGGACCTCGGGGATGACGAACTTCCAGCTCTCCGCTCCCTGGCTCGCATAGTATCGGGTGCCCCCGCTCTCGAGGCAGTAATCCGGACGCTGCTTGGTGTAGAGGGTCAGGCCCTCCAGCGCAGTTGGCCCGTTGTTCTTGATGGTCACAGCGCTATCGTTCTCGCTCACCACCAGCTGCTCCATGGCGATGGAGCGGTCGTAGATCTCGCGGGGGGTCGCGTGCCACACGTCGTAGCCCTCGCTCAGCGCCTTGAAGTACTCTACGGCCACCTGCTTGAACTTCCAGGTGCCGTCGGGATGGACGTTCGCGCCCTGCTTGATGAAATCGGTGACGTTGATCGGCTCGTAGGCGTAGCCCATGGACTTGTGGGACTGGAGCGAGTAGTTGACGCCCCCGTCCTCGACGCACATCATCCGCCAGGTGTAGTCATGCCATATGAGGACCGCGCTGTTGCTGGCGTAGACCCTCTGACGGCCGGACAGGTCCTCCGCGGTCACCGGCTTGTCCGGGGACCACCAGTCGTTGGTCTCCTCCAGGAACCCGTACGGTGAAGACCGCATCAGGTCCAGCCCTGGATAGGAGTCATGGCGATACCTGACCGTATTGAGGTTCAGGTCCTGGACCTTGGCGTGGCTGTGCTCCTCCTCATTGACCCATATCATAACGTTGCCGTCGACCAGCAGGTCGCTGATATAGTAGGGCGAGGAAGGGTCCTTGCCCTTCTGCCAAATATCCTGTTGCACGTTACCATGGTCCACCCATGATACCAGAGGGCCGTATCTCCCTTCGAACTCGTCGATGAGGGGAAGTATCTGCGCGCGAGTGGACGGGTTGCTCGTGACCGCGTGCAGCCCGATGTCCCAGCCCGCCTCCTGGAGGGCGTCCAGGGCGTTGGCGTAGTCCTCGCTGGTCCTGATGCTGTACTCGCTGTCACTGCTCGAGGTGTCCATCCACGCCTCGAACTCCCCCCGCACTCCGTACTGCTCGGTCAGCTGTCTGAACAGGTCGAGCTGGGCGGGGTTAGCCTGATCGGCGTGGATCTGGAGCGCCAGGGTGAAGTCGTGTCCCCAGGCGGTGACGGTCTTGTGCAGGCGGTCATGGTAGATGACGTTCCCTCCGTTGGCGATATCCAGCCTCTCTAGCGTCACTGGGGCCGGAGTGGACCATCTATCCCTGTTGCTGGCCAAGGTCACGGAGCCGAACATAAGGTTATCTATCACCTTGTGGTCGGTCTTGATGGTGGTCTCCAGGCCGTCGATGCCGACTATGATGTTGCCGTCCCTGACCTCGACCAGGAGGTCCAACGTGCCCCTGGCAGCAACGTCGTACAAGAACGCTTGACCCTGGAAATTGGGAGTGCCCGATCCAAGCCAGACGTCCGGGTACATGAACACCTTGTTGGGGGTCATCCTGATGGTTATGCCGTAGTACCACGAAGAGACCTCCTTGGTCAGGAACTTGACCTTCAGGTCGAGGAAATGATCGCTATCGACCGCGCTGGCATTGAGGACGCACCTCACCGCGTCGGCGCTGGTCGATCCCCTCTCGACGGTCAATGATGACCCGTTGCCCTTGAAGTTCACCTTGAGCCCGCTGCTTCCCTTGGTGTAGTCCACCTTCTGACCGTCGCTGACGCTCAATTTCACCGAGGACTGAGAGGTGTTGAACCCCTCGGACACCACCCTGGAGGTGAGCTCGTAGCCGTAGCCCTCGAATGTCATCTTGGCAGCATCGCCGGTATTCGTCGGATAGATCATGGCCGTGGTGATGACCGTCACGACGCAGATGACCGCGGCGACCATGATGAATGCCCTTGCCCCCAGCTTCGCCCTCAATGAGATCCCTCCAGAAGAAATCCATCTACACGTTAATAAATTCCCCCATCGATATTTTACCTTGGCCGGTCGCCCTCGCCAGCAGCACCTTGGTCAAGGAACCCTACCCCGGTCTGGCCTCCTTTCACGTTAAAATAGCATGGACATGGCTCTAATCTTCAGGCTCATTAAGGGGGGATGACCAACGGTGACCAGTTCATCGCATGACCGCGAGAGGTCGAGGATGAGCGGACGGTCACCCCTGCCACGTCCGCCCTCGTTCTTCGCCCGATTCCACGAGCTCTACCTCCTCCTGTACCACCTCGCCGCCAAGCTAGGGGTCCATTTCTCCTTCCATTACCTCTATTCCTTCCAGGACCCCCGGGCGCCCGGCCTGAGAGTGGCGGAGAGCGGCAGGATAACGGTCGTCCGCGAGGACGCTCCCGGGGGAGGGGACGAGCAGGTGCTGCACGTCCGCGAGGACGGGAAGGAGGCGGGCATGGTATGGCTGTCGAGGGAGCTCCACACGATGCCCCGCGTCGGCGGGACCCCGGACCTGAACGGGACTCATGTATGCAACCTGTCGGTCCGCAAGGAGATGAGGTCCCGCGGCTACGGGCGGAGGCTGGTCTCCGAAGCGACGAGGTCCGTGACGCAGGGGGATATCTACGCGCTCATCGCTTGCACCAACATCCCATCGAGGGGACTGTTTGAATCATGCGGGTTCAGGATCGTGTGCCCGATCATCAGCATCGGGGCGTTCGGGGTGATGCTGAGGAACCGCGGCGCCAAGCGGTACATCCGGCGGTAGGGCGTTCACGCCTTCCGCGCGGCGACGTACCACTCGATCGTTCTCTTTAATCCCTCGCGGAAGTCCATCCTCGCCTCGAAGCCGAACTTCTCCCTAGCTCGAGAGGTATCAAGCATGCGGCGAGGCTGGCCATCTGGCTTGGAGGTGTCCCAGACTATCTCGCCGCCGAACCCGGTGAGCTCCTTTATGAGCAGCGCGAGGTCCTTGATGGAGATCTCGAACCCCGCCCCCAGGTTCACCGGCTCCGGACCGTCGTAACGCTCCGCGGCCAGCCGGATGCCCCGGGCGGCATCCTCGACGTACAGGAACTCTCGAGTGGCGCTGCCAGTGCCCCATAGCGTCACGCTCGCCGCGCCGCTCTCCCTCGCTTCCACGAACTTCTTGATGAGCGCTGGGATTACATGTGAGGAGTGGGGATCGAAGTTGTCCCTAGGCCCGTATAGATTCACCGGGAGCAGGTAGATGGCGTTGAACCCGTACTGCTGGCGGTATGCCTGCGCTTGCACCAGCAGCATCTTCTTGGCCAGCCCGTACGGCGCGTTGGTCTCCTCCGGATACCCGTTCCACAGCTCCTCCTCGCGGAACGGCACCGGGGCGAACTTAGGATAGGCACAGATGGTGCCTAATTGTACGAACTTCTTCACCCCCGCCCGACGCGCAGCCTCCATCAGATGGATGCCCATGATGGCGTTGTCATAGAACAGCGTCGCGGGGTTCTCCTGGTTGAAGCCGATGCCTCCGACCGAGGCGGCGAGGTGGATGACAATATCCTGGTCCTTGACAGCGCCGACGCAGTTCTCCCAGACACGAAGGTCGGTCTCCCGCGACCTCGGCACGGTGATGTTCGAGCGCGACGCGCCCTCCCTGACCAGCTCCTCCACCAGGAACGAGCCCAGGAAGCCTGCCCCGCCGGTGACGAGCACCCTCTTCGAGGTCCAGAACGACATCAGTCCAACCCCCACCAGCGGTGCGGGAACGCGCGCTTGAGGACGGCATCGCCCTCGCCCGGAGGCTCCAGCCCGGCGGCGCGCATGTCCGCGTCCACCATGATCCTGGTTAGCTCCTTGAACCGTATCCTCGGCTCGAAGTCCAGCTTCTTCCTGGCCTTGGAGGCGTCGGCGACCAGGGCCTCGACCTCCGTGGGGCGGAAGTACTTGGGGTCGATGCGCACGTAGCGCTCCCGATCCAACCCAGCGTACTCGAACGCCTCCTCGACGAACTCCTCCACCGAGTGCGTCTCCCCCGTCCCGATAACGTAATCCTCAGGGGAGTCCATTTGCAGCATCCGGTGCATAGCCTCCACGTACTCCGGCGCATACCCCCAGTCCCTGCGGACGCTAAGGTTGCCGAGATACAGGGCGTCCTGCTTCCCGGCCTTGATGGCCGCGATCGCTCTCGTGACCTTCCTGGTGACGAAGGTCTCGCCCCTCCGCGGAGACTCGTGGTTAAACAGGATGCCATTGCAGGCGAAGATCCCGTAACCCTCTCTATAGTTCCGGGTGAGCCAGTAGGCGTAGAGCTTCGAGCACGCGTACGGGGAGCGGGGCTCGAACGGCGTGGTCTCGCACTGCGGCGGAGCGGCAGAGCCGAACATCTCCGACGACGATGCTTGGTAGAACCGTATGGCCTTGTGCGACCGGCGTATCGATTCCAGCATCCTGGTGACCCCGGTGGCGACGACGTTGGTGGTGTACTCCGGCACCTCGAACGAGACTCGTACATGGCTCTGCGCCCCGAGGTTGTAGACCTCGTCCGGGCAGATGTTGTACACGATGTTGTTGATGGTCTCCGACTCGGACAGGTCACCGTAGTGCAGGAGCAGGCGAGCGCTCTCGTCGTGAGGATCGACATATATGCGGTCGATCCGCGAGGTGTTGAACGTGCTGGCCCTCCGGATGATGCCGTGCACCTCGTAGCCCTTGGAGAGCAGGTACTCCGCCAGATACGAACCGTCCTGGCCGGTGATCCCGGTGATAAGGGCTTTCGGGGGTCGGTCCTCCATCGGACTGTCATCAGGTTGGGCGCATTTAAAACCGCTCGCTCTCCAGCTATGGTGCCGTCCAGCGCTCAGCTCTTGCGGAGGTCCCACCGCCGGTCCAGGATGATCTGCGAGCGGAGGGGGTCGGCCATCCCCCCGCTGTTGAAGTCCGACGGCATGGACACGTTGATCGCCCTCTCCACCCGGTGCCCGGCGAGCATGTCGAAGCCCCCCTGCCGGTGCGCCCCGATGGTGATGGTGTAGTTGCCGGCGACCAGCAGCTTCCTCGGGAAGGTCAGGCGGGCCTCGAACCCCCCCGGACCGAGGCTGTCATTGCTCGGGTCCCAATCGGTGAAGTACGATCGGATGAGCTCATCACCCAGCGAGTTGTTGATGAACACTCCCATGCGCAGCTTCTCCACCCTTTCCGGGAGGTAGAAGCGAACGACGATGTCGAACTCCTCCGCGCCGTCGATGAGGATGGCGTCCCTCCCCGACTGGAGGATCTCCATGGACTGGATCTCGATTTCCTTGGCCCGCACCGGGAACATGCCGTCCTGGACCTCCAGGGAGCGGGAGTACTCGGAGATGACCTCGTCCACCGGCCCCTTCCCGGCCAGCTTGCCCGAGCGGAGCAGGATGGCGCTCTGGCACAGGCTCTTCACCGCGTGCATGTTGTGCGAGACGAAGATGACCGTGCGCCCGTCCTCGGAGACCTCCCTCATCTTGCCCAGGCACTTGGTCTGGAACTGCTGGTCCCCGACCGCAAGCACCTCGTCGGCTATCAGCACGTCCGGGTCCAGGTGGGCGGCCACGGCGAAGGCCAGGCGCAGGTACATGCCGGAGGAGAACCGCTTTATGGGGGTGTCGAGGAACTTCTCGACCTCGGCGAACTTCACGATGTCATCGAACCTGGCCTCGATCTGCTTCTTGGTCATCCCCAGGATCGCGCCGTTGAGGAAGATGTTCTCCCTCCCGGTGAGGTCTGGATGGAATCCCGTCCCCACCTCCAGCAAGCTTCCGACCGATCCCCTGAGCACGACCTCGCCCTCGGTGGGATAGGTGATCTGGGACAGGATCTTCAGCAAGGTGCTCTTGCCCGCCCCGTTGCGGCCGATGACCCCCACGCTCTCCCCTTTCTGCACATCGCAGCTGACGTTCTTCAGCGCCCAGAAGCACTCCTTGGGCTGGCGGGCGCTCCTGATGCTGCGGAGAGGATGCCGGACCACGGTCGCTAGGTGGTCCCCCAACCGCCCGCTGCCGCTGTGATAATAGCCTTTGCTTGAGCTGATAAAATACTGCTTGGAAACGTTCCGGATCTCGATCATCGGCTCCACGAATTCACCCCGCTGGCACCCTCGATGGCATTACTACTATTAAGCGATAAGTCCGTGGACCAGACCGTGGCCAAAAACCTGGGCCGGTAGTATCTGCAGCTCACAAGGGGCTCAACATGTTAATATATCCCATCCTGAAATCGAATCTCGTTGCGCTCATTCGTAGTGACATCCTTGGACGATCTTCCTTCCTATGAAGAGGGCTGGGAGGCCCTCAGGAAGGAATGCGATGGATCGGTGTATTCGTCATACTATCTGACCAGGTCATGGCTCCAGGCGTTCGAGCGATCGGCGAGCCCGAGGGTCATCATCATCGAGGATGGAGCGGATATCGTAGGCCTTGCGCCCCTGTGCACATACCGGTACAAGGTCAAGGGAGTGCCCCTCAAGGTGCTCTCATTGGCCGGTGATATGCGGGACCGCCTGAGGCTGTCGACCAACTCCCTGCTCATCCGCCCCGGCCGGGCGGACGTGATAGAAGCGATGCTGAAGGAGATCAAAGGGCTCAGCTGGAGCTTCCTGTGGACCATCAACATGGGGCGGTCGCTGATGACCGAGGAGTACGTCAGCCGGGTAAGGACGACCTGGTACCCGGTGGAGCGGGAGGGGCAGACCCTGGTGACCGTGCCGTTGCCCCCCGAGGGGGACGTGGTCGATGGCTTCGACCGGGGGGCTCGGAAGAACCTCCACAAGAAGATGAGGAAGTTGGAGAGGGAAGGGGTCAAGGTCGAACTGTCGGGGATCGCGCCAGACTCCATCGATCGCGCCGTCGACGAGTACGCGANNCGGAGAACGTCCGCTTCCTCAAACTGGCGACCAAGGAAGCATATGCTCGCGGCCAGGGATACGCGTCCGAGCTCCTGGTCGACGGCGAGGTGGCGGCGCAGGTGTTCTCCTACATCGAGGGGGACCAGGCCTACGGGGAGCGCATCGGGATATCCGAGCGCCACCTGCACTGCTCCCCAGGATGGCTCATACTGTATCACTCGATGAACGAGATGCGCTCCCGGGGAGTGAGGCGCCTGCATGTCGGCAACGGGACCGAGCAGTACAAGCACACGATGGGCGGGGTGGAGACTCAGCTGACGGGCATTGGGGCGGCAAGAGGGGCGGCTGCCTTCCTTGCCCGCCTGCCCATAATGTCCGTAGAGAGGATGACCATGAAGAAAAAGGAGGGGTCAGAGGCAACCGACGCCGAGCAGTGAGGTCATCAGGGATTAAATCGGGTTCATTTTTTTAAACAAAAGTAAGATATAATCGGAGCATCGGTATCTCTCAACGGTGCTTAACTGAGAGCCCATGTTATCACCTCCGTAGAAGAACTGTCCGAGCTTGAGGAGCGTTGGGAAGCCCTCAGGCGGTGGTGCGGAGGGACGATATACGCATCGAACTTCATGGTCCGGTCCTGGTTCGAGGCGTTCCCCTCGGCCTCCCCGCGCGTCATCCTACTGGAGGAGAGCAACGATCTCGTCGGGGTCGCACCCCTCTGCAGCTATCGATACAAGGTGAAAGGCATCCCGATCAGAGTGCTCTCCCTGGCCGGTGACATGGGCGGGAAGCTGAGGCTCACTACAAACTCGGTCCTCTACCCGCCCGGCCGCGCGGACGTGCTGAAGGCGATGCTGAAGGAGATCGGGAAGCTGGACTGGAGCATTCTGTGGACCATCAACATGGAGCGGTCCTCTTCGGTGGACGACTACGTCCAGGGGATCAGGTCCTCCTGGAACGTCATGGAATGCGACGTGAACAAGGGCCTGGAGATCCCGCTCCCGCCCACCGGGGACCTCAGCGAGACCTATGACGGCAACGCCAAGCACAACTTCCGCAAGCTGGTCAACCGTCTTGAGCGGGAAGGGGTGGAGGCCCGGCTGGAGAAGATCGCCGCGGAGGACATCGACCGCGCCGTCGACGAGTACGCGAGGCAGCACATCGAGCGGTGGGCGTCCCGGGGCGGCTCGTACTTCCGCGATCCCGAGAACATCAAGTTCATGAAGCGGTCCACTGCGGAGGGGTACGCCCGTGGCCAAGGCTTCGCCTACCAGCTGCTGATGAACGGCGAGGTGGCGGCGCAGGTCTTCGGGTTCACCGAGGGCAAGCGGGCCTACGCCAAGCGGCTGGGCATGGACGACAGGTTCTCCCGCTACTCCCCCGGATGGCTGATATGCAACCGCTTCCTGACCCTTTTGCGGGACCAGGGAGCGGAGGTATGCGACATGGGTTGGGGCAGGGAGAGGTACAAGTACGAGATGGGCGGACGCGAGGTGCAGCTGGTGGGGATCGGCGCGACCAGGGGCATCGCCACCCTCGCTGCCCGCTTCGTCCTCGGCCACGGCCATCAGGAGGTCGGGCCTTCCCTGGGCACGGTGCTTGGAGGCGGGGGGGAGCGGACTGTGGCATCCTCAATGGGACAGGAGCAGTGAACTGCCCCGCCCTTACGGGTCAAGCGTTAGCTCCGGTCGTTCTTACCGTGCCATCGCCAGGGGTTGGCCCGGGCATCCGCGTCCTGTGGAAAGGTGGCCAAGATGCTCTCCGCGTTGCTCGCTTCCTCATCTTTCGCGGGGATCTTCCTTTCCAAAGGTTAAAATCGTAATTGCATGAATACGCTCTGTTCGCCTTAGGGGGATTACTGTTTGAAGGCCACGTTGATCGTCGCTCCCGAGGAGATATCGGAGCACGAGGACCGCTGGGAGGCATTGAGGCGCGAGTGCGGGGCCGGGATATACTCATCCAATTTCCTGACCCGGGCGTGGTTCCAGGCCTATGGCGACCACGCCTCGCCGAGGATCATCCTCATCGAGGAGAACGGCGACCTGGTGGGGGTCGCGCCCCTTGCCGTCAAGGTCCAGCACGTCGGGGGAATGCCGATCAGGACGCTGGGGCTGGTGGGCAGGGTCGATAGCTGCCTGTTCGTCTCGCCCTCCACGGTCATGTACCGGCCTGGAAGGGAGGACGTCCTGGACCGCATGATGGAGGAGATCAGGAAGTTGGACTGGAGCCTGTTCAACGCCATATACACGGAGAACATCGAGTGCGGGGCGCACTTCATCGACCAGGTGGAACACAGGTGGCACGCAGAGCCCCATGCCGCGGGAAACATCCGCGTCCTCGACCTGCCCGCGGAAGGGGATATCGCCGATCTGTTCGACAAGGGGGCGAGGAAGAACTTCTTCAAGCGGGCCAGGGGGCTGGAGCGGGACGGCCACCATGCCAATCTCAGGTCGCTGTCCGTGGAGGACATTGACCGCGCCGTCGACGAGTACGCGAGGCAGCACATCGAGCGATGGGAGGCCAAGGGCGGCTCCTACTTCCGCAACCCGGAGAACGTCCGCTTCCTCAAGACGGCGTTCACTTCCGCCCTGATGCGGCGGAAGGGTTTCGCCTACGAGCTGCTGATAGATGACTCCATAGCCGCGCAGAACTTCGGGTTCGTGGACGGCGACCAGGCGTACTCCTTCAGGCTGGGGATGAACAACGAGTTCATGAAGTACTCGCCCGGCTGGATGATCAAGCACCTTGACCTCACCGACCTCCGGGACCACGGGGTCAGGCGGTGCCAGATCGGGATCGGGGACGAGAGCTACAAGAGCGACATGGGCGGGAGGGAGACGCCCGTGATCGGGACCCGGGCGACCAGGGGGGCCATGGCCATGCTCAGCCGCCTTGGGAGCAATCCCGCGGTCAGGGCGATCGACTCCCGGCTCGGGGTCTCCCGGAGGATACTGGGCTCAACCTGATCAGGCCAGAGGTGCAAGTAATTTATATATATTATGACGTATAGTTAAATTCAAATCCTATGTTGCGAAGCTTTCTGATCACCTCCCCGGACGAGCTCGCCGATCACGAGGACCGCTGGGAAGCATTGAGGCGGGAGTGCGGAGGAACCGTCTTCGCCTCCAATTACCTCATAAGGACGTGGTTCGAGGCCTATGGACACATCGCCTCGCCGAGGGTGATCATGATCGAGGACAACGGTGACCTGGTCAGCGTGGCCCCGATGACCACATACCGATACTATGTAGGTCGGCTGCCCATCAAGGTCCTCGCCCTGGCGGGGGAGATGAAGGACCGGCTGAGGTTATCCACGATCTCTCCCTTGTATACGCCAGGCCGGTGGGACGTCCTGAAACAGATGCTCCGAGAGATAAAGCGCCTGGACTGGAGCCTTCTCACGAACATCAACATGGCCGCCACCCCGGCCAATGCCGGCTACATCGAAGCGGTGAAGGGGGAGTGGCAGAGCGAGGAGTATCCGTCGGCGAAGATGCTCACCCTCCGCCTGCCGGAGACGGGCAGCCTCTATGACGCCCTGGACAAGAAGGCGAGGAAGAACCTGAGGTGGAGGGCCGGTCTGCTGGAGAGGGAGGGCCACAAGCTGGAGTACCGCCATCTATCTGCGGAGGACATCGACCGCGCCGTCGACGAGTACGCGAGACAGCACATCGAGCGATGGGCGTCCCGGGGCGGCTCGTACTTCCGCGATCCGGACAACGTCCGGTACCTGAAGCTCTCCACCGCCGCCTCGTACCGAATGGGCCGCGGGAGCGTGACCGAGCTGCTCATCGACGGCAGAGTGGCAGCGCAGAGCTTCGATATCCTGGACGGCAAGACCGGCTACGGCGACAAGATCGGAATGAGCGACGAGTTCATGCGATACTCTCCCGGCTGGTTGGTCACCATACGCGCCATGGACGAGCTGAGAGACCTTGGGGCGGAGAATTGCTTCCTGGGGATAGGAGGGGAGGGATACAAGTACGAGATGGGCGGCGTGGAAGAGCCGCTGCTGGGGATCAGGGCCACCCGGGGCATGCTCTCCCTTCTGAGCCGGGCGTCCGGTTCGTCCATGCTCCAGAAGGTCGGCTCCAAGATCGGGCTTTCCATAGATGAAGTCGAAGTGGATGCGACCGCGCGTTGAAGCGGTGCGAGAACGGTCCGAAGCCCGGCCCATGGCCGAGGCCCGCGCGCCCCTTTTGTCATCGAACCGGCATGGTAGAAATCGAGATATAACTCGACCTAAAATTATTACTCGATTTAATGCTGAAAAGCTTCCTGATAACCTCTCATGATGAGCTCGCCGATCACGAGGACCGCTGGGAGGTCTTGCGCCAGGAGAGCGGCGGCACCGTGTTCGCCTCCAACTATCTCACCCGGGCGTGGTTCGAGGCCTACGGGCACATCGCCTCGCCGAAGGTCATCATGGTCGAGGAGAACGGCGACCTGGTGGGGGTCGCGCCCCTGGCCTCATATCGCTACCACGTGGGCCGGCTGCCCATCAAGGTACTCGCGCTAGCAGGGGAGATGAAGGACCGGCTGAGGCTTTCCACCACCTCCCTGATGTGGTCCCCAGGCAGAAAGGACGTCCTGGACCGCATGATGGAGGAGATCAGGAAGTTGGATTGGAACCTGCTCACGACCATCAACCTGAGGACCAACGACGCGAACGCTGCGTACATCGATGCGGTGAAGGCGGAGTGGCAGAGCGAGGAGTACGACTCAGGAAAGATGCTCACCTATCACCTGCCGAAGGACGGCCCTATGATCGAGTCCTTGGCCTCCAAGCCCAGGGGGAACCTGAAGAACCGGATGAACAAGCTGGAGCGCGATGGCCGAAGCGTCGAGTACCGCCGCATTTCGGAGGAGGACATCGGCCTGGCGGTCGACGAGTACGCCAGGCAGCATGTCGAGAGGTGGGGGCCCCGAGGGGGAAGCTATTTCAGCGATCCGGACAACGTCCGATACATGAAGCTCTCCACCGCCGCCTCGTACCGCAAAGGTCGAGGTCATGCTTACGAGCTGCTCATCGACGGAAAGATCGCCGCCCAGGGCTTCAACATACTGGACGGCAGCACGGGCTGGGGCGACAAGCTGGGAATGAGCGACGAGTTCATAATGTACTCCCCGGGGTGGATGATGATGATGCACGTCATGACCGAGCTGAGGGACCTGGGAGCGGAGCGGTGCGCTCTGGGGGTCGGAGGAGAGACCTACAAGTACAAGCTTGGCGGTGTGGAGGAGCCGCTGCTGGGGATCAGGGCCACCCGGGGGGCCACCGCCGTCATCAACCGCATGGCGAAGTCTTCGGTGGTGCAACGGATGAGCTCCTGGATGGGATACACGGTGGACGATATCAAGGTGGCCGGCACCAAGGCGGACGAGCTGCACGAATGAGGCCGCCCGGCCCGGGCACGCCGGCCTGAGGATGACGGCTAAGCGCCATACCGGGAACAGGTTAGGGAGGAGAAAAAAGTGAAAGCGACGGTGATCACATCGTGCGAGGAGCTGGCGGAGCATGAGGAGAGGTGGGAGGCGCTGCGCGGGGAGTGCGGCGGAACAATCTTCTCCTCACCGCTCACCGTAAGGACGTGGCTGGAGGCGTATTGCGCGCTGTCCAAGCCCCGGGCGATCATCGTCGAGGACAACGGCGACCTGGTGGGCATCGCGCCCCTGGCCACCCATCGGCTCACCCTGGCCGGCCTACCGGTGAGGGTCCTCGCCCTGGCCGGGGAAGTACACCACCGCCTCTGGCTGATGACCAACTCCGTGCTGTGGTCCCCCGGCAGGAGGGACGTGCTGGAGCTCATGCTCGCCGAGATGAGGAAGATGGACTGGAGCCTCCTTACCGCCGTGCACATGGAGGACACCCCGGCGGTCCGCGAGTTCGTGGGCGAGGTCGGCGAGAGGTGGCACAGCGAGGGCTGCTACATCGGAAGCTCTCTCGCCATACCTATTCCGGAGAGCGGGGAGATCATCGACCTGTTCGGGAAGAACGCCCGGAAGAACGTGCGGCAGAGCCTAAGGGACGCGGAGCGGAACGGGATGAGCCCAAACTTCCGCCGGCTGAGGCCGGACGAGGTCGGGCCCGCGGTGGACGTGTACGTGCGGCAGCACCGCGAGCGATGGGCTTCCAGGGGAGGCAGCATGTTCGACCTCGAGGACAACGTCCGGTTCCTCCGCACGGTCATCGAACGGGCCTGCGCGGAGGGTCACGGCTTCGCCTACGAGCTCAGGTTGGGGGACGAGATCGCCGCCCAGAACTTCGGGTTCGTTGACGGGGATAAAGCATACTCCTACCGCACCGGCATGAACGACGCGCTCATGAGATACTCGCCCGGCTGGCTGATGAAGATGTACGGCCTGGAGGCGGCGCGGGAGAGCGGGGTGCGCAAGTTCGTCCTCGGCCTGGGGGCGGAGGAGCACAAGTTCCGCATGGGCGGGGAGGAGACCCATCTGGTCTGCGCCCGCGTCACCCGGGGACTGCTGTCGTCGATGATGCGGGTGGTCAGCTCTCCCCCGGTGCGGTACCTGGACTCGAAGCTCAACCTCACCGGGCGGTTCGCCGACCGGGCCGAGAACTGAACCTAGGCCTTCCGGCCCCGGAGCTGGAAGAGGAGGTTGCCGAAGGTCGCGCGGGAGAAGGTCCGTGCCATCGCCGGCCTGGGATCGTCCCACGCGTAGTAGGCGAAGGACCTCGCCCGGGCCCATGGCTGCAGGACGTCCGCCAGGAGGTTGAGCTTTCCCCGGCGCTCCCTGACCGACAGCAGGTCCGACGGCCCGTTGAGCCACAGGACCCCGTCGCGCTGCTCCCCGACCTCCGGCATCTCCTGGCCGGTCAGGTCCAGGTACTGGATGAGAGGAAAGTTCAACCCCGCCACCGTGGCCTGCAGCGTCTGGTACCAGAACCGGGAGTTGATGTCCAGCATCTTGTACCTGCCGTCCCGCTCGTCCAGCTTGAACTCCACGTCGGCGATGCCCCGGTGGTTGATGCCCTCCAGAAGACGGACCCCCAGGGCGGTCGCCTCCTCGTTGCGCACGGACCTCAGCAGAGTGCCCATGCCGTAGTCCACGGGATACTGGCGCACCTTCTGGGCGGTGAACACTCCCCGGGTACGGCCGCCGCTGTCGATGTACACGCTGACCTCGAAGTGGTTGGTGTTCGGGCCGGTGACGATCTCCTGCACCATGGCCTCCAGCCCGGTGGGGATGATCCGCTCGAAGATCGAGGTGAGGTGGGCGGCGCTGTCGGCCTGGAAGCCCTTGTTGGGAAAGTGGAACCGCCACAGGTGGCCGGCGTAGGGCTTGACGAACACCGGGTACTGGATGTCGTCCCTGATCTCCTCGACGTCCGCCATGGTCCGGGGATAGAAGGTCCGGGCGATGGGGATGCCCAGTCGCTCCGCCTCGTCCTGCTGGAACCGCTTGTTGGTCAGCCCCTTGCACACCTCCTCGTCCGGCAGGATCATCTCGAAGCCCTCGGCGAGCTCCTGGCGGTGTTCGGAGACGAACTGCACCCAGTGGTCGGAGGCAGGGAACAGGATGCCCTTGCGGCCGAGCTTCGAGGCCTCGTCCATCAGGGTAGCGAGGACCTTCTCCGGATCGTTCCCGGGCTTAGGGGTGAGCAGGGCACGGCCGTAGCGGGTGGACAGCCCGGCGGAGGGGACGCTGTCGACAACAGTCAGCGGAACGCCAACCCGGCCCAGGCTCCTGATGACCCCCAGGCCGCTGACGTCCCCGTCGAGGACGAAGGCCCTGGCCTCCCGGGAAAAGCCATCGTGGTTCAATCGGACCCCTCCATGGTGTTCAGCCCCGGGCTATTGTATACGAAGCTACAAATATATATCTCATCCGGTTCGCCGCTCCAGCAGCTTGGCCATCGCCTCGGGGGAGAGCCTCGACTCCACGTTCTTCCATTTCCGCTGCTCCGGGAAGGCCTCCAGCGCCCTCACCTTGACCGCGGCGCTGTCCCCCAGCAGGCCAACGAACCTTGATTCGAGGAGCGCCATGTCCCCGTCCCCCATGCCCTCGCGCCGGTACAGCTCCACGGTGAACTCCCGCTCGGTCTCCTGCACCAGCCGCAGGTACTCAGGAACGCCCGCCAGCGAGGGGATGACCTCCTTCTCGTAGAAGTTGTCGATGCCCACGCCGGAGATCGCCCGCCCATCGGTGGTGATCACCATGTCGTTGACCCGTCCCTCCAGCGATCTAAAGGTCAGGTGCCTGCGGCCGCACGGGCACTCGCCCCCGGGAGCCACGTGGTCCCCGACATCGTAGTTGATGAAGGGCATGGACATGTTCCACAGCCCGGTGCCGATCACCCTCTCCATCCCCCAGTCGTCCTCCTGCAGGCCGAGGATGCCGGTCTCCATGGTCTGGTGGTACGTGCCGGAGGAGCACTCCCCGGCGGAGATGACGTACTCCGACTGGCTGTACCAGTCACGCATCTCGCAGCCCAGGGCACGCTCGATGGTCTCGCGCATGAACGCGGGAAGCTGCTCCGAGCTGGTGTGCGCGAAGCGGGGCACGAACCTGAGGGCGGCGCCGGAGGCCTCCATTTCCTTGCTCAGCACGTACAGGGAGTGAGGGTACCCTCTTATGATCTCCGGGCGGAAGCGGTTCAGCTTCTCCACCATCCTTCGCACGTTGTCCTCGTCGAGCACGTAGGTGTTGAAGGTCAGCTCCCCCACCCGGCCGTCCCACCTCCACAGCGGCCCGGCGTCCCGCTCGGACACGAAGTCCCCGCGGAAGGAGCAGATGCGGGCGTCGAGGCCGGAGGCGCCGTTGCCGAGGTAGTGACGCCATACTGCCGCCAGCTCGACCTCCCTGGTCTGCTGGTCCAGGAGGAACTGCAGCGGCCGGCCGGTGGACCCGGTGGTGTTCGCCTCCCCGGGGNNCGAGTTCGTCGCCTCGAGCCTCGCGCGCTCGGCGCGCACGATGTCCTTGGTCAGGACCGGCAGGCCGCGAAGGGTCCGGAGGTCCGCGGTCTCGGGGTCCACGCCCCGCTCACGGAAAAGGTCCCGGTAGTACGGCACGCTGCGCTTGGCGTGGGACAGCAGGGCGCGCAGGCGCTTCACCTGGTACCGCTCCAGCTCCTCCCTCGACCATCCCTCGGAGGCCCGCAGCTCCCCCAGCCGCTCCTGGAAGCCGCGTCCCAGCAGCATCCGCCGGGGCACCGGCCGCATCAGCACCCCCGCCGTCCGCTTGGCGCCGGCGGGCATTCGCTCGTAGAGCCTCAGCGCCGCGCTGTAGGGCACCAGGCTCATTCGCCGGACCTCCATCCGACCGCGCAGGGACGCAAGATCAATCCGCCTCCTTCCCACGGGCCTTGAGGATGTAGTACCTCACCAGCTCCAGCTCCTGGCGGTTGAAGCCGTGCAGCAGGTACAGGGCGACGAAGTAGGCGACGATGCCCACCATGATGTCCACCAGTATCTCGGAGATGGTGGCCGGATCGAGGATGAGAATGATCACGGCCATGACGATCGAGGCCGCGATGCTCTTCACCACCGCCGACCAGTCGATGCTGAAGGTCATGAACTGGCGGGAGATGACGATGCCGATGGCGAGCATCACCGCGTACGAGAGAGTGGTGGCGAGGGCCGCCCCTATGATGCCCATGAAGGGCGTGAGGATGATTACCAGGATGACATCGGTGACCGCTGGCACGCCGAAGGTGATGAGGTTGAGGTGGGTCTTCTTGACCAGGTGCGGGACGTTCTCCACGAACTTGAACACTCCGGCCAGCAGGCCGCCGATGGCCACCAGCGGGATGACCATCGCTCCGGGCGCGAACTCCGGGGTGGTCATGGCCACCAGGAGGGGGGACGATATCGCCGAGAGGCCAACCACCGCGGGCATGGCGAAGATCATGTAATAGCGGATGGACCGCTGGGTGTACTCCTTCACCATGTCCACCCGGCCGTTGTCGTAGAACTTCGCGAGGGTCGGGTAAAGGATCATCTGGATCGGCGCTATCAGGAGGAAGATGACCCCGCCGATTCCGTACGCCGCCGAGTAGATACCGGCCAAGCTCAGGTTCAGGAGCACGGCGACGAGGTAACGGTCACTGGAAGAGATCACCCACCGGATGATGCTGTTGGGCGCCAGGGGCAGCCCGAACTTCAGGTTGCGGCGGACGGTGCCGCGGTCCGGCCAGGACAGCCCGGCCTGCCGGACGATGATGATGATGCCGATGAGGAACGTGAACAGGGCCGCCAGCAGCGAACCGAGGACCGCCCCCATTATCCCCTCCCCCTCGATGATCAGCAGCAGGATGAGAGCGGCCTCGCCGAAGGCATTGAAGATGTTGACCGCGGCGTAGGTCCTGATCTGCCCTGTGGCCCTGAAGTAGGCGCCGTTGACAGCGCAGAAGGCGGTGAGGGGTACGATCAGGGACGCCGCTATCAGCAGGACGGAGTACTCGTTAGCGGAGAAGATGAACTCCGCCAGCGGAACGGAGAGGGCCACCATCGCCAGGGTCAGGGCGGTGCCGGCCAGGGTCACGATGTACATCACGGTGAAGTACTCGGTGCTGAGGCTCTTGCGGTTACCCTGGACCTTGAGGAACCGCAGCAGGGTCGTGCTCTGGCCCAGGAGCGCCACCGACGACAGGAGGGAGATGGTGACCAGCACCTGGATCCACAGGCCGTAGTCGTCCGACCCCAGTGTCTTGGTGATGATCGGCAGAAGAAGGAAATTGCCCAGGTTCACCATCATCTGCGTCGCTCCTATGATGACGGCATCCTTGGCAAGGTCCTTGTACGCCATGTTAACCCCTGATTATACCACCTGAGATGTGAAGGATGCCTTAATAGATTGGATACCTGATTACTGTGGGGAGATAATCGGCGCCGCGGCCCCGGTGGCCCGGCGAGGCCGCGCGTTCTGAGGGAAGAAGAACGCTCCGCATTGCATTATATCCGTTGAACACAATACTGGCCAGCTGTTTGGGAAAGGAATATCATGAACGATGCCACTTGGTGCGGGTGGAGGGGATGAGGTCCAAGCTCAGGGTCGGACTGCTGCTGGACGGCGCCACCGTACCGTACTGGGCCGCCCGGTCGATCGAGAGGATCGCCCGCTCGGACGTGGCCGATATCGTCCTGGCGGTCATAGACGGGGGAACGGAGAAGGACGTCGACCCCACCAGGGCCACGGAGTCGTTCCTATACGACACGCACATCTGGTTCGACCGGAGGAGGAATGAACAGTCCATCGACCCCCTGGCCCTGGAGGACCTTCCGAGGGACCTGGACAAGGTCGGACGGGTGTACCTGAAGCGGACCGCGGACACCCACCGCACCATATCCGAGGAGGTGGTCCGAAAGATCTACGAGCGGGACCTCGACGTGCTGATCGACATCGGCAACGTGACCCCCCTCGGCGAGCTGTCCCGATGCGCCCGCCACGGGGTATGGTCCTTCTCTCCGGGAGACGGGGAGAAGTACGACGGCCACTCCCCGGGGTTCTGGGAGATATACCATAACGAGCCGGTCACCTCCGCCCACGTCCGCAGGATCATCAGGGGCTCGACCTCGATCATATACCTGTCGCATTCCCACACCATCACGCGGTCGGAGAAGAGGAACCGCGAGCAGCTCTACCTCAAGGGCATATCCTTCCTGCCCCGCCTGCTGAACGAGCAGTATGCCCTGGGCAGGGAGCCCCTGCCGTCCAAGGAGAGCGGGACGGTGGCCACCCTCGGTCCCCTCCCCCGCCGGGGCCCGGGCAACCTGGAGATGATATCGTTCTACCTCCGCCGGTGGCCCCGCGACCTCCACTTCCTGGCCAAGCGCGCGCTGTTCGAGGAGCGCTGGGCCGTGCAGTACTCGCTGGACAGCAAGATCCCGTCCACCTATGACGGCTTCAATACGCTGGTCCCGCCGCCCCACACCTGGTGGGGGGATCCCCAGGCCGCGCAGCAGGACGATGACTTCTACATCTTCGTCGAGGAGCTCGTGCTTCCCCGCAGCAGGAACCACGCCCACATATCGGTCATCAAGGTCGATCACGACGGCATCCATGAGCCGCCGGTCACGGTTATCGAGAAACCATACCACATGTCATACCCGTTCGTCTTCGAGTGGAAGGGCTCGCACTACATGGTCCCGGAGACCTCGAACGCCCGCACCATCGAGCTCTACGAGGCCACCGACTTCCCCTACCAATGGAAGCTGGTGAAGCAGATCATGAACGAGGTGGAGGCCGTCGACACCACCCTGGTCCGGAGGAACGGGCTGTGGTGGCTGTTCACCAACATGAGGGAGAACCACGGCGGACCGATCAACGACGAGCTGTTCCTCTTCTACTCCGACGACCTGCTCTCCGATCACTGGGAGCCGCATCCCCTGAACCCCATCATCACCGACGCCCGCTCGGCCCGACCGGCCGGCAGGATCTTCGAGCTGGACGGGGTGCTCTACCGCCCGTCCCAGGACTGCGCGAGATGCTACGGCTACGCGGTGAACATCAACCGCATCCAGGAGATGGACGAGAAGAGCTACAGGGAAACGAGGACCGCGTACGTGGAGCCGAAGGAGTTCCCCGGCGCGAGCAGGCTCCACACATTCAGCCACATCCACGGCCTGACGGCGGTGGACACCTACATCGCCCGGCCGCGGTTCATTCCCAACCGGTGAGCCGGCGTTTCTCGATCAGCCGCTCGTACACGGCCGCCAGCTGCGATCCCAGGTTGCTCCAGGAGTAGCGCTGAGCGTGCTCCGATATGGCTGAGGCGTCCCACTGCTTGCCGAGCGCCTTCATGATGGCCGCGGCCAGCGCGCCGGCGTCCCCGGGCGGGCACAGGAGCCCGAGGTCCTCGGAGCCGATGACGTCCGGTATGCCCCCGACCGAGGTGCCCACGAACGGGCGGCCGCAGCCCAGGCACTCGAACATCACCGTGGGGTTGCCCTCCCCCAGGCTGGGCAGGACGAAGAGGTCGGCGGCGCTCATCCACCGGGCGATGCCCGAGGACGGCAACGGCTCGTGCACGAACCTCACCACGTCGGCGAGGCCGCGCTCCTTGACCTGGTCCGCGAGGCTCTTGCGGAGCGAGCCGTCGCCCAGGATGTAGAGGCGGACGTCCCCGGCGCTCTTCGCGACCCCGGCCATGGCGTCGATGAGGTACGAATGCCCCTTGATCGGCTCCAGGTACCCGACCGACACCAGGACGCGGCCCTCCTCGGGGATCCCCAGCTCCTTCCGCGCTTCCATCCGGTCCGCCGGGCGGAAGGTGCCGGCATCGAACCCGTTGGCCATGGACACCAGCTCCGGCCCCGGGCCGGCGATGCGGGCGATGGGGCCCGTCCACGAGGGAGAGGTCACCATCACCGCGTCCGCCCCGCCAAGGGCCTTCCTGACGAGACGCCTGGTCAGCGGGGAGGCGCCGTCGTAGAACTCGGTGAACATCCCGCCGTGGATGTGGACCACCACCGCGGCCCGGGAGCGCCGGGCCCAGGAGATGTAGGGAACGTTCCGCATGAAGCTGTAGTAGGAGGAGGTGTGCACGTGGACGATGTCCGCGCGATGCCTCCGCGAGGTGAGCAGAAAGCGGAGCACGGCGCCGAGGTCGCGGGCCGGCTGGGCGATCGAGGAACTTCCTGAGCCCCCGGTCCGGTAGACATTCACCTCGTATCCTGCCGAAGGAAGGATGTCCCTCATGTTGCGGACGAAGTTGGCGACCCCTCCGTTGGGCGGGGGCAGAGGACCGATCATCAGGACCGTCCTGCCGCTCCCTCGCCCCGCTCCCGGGTCAGGGGACCGGTGCATCACCATGACCTCATGTAGATGTTCATATCTCTCGTCTTGTAGACAGTGCTCACGGTGTCCAGGTAGGTGAGCTTGTTGAAGTCGTCGGCGTTGTACTTGTCAGTGACCGCCCAGGTCACGGTGTACGCTATCTCCTCATAGGTCGTGGTCACGAGATAGACGCTGTTCCCGGAGGAGGTGTTGGCGTTCAGGAACGACTTGAAGTGGAAGCTCACGGTCCTATCGTTGGCCAGGATATCGTCGTTCGCCCGCTTGAACGCCGCCCCGTAAATGAGGTCCGCGTATCTCCATGGTTTCGTCTGCACCGTGAACAGCCCGAAGTCATCGAGGTCCCTCTCGGTCACCAGCCAGTTGGCCCCGGTGATCTCCGACCGGGTCACCGAGGCATTGGGGAACACCGCGTTGGGGTCCTGGTAGGCGGTGAACACCGAGGAGATCAGGCAGAACACGACGATGATCGAGGCCACCAGGCCCAACTTTCTCTTGTTCGCCTTCCTCAGGACGTAGATGACGTAGCCCACCAGCGGTATGGTGAATATCATGATGAAATTGAGATTGATCAGCCGGAAGGGGTTGTGGGCGAAGGTGAACAGCACGAGCACGGCCAGGAAACCCCCTCCCACGATGAACAGGGCGAACAGCACGGTCAGGGGGTGGGTCTTCCAGCCCCGCTTGAGTATCATGATCCCGGCGACCAGGGTGAGGATGATGAACACCAGGTCGTCGGCGACGCACACCAGGACGGACTGCAGAGAGGACAGCAGGCCTATCTGGGACGCCTGCTGGGACGCGTTGCTGAAGGTGCTCATGCCGTCGACGAAGCCCAGGAGCTGCTCGGTGATGTTGCGCAGGTCCCTCACCAGCAGGGCGTGGACGATGATCCAGCCGAACAGCAGCACGAAGCCGTACATGATCATGTTGGCCGAGAAGGTCTTCTTCCTCTTCTTGGCGAACATCTCCACGAACAGCACGACCGCGAAGAACAGCAGCACGGTCATGGCCACCAGGGGATGGCCCACGATGAAGAACACGACGAGCAGGGCGAGGAGCGTCTTGTACCGCGGATCGCTGGTCATGCACTTCCACATGATGAAGAAGAAGAGCGGTAGCAGCAGGACGCACAGGGTCTGGTTGAAGAAGGTAGGGATGAACCAGGCGAAGAATATGGGCATCGACGCCAGCATCATCGAGGTCACGAACCGGGGCTTGGCGCAGATCGCGCGGGCCCAGCACAGGATGCCGACGGTGTACGCGGTGAAGAAGATGGCCGGGAAGATCTGGGACATCAGGATGATCCCCTGTCCCAGCACATCACCGGCCATCGCCATCACTATCGAGGCGGAGGGGTAGAAGTTGGACGAGGGAAAGTGGCCGCCGAACATGATGTCCTTGGCGTACCCGACATAGGACAGCGAGTCCGTCCTCTCCAGGTAGATGAACCCCTTGTAGAGGTAGAGGGTCATCAGCATGAAGTTGGAGAGCAGGATCTGGAAGATGCCCACCGTCCACAACCGCTTGCCCGTCCCGTAGTAAGTGTAGAAGAGCAATATGCCGGTCAGCTGGCAGAAGATGATGGCGATCCAGAAGATGACCGGGGCGCTTCCGTACACCGAGTACTCGTATCCCCGCATTGGGGAGGCGTACACGGCGAGCACCGCCACTGTCAGGACCAGGAACGCGGTGATGGAAAGCAGGACCGCGTACCTCTGCAGCCTGCGGTCCTCGGCGATCCCCTTGGCCATACCAGTCTGAACCCCCATCTTTCTCGTTCCCGCATGCGATTAGGTCCTATTTATGTGAGTAGCAATAATATTGAAAGGTCGATACTAGGCCGGGCAGGCCGCCTTCCTGGACCATGCGGCCGCGTCATATGATGTCGGCCATCTTCCGCTCGTATGCCTTGAAGTACAGCAGCCCGAAGAAGAACACCGCCATGGTGATGGGTATCGCCATCAGGAAGAGCGCGATGTCCAGCGTGGAGCCGAAGATGAACGCGCGCTGGGCGGACATGATGCCCGCCAAGGGGTTCAGGGGAAGGATCCACCGGAGGCTCTCGTTCTGTACCCAGGAGGCCGGGTAGAGGACCGGGGTGGCGAAGAGCAGCACGCTGATGAAGAACGGCACGATGTACTGCACGTCGCGGTACTTGGCGGACATGGCCGACATCAGGAACGACAGTCCCGACGACAGGAAGAAGGTCATCACCAGCGGGATGATGACCAGCGGCAGGAAGATGGACAGCGATTCCCCGGTGAGGATGATGATGACTATGAACAGCCCCCACGCGACGGCATAGTCCAGCAGGGCGGCGATGTTCAAGCTCAACGGCAGCAGGATGCGGGGGAAGTACACCTTGGTGACCATCGCGACGTTGGTGATGAGGCTCATGGACGCGCCGTTGAGCGCGGTGGAGAAGAAGGTCCACAGCATCAGGCCGGCGTACAGGAAGGGTATCGGCTCGATGCCGCCCGTGCTCAGCCCGGCCACCTTGTAGAAGATGACCGCGAAGATGATCGTCGTCAGCAGCGGCTGCAGGACGGCCCATCCGATCCCGATGGAGGTCTGCTTGTACTTGGTCTTGATCTGCTTCAGGGTGAGGAAGTACAGCAGCTCGCGGTACTCCCATATCTCCTTGAGACCAAGCTCCCACCGGGAGGCCTTGGGGCGGATGTACTTCTCATTCGCGCTAACCATCAGAGGTCACTGATTGCTCATCCACACATACGAATGCCCCTATAAATCGTTGGGTTTGACGGGGAGCAAACCTAATATCCTCCGGCCGTCCCTCTTGCGGGCATGCCCCTCGGAGATCCCATGGGCGGGGAGACCCCGGAGATAGAACACGGCAAGCTGCTGAGGATTGGGCAGGTGTGGGTGCCGGTGAGCGACCTGCCCCGGGCGGTGGAGGTCTACACCACGGTGTTCGGCCTCACCCTGAAGGCGATGGACGAGAGGAACGGCCTGGCCCGCCTGTCGATGCCCGAAGGAGGCGCGGAGCTGGTGCTTCACCTGCCCCGGGAGGGAGGCGAGGCCCCGGGCATCCAGACCGGGATAGTGTTCATCACCGACTCCATCTACGACTTCCACAAGGTCATGGTCGACGAGGCGGTGGACTTCCCGCTGAAGCCGATGCGGGACGCCGCCGGCCGTCTCATCGCCAGGTTCACCGACGAGGACGGGAACGAGTTCGAGATCATGGAGTCCCCGGCCGAGTGACCGCTCAGATCCGGGGACGGTACCGCTTGGCCACCAGGAACACGATCACCGCGGCCGCCCCGGTGACCACCAGGACTGCGATCATCAGCATCGTGGTCGGGTCGGAGAGCAGTCCGCCGCTCGTCGTCGGGGCGTTCGAGCTGCTGAGGGGGGCGAAGCTCTGGGCCACCTTGTCGAATACCTGCACGTACGAGACGTAAGCCTCCTCCGGCGCCTCACAGGTTAACCTCCAGTAGCGGTGGTTCTCCTCGTCCACGATGAAGTAGATCTCCTGCACCACGGACAGCTCGTTCTGCAGGTCCGTCCACCTGATGGAGAACACCAGGGTGGCGTGGTTGGAGATGCTCAGGATGCGTGCTTCCTCGTAGATCGAGGCCTCGATCCCCCTGGCCTCCAGCTCCGGGAGGAACTTGCTCTGCACCAGCCCGAGCAGGTAATCCCGGTCATCCTGGACCGTGGCGTCGGTGCCGTTCTGCAGCAGTATCGTCACGTGCAGGTCCCCGACCTTGGGGCCAATGAGCTTCAGCGATGCCGTGAGGTCGCCGGCGGCGGCCTCCCTCTTAATGGTCCAGTTGTCCGGGATCATCAGCTGGTAGTCGCCCAGCATCCGGTAGTAGACGTATCCCTGAGTGGACGGGGGAACGACCACCGGAGGGGCGCCGGCGGCCTCGATCTCCACTCCGCTGATCATGTGCTCGAATATTGGCCAGAGGTCGATGAAGCTGGTGTCGGAGGCGGAGCACATGATGAGCCAGCGGTCGCCGTTGACCTCGTCCACGATGAGCGCGTAGGCCTCCTGGACTCCCTTATCGGTCAGCCGGATCTTCCACACCCCGGCGGTGAGGTTGGAGATCGCGGTGTGGTTGACCTCGCCGACCATCTCCGCCTGATCACCGGCGGCGATGGTGTCCGACAGGACCGTCTGGGCGTAGGCTTCGATGTACTCCCGGTTCGCCCTCACCGAGGGGTCATGGACGATGTCCACGAACACGTTGGTGGCGATGCTCTGGTATGACGGTCCGGTGAACGCCAGCTCCCATCCGCCGAAGTCCCTCAGCACCGTCCAGTTGACCGGCGCCGGGATGCTGAAGTTATCGCCGTGATCTATCATCGAGTACGATTCCTCGGGCCCCGTATCCTCTTCCACGGTAAACTTCCACGTGCCGTTGACCTCGAAGCCGTCCACGACGGCGATGGCGGTCACGTTGTTCTCGCCTGCGAGGTCCAGGCCGGAGGGGAGGATGGCGGTGTACCTTGTCAGGTCATCGGGGTCGGCGACCGCGCTCAGCGTGAGGTCGTTGACCTTGACGGTGATCTCGGTGCTGAACGGGGGAGGCGCCGGCATGTCGACCCCCAGGACGATCTGGCCCGGGCTGGCATCGGTGGTCGATCCGGGGACGGGGTCGATCATGCTCAGCGACGGCTGGAGCGCCGACCCGCTGGTCGAGCCGCTGGTGAACGACCAGCTGGCGGATATGGTCGTACCGCCCCAGGGCACCGATATGCTGACGGAGTGGGCCCCGGCGGGGAGCGCGGAGGTGAGGTTGACCTGGTAGATCTGAGATGTCATCCTGACCACGGGGTACGGCGTGCCGTCGACCGTGGCGGTGACGGACCCGGCGTCAATCACCGGGTCGTGGATGATGTTGAAGCGCACGAAGCCTGGAGAGTATGCGTAAACGGAGTCGGGGAGGGGCGCGTTCGCCGTGATCTCCGGCCCGACGGTCTCCAACTTCAGCGGAAAGGCGGTGACGACGTTCCACTTCTCACTGCCGGGAGCGATCGGTCCGGCCACATAGTCGACGTACTTGGTCGATAGCCGCGCCCCGGAGGTATCGAAGGCGTAGATCGCCGCCTGCCCGGTAGGGTACGAGGGTCCGTTCGCGCTCACCCCGAACACCACAGTGTTGTCCCTGGACAGGGCGATCCCGGACGGGTTGTCCAGCATCGGCCCATAGGTCGCGGTCACCGCAAGGGTTTCAAGGGACACCACCTGGATTCCATCGGCCCCGGTGCACGCCAGGTAGATGCTGGTGCCGGCGGCCTCGAGCTGCGCGAGCTTCCCGGTGATGGGGCTCGAGCGCAGTTTCTCCGTCGGAGCAACCGCCGGATCGGTGGGAATGTCGTAAGTGATGATGGTGGTATCCGATCCGCCCATGGAGGCGGCGATCAGGACGCTCCTGTCCTCATTGGTCTCCAGGACGCAGGCCTCCGTGAGCCCGGTATCGACCTGGGAGCCATCGATGACTACTCCCCCACTGTACGCCTCGATGACATAGTTGCTCTCGTAGGTGACATAGATCACGTCGCCCGGACCGTAGCACACGCTCCTGACGATCCCGTCATCCGAGCTCATCGGGGTGATGGAGGTCGGCACACCGTCCACCAGGGTCAGGATGTAGATCGAGGACCCGCACGCCGCCACCAGGCTGGTGCCCGCGGCGTTGATGTCCATGGAGCTGACGAAGGTGCCGTCATCGCCCAGGGAATGAGCGGTGGTCGTCCCGGTGTTGTAGTTGTAAACGATGACCTCCGAGCTCCCGCCGTAGTACGCGAACGGCAGGGTAGGGTGAGAGATAAGCTCCTGGTTGCCGTTCACCGGCTCGGAGCCCGCGAACCGGGCCTCGGTCGTTTGGACGAGCGTGAAGGGTGACAGCGCGCAGACCAGAAGGGCGATCACGACAAGAATGCCTGCCGGCCTCTGACCATGGGGTGACAATCAGATACCTCGACGCTGGAGCCATTTGAGAATATAAGAGTTTTACTAATTTATAACAGCTATATTTTTCACGCCTGGATGCTGGAAGGAGCGTCCTCGAAGCTTCCTGACGCCCGGCCGCCCCCACCGCGGCCATCGAAGAATAAGATAAGAGTTTTTCACGCTCATTAGGGTCGAGCGTGAGAAGCGCTTTAAGAGTAATCGAGTTCACTTGGTCGCCATGCCCTCGGCATCGGCGCTGGACACGATATCGCCGGGGATCATGGTGGAGCATACCTCGCGGACCACGTTCATGGTCTGCCCGTTCTTCCACATGATGCTGATCTCGATGAGCCCATTGGAAACGTCGACGGAGAAGGTCTTCATGGACGAGCTGTACATCGACGCCTTTCCCCGAGTGGAGGTGCGTACCTTGCCGGTCTCGGCCAGAAGGCCAATTCCGGCCATCTTCTCCACGAGCTTGTAGCAGGTCGCCAAGGGAATAGCGGTAACGGTCGAGATCTCGCGAACGGTCAGATCCCTTCTGGCGGTAGCGGCCATGATGATGAGGACAGAGTTGTCCACCAAGGATTCGGCCAATTCTTCACGGTGAGCATTTGCGGTCCTTATCGCTTCAAGGATGCAAATTTCCTCCTGGTCTGCAGAAATTCTCATTACAGAGTGCCTCCGTTCTGATAATTCCGGAAGTATAGAGGCTTTATTAATCTTTTCACCGGCATATCATCATCGCTCTTGCTTTTTCGAACGGCCAGATGGATTGTATCTATCGAGATTCGACTATGCGGCCGCTTCGTTCCGATATGTATTCTAAAATAATATAAAGTTTGGGCCCAGAGAAGCTCAGCCCTTGGCCAGCTCGCTCTGGGCGATCGTTTTGTCGATCTCCGCCTTCAGCTCCTCGGGGATGTTGCGGATGCCGACCTCCAGGAAGCCGCGGACGATCATTCCCACCGCCTCCTCCTCGGTCAGCCCCCGGGACATGATGTACTCGACCTGGTCCCGGGCGATCTTGCCCAGCGACGCCTCGTGGGTCATCTCCACGTCCGGCACGCGGGCCTCCAGCTCGGGGATGGCGATGTTGGCGCCCTGGTTCCCCAGGATCAGGCCCCGGCATTCCAGATGGGCCTTGATGTCCCTGGCCTCGCCGACCAGCCGGCCGCGGTTGATGACCGTGCCGCCGGTGGTGATGGACCGGGAGATGATCTCCGCCTTGGTCTCGGGGGCGCTCAGCACCGCTCTCGAGCCCAGGTCCAGCTCCGCTCCCGGCTGCGCCACCGCCACGGTGTTGAAGTGCGCGACCGCGCCCTTGCCGACCAGCCTGGCGGTGGGGTAGGTCTGCACGCTGCGCACCTTCTTCAGGATGACGTAGTTGTTGACGTACGACCCGCCCTCCTCGACCACTATCCCGGTCCTCGGGCGGACCCCGACCTGCTCGGCCCAGTTGTGGATCATGGTGAACGTCAGCTTCCCGCCCTTCTTGATGTAGAACTCCGAGATGCCCATGTGGATGGCGCGCTCGACGTGGGGGCTGGTGGTGCATCCGGTCACGACCTCGAGGGAGGCGTTCTCCTCCACGATGATGATGTTATGGACGGTCTGCGCGGTGTTCTCGTGGCCGACCATAAGGCAGGTCTGCACCGGCATCTTGACCTTCTGCCCCGGCAGCGCCCGGATGTAGTAGCCCGGTGCGTCGGCGAGGTAGGTGCTGGCGGTGTACTTGTCGGCGTCGGGCTGCACCGCCTGCCAGGAGTACTCCTTCAGCCAGTCATGCTTCTTCAGGGCGTCCCGGGTGTCCATCAGCTCGAAGCCCTTGCCCAGGACCGAGGACGCGATGACCGAGTTGTCCAGGACCACGAAGCTTCCCTCCCGTCCCTGCTCCGACGGAACCACGCCGGAGCGCAGGAGGGTGCTCTGCATCTCGTCGGACAGCTTGATGAGGCTCGGCTCCTGAGGGATGTCCTCGGCGCCCTTCTTGAACTTGTCGAGGGCGAAGTCCTCGCCGTAGGCGGCCTTCTTCTCCAGGGCCAGTTCCGCACGCTTTCTCAGCTCATCCTTACTAACCGACATTTCACACACTCCTCGTATCCCTTCGCGCGGATCTCTCTCAACAGCTCCCTGGGGTTGCCGGCGCAGGAGATGGTGCCGTTGCACAGCACGTAGCCCCGGTCCGCCTCGATGTAGTCAAGTATCTGCCCGGTGTGGGTGATCACCAGGGCGCTCTTGCCCTCCCGCTCCCTCCTTCCGGCGCAGGTGATGCCTCCGGAGATGAGGTCGTGGATCATCTTCCCGACCCTCTCGATGCTCTCGAGGTCGACGCCCGACTCCGGCTCGTCGAGGAGGTACATGCAGGGGTTCTGGGCCGCCAGCTGCAGCAGCTCCGAGCGCTTGATCTCCCCGCCCGAGAACCCAACGTTGACGTCCCGGTCCAGGAACCTCTCCATGCCCAGTGTTCCCGCCAGTTCGGCAGGGTCGACCTTCCCGTGCCCGGTCACCTGCAGCATCGTCTTCAGCTGCACCCCGACCAGGTTCGGAGGCCGCTGGGACATGAGCCCGATGCCCAGCTTCGCCCGCTCGTGTATCGGCATGTCGGTGATGTCCTTCCCGTCCAGGAGGATCTGGCCGCTGACCACCTTGTAGTTGCCCAATCCCATGATGGTGGAGAGCAGGGTCGATTTACCCGAGCCGTTGGGCCCGAACAGCACGCTGGTGGAGCCGGACATGACCGAGAGGCTGATGTCCTTCAGCACGCGGCGGTTGCCCACCTCCACGGTGAGGTTCTTGATCTCTAGCATTGTCTCCCGCCCCTTAGAACCGAATCGCCAATAATAATCCTTCCATATTGTGAGGCGCCCGGCCGAAACGCTCTCGGCCCCTAGGATGGCCGAACGGCGTTGTCCTCCTCGTTCTTCCACCAGAGCAGCTTCTGGCGCTTCCCGTCCTTGGTGCGCACCCCGGAGACCAGGGTGCCGTAGGGTAGGAGGTTCAGGAGGAAGAGGCCTACCATGCTGATGGCGATTGCCATCACGTACAGCAGCAGGTAGAACGACACGTCCCCGGCATTGAGGCCGATCGCCCACAGGCGGTTGGCGGCGATGGCGAGCGCCAGGATATGGGCCATGTAGATCCCGAAGGAGTACTTCCCCACCACCTCCATCGACCGGGGCGCCGGCCCGGCCCTCGCGGCCAATCGGGCGGAGGCCCGGTACACCAGGGCGGAGGCGAGGATGGTGTACGGCACCACGGCCATGGACCACAGGAACCACGAGTCGTCGAGGAGCAGCAGGCCGACCGGCGCGACCAGCATCACCGCCGCCATCGGCGTCCGCCCCAGCTCGCTGATCCCGCGCGAGGCGGCGGACGGGGCGCGGGCGATGTACATGCCTATAGCGAAGAACAGCAGGTATCCGGGGAACAGGAAGCCCACCAGCCTTGAGCCGATGTCGCCGGTCGGGGTCACGATCTCGTTCGCGCCGTACCCAGCCACCGCCAGAACTGCGTACCACGCCACGTACAGGACGCCGGCGTACACCGGGAGCTTCCACTCCTGCCGCCTGGCGGAGAGGCGGTCGAGCCAGGCCGATAGGAAGGGGAACAGGAGGTACATCTGGATCATCGCACCGAGGAACCAGAACACTCCCACGGCGTCGAAGAGCAGGATGGACCACGCCGCCTGGACCAGGTCGGTCTGCCCCAGCACCCAGTAGTTGTACGTGAGGTACACGCCGGAGAAGAACAGGTACGGGGGCACCACCGTCATCAGCCGGCGCCGGTAGAACGTCCCCCAGTCCTTGCGTTCCAGGGGTCGCGATGCCAGCAGGAACCCGGAAATGATGAAGAACAGCGGCACGGCGAAGTCGGAGAGGTGAGCGATGTACTCGGTCGCCAAGGGGATCACGCTGGGGCCGACGATCGCCTCCGAGTAGCTGCCAGCGTGGATGGCCACCACGCCGAGGATGGCGAACGCCCGCATGAAGTCCAGTTCCCTTATCCTGCCGTTCCTCCGATCGCCCATGAGATGCCCTGAGGAGGTTCCGTCCAAGATGGATAAATAATTGGCGCCGCGAATCTTTTTAAGAACGACCTGCATGCAAGCTCGTGCTCGTGTTCTGTCACCTGCTCATCGGCACGATCCTCGGGCTGGTAGCGTACAAGTTCATAGGCAAGAGGGTGGTGGTGCCGGTGGCGGCGCTGGGTTCGATCCTGCCGGACATCATAGACAAACCGCTCGGCCATCTGGTGTTGCAAAGCACCCTGGACTCCGGCCGCATCTACGCCCACACCATGCTGTTCCTGGGCATGGTGGCGGTGGCCGGGGCGGCGGCGTGGAGGTACAAGAGCACCCCGCTGGTCCTCGTCCTGGCCGCCGGGGTCGCCAGCCACCTGGTGCTGGACACGATATGGGACAACCCGGTCACGCTGCTGTGGCCGGCGCTCGGGCCCTTCGTTCCCTATCACTATCCGGATTACTTCGAGGCCTCGATCATCACCGAGATCACATCGCCCCTGGAATGGCTCTTCGGGGCGTCCTTCATGATCATCATGGCGATGCTGTACCGGGACTGGCTGGGGACCTGGGAGGTGATGATCGATCGGACGGGGGCCGTACGCCTGCCGCTCTTCGGCCTCCTGGGCCTGGCCGGAGCGGTCAGCCTCCTGGCCCTGATATACTACCCGGTCGAGGACGTCGAGCTCCCGGCGGAGCTGATGGCGGGAGCGTGCGCGATCGCTGCCGGGGCGTTCCTGGTCTCGAGAGAGCGGCGGGATGCGCTGATAGAGGATCCCAGGGCGAAGAAGTAGAACGCCATTTCAGGCGGTCAGCGAGACGCCCCTCCGGGGCGGAACGGTCGAGAACAGGAGGCCTCAGGTCAAGGGCGCGGGAGGTACTGCGCGCGCCCGGGGCCGCAAAGGGCAAGCGACCCGGTGACCTCTTGACCAAGTGAGGCGGTTTTCCGCGATGGCTGCTCTTTCAATCGGTCGGAGGAAGGAGCAGGTAGTCCCTGAGCCGCTTGGGTTCAGGGTGGTTATGCAATCTGCCGAGCACCACGCCAACGATGAACAGAGGGATCGCCAGCAGCACGGCAGCCACTCCCAAGAGGGAAAGGCCCTGCATGGTGGTTGGAAACTTCATCAGTACCTCCGGGAGAGCAGCGCCGAGCGGGGGGCAGGGTCGTCCTCGTCCCGGTGCCTCCTGTAGCGCGCGGCAGTGGTCTGAGCCAGTCCCACGGTGGCATCGCGGATGCCACTCCTGATGTGGGAAACGGAGCAGCCCTTCCGCATCTCGCAGATGAGCTCCTTCACGACCACGCGCTCCTGCACTTCGCCATCCTCCTTCACCAGGGTAAGCCGGTGCAAGGAGAAAAAGCCTAGCATTGCGGCGACGAGGAAGAAATACTCCCAATTCGGCATGTACATGGCGATGATGCCTCCCAACAGAGGGGCGACGCCGGTGGCGAGCGCGGCGAACAGGGAGGTCGAGGCCAGGTAGGCGGTGGCCTCCCCGCTGGGGGCGAGCTTCAGGCTGATGTTGCCGGACACCAGGCTGACGCCGGAGGTGGCCATGCCCATCAGGACCTCGGCCAGCACGACCAGCCCGATCAGGACGGGGGCGGACTCGAAGAGCACGGTGGAGGCCCACAGCAGGAAGCACCCGATCAGGATGGGGCCGGAGACGCGCAGGACCGACTTGTTGGAGAAGCGGTCGGAGAGCCTTCCCCACACCTTGAAGAATGCCATGCTGGAGATCTGGCCGATGACCGTGAACACCATCACCGATGAGGTCTCCATGCCCAGGCTGGTGAGCATGTACACGCTCAGGAAGGGCAGCGCCAGGTTGATGGCGAAGCTCCAGGAGGTGAGGAACACGATGAGGTTCTTGAAGTTGGTGTCCCCGAACGGCTTCTTGAGCAGGGCCCCGAACCCGGGGACGGACCTGTTGCTGCCCATCCTTGGCTCAGGTATCCGGGATATGCACAGCACCCCGATCAGGCCGAACACGAACCCGCCGACGAACAGCAGGGAGTAGCCCTCGATCATCATGGAGGGGAAGGTCTTCCCCCACCAGGTGGTGAAGAACCCCGCGGTGAGCCCCATGGGGATGCTGCAGGCGGTGCTGAGCATCATGCGCTTGGAGAAGAACCTTCCCAGCTCGCTGTTGGGCAGGAGGTCCTTCATCCAGGAGTTCCAGCTGCATGCTCCGATCGAGCCCAGCAGGGAGTTCGGCACCATCGCCACCAGCACCAGCGGTAGCGCTATCTCGAAGGGGACCAGCAGGGGGATCGTCGCTATGACCAGCCAGAAGGACCGGCTGAGCGCCGCCGCGAGGATCGTGATCGACCGGCGGACCCGGATCTTCTCTATCAAGTATGTAGTTGGCAGCTGGACGATGTTGGCCAGGGCCGGGATCATCGCCAGGAGACCAATGATAAGCTCGGAGGCACCTAGAGCCAGGGCGAACGCGGTGAGGAACGTGCTGCTGGTCAGCGTGAACATGGCCGAGCTGGCCACTCCATCCTGCATCACGCCGCGAAAACCTCTGCGGACCTCCGTCTCCGTAAGACTGTTCGTGCATCCCATCGAATATCACTTGGACCCTTTTGGAGTCCCATTCTCTGCCACTAGAATGAGGTTATAAACTCGTTATCACGTGGTTATCATCATCGATACCACTAAGCGAGGAGAACCGATCTAGAGGCAAACATCTGGGTGACTGGCCTGCTTGACCAAGGATGCCCGGAAGCCGTCCTCCGCCCCCCGCTCGGAGCGCTCCGCCCCGCCGGTCCGCGGAGCGCGGATTGCGATAGCTTGATGAAATCCGCCGGCGTTAGAGGCCCCGTGAGCATCGAGGCGACGGAGGAAAGGAAGAGCAGGGTCCTAGTGATCGGAGGCGGGGTCGCCGGCATGTCGGCGTCCCGGGCGCTGTCGTCCCTCGGCCACGCCGTGTCCCTGATCGAGAGGACCGGCCACCTTGGCGGCAGGGCCGCCCGCGCCGGCCTCGCGTTCCCAGACCTGCGGCCCTGCCGCGAAGCGGTCTCCAAGCTGATCGATCAAGTGACCGGGGACCCCGCCATCGAGGTCCTGCCGTCCAGGGAGATCGTCTCCTGGGGCCGGGAGGACGGCAGGCACGCCGTGGAGCTGGACGACGGCCGCCGGATCGAGGCCGATGCCGTGGTCGTGGCCACCGGCCTGGAGGGCGTCCCCGCGGCGCTGGTGCCGGAGTACGGCCACGGGCGCAAGGGAGTGCTGACCGCCCAGGAGCTGGAGGAGAGGCTCTCGGCGGGCGCGCCGCTCATCGAAGGAGAGCTCAGGTCAGCGGTTTTCGTGCAGTGCGTGGGCTCCCGGACCGAGAGACGGGGGGTCCCGTACTGCAGCGCGCTGTGCTGTGCCAACTCGATCAAGAACGCCCTGGCGCTGAAGCTGGAAGACCCCTCCTGCGAGGTGGCCGTCCTGTACATCGACATCCGGACCACCGGTCCAGGGCAAGAGGCGCTGTACCGCGAGGCCCGGCGGAGAGGCGTCCGCTTCATCAGGGGCCAGCCGTCGCTGGTCACGGAGAGGGACGGCCGCCTGCTGGTCTGCGGGGAGAACACCCTGCTGCGGGAGCTGTACGAGATCCCTGCCGACCTGGTGGTGCTGGCCACCGGCCTGAGGCAGTCGCCGTCGAACCTATGGATGTTCGACGACCTGGGCATCGCGCAGGGAACCGCCGGATTCCCCTGTCTTGACGGCTCCCGGGCCTCCGCGGAAGGCATCTTCTTCGCCGGCTCGGCCAGGGGGCCGATGGACCTCCCGGCGGCGGAGCGGGACGCCCGGGCGTGCGCGCTGGACGTGCACGAGCATCTACGAGGATCGAGGAGCTAGAAGGTACTCGGCCCGCCCCCGGCGGCGTGGACCACCGCCCGACCCCAGCCCCGGTTGGCGAGGGCGTGCTGATGCATGTAGGTGCCCATCGACCGCCGGACCATGACGCCGTCCACCGAGCCCCCGATGCCCGTTCCCCGCAGCACCGAGAACCCGTAGGGGCCGGAGGGTAGGGGCTCGAGACGGGAGTAGTGGAACTCGTGCGCCCTGATCTCCCGCCCCGGGAACATGAAGTTGTCCTCGGTCCCCCGGGCCTCCACGTACGCCAGCCCCTGGCGGTCGGCGGTCAGCGTCGCCTGGGCGTCGAAGATGCCGGCCATGCGGCTCACCCGGCCGTAGGCGCTGATGGTCCGGCACATGACCATCATGCCGCCGCACTCGCCGTAGACCAGGCCCCCGTCCTCGGAGATGCTCTTCAGCCCATCGAGGAAGTCGCGGTTGCTCTCGAGCGCCGCCGCGTGCACCTCGGGGTACCCGCCGCCCATGTACACGGCGTCGCAGTCCGGGAGCCTCTCGCCGTCGGTGGGGCGGAAGGTGACCACCCTGGCTCCCGCGGCCTCCAGCGCCTCGAGGTTCTCTTGATAGTAGAAGCAGAACGAGCGGTCCCGGGGCACCGCGACGGTGACGCCTTTATCCTCCTGTACCTCGAACGGGGGCGCCGTGGGCGCCTCCATGGGTTCGGCCGAACGAGCGATCTCCGCGAGGCGCGCGATGTCCACCTCGACCACCAGGTCCTCCATCCTGGCCATCAGCGCTCTGGCGTCCCCCGCCTCGTCCATCGTCACCAGCCCGAGGTGCCTCTCCGGCAGCCGCTCCCTCTGCCTCTCGATCGTCCCCACCACCTCGATGCCGGTGAGCGACTCCACCGCCTCCACGGCCTTGCGGCGGTGGCGGTCACCGCTGAGGTTGTTGAGGATGACCCCGGCGATGCGGACCTCCGGATCGAGCATCTTGAACCCCAGCACATGGGCCGCCGCGCTCTTGGCCAGGCTCCGGGCGTTGACCACGAGGACGACGGGAGCGCGGATGAACTTGGCGATCTCCGCGGTGGAGCCGGTGTCGCCGGTGGCGGTCAGCCCGTCGTAGAGCCCGCGAACTCCTTCTACAATAGCTATGTCCGCGTCGCGGGAGGACCACCCGAAGAGGTCGACCAGCGTCCGGCGGTCCATGAAGAACGAGTCGAGGTTCCGCGACGGCCGGCCGGTGGCCGCGGCGTGGTACATGGGGTCGATGAAGTCCGGTCCGACCTTGTACCCCTGGACATGGAGATCGCGGGACAGGCGGGACATGATGCCGGTCGCGATGGCCGTCTTCCCGACCCCGCTGCCCGCTCCGGCGATGACCAGGCGCGGTGGTGCGTTCATCGCATCTCCCGCAGCAGGGCGCGGATGTCCTCGGGGTCCATCGGCGACGGCACCGCCATGCTGCGGTTCTCCAGGATGAAGCGTCCGAGCCGGCGGTACGCCTCCGCCTGCGGGTCGTCGGGGGCGCCCTCCACCACCGTCATCCCCCGGTTCTCGCACTCCCGGACCACCGCGCTGCGGGGAACGAAGCCGATGAGCTGGGAGCCGATGCGGCGGGCGAACTCGGACACCGCCTCCCGCTCGTTCTCCACCTCCCGGGAGTTGCAGATGAGGCCTCCCAGCGCCACCCCCAGGTTGGCCAGCCCGCGGGCGATGTTGTTCGCCGCGTACAGCGCCAGGTACTCGCCGCTGGTGACGATGTACACCTCGTTGGCATACCTCTCCCGCAGCGGGGCGGCGAAACCGCCGCACACCACGTCCCCGGGGACGTCGTAGATGAGGGCGTCATCCTCCTCCCGGAAGTGGTCCTTGGCCAGCTTCTGCACCGCCACGATGATCCCCCGGCCGGCGCAGCCCACCCCCGCCAGGGGGCCGCCGGTCTCCACGCAGTTCACGCCCTTGAATCCCTGGAAGACCACCTCCCCGCCGCCGTCCTTCATCTGCTCCAGGAAGGTCGGTATCTTCCGGCCGTGCAGCAGGGTCATGCTTCCATCGGACTTGGGGTCGCATCCGATGTACCAGGTGCGCAGCCCGGACTCGGCGAAGCTCGCCGCCAGGTTGGCCGACACCGTGGACTTGCCGATGCCTCCCTTGCCGTATATCGCCATCTGCCTCATGCGTACCCCCTATCCACTATCTCCCGGATGGTGTTCCCGAGCTCGCTGAAGAGCACCCTGTCGGTGCTCATGACCTCGGCGTGGGTGTTGACCTCCCCGACGGAGAGGAGGTATCCTTGATCGATGTAGTTGCGCAGCTCCCTGGGCTGGTCGGTGACGAGGACATCCTCCTTGCGCAGCCCGGGCACCGCGTGCGGCAGCCCGGCCACGACGCGCAGGTCGGCGTTGCACTCGGCGAGCGCTACCGCGGCCTTCTCCCCGGCCACCGGGTACTCGTCCAGGCCGCCGGTGAGGGCCGGAGCGGCAACCCCCGCTTCTCCAAGATCGCGCAGGATGTTGGACGCGTAACGACGAATGCGCGGCAGGCCGACCCCGGGATCGAGGTTCCCGATGTGGACGGTCTCCCCGCCGACGCGGTCCCTGGCGTACTGCACGGCCCGCATGGTGTCCGCGAAGCCGTAGGCCGTCTCCTTCTTGGCGTTCAGCGCCACCGCGACCTTTCCGCCGCGTCGGAGAACGTTCACGATCTCCCGTCCTACCGAAAGCTTGGTGGCCCCGGGGTGGGGCTCGAGGTACTCGCGGCTGGTGAGCCCGCGCTCGCGCTCGATCGCCGTCGCCCTCGTCAGCATGCTCTTCTGGCGGTCGCGCTCCTCGAAGGAGATGACCTCCTTCTCCGCGGCCACCTCCAGCGTCCTTATCGCGCCGGAGGTGTTGGGGCCGGAGCACCCGTGGACGTCCACCGGCAGGACCGTAGCCTTCACCCCGGCCTTCTTGACCGCCCCGTCGAGGTTCTCCCCGATGATCATCGATGCGCAGGTCCCGACCACGCCGATGAGGCCCGGGCGGAACCGGTCGTCCACGTTCTTCAGTATCCGCACCAGCTTCTCCTCCGCCCCGAAGATGAGGTCGCTCTCCTGCATGCCGGTGGTCATCACCCTGACGCCGGCCTCCTCCAGCCGGCGGGCGGCCATGAAGCCGCAGCCGGCCGGCCCGTGCATCAGGATGACGTCGGCATCGAGATCGCGTAGGGTGTACATCGCGGCGATGATGGGATTGGGGCGGGGGTGGAGGACGTCCCTCACAGGTACCCCTCCTTGATGCAGTGCACCAGCACCTCGTGCCTTCCCCGGACCTCTCCCGGGCCGTCGATGCGCAGGAACCCGTTCGCTTCCCTGCCCAGCCCGGGCATGTTGATGATATACTGTCTCCTCACCGAGGGGTGGCGGGACAGCACCTCGTGCACATCGGAGATGTCCAGCTTCTCGCACACCTTGGCGCTCACCGGGTCAAGGGCGATGCCGATGTCCTGCTGGCCGTAGCTCCGCTCCAGCACGCCGACGTTCCAGTCGATGGACGCGGCGCTGACCCCGGGGTTGCGCTCGCGGATGAGGAACCTGCCGCCCTCCCGGGCGACGTCCCCCCGTCCGGGAACGCCCTTGAACTGCGAGAGCGAGGCGACCGCCCGCTCCATGTCCGCCCCCATCGCCCCGGCCGCGGCCAGTCCGGCAGCGAAGGCCGTGGTGTAGCTGGGAGCGAGGAACGTGCCCGGCAGGCGGACGACGAGCTCCCGCTCTTTCCAGCGGACCCTGAGAGGCGCCCCCTTGCCCAGCTCCAGCCTTGCGGGCAAGGATACGTCGAGGTCCCCTCCCGGGCCGAAGGTGACGATCCCCGCGCCGTCAGGCACCTCTGGGGCCCACAGCTCCCTCTCCCGGACCGGGCACACCAGCGTCCGGGCGGTGCGGGCCATCTGGACCTTGCCGTCGAAGGCCCTCCGGGTCCCCGCGGCGATGGGGTAATCATCATCCAGGCCGGTGATGACCGAAACGTCGGCCACCCCGGTGCCGCCCAGGCTCACCTCGAACACCCCGACCTCGCACGGCGGATGCTCCCTGCTCAAGGAAAGGATGGAAGGCGGGGCGATGCTGACCCGGTCCGCGAGGGTCTTCCATTCCGATCCCTGGACGAGGTGCCGCCCCCTGCTGGTGTGGAGCAGCACGCGGTCCCCGCCCCGCGCCAGCACATGGGCCAGTACGTGGCAGGCCGAGGTCTTTCCCCTCACCCCGGTGAACTCGACCACCGGCATGNNGGGCGGTGATGCGGCGGGACAGCGTCGCCGGGCCGATATAGCGGTCCGGGCAGTGCACCGGCACCACTCCCAGGTCGAAATGCTCGGCCGGCGCATCGTTGAGAACACGCACCCCGGCGGCAGCGAGGGCGTCCTTGGCACCGGCCGTCGCAGTACGATATATGTCCACGGCAGTTACACTACTGCCCTTGGACGCGAACTCCCGTGCCAGGACCTCACCGCCGTGGGTGAGGTCCAGCACCAGGACCCTTGCGTTCATGCCTATGCCTGCTTCATCCGGGACCTGACCCTGTCTGCCAGGATCTGGGCGATGCGGTCATCGTCGCCGATGGGCTCGCAGTAGCGGAGGGTCACGGTCTTCCCGTCCACTATCATCTTGGCCTCCCGCGCGCCCTTCTCCAGGCCGATCTCTCCGGGTATGTCCACGGTGAGGTGGATCCCCGACGCGAGGAAGCAGGGCTGAACGTAGATCGTGTCCACGCCCTGGTCGACGAGCGTCCTGATCCCGGTCTTGATGTCCGGCTCGTTCAGCTGCATGAACGCCGCGGTCACCGGACCGAACTCGTTCATCTTGGCCATCTTGGCCGCCGTGTTGACGACCAGGTCCTTGTTGAACTGCAGCTTGCTTCCGTGGCCTACTACAAGTACTCCTGTCTTCATATTCGAAATCCCCTTGTCACTGACCGCAGAGGCGGTCGGGCAGGTATCGGACCCATCCCTAATTAACCTTTTATCCGTCCGATGCCAGGAAATCCAGCCGAGCGGGGGGAGCAGTTGGATGATACATCCAAATATATAGGGCATTTATCTTATCTACCTACGGAGATACCGTCCCGACAAGGGGATAGAGCATGCTACCGCTATGGTTCGATCTAAGTAGCCGGAAGGCCGTCGTCTTCGGCGGGGGCGAGGTAGGCCGCAGGAAGGCGAACTATCTAGCTTCGGAGGCCGAGGTCGTCGTCGTATCCCGCGAGTTCGTCGACGGTTTCCTGCCGTCGGTCACGCTGCGTCGGGGGAACGTGGAAGAGAGCTTGCAGGAGATGGTCCGTTGGGCGGACCTGGTCGTCGCCGCGACGAACGATCCGGGACTGAACGGCATCATCGCCGAGGAGGCGGCCCGGCAGGGCAGGTTCTGCAACCGGGCCGATGGGCTCTCGACCTTTCTCATACCGTCGGTGGTGGAGCGGGAGAACTACAAGGTGGCGGTATCCACCGAGGGACGGAGCCCCGGCATGTCCAAGTTCCTCAGGCAGGAGCTGGACCGTCTTCTGGACCGACGATACGATCGCATGGTGGCGCTGCAGGAGGACCTCAGGAGGGCGGCGAAGGAGGCGGTGCCGTCGCAGAGGGAGCGCGAGGAGCGGCTGTGGGAGGTGCTCCAGGACAGCGGGGTCTGGAGCGCGCTGGAGAGCGACGCGGGAAAGGCCAGGGAACTGGCGATGCGCATCGTGGTGAGGTAGATGGACTCGATAATAAGCGCGCACATCACCCATAAGCAGGCCCTTATGGCGGACATCGAGAGGCTGGGGGAGCTGGAGCCGTCCAAGCTCATGGCCGCAGGGATCGCCCTCCCCGGGGCGAGCGAGTGCATCGCCCTCCGGACCTGCAACCGCGTCGAGATCTATCTGGCCACAAGCGACATCAACGCCACCCGGAGGGGCCTGGAGGATCTCATCAACGGCCTGGTGCCCTTCGACATCGAGCAGAACCTGGTGCAGTACCTGACCGGCAGGGACTCGGTGAGGCACATCCTGCGGGTCGCCAGCGGCCTGGAGTCGATGATCATCGGGGAGGACCAGATCCAGTTCCAGGTGAAGGAGGCGTTCGAGCGCGCCGAGCGCGAGGGAATGGTCGGCCCGATGCTCTCGATCGTATTCCGCAAGGCCATTTCCGTCGGCAAGAAGGTCAGGAGCGAGACCAGGGTGAACAAGGGCTGTGTCTCCATCGGCACCGCCGCGGTGGAGCTGGCCGAGGAGAAGCTGGGCACCCTGGCGGACAAGAACATCCTGGTGGTGGGGGCGGGGGAGATGGCCACCCTCATCGCCAAGCACCTCGTCGGCAAGGGGCCGAGGGCGGTGATCGTCTCCAACCGCACCTACTCCCGGGCGGTGGAGCTCGCCTGGGTCCTCAACGGGAAGGCGGTCCGGTTCGACGGCTTCGTCCACTTCATGGCCCAGGCCGACGTTGTACTGGTGGCGACCTCCGCGACCCATATGGTCGTGACCAAGAGGCATGTGGAGGACGCGGTCGCCCTCCGCGAGCCGAAGGGCGGGCTCATCATCATCGACGTCTCCTTCCCGCGCAACGTGGAGAGCGAGGTCACCGAGGTCCCCGGGGTCGAGCTGTACGACATCGATGGCCTGAGGGGCAAGGCGGAGGAGAACCTCCTGAAGCGCCGCGCCGAGATCAGGAACGCGGAGAAGATCATCGCCATGGAGCTGGAATCTTTGGGAGCGCGGATCAAGGAGATGAGGGCGGACGCGCTCCTCGGGCGGCTGTACGGCAAGTACGCGGAGATGAAGGAGCGGGAGGTGCGCAAGGCGCTGAACCGGCTGTCCTCGGGCCGTGAACCGGTGGAGGAGGTCCTCCAGGACCTGGCGGACGTGATGACCCGCAAGTTCCTCGCCGATCCCACCGAGGTGCTGAAGGGCGCCTGCCGGGAGGGCGACGAGGAGATACTCGAGATCGTTCAGGACATCTTCAGATTGGATGGTGTGGTACATGTTCCCAGCAAGTAGGGCCCGCAGGTTGCGGTCCAGCTCGGCCGTGAGGGGCCTGGTGAGGGAGACGGAGCTCGATGTCCGCGACCTCGTCTGCCCGATGTTCGTCAACGAGAGCCTCAACGCTCCCAGGGAGATCAGCTCAATGCCCGGGGTGAGCGCGTTGCCTTTGTCCCATGTGGGCAGGGAGGCGGAGGCCGTGAGCGGCCTGGGGATCCCGGCGGTGCTGCTGTTCGGCGTGCCCCGGGTCAAGGACGCCCGGGGCAGCGGGGCGTGGGACGAGCAGGGCGTGACCCAGAAGGCGATCCGCGAGATCAAAGCCTCGTCGGACGTCCTGGTCATCGCCGACCTGTGCCTGTGCGAGTACACCGACCACGGCCACTGCGGAGTACTTCGGGACGGCGCGGTGGACAACGACTCGACGCTGGAGCTGTACGGCCTCACCGCCATCAGCCAGGCCGAGGCCGGCGCGGACATGATCGCCCCGTCGGGCATGATGGACGGCCAGGTGGCGATGATCCGGGAAGCGCTGGACGATGCCGGCTTCGAGAACGTGCCCATAATGTCCTACGCCGCCAAGTACGCCTCGGCGTTCTACGGGCCGTTCCGGGAGGCCGCCGAGAGCGCCCCCCGCAGCGGGGACCGGAGGACCCACCAGATGGACCCCGCCAACGCGAAGGAGGCGCTGAGGGAGATGCGCCTGGACGTTGCGGAGGGCGCTGATATCCTGATGGTGAAGCCCGCGCTGCCGTACCTGGACATCATCCGCGAGGCGAGGAGGGAGTTCGACCTGCCCATCGCCGCGTACAACGTCAGCGGGGAGTACTCGATGCTCAAGGCCGCCGCGGCCAACGGGTGGATCGACCACGACCGGGCGATGATGGAGGCGCTGGGGTCGATCAAGCGGGCCGGCGCGGACATAATCATCACCTACTTCGCCAAGGAGGCGGCCGCGCTGCTGGAGGGAGAGCGATGAGCGACCGGTCCAGGCAGTTGTACGAGGAGGCGAGCAAGCTCATGCCCGGCGGGGTGTCCTCGCCGGTGCGGGCCTTCCGCCCCTATCCCCGGTACATCTCCCGCGGCAAGGGCTCGCGCATCTTCGATGTCGACGGCCGGGAATACATCGATCACTGCATGGCCTTCGGCCCGCTGATCCTCGGGCACGCCCACCCTTCGGTGGTCCGCGCCGTCCAGGAGCAGGCGGAGAGCGGCACGCTGTACGGCGCGCCGGTGGAGGACGAGGTCCGCTTCGCCGAGGCCATCGTTCGTAATTATCCATCGATCGAGATGCTGCGGGTGGTGAGCACCGGCACCGAAGCGACGATGCACGCTCTCCGCCTCGCTCGCGGGTACACCGGTCGCAGTAAGGTGCTCAAGTTCGAGGGTTGCTTCCACGGCGCCCACGACGCCGTCCTGGTCAAGGCCGGTTCGGGCGCGACGACGCATAGCGCGCCGAACTCGCTCGGCGTACTGGAGGAGGTCGCCCGGAACACTCTCCTCGCGTTATACAACGACCTTTCCTCGGCCGCGAGCGCCCTCGACGCCAACAAGGGAGAGGTCGCCGCGATCATCGTCGAGCCGGTGATGGGCAACATCGGCCCGGTGCTTCCCCGGGAGGGCTTCTTGCAGGGACTGAGGGACCTGGCGACCGAGCACGGTGCGCTGCTCATCTTCGACGAGGTCATCACCGGCTTCCGGCTCAGCATGGGAGGCGCGCAGCGCCTCTTCGGCGTCACGCCGGACATCACCACCCTGGGCAAGATCGCCGGGGGCGGAATGCCCATCGGCGTGTTCGGCGCCTCGCGGGAGATCATGGAGATGGTCTCGCCGATGGGGAAGGTCTACCAGGCGGGGACCTTCTCCGGGAACCCCATGTCCCTGGCCGCCGGGCTTGCCACGATAAAAGAGCTCGAGGCCCAGGGGCATGATGGTCTCGACCGGAAGGGCGACCTGCTCCGCCGGGGCCTGAGCGAGGCGCTGCGGGGCAGCAAGGTCCCGCACCAGGTGGCCGGCATCGGCTCGATGTTCCAGCTCTTCCTCTCCTCCCGCCCCGTCATCAACTACCGGGACGCCCTGGGCACGGACACCGCGCTGTTCGACCGGATGTTCCTCAGGCTTCTGGACAAGGGCGTCTACCTGGCGCCGTCGCAGTTCGAGACGAATTTCCTCTCCACCGCGCACAGCGAGGAGGACGTCCGCCGGGTCGTGGACGCCATCGCCGAGGCCCTTGCCGAGGTATCATCATGATCATCGGGACCCGGGGGAGCGCCCTGGCCCTGGCGCAGACCCGCATCGTGAGTGCTATGCTGGAAGAGCGCTGCCCAGGAGCGAGCATCGAGGTCCGGGAGGTCAAGACCATGGGAGACCGGGTCACCGACCGCCCCCTCGCCTCCCTGGGCGGGTACGGCGCGTTCACCAAGGAGCTGGACCAGCGCATCGTGGCCGGGGAGATCGACGCCGCGGTCAACAGCCTGAAGGACATGCCCGTGGACCTCACCCCGGGCACCGAGCTGGCGGCGGTGCTGCCGCGCGGCCCGGTGGAGGACGTCCTGCTGTCGAGCATGCCGCTGGACGAGCTGCCGGCGGGAGCGGTGGTCGGGTCGTCAAGCGTGCGCCGCCGCTCCGTCCTGCTGTGGAAGCGTCCGGACCTCGACGTCCGGGACCTCCGCGGCAACGTGCCGACCAGGATAAGAAAGTGGAAGAGCGGGGAGTACGACGCTATCGTCCTGGCCCGCGCCGGCCTCGTCCGCCTGGGGATCGATGAGCAGTACCACGTTCTCGATCCCGAGGTGTTCACCCCGGCGGTCGGACAGGGCGCCATCGCCATCGTGTGCGCCGCAGATAGCGAGCACCTTCCCTGCCTCAGGCTCCTGGACGACCGAAAGACCAGGACGGAGGTGGAGGCCGAGCGCTTCATCCTGAGGGCGCTGGGGGGCGGCTGCTCGGTGCCCATCGGGGTATGGGCCACGCTGCAGGGCAGCTGGCTCCGGGTGCGGGGCTCGGTGATCTCCGGACGCTCGTCGGACAACGTGTTCGTAGAACGGGCGGTGCCCCTGGAGAGCATGGAGGAAGGCCTCACGGCTATCGCCGAGGCCATGCGCCCGGCGGTCGGGGGGTGCGGTCTTGCCCGGTGAGGTGTACCTGGTCGGGGCCGGGCCTGGCGATATCGGCCTCATCACCGTGCGGGGGATGGAGCTGGTGAGGACCGCGGACGTCATCGTGTACGACCAGCTGGCTAACTCCGAGCTTCTGGGCCATGCCCGCCCGGACGCCAAGCTGATCGACGTGGGAAAGCAGGGCGGCCACCATAAGGTGAGGCAGGAAGGTATCAACCGCATCATCGTCGAGGAGGCCCAGGCCGGTCGAACCGTCGTGCGGCTCAAGGGCGGCGACCCCTTCATGTTCGGGCGCGGGGGCGAGGAGGCGGAGGAGCTCCGGAAGGCCGGGATCGCGGTTCACGTGGTGCCCGGGGTCACGTCGGCCATCGCCGCCCCCGCCATGGCCGGGATACCGGTCACCCACCGCGACCACGCGCCGATGGTGACCTTCGTCACCGGGCACGAGCGCGATGACCGCCCTGACGAGAGGATCGACTGGGGCGTGCTGGCCCGCACCGGCGGTACCATCGTCATCCTCATGGGCATGGCCCACCTGGCGCAGAACATGCGCCGGCTCATGGAGGGCGGCATGCTCCCGAGCACCCCGGTGGCGGTGGTCCATCGCGGCTCCACCCCGGCGCAGAGGGCGGTCCTGTCCACCCTTGACCGCGTGGCTGAGGAGTGCGAGCGCCAGAGAGTGGGCTCCCCGGCGGTGGTCGTGGTAGGCGGGGTCGCCTCCCTGCGCGAGGTCCTGGGTGATCTCCTATGAGGCTGGCGGTCATGCGGCCGAAGGACAAGCTGGAGGAGTCGATCCTCCTGGCGAGGGAGATGGGCTTCGACGTGGTGGCCGCGTCCCCCCTGCAGATCGAGCCGAACGACGGTCCGGAGTTCGAGGGCTTCATCAGGGCGGCGAGGAGGGGCGAGGTCGACGTTGCCATCCTCACCTCCTCGACCGGCGTGGAGGCGCTGGCCAGGATGGCCGAGAGGCATGGCGAGGACGCCCGGGCGCTGCTCAGCTCCGCGCACCGCATCGCCATCGGACCTCTTACCGCGAAGGCCATGAGCGCCCGCGGGATAGAGGTGGACGCCATTCCCGAGGAGTACTCGTCCGAAGGCCTCGTCCGCCAGATGGGAGGGGGGTTAGCATATAAACGCGTCTACCTGCTGCGCTCCTCCCACGGCGAGAGGGTTCTCTACGACGGTCTGGCGGAGGCCGGCGCGGAGGTGACCGAGATCGTGCTGTACAACCTGGTACCGGATCCCGACAGCCCGGAAGTGCAGTATCTGGTGGCCGAGAGCATGGCCGGGCGGGTGGACGCGTTCGCCTTCTCCTCCTCGCTGTCCGCGGCGTCGTTCATCGAGGCGGCGGAGAGGGCCGCCCCCCGCGACAAGGTCATCGAGATGCTGAACTCCCGGACCGTGGGCGCCATGGGCGGGCCGACCAGGAAGCGGCTGGAGCAGATGGGCGTCCGCGTGAGCGCGGTCCCGGCGAACGCGACCTTCCGCGACCTTCTCGAGGCGATAGCGGCCGGACCGAGGACCATCTAGGACATCGGTCCATCATTCGTTCCCGGCCCCGTCCGCTCCCCCAGGCAGGAGAGCGCCAGGCCCTTGGCGAAGTCGAGGTTGCTGCCGAAGTGCAGGTGCAGGTAGGAGGCGAGGGCGCTGCCCTTCACCATCCCGTCCCATGGGCCGACGATGCCCTTAGGCTTCGAGAGCCGGTAAGCGAACCGCTCCCCGCCGGGGGAGGCGACCCTCGAGTAATGGAAGACGTGGCCGCGGACCCTGCCCCCGGCTGGGGACAGGACGCTGTCCGCGACGCACTCCGCCTCCACGTATCCCAGCGCCTGGAGCTTGGGGGTCATCTCGACCTCCGCGTCGAACACCCCGGCCATCTCCCTCGCCCTACCGTCCTGCCCTTTCACCTTGCGGCACAGGTACATCAGGCCCCCGCACTCCGCATAGACCGGCGTTCCCTCCTTCATCCGCCTCAGCAGCGAGCTCCGCAGGGCATCGTTCGCCTCCATCGCATCCAGATGGAGCTCGGGGTACCCGCCGCCGAGGTAGTAGCCATCGGCGTCCGGCAGGTCCCCGTCGATCGGAGAGAATGTGGTGATGCTTGCACCGAGCGACCGCATAATGTCCAGGTTGTCCTCGTAGTAGAAGTTGAACGCGGCGTCCCTCGCCACTGCCAGCCGGAAGTTGCCCGATCTATCGATAGTCATCTCCTCGGCATGCTCCCACTCCGGGGCTCCGCGGGCGATGTCAAGAAGCATTTCCAGGTCCAGGTTGTCCTCGACCATCTTCCGGATCTCGTCATACCTTTCCCGGTTGTCGCTCTCCTTCGCCGGCACCAGCCCCAGGTGCCTGCTCTCCAGGCATGCGTCCCTGTTCCGCGGAATGCCTCCCAGGCCGATCAGCCCCAGTCCTTCGATGGCCTCCTCCAGCATGCCCAGGTGATCCCGGCCGCCGACCTGGTTGAAGATCACCCCTCTGACGTCCACTGCGGGATCGAAGGTCTTGAAGCCCTTGGCCACCGCTCCCGCGCTCCTGGAGCACGACCGGGCATCGATCACCAGGATGACCGGGCATCGCAGCCGCTTGGCCAAGAAGGCCGAGCTGCCTTCCTCACTTCTCCCTCCCATGCCGTCGTACAGGCCCATCGAACCCTCGACCACGCTGATGTCCGCCCCGGAGGACGCTCTGTGGAACGAAGTCGGCACCCAATCCGGAAACATCCAGGTATCGAGGTTCCTGGAGACTCGGTCCCCAGTCTCGTTGTGGTGCATGGGGTCCAGGAAGTCGGGCCCGTTCTTGAACGGCTGGACCTCAAGGCCCTTGGCCTTCAGGGCCAGAAGGATCCCGATGGTGATGGTCGATTTGCCCACCCCGCTCCTCTCTCCGGCAATCATTATCCTGGGACGGTCCATGGGCTCACCCGTCCTTCACCAGGATGAGGGAATACAGCTTGGACGATACGCTGGGCAGGTGATCGGCCTTCCCGAAGGATATGGCCTCGTCCTCGTACCCCAGGTTCTCCAGCACGATAATCGTGCAGTCGATTCCCGCACTAGTCATCTCCTTAGCCAACGCTTCCAGGTCGAAGCCGGGCTCGGTGAGGACGAACGGGATCCTTCCCCTGGCCACCTCCTCGAGCATCTCCCTTATCGCGGCGTCCTGGTCCTTGCCGTGGGCGTCCACCACCACCGCCTTGGTCAACGGGAGGCGCAGGCGGGAGAAGGCGCACTGCATCGACGATATGCCCGGTACGACCTCATCCCCCAGGTGGCCCAGCCCGGCAAGCATGGGGTCCCCGGTCGACAGCAGGACAGCGTCCGAGGGAAGCTCGTCCAGGTGGGAGTAGTCCTTTATCCTGTTGACCTCGCACCCCGCGGGGATGTACTTCCTCACCATCTCGATGGCCCGCTCCGAGCCATAGACCTTGCTCGCCTTGCCCAGCCGGGAGATGGCGTCCATCGTCAGCATGCCCGGGCCGCAGCCGACCCCGATGACGATCATGGAACGCCCTCCATCACCTGTCCGGCCCTATCGATGATCACGATCCCGTGGCCAGGATACATGGATTTGAACCTGAGGACCGAGGAGCGGAGGACCTCAGGACCCTTCTCAGACATCACCAGCTCCTCCACGGTGCGGTATCCGCTCCCTTCCAGCACCGATGGGTCGATGAACTTGATGATCAGCGCGGGGAGGCCGAACAGCACGATCCCCTCTTTCCGGGACTCCATCGCCGCCTTGATGTTCGCCCCGACCAGGACGACCTCCCGGTCCGGGTATCGCAGGCGGGCGAACCTCAGTCCCACCCTTCCCGTGGTGACCACGGCCTTCTCCGCCCTCTTGACCCGCTCGATCGAGTCCTGGCCGAGGTGGTCGTCCCACGGCTCCACGAACCCGGTCGAGCCGAGGACGGAGATGCCGCCGACGACGCCGATCCGGCCGTTGAGGGTCTTCAATGCTATCCTCGCCCCGTCCACCGCCTCAAGGTGCACCAGGGCGCCCGTCTCTCCCCTGGCCCGGCAGGCCTCGGAGATCGAAGAGAGTATGCACTCCAGGGCCGTGGTGCTGATGGCAGGCTCCCCCGCCCGATACCTCGGGGTGTCACGGTCCCAACGGCCGATGCCCGCGCCGACATCAAGCGCCGCCTGGGACTGGAACCTCACGAAGCTTGCCCGGAACTCGATGCCCGCGGTCACGTCATCAGGATAGTCGCCGGAATACTTGCGGCAAGAGGCCTTTCCGTTGCCGGCCTCGACATCGACCTGGACGGGGATCCCGGCCACCGTCCTCACTTCGACCGAACGAAGATCATCGGTGCCCAACGACGCGATCGCCGCCAGGCAGGCGGCCGCCGCGGTGGTCCCCGTGGTGAAACCCCTTTTCAGCACCTTGCCGTCGGAGGTGAGCACTGCCATTCCGCGGCTGACCAATTCGAGGTCGCCCTCATCGCGGCACAGCGAGACCCACGCTTCCGGATATTCATACCTGGATACTGGATCGATCATCCTACCGTCTCTTCTCCGCGAACATGGTGATGATCTCGTTCATGGCCGCCACCGCCACCGGTGTTCCTCCGCGGGTCCCCTCGGTGGTGATGGACGGCAGGTCCAGCCTCCTCAGCTCCTCCTTGGACTCCGCGGCGTTGACGAACCCCACCGGGCAACCGATGACCAATGCCGGCCTTATCCCCGTCGAGCTCATCTCGCACAGCGAGAGCAGGCACGACGGCGCGTTGCCGATGACCACGATCGAGCCGTTCAGCCTCTCGCCAAGCGCGAGCATCCCCGCGCTGGTGCGAGTGATGCCCTTGGCGGCGGCGATGTCCGCCCCGTGGTCCAGCAGGCAGTCCACCTTCGAACCGTGCCCCTTCTTCTGGATGCCGACCTGCACCATGCGTATGTCCGCGAAGATGGGGGCCGTCGCCTCCAGGGCGCCCAGCCCGGCCTCGACCGCTCCGTGCCGGAACCTCATCAGCCCGGCCATGGTGAAGTCGCCCACGGCCACGGAGCAACGCTGTCGGATGCGGTCCTCCGGGCCGGCGTCGCCCACCGCCCGCCGGGCCAGCTGCCTGCTGCGTCTGGAGATGCTGTACCCCTCGGCGGTGTCAGCGCCCAGGTCAATATACGTACTTGCGGTGGTACCCTCTCGGCGTGATGATCCCTCTGACATCCTCTCCCTCCATTAGTAGTCGTGTGCCCTCCCCGCCGATGATGACCATCGAGTGCATGTCCACTGCGCTGTCGTCATCATAGAGCGACCTCAGGTCGGTGACGGTAAAGCTCTCCCCCTCCCCCCGGTAGGCGTTCCGGACGATGCCCACCGGGGTGTCCGGCCTGGCGTGGCGGAGGCCGATCTCCAGCGCTTTCCTCAGGTTCCCTGGGCGGTTGTGGCTTCGTGGGTTGTACACCGCCATGGGGATCCCCATCTGGAATCCTAGGTCGAGCCTCTTCTCGATGACCTCCCACGGGGTCAGGAGATCGCTGAGCGACATGACCAGGAAGTCGCTGGACAGCGGTGAGCCCAGGATCGACGCCGCGGCGGTGGCCGCGGTGACCCCGGGTATGATCTTCACCTTCAGCCCGGGAGCCTCGCGCTGGGCGAGCTCGAGCACTATGCTGGCCATGCCGTAGACCCCGGCGTCCCCTCCGCTGACCATGGCCACCTTCGATCCGGCCGCCAGCTCAACGGCCTCCCTGGCCCGGTCGACCTCCTTGCCCATGTGGGAGTTGATCACCCTCTTCCCTTCCAGCAGCGGGGTCATCTGGTCCAGGTAGAACTTGTTCCCGATGACCACGTCCGCCTCGACGATGGCTCTTCGCGCCAAGGGGGTGAGATTGTCCAGGTCCCCCGGACCGATGCTGACGACATAGAGCATCCCTTTGGATTCATCTTGCGATGGCGATGGTGACATTTCCGTATGCTCTCCTTTTCATTACGATCTCTTTCCTCTTTGCCAGCGCCAGGGCCGATGGCTCGGCCACTCCCACCAGGCCGATGAGCTCGGCCTTGGATGGCGCTTCGACCGGCTGGGAGTTGATGGTCTCGTCGTCGACAAGGAACAGCCGCCCTCCGATCTCCCGGACCGCGGCCAGCAGTCCGGCCTCGTCGGCCTTCTTCACCGTGGAGGTATATGCCAGCACATCATCTCCGGAGATGTCCGAGCATGCCAGGGCATCCCTCACCGCTTCCTTGATCTCGGCGGCGGTGGTCCCTCGGTTGCACCCGATGCCCACCACATACTCGCCCTTCGACGAGAGCACTGATACCCCGGAGGACGCTATGACCACCGCCGGGCCGTCGATGCGGTAGACCGGTACATCCCCATGGAGGAAGGCCTTGTTGACCTCGACCGTCGATGCCTTGTTCACCACCTCCAGGCCGTGCCTTGATGCGATCTCCTCCACCGAGTCCTTCCCCAGAGCGTCGGTGGCGGTGGAGATGACCGGCGTGAGGCCATGACATGCCAGTCTCCGGGCGATCTCGTTGCCGCCATGATGCCCGCCGAGCAGGGGAACGCAGAACTTCATGTCCGGCGTCACCACGATCACCGCGGGGTCGACCCACTTGCCCTGTAGCAGGGAAGATATCCTCCGGACCACGATGCCCGTGGCCGTGATCGCCACGATGCCCTCGTACTTGGAGAACGCCTCGGCGAACGCATCATCGGAATACTCGACGATCTCCGACCCCAGCCATCCAGCGATCCTCTCGGCCTGCTGGGGATGACCGGTGTGGATAACGACCGTTCTCATGAGTACAGCACCGACCGGTGGTATCGGGTCATGGGGTCCACGATGCCGCCGATGATGATGAGGGCGGTCTTGTGGATGCCAGCGTCCTTGGCCTTCTGGGCGATGTCCCCCACGCATCCCCGCACGATCTTCTGGTCCGGCCACGACGCGTGGTAGATGACCGCCGCGGGAGTGTCCCGGGGACAGCGCAGCTTATCCACGATGGCCGACAGCTTGTCGGTACCCAGGAAGATGACCATGGACGTCCCGGCCTCGGAGAGCCGGGCGATATCATCCTCATCCAAGGTCTCTCCGGCCGGCCGGGTTATGATGAGCGATTCCGAGACGCCCTTCAGGGTATACTGGGTCTTCAGGGCCGCGGAGGCGGCGAACAGCGAGCTCACCCCGGGCACGATCCTCACTTCCACACCCTGCCGCTCCAGCTCGGCGATCTGCTCGACGATGGAACCGTACAGGGCAGGGTCGCCGCTGTGCAGCCGCACCACCTGCTTGCCCTCCCTGGCGGCGTCGACCATCACCGGTACCATCTCCTCCACGCTCATCCCCCAGCTGTCCAGCTTGACCTTCGCTCCGGAACGCTCCACAAGTGCGGGGTTGACAAGCGACCCAGCGTAGATGAGGACGTCAGCGCCCACCAGCAGCTGGTTGCCCTTCAATGTGATCAGCTCGGGATCCCCCGGGCCGGCGCCCACGAACCACACCACCGGCGTCTCCAAATCAGCACCTCCGGGCGAACATGACGCTCATGTAGTCGCTCCGCTCCGGGAGCTCATCGCCGTGATACACCTTCTCGCCGTCAAGATACATCCTCTCCACCAGATGGAACTCGGAGTAGCCTCGGGCCCGGAGGTCGGCCATGGTCTCCCTGGGAGAGCGGACCTTAAGCAGCACCAGGCACTCGTCGTCCGAGCCGTCGGTCACCCGGAGCCCGGAGTTGACGGCGATCTTGGCCCTGGAAGCGAAAGCGGTGATCGAGCTGATGCCGGGCTCGACCGAGATCTCGATATCCGGGTAGCGCTCTTTGATAACATCGCACTGCCGCGAGAAGGTCGAGAAGAAGTTAGGATCACCGATTATGCCCAGGACAGCAGTGCCGTTCCGGGCGACCGCGGCGATGCGGTCGGCATTGCGCTCAAGGGCCTGCCGTATCTCGTCCTCGTCGTAGACCATGGGGAACTCCAGTACGGTGGGTTCGCAATGCTCGATCACCAGTTCCCTGGCCATCTTACCAGGGACGAACACCGCGTCGGCCGATCGCAGAAGCTTCACCGCCTTTACGGTCAGAAGGTCCTTGTCGCCCGGCCCCAGACCTACGCCAATAAGCATCATCCCACCTCTCCAACGATGATGAACACCGGGTCGATCGGCTTGAACATGATGCTGCCCGCCAGATGATGGGAGCGACAGATCTGCACCTGGGTCGCTTCCTTGAATATATCCAGCTTGACCATGGTGTCGACCGCCTGGTTCATGGATTTCAGAAGCACGGTGTTCACGACGATGCGGCCGCGGACCCGATCCTTCAGAAGGAGGAGCATGTCATGAAGGCGCCTGGTCCCGCCGACGAACGCCGCATCGAGCGGTTCACAGTCCTGGAGGAACTCCAGTCCATCCTGTTGCCGGATTTCGACATTGGTCCGTCCCCAAGTACTGACGTTGACCCTCGATGCCTCCACCGCTTCCTTCCTGACATCTACGGCGTACACCTTGGAGGCTACCTCGCCCATCGCCATCGCCACCTTGCCGGTGCCGCAGCCGATGTCCGCGACCACGTCCCCTTTCTTGATGCCTAGTTTCTGTAGCGAAACGGCCATGACCTCGTCCTGGGTCGGCCCGCCTTTGAACCTCATCAATTGGAGATATCATCCAACAGATATATAAGATGGAAATAGCATCCAACTGCACCCCCTCTCTGGTGCTGTCCGGCCAGGCGACGGGGTGTCCCGTTCCGATGATTTTCTGTACGTAAAACAGTATATAGGCCCGGGGTCCAATAAAGATGGAAAGAGTGGGGAGACCGATGGCATGAAGATCGTTGGAGTGGGCTGCGCCCCGGACCTCCTGACCATGCAGGCGGCCAGGGCGATCACCGAGGCCAAGAGGGTGGCCGGTTCCGAGCGCGCGCTCTCGCTGGCCGAGGACTTCATTCCGGACGGATGCCCCGTTTACGTCCTGAAGGAGCACTTCAAGCTGAGCGAGTATCCCGACGACACGGTGGTGCTGTGCACCGGAGACCCCAAGATGGTCGGCTTCGAGGTCGAGGGGGCCGAGTACGTGCCGGGGATATCGTCCCTGCAGCTGGCCTTCAACCGCCTGGACATATCATTGGACCGGGCGAGCGTGGTGCCCGCCTTCGGGAAGAGCCACACCACCCGTGCAATCACTGATGCGGTCAAGGAGGTGAAGCGGGGCAAGATGGTCTTCGTGGTCGCCGATCCCCATTTCAGCGTCACCGATCTGGCCAGGTCACTGATGGACAAGGGCATCGAATGCCGGATGGCGGTCTGCCAGGACCTCGGCTACGAGGCCGAGGAGATCATCATGGGCACCTCGGCCGAGCCTCCCTCGCCGACGTCCCCCCTGTTCGCCGTCGTGGTCGGCGATTGGTGAGAGCGAATCACCGGGAGGGAGCGGTCTCCCGGTCCAGGAGGTCCAGCGCCTCCTCCATGGTGGTGGGGACCTCGAAGCCGCGGCCGCTGCGGGCCTTCCACTCGGTCATCAGGCGCGGTATGGAGGGAAGCTCCAGGTTCGCCTCCGCCAGGATGTCCGGCCGGGCCATCAGGCCCCGGAGGTCGCCGTCGTAGAGGACCGTTCTCTTCAGCACGATGACCCGCTGGGTGAGCTCGAACGCCACCGTGAGGTCGTGGGTCGCCAGCACGATGCTCTTGTCCAGCGAACGAAGGACGTCCACCAGCGCCCGGCGGCTCGCGGGGTCCAGGTTGGCGGTGGGCTCGTCCAACAGGTAGATGTCAGGGTCCATGGCCAGCAGGCCGGCTATGGCCACCCTCTTCTTCTCCCCGAAGCTCAGGTGGTGCGGCGCCCGATCGGCGTACTCTGACACCCCGGCCAGGGCCATGCTCCTCTCCACGCGTTTCCGCACCTCCTCCTCCCCCAGCTGCATGTTGATCGGCCCGAACGCCACGTCGTCCCACACCCGGGGCATGAATATCTGGTCATCGGGGTCCTGGAAGAGGAGCCCCGCTTTCATGGTGGCCTGCGGGGCGGTCTTCTTGTCGACCCTGATGCCGGCCACCTCCAGCTCCCCCTCGGTGGGGAGGTAGAGCGAATCGAGCATGTGCAGCAAGGTGCTCTTCCCCGCCCCGTTGGGCCCGACCAGGGACACCCGCTCCCCCGCCCTGATGACGATGTTCACGTTCTCCAGCGCGCGCGTGCCGTCCGAATACCTGTAGCCGACGTTTTTAAGCCTCAGAGCGTCCACTGGACCAGCCCTCCTTGTATCAATGTGATGATGACGATGACGATCGCGAACACCGCCGTGTACCCCAGGTCCCTCGGCCTGGCGGCGGGCGGCCTGAGGGTGTATATCTCTCCCCGGAACCCCCGGGCCAGCAGCCCGTCGTAGATCCGCTTGGAGCGCTCGTAGGAGCGGACCAGCACCATCCCCGCGGTGAAGGATATGGTACGGAAGATGTCCTTGGAGAGCAGGCTGCCCTTGAGCGAGAACCCCCGGGACCGCCGGGCCATGTTCATCAGCTCCAGCTCCTCGAGGATGACGAATATGTACCGGTAGGTGAACAGGAGGAGGGAGCAGAACACGTAAGGGACGCGGAACCACCGCAATGCTCTCAGGATGTCGAAGAACGGCGTGGTGGTGACGAGCAGCAGGAGCGCGATGACCGACGTGGATATCCTGAGGGCCATGGCCGCCGCCGGCTGCGCCCCGGAGGTCAGCAGAAGGGCCACCGACGCCACGGCGATGAACGGCACGGACAGGGAGAACACCTTCAGGAAGTGGACGAGGGGGAGGCGGGAGATCGCCAGCAGGCCGATGACGAACGCCAGCGCGACCGCGAGGGCGGCAAGGTCCCTGAGGAACGAGATGGCAACCACCAGCGCCACGGCGGTGGCGAGCTTGACTCGGGGATCGAAGCCGTAGAGAGTGCTCGACCGGCTGTATTGATCTATCTCGATCGTTTCCATGTCTCGGTCCTCGAAGCTCTCACCGGTGCGTGCACATCCTGGGAAAAGGGAACGGAAGGGGTTTCTTGATGTTTTCGCCCGTCAGCTCACGCATCCTTCACTGACTTCCTCAGCTTGACGATCCCGTAGACCGCCAGCAGGGTGATGAAGAACCCTACGATGCCCATCACCAGGGCGCTGAGGTAATTGGAGCCGTAGTCCAGGGGCGCCGTCCACACCGGCTCGGTCCCCTCGCCGGTGCCGTGCTCCTCCAGGGTCTTGTCCAGCCCATCGGGCAGGCCGTCCGACACCAGGAAGAAGCCGACCAGGCCGACCGAGAACACCAGCAGGATGGCGATGGAGACCACGATGTACTTGCGGTCCATGCTCACGCCCCCGCCGGTTTACCATTTAGTCTCAGCATCTCTGGGGACACCTTCGCCAGGAAGAGCACGATCCCGGTGGTGACGATCGCCTCGCCCACCGCGATCACCGCGTGGTAGCCCATCATCGCCGGGAACGCCAGGGCGCCGGTGATGCCGTATACTCCTCCGGAGATGGAGTAGCTCAGCGCCAGCTGCGCCGCGCACACCGTCGCTGCGATGAACACCGATGCCCAAGCCGCCACCGGAGTGCCCGCTTTGCTCCTCCTCTCGCCGATCAGCGTCATCACACCGTAGGTGACCAGGGGGGCGATGATCGCCATGTTCAGTATGTTGAGGCCAAGCGCGGTTATCCCGCCGTCGCCGAACACCAGGCACTGGATGACCAGTATGGCGGTGATGATGAGCATGGCGGCGTACGGTCCCAGAAGGATGGTCGCCAGTGCCGCCCCTATCAGGTGCCCGGTGGTACCGCCGCCGACGGGGAAGTTCAGCATCTGGGCCACGAAGATGCCCGCCGCCAGGATCGCCATCATCGGCATGGTCCGCTCGTCCAGTCGTTTGTCCAGCTTCCAGAACATCAAGGCCAGCCCGACCAGGGCGATCACCCATGCGGTGATCCAGACCTCAGGCGCCATCACTCCGTCCGCAACATGCATGGATATCCCCTTATCACGAATTTTTAATTCGTGCTACGGCATCGAGCCTATGATATAAATCCCTTTAGTCCGAACCACCCGGACGTCCGGGCTATCTGTTTGTCATCCCACGATATAAGAAAACGTGGGGCGGCGGAGCTAGCCCTTCAATCCGCTCACCAGCCGCCTGGTCTCCTCCGGGGACGCCCCGTCGATCATCCCCTGGAGGATGGCGCTCCCCACGATGGCGGCGTGCGCGCCCTCCTGGTGCATCGCCGCGGCGTGCTCCCGCCGGGAGATGCCGAAGCCCACGCCGACCGGCAGATCGCCGGCGGCGGCCCTTGCCCGGCGGACGACCGCGGCCGCTCCGACGGGGAGCGCGTTCCTCGCCCCCGTGGTCCCCAGGGAGCTCACCACGTACAGGAACCCGGAGCTGGCGGCGGCGATCCTCCTCATCCTCTCCGCCGAGGTGGTGGGGCCGACCAGCTGCACCAGGTCCAGCCCGCCTGCCGCGCACCGTTGCCGGAGGGAGAGCGATTCCTCGCACGGCAGGTCGGGAACGATCAGGCCGTCCACCCCGCTCTGTGCCGAGAGCTCCACGTACCTTCCCTCGCCGATCTGGAATATGGGGTTGTAGTAGCCCATGAGCACGATGGGCACGTCCGTATGCGACCTGATCTCCCGCGCCAGGTCGAACACCCTGTGGGGCGTCGTCCCGTTCTCCAGCGCCTTCTGGGACGTGTACTGTATGACCTTGCCGTCGGCCACCGGGTCGGAGAACGGCACCCCCAGCTCGAGGACGTCCGCCCCGCCATCCACGCACGCCAGCGCGTGCTCGACCGACAGCTCCGGCGTCGGGTACCCGGCGGTGATGTAGCATATGAGCTTCCCGCCCCCGGCGAGCGCTTCCCGGATGCGGGCCATCACCGCGCCCCCATGAGCCCGATGACGGTGTCCAGGTCCTTGTCCCCCCGCCCGGAGACGGTGATCACAACGACCTGATCCTTGCTCATCTCCTTGGCCCGCTGCATGCCCGCGTACACCGCGTGCGAGGATTCCAGCGCGGGGATTATGCCCTCGACCTCGCTCAGCGTGCGGAAGGCGTAGAGGGCCTCGCGGTCGGTGACGCCGACGTACTCGGCCCTTCCGATGTCCTTGAGGAGGGAGTGCTCCGGCCCCACCCCCGGGTAGTCGAGCCCGGCGGCCACCGAATGGGTCTCGCTGATCATGCCATCGGCGTCCTGGAGAAGGTAGGACTTGCAGCCGTGCAGCACGCCCACCCTACCGCCGGAGATGGAGGCGGAGTGCCGGCCGGTGGACAGCCCCTCGCCGGCGGCCTCCGCGCCGAGGAAGGCGACGTCCTTGTCCCCGAGGAACGGGTGGAACGTGCCGATGGCGTTCGAGCCCCCGCCGACGCAAGCGACCAGGAGGTCCGGGAGCTTGCCCTCCCGGTTCAGAAGCTGCCTCCGCGCCTCGCGGCCGATGACGCTCTGGAAGTCCCTGACCATCGCCGGGTAGGGATGAGGCCCGGCCGCCGTCCCCAGCATGTAGTAGGTGCTCTCGACCGACGCGGCCCAGTCCCGGAACGCCTCGTTCAGCGCGTCCTTGAGCGTCCGCGAGCCCGAGTCCACGGGGTGCACCTTCGCCCCCATCAGCTTCATCCGGAAGACGTTCATCTCCTGCCGGGCGATGTCCTCGCTTCCCATGTAGATCTCCGCCCTCAGCCCGAGAACGGCGGCGGCCATGGCGGTGGCGGTGCCGTGCTGCCCCGCCCCGGTCTCGGCGATGATCCTGCTCTTGCCCATGCGCTTGCACAGCAGCGCCTGCCCCATCACGTTGTTGAACTTGTGGGCCCCGCCGTGGCAGAGGTCCTCCCTCTTTAGGTATATCTTCGCTCCCCCGCATTTCTCGGTCAGGCGGCGGGCGAAGTAGAGAGGGGTCGGCCGGCCCCCGTAGTTACGCATGTACTCGCCGAGCTCCTGCCGGAACCCCGGGTCCTTCCTGGCCTTGCCGTACTCCCTCTCCAGCTCCTCGAGCGCGGGCATCAGTATCTCGGGAACGTACTGCCCGCCGTACTGCCCGAAGCGCGTCCTGTCCTTTGTCAACGTAACCTCACCTCTACTATGAACCGCCCGATCTTGGCGGCGTCCTTCGTACCTTCGACCTCCACCCCGCTGGACACGTCCACCATGCGCGGCCTGACCTTGGCGATGGCCGCGGCCACGTTCTCGGGGGTCAGGCCCCCGGCCAGCGAGATCGGTCTTCCGAGCTCCCGGGACAGCCCGGCGCTGACCTCCAGGTCATGCGTGCGGCCGCTCCCCCCGCCCTGGGGGGACGCGGTGTCGAGCACCACCAGGTCGGCGAGCGACAGCATCTCCCGGTCCACCGCGGGCATGCCCTCGGCGATATGAACCACTGCCCACACCTCGCATCCCGCTTCCTCCGCGATGACCCGCATGCCCTCTAGCGACACCGGGCCGCTGAGCTGCACGGCGCTCGGGCGCAGCCTCGATGCCAAATCGATGATGAACGCCGGGTCCGTGGAGGTCAGCACCGCCACCGTCGGCCGCCCGGCGGTGCGCATCAGCCTCTCCGCCGCCTCCGGCTCCAGTGAGCGCCTGGTACCGGTCGCGATCACGAAGCCCAGGCGGTCCGCGTTCCCCGCGGCCCGGACGTCCCGCTCGCTCATCAGCCCGCAGATCTTCACCTCGGTCATCTCGGGACCTCCAGATTCCGGAGCGCGGCCCTGGGGTCCCTGGAGGACGCCAGCGCCCCGCCCACCAGCACGCCGCTGGCCCCGAGGTCCCTAGCTCTCGCCACCTCGGACCGTTGCTCCAGGCCGCTCATCAACACCACCTGGCGGGAGGCGGTCAGGGCGAGGGGGAGGAGGCGGGCCCCCTTCCCCACGTCCACTACGAAGGTCCTCAGGTCCCGCTGGTTGATCCCCAGCACATCGGCCTCGCTGGACATGGCCTGGAGCAGCGCCGCCTCGCTCCCCGCCTCCAGGAGGACCTCCAGGCCGAGGTCGTGAGCATGCGCGATCAGCTCGTCCCTTCTCTCGACCGGCAGGATGCCGAACACCTCCTGGATGAGGAGCACGGTCCCGGCGCCGAGGGCGGCCGCCGCCTCCAGCTGGCGCTCTGATATGATGAAATCCTTCATCAGCACCGGGAGGCCGGTCGCCGCCGCCCTGCGCAGGGCATCCAGGGAGCCTCGGAACCCCGATGGCTCGGTGAGCACGGAGAGCGCCGCCGCCCTCCCTGCCATGTAGCTGTCGATCAGCTCCTCCACGGTATGCGGTGACAGCCGGCCCCGGGAGGGCGACGCGGTCTTCACCTCGGCGATCACCGGGAAGGAAGGGTAGAGGGCCAGCGCCGCGGACAGCGGCCGCCCCGGCCTAGTCTCGCGATCGACATCGTAGTAGCCGGAAGCGACCGACGCCTCGGCGCGGCGAACCATCTCGACCAGCATGTCGGCCATGGTATCATCCGGTGACCGGCGCGTTGGTCCTCTTGATGTACGCGTTCATCCGGGCCAGCGCCCTCCCGGAATCGATCGCGGCCTCGCATCGGCGCACCCCCATGTCCAGGTCCTTGACCGCTCCGAAGGCCAGCAGCCCGCACGCGGCGTTGAGCACCACCATGTCTCGTCGGGCCCCCGGCGTTCCTCCCAGTACCTCTCGGGCGGCCTCGGCGGACAGCTGCGGGGAAAGCTCGGCAACGTCCCCGGGCAGCGGATGGTAAAGCCCGATCTCCCGGGGGTCGATGAGGAACCTGTCGATGCTCCCTTCGTCCACCAGGACCGCTGAGGTGGGGCCGAGCACGGACACCTCGTCCATCCCCGGCCGGCCGTGGACGACGAGCGCTCTCTCGACGCCCATAGCGGCAAGGACCGGGGGGAAGAGGTCGAGCAGGCGCGATGAGTACACGCCGATCAGCTGCCTGCGCCTCGCCACGACGGGGTTGAGCAGGGGGGCGAGCATGTTGAAGACCGTCCTCGTGGCGATCTCCCTCCTCACCGGGGCGGCGTGGCGCATGGCCGGGTGGAAGGACGGCGCGAACAGGAAGGCGAAGCCCAGCTGGTCGAGCGAGGCCCCCGCCTCCTCCGGCGAAAGGGACAGCCTCGCGCCGAGCGATTCGAACAGGTCGGCGCTGCCGCAGCCCCGGTTGGAGCGGTTGCCGTGCTTGGCGACCGGTATGCCCAGGGAGGAGACGACGAAGGAGGCGATGGAGGAGACGTTGAAGGTGCGGAACGACGCGCCCCCCGTCCCGCACATGTCCAGGACAGCGGGGTGGCGGGTCCTCACCGGCACCGCTGCCTTCCGGAAGGCCATCGCCAGGGCGGCGACCTCGCCGGGGGTCTCTCCCCGGCTGGCCATCTCCGTCAGTGTGGACACCATCGACGAGCGGTGGAAGGTGCCGGTGACGAGCATCTCGGCCAGCGTCTCCGGGCTCTCCGGGATCACGACCTCACCCCCCGGAGGAAGTTCGCCAGCAACCGCGGTCCCAGGGGAGTGAGCACCGACTCGGGGTGGAACTGCACTCCCTCGATCGGGTAGCGTCGATGGCGGATGCCCATTATCGTCCCGTCGGCGGTCCTCGACACCGCCTCCAGCTCGGGGGGCAGGTCATCGGCGACGATGTACGAGTGGTACCTGCCGGCGGCGAACGGGCGGGGCAGCCCCTCGTAGAGGCCGGTGCCGTCATGCTCGACGAGCGAGGCCTTCCCGTGGACCGCCTGCGCCCTCACCACCCTGCCTCCGTAGCGGTGGGCGATGCCTTGGTGGCCAAGGCACACTCCGAGGGTCGGGATGTCTCGTGACAGGGAGGTCAGCACCTCCCCGCACACCCCGAAGTCGCGGGGGTCCCCGGGCACCCCGGGACCGGGGGAGATGACGATGGCGTCGGGGTCCATCGCCCTCACCCCGTCGACGGTCACGGCGTCGTTGCGGACCACCTCGCACCGGGCGCCAAGGTCCTCCAGCGCGTGGCTGAGGTTGTACACGAAGGAATCGTAGTTGTCGAGGACAAGGATGTTCATGCCCCCGCCTCCGCGGCCCGCCGGAGCGACGCTCGGAGCGCCCCCAGCTTCTGCTCGGTCTCCTCGAACTCCCTTCCCGGGTCGGAATCGGCCACGATGCCCGCCCCGGCCTGGAGGTGCAGCTTGCCCTCGGAGGCGAAGGCCGAGCGGATGGTTATGGCCGAATCCAGGTTGCCATTGAAGGATATGTAGCCAACGCCGCCGGCGTACGGTCCGCGGGCCTGCTTCTCGATGTCGCCGATGATCTCCATCGCCCGGGGCTTGGGGGCGCCGGAGACGGTGCCGGCAGGGAACACCGAGATGAGGGCGTCCATCGACGAGCAATTCGCCCGAAGAGTGCCCTGGACCTTGGAGACGATATGCTGTACGTGGGAGAACTCCTCGACCCTCATGTACTCCGGCACCGAGACCGATCCGCCCTCGCACACCCGTGAGATATCGTTCCGCGCCAGGTCCACCAGCATGGCGTGCTCGGCCCTCTCCTTGTCGTCGGCCAGGAGCTCCTCGCGCAGCCGCTTGCGGTCCCTCCCCGTCCCCAGCGGCCGGGTCCCGGCGATGGGAAAGGTCGTGGCATCCCGGCCGCGCACGGTCAGCAGGGTCTCCGGGCTGCTTCCCAGCACGGTCCGGCCGTCGAACTCCAGGAAGAACATGTACGGCGAGGGGTTGAGCTCCCTCAGCGCCGCGTACTGGTTGAGCAGGTCGCCGCGGTAGGGGACCGAGACCCGGCGGGAGAGCACGGTCTGGAAGGTCTCCCCGGCGGCGATGTGCTCCTTGATCGTCCGCACCCCGTCCTCGAACCGCCCGCGTCCCTGTTCTCCCGAAGGCCCATAAGTCCTGAGCTCGCGGTCCACCGGTTCGGGGATCGAGCCGATGGCCTCGTCCAGGGGGCCGGGTTCGCCGACCGAGATGAGGTAGGCCTGGAAGCTGGAATGGTCGTAGACGATGCACTCGCGGTACAGGCCGAGCTCGAACTCCGGGAACTCCGAGGGCAGGGGCAGCATCGACGGCTCGGCCCGGGTGGCGAACTCGTAGGAGAAGTAGCCGACCAGGCCGCCGATGAACGGGAACCGGCCGTAGCCGAGGTCGAAACCCTCGGAGTATTTCCGGAGGAAGGCGCCAGGTTCATCGCGCAGGTGGTCCAGTCCAATTCCTCCGGACACGGTGCCGTCGCGGCACACCAGCCGATCGGCGGGGCCGAACCCGAGGAAGGAGTAGGCGACGGTACGGGAGGGCCCCACGGCCGACTCCAGGATGAACGACTCGCGGTACTGTGGCCTCAGCCTCCGGTACAGCTCGAAGGGGGGCAAGGTCACATCTAAGCGACGCACGGTGATAGGCAATGATGTCATGCGAAAAGGTACAAGATTGGCCATATTAAAGCATTATTGAACAAATATGTACGGATAATGCACGCAGAGAGCAGATATACCGCGCTCCCTCTCATCCTGAGCATGAAGGTCATCGCGTTCAACGGAAGCCCAAGGAAGAACGGCAACACCAACCGGGCGCTCCAGGTCGTGCTGGAGGAGCTGGAGAAGGAAGGCATCGAGACCGAGCTGGTGCAGATGGGCAGCGAGGACATCGCCCCCTGCCAAGCGTGCGGGGTCTGCGGCCTGAAGAAGGACCGCAAGTGCAAGCGCAAGGACGACAAGGTCAACGAGTGGGTGGAGAAGATCGCCGCCGCCGACGGCCTGGTGATCGGTTCCCCGGTCTACTTCGGCAGCATGACCGCACAGACCAAGGCGTTCATCGACCGCGTGGGGTACGTCAATCGGGCCAACGGCGATCTGTTCAAGCGCAAGGTCGGGGCCTCGGTGGCGGTGAACCGGCGGGCGGGAGCCCTGGCCACCTTCCAGGAGATGAACAACTTCTTCCTCATAGGTCAGATGATCGTCGTAGGCTCCTCGTACTGGAACGTCGCCACCGCCCTGAAGCCGGGGGACATGGAGAAGGACGAGGAGGGCCTGACGACGATGCGGGACCTCGGCCGGAACATCGCCTGGGTGCTGAAGAGGCTCAACGCCCCTTGAGCCCTGCCCGGTCGCAGCAGGCGATCCTCAGCAGCGGCAGGACATTCAGCAGGAGCTTCCCCTCCGCCTTGCGGAGGTGCTCCATGAGCGTCGACCTCGACAGCCCGGTCAGCCTGGCCATCTCCTCCGCGGAGATGCGGGCGGGGGAGTCGAAGTAGCCGCGCTCTATCGCCAGCATCAGCGCCTCGGTCTGCTTGACGGTCAGGCCGTCCATGAGGCCCTCGATCGGGACGAGCATCTCGTCGGTGAACGACGGAAGACCGACCTGATGCATCGATTCCACCCTCACCAGTCCGCCTTGCTCCCGCACGAGGCCGACCAGGCGCAGGATGTTCCCCTTGTCCCAGGAGAACACCCGGTACCGCTCCCACCCGCCCTCGGCGACCGTGGGCTGGGCGCACCAGCAATCGGACCGGGATATGAGGGAGGTCACCGCCCCGGGGTCGATGTCCCGGTCCTGGATGACGATCTCCAGGCCGCAGCACTGCCTGCTCACCGTGGCGTACGGAAGATATGAGGCAAGCTCCTCCTCGAACCCCTTGAGGTCGTCCGGTGACGAACTGGTGACCACCGCCACATGGGTGGTGGCGTTGTCCCAGGAGCTGATCCTGAGGCCAGGGTACCGTTCGGTGAGCATGCAGTATGGGCAGTCATGACGGATGTCGAGTCTGGCCTCGAAGTTCGGCATCGAAGCGGGAACGATATGCGGCGAGATAACGGTTGCGACAGCATTCCGTGATACGACGTAGCGTGCTACAGCCTCTCGGCAAGTACCGCCGTACGCCGGTACAAGGGATATCATCCACCCCTGCCCTGCCCGCTCTTGATGAATATGGTGCCCAACGCAGCTATACTCAGCAAGCAGGTGCAGGTTCACGATCACGAGCTATCACTCTACGCCCGGATGGAGCTTAACGGCAACCCTTCGATGCTGGTGGGAAGGCACGAGGTCGATAGTCCCATCAGGCATCGTCCCGGACGCCGTACCGGATCGGTACGCCGGGCGGGCCGGTGGCTGTCCCACGGGATCTCGGTTCTCCTGGGATAGAAAACCTTCCGACCTGACCAAACCCTTTAATGGCCCTTCTCCGTTTGCCGGACAATGACCGGCGCGGAAAGGGCCAGCAACGATCTTTTTATCTACTCCCTATTGGCGGCGGTCATGACCTTGGCCGCGTGGTGTCACGGCGTCCTGTTCGACCGCTTCGATCTCGCCTTCAACATCATCATCCCCGCGTCCTTCCTCGGCCTGGGCGTCCTGATCAAGTACGGCGACCAGGCCTACGACGCCGACGTCTACTCCAAGCGCAACACCCTCATTCTCGCCCTGCCGGGAGGGATATGGCTCGGCTCCCTGATGTCCGTAGACCCCGGCTCCGCCACGATCTTCGCGGGCATGCTCTTCGCCCTTCTCCTGGCCGGCAAGCTGGACAATCTCCCCTTCAAGGTAGGCTTCGGGGTGGCGCTCTCCATCTTCGCCGCTTCCCTCGCCCTGGGCATCGGGGGCGTGGAGGTCATCGGCGCGCTCGCCGTCCTGGTGTTCGCCTTCATCGACGAGAAGGCCAACGACCTGCCGGGGGTGGACAACGGGCAGGGGTGGAAGGCGATGCTGCTCCACAACCGCCCGTTCCTCAAGCTCGCCGTGCTGGGGCTGTGCCTCGTCGGCATCCTGCCCTCGCTCATGTACTTCTTCGCCTTCCTGGCCTTCGATCTGGGGTACTCCGCGGTGGAGGCCCTCAGCCTCCGCAGGGGGGTGCCCTCGCTTGGATGAGCACGACGCGGTCATCGTGGGCGCCGGGCCGGCGGGGGCCTCCGCCGGCTTCTTCCTGCGGTCGGGGAGCGAGGACCTCGATGTGCTGATGGTCGACCGCCTGGACGACGCAAAGTACGCGAGGTACCACCGGATGTGTGGAGAGGCGATATCCCGCGCGGCGTTCAAGGACCTCGCTCCCCTGACCCCGACCAACGTGGTCCACAACATCTCCAGGATGAGGGAGGGCTGGCCGGGCGGCGCCATGATCGAGACCAGGGCGATCGGGTACATCCTTGACCGTCCCGCTTTCCTGCGGGGCGTGCTGGAAAGGTACCGCTCCCTAGGAGGCAAGATGGTCCGCGACGCGGTGGAGAAGGCCGAGGCCGACGGGAAGGGAACGGTACTGACCATGACCTCCGGGAAGAGCATCCGGGCGAAGCACCTGATCGCCGCCGACGGCGCCCGATCGCTCATCCGGCGGACGCTCTTCCGCGAGGAGCCGCCGGTCATGATGTGGACCGAGCAGCATCTCATAAGGAGGAGGGTCCCCGACGACGCTCTGACCTTCCTGCAGGCCGAGAGGTACAAGGGGGGCTACCGATGGGAGTTCCCCGCGGGCGAGCTGAGCCGGGTCGGGTTCCCCCGGGGCACCGACAGCGTGGAGGGCGAGGAGGTGGTGGAGACCCACCAGCGGGCCATCCCCATGGGCGGCCTCAGCACGCTGATGCGCGGCAACGTCTACCTCGTCGGTGACGCGGCGGCCATGGCCAACCCCCTGACCGCCGGAGGGATAAGGATCGCGATGCTCTCGGGCAGAAAGGCCGCGGAGGCGATCCTCGGCGGACGGCCGGAGAGCTATCAGAGATGGTGGAGCTCCTCGCCCTTCTCGTCGCAGCGGTTCATGCGCGCCTTCCTCAAGCTGAAGGCGATGACCGATGATGACTATGAGCGGGCGGCCAGGGGTCTAGGGAGCGACCCCCTCAGGCTGGCGTGGTGCTATCTCAGCCGGCCGGAGTTCCGGGACCTGTACCGGACCTACGCTCCCTCGGGCATCTATGGGTGGTAACTTGGAAAAGGATTGGGAAGTTCTAGTGATAGGGGCCGGCCCGGCCGGCAGCGGGGCCGCCGCGGCGGCCGCGGAAGGAGGGTGCAAGACCCTGCTCATCGACCGCAAGAAGGAGATAGGGACGCCGGTGCAGTGCGGGGAGGTCGTCGGCGAGTCGCTCGTCCGGCAGATAGGCCTTAAGATCCCGCCGCAGGCCATCGCCTCGGTCCAGGACCATACCCGTTTCCTCCTGGACCGCCGGCTCATGGTCGTTTCCCACGAGCCCTACTGGAGAAGCATCACCCTGGAGCGGAAGATTTTCGACAAGCTGCTCGCCGCGCGGGCCGCGGAGGCCGGCGCCAGCGTTCAGGCGGACACCCGCCTAGTGGACCTGGAGATGCGGGACGGCAAGGTGGTCGCCGCGACCCTGATGCACCGCGGGAAGGAGACGACGGTGCGGCCGAAGGTCGTCATCGCCGCTGACGGGGTGCACTCCACCACCGCCAAGCTCATGGGCGTGACCCTGTACCCCGAGGATACCATGGCCAAGGGCATCGAGTACGAGATGGTGGCCAAGAAGAAGCTGCCCAGCGGGATGCAGATCTTCCTTGAGCCGGAGGTCGGCCTGGGCTACGGGTGGATCATTCCCAAGGGGCCCAAGAGGGCGAACGTCGGCCTCGGCGTCATCGGCATGGAGGAGTCCAGGCGGTCGGCCATACTCGACTGGGCCGCCGAGAACCCCCTGATCTCGGAGTACTTCGACCTCGACAAGGTCCTCGAGGTCAAGAGCGGCGACGCTCCCCTGCCCGGGTTCCTGGGCGGTCCGCACCGGGGCAACGTGCTGTTCGCCGGCGACGCCGCGGGGCAGACCCTGGCCTTCGTGGGCGAGGGGATCATGCCCTCGTTCGCCTGCGGCAACGTGGCCGGAGCGGTGGCCGCGGCCTCCGTGCGCGCCCGCTCCAGGAAGAAGCTCGAGTGCTACGACCGGGCGGTGAAGGACATCATGGGCGGTGAGCTGGAGAAGGGCGGGGCGCTCAAGGACGCCATCCTGGGCGCGTGGGCCGAGTCGTCCATAACCGAGGGGCAGCGGACCATGCTGTGCGGCCTCATCATGTCCGAATGCATCTTCCCGGACCAGGCCGAGGAGGTCCTTCCCCTCATCACCCAGTCCAGCACCCGCATCGCCGCGAGGATAAGGGAGGACATCAAGAAGCGCCGGGCGAGGGCCAAGATATCGGTGCTCCGCCACCGGTAGTTTTTTTATTGCCAGGTTGGATAATATATCCAATGGTGAGCGAGATGGCTGGCGAAAAGGACATCCGGGAGAAGCTGGGCCTGGTCCACGTGTACACGGGGAACGGCAAGGGGAAGACGACCGCGGCGCTGGGACTGGCCCTGCGGGCCATGGGCAACGACCTCGAGGTGGCCATGGTCCAGTTCATGAAGTGCGACCAGTACTACGGAGAGTACCAGATCTCGAAGCAGCTGCCGCACCTCACCCTGCTGCCGATGGGCCGGGACTGCCTCGTCCACGAGGACAAGGTCAGCCAGGCGGACATCGATGCCGCCGCGGCGGCCCTGGCCAAGTCCAAGGAGCTGCTGCACTCCTGCAAGTACGACATGGTGATCCTGGACGAGATCAACGTCAGCATCAGGTTCGGCCTCGTCAGCGTGGAGGACGTCGTGCGGATGCTGAAGGAGCGGCCTCCCCGGGTGGAGGTGGTGCTCACCGGCCGCTACGCCCCGCCGGAGATAGTGGAGCTCGCGGACCTGGTCACCGAGATGAAGTGCCTGAAGCACCCGTACACCAAGGGCGTCCCGGCCCGGGCGGGCATCGAGCGCTGAACCGTCCTTAAAGGGCGCCGTGCCATCCGTGCACCGTCAGGCCCGAGCGGCATGCCCGCCCCGGGCACTGACCTCCCTTTCGCGATCTAGAGCGGTCACGCCCATTGATCTTGATCATCGATCGATTTCACATCTCTCGCTGAATGCCGTTGCGGTTTCTGCGCGGAGAATAATTATTAACTTTCACATAAATCATTAATAACATTACGTCCATTCCCTGAACGGGTTCGGAAATGGATTCACTGGTCCTTCTCATCGTCTTCTCGATAGCGATAGTAGCGGCCTCTATGCTGGGCGGAAGCCTGCCCTTGCTGCGCAAGTGGAGCACGGGACAGCTTCACCTGATGGCCGCCCTCAGCGCCGGCGTGTTCATCGGAGCGACCTTCATCATCCTCCTGCCCGAGGCGGTGGAGAGCATGCACGCCGAGGAGGCCTTGATCCTGGTCATGGTCGGCTTCATCATCGTCCTGCTCATCGAGACCATTCTCCAGCACCGCCACCAGGAGGAGTGCGACGAACATACCGCCGACCACCAGCACGTTCTCACCAGCACGACCGCCTTCATCGGCCTCAGCGTCCACTCGGTCATGGACGGCTTCGCCCTGGGAGTGGCCGTGGTGCTGGGCGAGGACCTCGGAATGGTGGTCTTCCTGGCGATACTGGCCCACAAGGCGATCGACGTGTTCTCGCTGACCACCACCTTCCGGCTGGCGGAGCTGAAGACCCGGCACGGGCTGATCTACATGACGCTGTTCTCGCTGATCACCCCCATCGCGGCCCTGGTGGCGTTCCCGTTCATCGACTGGCTGCAGAACATCGAGGTGGGCGTGCCCCTGGCCCTGGCCGGCGGGACCTTCATGTACGTGGGCATCTACGACCTGCTGCCGGAGGCCTTCCACGAGAAGCACGACCAGTACAAGTCCTTCGCCCTGGTGGTGGCGGGCATTGCGGCGATGTACGTGCTGGGAACGGTCCTGCACGGCTCGGGCATATGAGCCCGGGCATCAAACCCTATTAAGAAGCGGCGCCAATGAAGTAGCATGAGGGCCTCGCTTCAGATAGGGCGGCTACTGGGAATACCGATCAAGATACACATATCGTTCCTTCTGATCCTCCCGCTGTTCGCCCTCTCCTTCGCCTTTGCCAACGCCACCCTCCTCGGCTTCATCCTGGGTTACGGCGGGCTGCCCATCGATACGATCTCCAAGCTCATCCTGGGACTCGTCGCCGCCATGCTGTTCTTCGTGGCGGTGCTGCTGCACGAGCTCGCCCACTCCTATGTCGCCATCCGCAACGGCTACAAGATCTCGGGCATCACCCTCTTCCTGTTCGGCGGGGTCTCGGAGATCGAGAGCCAACCCAAGGAAGCTCCGGGCGAGGCGTTCATGGCCTTCGTCGGGCCGGCCACCAGCTTCGCCATCGGCCTCGCCTTCTTCCCGCTGTGGCTCCTGCTGGACAGCCTCTCCGGCCTGGTATGGGAGATCGCGGCCATCACCGCCGGCCTGATCAGCTTCTACAACATCCTGCTGGGCGGGTTCAACATCATCCCCGCGTTCCCCATGGACGGCGGGCGCGTGCTCCGCTCGGTCCTGGCCCGGCGGATGGGGTTCACCCGGGCCACCAGGGTCGCGGTGCAGGTAGGCAAGCTGATGGCCGTGGCCATGGCCATCCTGGGCTTCCTGTTCTTCAATCCATGGCTGATCTTCATCGCCCTGTTCATCTACATCGGCGCCGGGGAGGAGGAGCGGGGGACCCTGGTGGCCCAGGCCCTGGAAGGCCTCACCGTGGGGCAGATAATGACCGCTCCGGTGTCGACGGTGTCCCCGAGGGACAGCATCGCCGACCTCCTCCGGCGCATGATGACCGAGAAGCACATGGGGTACCCGGTGGTCGACGGCGAGAGGCTGGTGGGCATCATCACCCTCCAGGACGCCCAGAAGGTGCCGGCGGACCAGCAGAGCGTAGTCTCCGTGGGCAGCGTCATGACCCCCGATGTGCTCACCGTCTCCCCGGACACCCCGGCCTCAGAGGCCATACAGGTGGTGTCGAGCAACCGCATCGGGCGGCTGGTGGTGATGGACCAGGGAAGGATAGCGGGCATCGTCAGCCGGTCCGATCTCATCCACATCCTGGAGGTCCGGGCGGCGGAGCAGAGGGCCGCCTGCAGGGGCTCGTCCGGCACGTAATAAGGTGTGGTGATGACGAGTTCGCGCCGANNCGAGACGGCAAATCTATTATCGAGGCGCTCATTCCCGCCAGCATGCGCATTGGAGTGATCGTCCACGGCGCGGAGGTCATAGACTCCGGGATGGCGGTGAAGGTGATGGACCGCCTGGAGCGGGACGCCGAGATCACCGCCACGCTGGGCGGGGCGATCGGCACCGCGGCCATCATCGATGCCGGGCTGGAGGACCGCATCACCATCGTTCCCCGCCAGCTGGTATCCCGCGCCATCAGGGATATGGACTCCAGCTGCGACGCGATCGTCATGCTCAACTGGGCGAAGACCCGGGCCTCCGGCCTGGGGTTCGGAGGCATCGTCTTCGGCCGGGTGGCGGGGGACACCACTGTTCCCCTGATGCAGATGGACCGCGGCTTCTACGTGGAGTGGCGCCCGGCCGCGCCCGGCCTCCTGGTAGATGTCGCCCGAGAGCTCGGCCTGGAGAAGGTGGCGGCGCCCCCGGCCGAGGAGCCCGCGGCCGGCATCCGGAAGCTCCACGGCATCGTGCCCGGCGAGAACATCTGGATCAACGGCAACGTGGTGGGCAGGGCGACATCCAGCGACGTCACGGTCCGGCTTCAGGATGGTAAGCTTTTCTTCGAGAACGTGCGGGTGAAGGAGCACGGGCTCCAGAAGGTCAAGGTCGACGACCTGGCCAGGGCGGTCATCCGCTCCGGCTCGGTCCGGCGGACGAACGCCAGGGTCAGGGCGGTCCCTCCGGCATCGGGCGACCGGCTGATCCTCATCGACCACCGGGCGGAGGACTCCATCTTCCGGGCCAGGGGAGCGAGGGCCGCGGTGACGGTCGGCGATGACACCACAAAGATATCGACCTCCCTGCTCGCCCGGCTGGGCGTGCCGGTGATCGGAATAGTCGACGGGGACGAGGACGGCATCTGCGTCGACGACGCCGCCGCGGCCGGCTCGGCGACCATACGCCTACATCCGGGCAATGATGACCAGCTCGGCGAGCTGGTCCGCAGCGCGATATTCGACGGCGGCCAGGAGACCACATACTCGGGCGACCTGGGCGAGCTGGTGGACCGGATCGCCGCCCTTGCCGGGGCCGCGCTGATAACGGTGAAAAAAAGGGACTGACCGGGGCGACCGGTTCAGGTTGGCTGCGCGAGTATCGTGCCGAGGTTGGCCATGTCGGTGTTCAGCTGAACCACGTCGGCGACGTTCAGGATGGTCGACGTCGGCACTGTCACCTTGGCCGTCCGGAGCAGCGGCTTCTTAACGTTCAGTTCGGCAACCACGTCCTTTTCCAGCTCCACGACCAGTGAGGTTATGGTCCAGTTCGAGGTGTCCATCCATGCGCCGGTGAGCACCCCGATCATCCTCCCGTCGGTGGTTATGACGTTCTTGCTCTCCAAGCATCCCATCTCGATGGGCCTTGACTTGACTGTGGTCTCCTGCATTGTGTTCACTGTCGATAAGATGGAATCCCGACCATTGATAAACGTTACGATGGCCATCATGCTGGCATCATCCTCGCCGGGCAGGCCTGCCCCGGCCCGGGGGCACTACCGCCTGAAGATGATGACCATCAGCGTGACGACTATGAACGACAGGCCGGCATAGAGGGGGGAGGACGTGAGGTACCAGACCACCAGGGCGATCGCTGCGCCGGGTATCAGCACCGCCAGGGCCTTCACGATGACCACCAGCACTACGAGGACGAAGATCAGCAGGACAATACCCACCAGCATGGAAAGATCGAACACCTCGGTCACCTATATCTGAGCTGTCCAGATTGATGCGGTCACACGTTATCAATCTTGCCCTCGCCGGGGTGACGGAACGGCGAATTCCGTCCGCCGTTCTCCCTGGAGGGCAGGCTCGCATAGGTTAAAACCTAATTGATGCATCAAGGGTGCGTGAAAGTGCTGGTGACCGGTGGTTCCGGGCAGTTATCATCCTACTTGTTCGAGGAGCTTGCATCCGAGCATGAGGCGCGGGGGGTCGACCTCCGCGAGCCGATCTTCGACAGCGCCAAGGGGGCTGTCACCATTGCCGACATCAGGGATCCGGACGCGATGTTGGATGCCTGCAGGGGGATGGACGCGGTCGTCCATACCGCCGCCCAGGTCTCGGTCCAGAGGTCCACCGAGGACCCCGCCTTCGATGTGGAGACCAACGTCCTGGGGACGGTGAGGACGCTCAAGGCCGCCAGGGACGCCGGCGTTTCCAAGTTCGTGTTCATCTCCAGCGCTGCCACGTACGGCAACCCACACTATCTCCCGGTCGACGAGGACCACCCCACGGTGCCCCTATCGATCTACGGCTCCAGCAAGCTGTCCGCGGAGCACTTCGTCCGCGCCTTCGGTTCCTCGTTCGGGATGAAGTGGACGGTGATACGGCCGTTCAATTTCTACTCGCCCCGCGCCGATCCCAAGAGCCCGTACTCAGGGGTCATAACGAAGTTCACTCAGAACGCCGCGTCGGGCACGCCCTTGAAGATCGAGGGGGACGGTTCCCAGACCCGGGACTTCCTGCATGCCGCGGACGTCGCCAGGCTGGTGCGCCTGGTCCTGGAGTCGGACCGCAACGGGATGGTCCTAAATGGTGGCTCCGGGCAGGCGACCAGCATACTGGACCTTGCCAATACCGTGAAGAAGGTCTGCCCTCGGCCAGTGAACATCGAGCATGTGGCACCCCGGACCGCGGACATAAAGCATTCCGTGGCCAAGGTAGATCGCGCCAGGGAGATGGTGGGGTTCTCCACCCGCATCTCCCTGGAGGAGGGTCTCAAGGCTTTCTTCAGGAATCGAGTTTAAAAGTCCAGTATGCGCTCTCCTTCCTTGACGAAGACGGTCATGTCCACATTGTAGTTGTAGTCCTCAGTGGTCCCGTCGATCATCTCGATCTTGGCCTTTATCTTGTTCTTCTCGAACGTGATCTGGGCGTTCTTTACGCGGGCCTTGTACAGGTTGATCCTCTTGCCCGCCTGAGTGAGCTTGCGCTCATCGCAGTAGATCAATCCGGCAGATTCGAGCAGGTTGATCTTGCGGTAGCATGCGGCGATAGGAATGCCTAGCTTCTCGGATAGCTCGAAGGCGCTCTTTGCCTTACCCATGGTCGCGAGCAGTATCTTCGCGGAGTATTCCTCGGTCAACAGCCTTGATGTCTCCAAAGCGTGCATTATCTCTTCACCTTACCCGTCGAACCGGCTAGCGGGATATATAAAATATCTTGGTTGATTATCAATATTGAAGCCGAGATATTTTTCTTAGCCAGACTTGGAATTTTGAAGATTTATCGGGGCTAAATAGCGATATTAGAAGTCGGAATATAATTGAATAATACTAAAAATGCGGCCGATAGATGTCCTCGGAAGCTCTTTGCGCGGTATCCGTTTGCAGGCCGGGGTGCTTTCGGGAAGGCGCATTTTACAGCGATATGATTATAAATCCTAGCTTTCGTGCTTCGCCGGAGGACCATTATGGCCTGCGCCAAGTGCGGAACCAAGAAGGACGCGAAGAAGGACGAAAAGAAGAAGAAGTAAGTTCTTCTCCGACGTCCGCGGAACAAACCCCTTATTTTTCCTCTCTTCTCACAGCGCCGTCCATTCCCGCCACTATGAAGATGGCGATGAACATCAGGGCCGCGCCCAGCACCGTCAGCTCCCCCATCGGCTCGTTCCCGACCACCGCGCCCAGCAGCACGGCGAAGGCCGACTCGGACAGCAGCACGGTCGCGGACGTGGTAAGCGAGAGCGATCCCAGCCCGATGGCCCAGAGTATCGTCGGCACCGAAGTGCACAGCAGGCCCACGTACAGCAGCGCGGGCACGGACATCGAGCCGACATCGCCCGGCCCTCCGGTCAGGAGCATCAGGACGATGAGCGGTACGGGCGTCAGCAGGTGGAAGGACATCACCCATTCGACATTGTCCATGTGCCTCACCGCCAGCTTGGTGAGGGGATAGCTGACGGCTATGGCGAAGGAGGCCCCGAGAAGCAGCAGGTATCCCATGAACTCGCTCGTGCTCAGGCTGGAGAGATCCCAGTTCGTGGTGAGGGTGAAGAGGCCGAACAGGCCGATGATCACTCCGAGAGCCCTCTTCCAGCCGATGACCTCCCCGAACATCAGGGCGGAGATGGGGACGACGAAGATGACGTTGCTGCCGACGATCAGGCCGCCGATCGATGCCGGGGCCATGGTCAGGCCGACGTACTGGAAGGCGATAAGGCAGGTCGTCGCCACCGTGCCTGCCCAGACCTCCCACCGCCGGAACAGCGAGAGGTCGATGCGCTTCCGCCGGCGGACCAGGAGGAGCGCCAGGGTGCCCCCGATACCCATCGTGATGGCCCCGAACAGGAACGGGCTGACTTCGCCCAAGCCGCCCTTGATCACAACGAACTGGGAGCCGAACAGCAGGCTTGCCGCAAGGGAGAGAAGGAGCGCTGCGCGCTCGCCCGTGATCCTCATGCCGGCACTGGTCCTTCTTCCCCTCAATCGGTCCACCTGCTCCGGGCGGAATAAACGCTTCCTGCACATATCCTTTCCCGAGCCGTTGGGCCGCACCCGCTCGCGGAAGTTGGGAAGGATATAGATATCGGGGACCAGAATATCGATTCAGCGGCGCGGCCGCGATAGCATGTTCGAACGGCTACTGTTCCCGGTGGACTTCTCCGAGCAGTCGATGAGGATGTTCGATTGCCTGCTGGAGCTTAAGCACCTCGGCACCAAGGAGGTCGTGGTCTGCCACGTGACCCCGGCGGGCCAGGACCTAACCGCCGAGCAGAGGGCGACGCTGGACGATATCGAGAGGAGTCTGGCGGACGCAGGCATCAAGGCCACCGTGTCCGTGAGGTCGGGGGATGCCATCCAGAACGTACTGGACCTGGCCAAGGGGGAGAACGTCAGCCTGATCGCCATGGCGTCCAGCGGCAAAGGGCGGGCAAGGGAGTTCATCGTGGGGTCGACCTCCTTCGGCGTCCTCCGCTCCTCGACCATCCCGGTGCTCATCAACAAGTTCAACGTCACCGGGGAGGGCGACCGGACCAGGGTGGCCGCCGCCTGCAGGTCCATCTTCCGGAAGGCCCTAGTGCCCATCGACTTCTCCACCTGCACCGATGCATGCATGGAGCTGCTGCCCCAGCTCTCCAAGCTGGGGCTTCAGGAGGCGGTGCTGTTCCACGTGGTCGAGAGCGAGAGGGCGGCCATCGATGACGACGTAAGGTTCAAGCGGGTGCTCGACGAGGTGATGGCCAGGCTGGACGGCCTCAGGCTGAAGCTCACGGAGCAGGGCTGTGACGCCTCCACCCACGTCCACTTCGGCACCGTCTCCTATAATATCCTGGAGGCGTCGCGGGAGCTGGACGCCACGCTGATCATCCTGGGGGCGCACCGCAAGAGCCTGCTTCGGGAGATCGCCCTGGGCGGTAACTCCGAGACCGTGGTGCGGAGGTCCCAAGTGCCGCTGCTGATCATCCCCTGCGAGAGGTAGAGGGCACGCTCTCCGGGGAGCGCGGCCGAGCGTCGGCAATGTCGTCACGCATCTCGATCCCCGCGTTCGATCGGCTGTCAATTCTACGGCCAGACACTGCGCTGAGAGCGGACAAGGTCCATCAGACTAGGGAACCATTAAGAACAATCCCGATATTGGCTAGGCCGACGATGTTCGAGAAGTTGGCCCGTTTCATAAGCTCTGAAGGCATGGCAGGACCGGCGTTCGTCATGCTAGTGGCCACGGTCGCTGGTGGCGGGTGCAACTTCCTGTACCAGGTAATGATGACCAATCTGATCCCTGGCGGGTTGGCCGAGCTTAACACCCTGCTATCCATCCTGTACATCGTGACGGTGCCCTCCAGCGCTGTTCAAAACGTCATCATCCGTTATGTTTCCAAATATAACGCCCTGGGCGAGGACAGCGTGGTGTCATGGCTGCTGAAGCGCATCCTGGTGTTCACAAGCGTTGCTGGCGTCGCCATCGCCATCTTATTGCTCATCATCCTCAGCGTGCCTAGCGTGAGCACGACCCTCAAGTTGACCTCGACCTTCCCGGTGGTGCTGCTGGCCATCGGGGTGATCATCTCACTGGTGTCACCGGTCGGCCAGGGCACGATGCAGGCCCTCCAGCGTTTCACTCCCTTCGGTTCGATCAACACGGTCAACTTCATTCTCAAGCTCACATTGGGCGTTGGCATGGTCCTGCTCGGCTTCGGGATCTCGGGGGCCCTGGGAGGGGTCATCATCGGTATAGCCTTCGGGTGCGCGGCGTCGATAATCTTCGTGCGCAAGTACCTCTTCATGACCTCCACCGCTATCGAGGCGAGGGAGATCTGGCGCTTCACGATACCCGCGACGGTGGCGATGCTCGGCTACACCGTCATCACCCAGGCCGACGTGATCATCGCCACCAGCCTTCTGGTCAAGGAGGAGGCGAACTACTACGCGGCGGCGTCATCCCTAGCCAAGATCATACTGTTCCTTCCGGGTGCCGTCTCCACGGTCATGTTCCCCAAGCTATCCAAGGCCAATGCGGTGAGGTCCATGCGGGCCCGGGCCGGCGAGGAGAGCAACCGCATCCTCAAGGCAGCCTTCGCGATGACCCTGGCCCTGGCAGGCCTGGTGGTCGCCGCGTACTTCCTGGCGCCCGAGCTGGTCCTGAACATCCTCATACCCGCCAACCCCTTCAAGGAGCAGATCGCGCCGATCCTCCAATGGCTGGGAGTGGCGATGATGCTGCTCGGCTTGGCCAACCTGTTCATGCTCTATGGCCTGGCGACCGATGGCCACGCGTATATCGTGATAATCACCCTATCGGTGATCGTCATGTTCTCCCTGGTCGGCATCATCGTGGCCCTGGGAGTGTCCTTCACCCCCATGCTGGTGGTCATCGTCATGTTCATCACCGGGCTGTTCATCGTCGCCTTCAGCGGCTTGTATCTCTTCGTCGTGGAGCGCGAGTGGAGGCCCCAGCTTCGCAACGGATCGGCATGACCTCGAACGGTCGTGCGTCCTCGACCGCCGTAATGAAATACGGGGCGTTGGCATAGATGTTGACCGAGGGCGATGACGTTCAAGAACGAGGATACCTATCAGCGGCTGGCCTTGCAGGGCAACGGGGAAAGCTTCCACGCCGGGTACGACAGGGCGGCGGAGCGCGTGCTCGAGCAGGTAAATGAGGCGGAGACCGATTATCCGAACCACATCGACGGGAAGCCCCGGCTGTCGGAGAAGCAGTACCACGATCTCAGCCCGGGGGACGAGGAGATCGTCGTCGGTCTCTTCCAGAGCGGCACCGCCGACGAGGTGGTGGAAGCGATCCGCTCTTCCCGAGAAGCATACCGCTGGTGGTCGCGGGAGGACTGGGAGACGAGGGTGCGCATCTTCGAGCGGGCCGCCGACATCATGCGCCGGAACAAGTACGAGCTGGCCGCGGCCATCACCCTGGACAACGGGAAGAACCGGTACGAGGCGATGGCCGACGTCGACGAGGCCCTAGATTTCATCGAGTACTACTGCTCGGAGATGCGCCGGAACAACGGCTACGAGAGGGCGAGTGACCCGCCGTATCCCGAGGAGGAGATCACCGTGACCCTGCGACCATACGGGGTGTGGGCAGTGATCTGCCCGTTCAACTTCCCCCTCGCCATCACCGCCGGCATGACCGTCGGGGCGCTGATCACCGGCAACACCGTCGTCCTGAAGCCCAGCTCCACCGCCCCCCTGCCCGTGCATCTGTTCTACGAGGTGCTCGCCCAGGCCGGGGTGCCCGACGGCGCGCTCAACATGATCGCCGGTCCCGGGGATGAGGTCGGGGGCACCCTGGTCCACCATTCCGGAGTGGACGGCGTGGTGTTCACCGGTTCGCTCAAGGTCGGCCGGGAGATCATGGCCTCGGCCCAAGGCCGGCAGCGTCCGATCATCGCCGAGATGGGCAGCAAGAACCCGATCATCGTCACTGCGGAAGCCGACCTCGAGATGGCCGCCCGGGGAGTGCTCGCATCGGCCTTCGGATACTCCGGCCAGAAGTGCTCCGCCTGCTCCC
>DAVH01000022.1:95360-95647 GCA_002508545.1 Methanomassiliicoccus sp. UBA6
CCGTTCGACCGGGACACCTTCATGGGCCCGGTCATCACCCGCACCGCCCTCGAAAACTATCTCCGGTGGGCGGAGCTCGCCAGGAAGGACGGCAAAGTGCATGTTGGAGGCGAGAGGATCGACCAGGGCGATCTGGCAAGGGGCTACTACGCCGCCCCGACGATCGTCAGCGGCCTTCCCGATGACCACGAGCTCATGAGGACCGAGCTGTTCGTTCCCATCCTGTGCGCCCGGCCGTTCTCCTCCCTTCCGGAGGCCCTGAAGCTGGCCAACGACACCGAGTTCGG
>DAVH01000059.1 GCA_002508545.1 Methanomassiliicoccus sp. UBA6
GCGAGCCGGGTGCCCATCCTGAAGTCGGAGAAGTAGCTGGAGCCGCGGTCGCCGTGCGCGACCGCGAACCCGTAGGACGAGGTCTCCGCCCCGTAGAAATCGCTCGGGGCGGTGGGCGAGAAAAGGTGGCTGTAGGCGCAGAGGACCACCAATGTCACCAGGACGACCGGCACTATGGTGCGGGACCGCCGGCCGAGCGCGCTCCCAGCGTTAGCAGGGGGCGCCGCCGCCCTGCCGTTGGGGTCGCCGGCNNGATGGAAACCGGTATCGAGGGCTCCAGCACCCTCGCCAGCAACGTGGTGGGCCCTCCGAGAAAGAACAGGGCGAGCCAGCAGCCGGCGAGGCCGATCGACAGCCAGAAGATGAACCGCTCCATGGCCGATCTCGTCCCCTTCTTCTTCCTAAGTATCCTGAGGTTCGTGAAGCCGATGATCCCGACGATCAGGGCCGAGCTGATGATCTGAAGGATGCTGTAGAACGACGCCCCGGTGCGGTAGGCCATATCGCTCGAGGTGAACGCCAGCGGCAGGTGGGCGTAGTCCAGGCTGAAGATGGACAGGATGGTCTCTCCGGGAAAGCCGATGAGCTGGTCGTAGTTGAGGTACGCGCCCACCAGGAGGTAGGCGATGATGCAGTAGGAGGCCACGCCCCTCAGCCTCGCGTTCCTGTCCACCAGGGAACCTATGAACAGGAAGAAGCTGAAGATGAGGAAGTACAGGCTCCAGGTGTGCCAGAGCAGGAGGAAGGTCACCACCAGGAGGAACAGCAGGAGCTTTTTCCCGGGGGTGTTGCCGGTGAGGATCAGCGCGAACATCGGCAGCAGCAGGGCCATGGCGATGAGGTTGCCCGCTACCCCGGCGTCCTGGCTGACGGGCAGGGCGGAGGCGATGGGCATCATCGCGTACAGGCCGATGAGGGCCATGTTCCGCACGTTGCGGGACCTCCACGCCGTCATCCAGCAGTAGATCAGCACCCCGAACAGGGGCATGAGCAGGACCTTGCTGAAGAGGAAGATGTTGAGGAACCTCACGCCCTCCTCGCTTGGTTCCGTCCCGGTGATGATGTTGATGATCGAGAACTCGATCTTCGAGGCCACGTCCTGGGAACCGTAGTTGGTCAGCATCCCCTGCCATGTCCCCTCCTTCTCGGGCTTCAGGATGTGGCCGTGGTCGACGATGTACTGCCTCCCATGGTCGATCCCCACCCCCCACCCCGTGGTCGCGGGGTGCTGGGAGAGGCCGGGATAGATGATTATGAACGCGAGCACGAGGTAGATTAGGACGACCAGCAGCAGCTTGTTGGTCCCGCTCATGGTCCAGCGGCGGGCTTCGCGGTCCCTCCGGGCGGGCTCCTTCTCTCCCTCCACAGATGGTCGCGGCCGGGCCGGAGGCTCGGACGGCGAGGCCTCAGGTCCGGACATGAGCATCCCTCCCGGAGAAGGCGTCCATCGCGTCGCGGTACGCCCGCTCGGTCTCCGCGGTGGCCCTTGACCACGAGAACCTCGAGGCATGGGCGCGCATAGCCTCCTCGCTTGGGCCGGGAGAACTCAGCGCGCGGAGTATGCCTTCCGCCAGGCCCCCGGGGTCGCCTGGCTCGACCAGGGTGGCTCCCGGCCCGCAGATCTCCGGTATCGCTCCCACACTGGTGGCCACCACCCTCCTGCCCGCCGCGGCGGCGTCCAGCACCGTCAAGCCGAAGCCCTCGAGCCTCGACGGCACCACGTGGAGGTCGCACTCAGCGTACAGCTCCCATAGCTGTTCCTGCCCCACGAAGCCGACCGTCCTCACGCTGTCGGCGATCCCCAGGTCCCTCGCCAGCCTAAGGGCGGGACCGGCGTCCCCCCGGCCCGCCGCGATGAGCACGGGCCTCTGCGGGCACATCGGCAGCGCCCTGAGCAGTATGTCCAGACCTTTCCTGGGGTCGTTCAGCCGCCCGATGAACAGCAGCACCGGCCGGCCGCCGATGTCTAGCCTCTCCCTCCACCCGGGGCGCTCCGGGTCCCCGCCCGGCGGCCCGTCGGTCCCCTCGTATATCGTGACCGCCCTTGGACCCAGTCGGTAGCGGGCCTCGAGCTTCCTCCTGGTGTCCTCGCTAACAGCGATCACCAGGTCCGAGGAGCGCACGCACTGCGACTCGAAGCGCCTGACCAGAGGGTTGTTCTCCCCCCTTCCCAAGAGCCCCCTGGAACGAGGGCCGAGGACCGCCTCGTCCTGGGACAGGTGATGCACCGTCATCACCTGGGGGGCGTTAGCGATCCTCTCGCGGCCGCGGGGCCAGTGGGTAACGGAGTTCACGTGGACGACGTCGAACCCGCCCTCGCGCTCTTCCCTGAGTACCGCCCGGCCGAGCTTCGACCAGAACACGGCCATCGAGAGCGGCGTTCCCGGGATGACGATGGGCACGACGGTGATGCCGTCCTTCTCGTGTCGGGACATCGGGGACGGCCGCCGAGGCGCGAACACCACCACCTCGTGCCCCCGCCGGGCCAGGTTCTCGACGATGCGCTCGGCGTAGGTCCCCGCTCCCCCCTGGACGAAGGGGGGATACTCCTGGGTGACGAAGCCGATCCTCATGGCGAGGGCCTCCCGCGATCAGGTGGTCCTTCCGCATCGCTCGCTCGGAATGTCTGGATGGAGCGCTCGTACAGCTGTTCGAACTCCCGGGCCACGGATCGCCAGGTCAGGTGCTCCTCGATATAGGCGCGGCCGTTCTTGACCAGCGTCGATCCCTCCTGGGGATGGTCGAGCAGGTGCTGAATGGCCTCCACCAGGGCCTGGGGATCATCTGGCGGCACGGCGATCCCGCACCGGGCCTTCGAGACCATCTCCCCACACCCGCTGTCGTTGCACACCACCACCGGGGTGCCGCAGAGCACCGCCTCGAAGGGGACCAGGCCGAAGATCTCCTGACGCGAGGGGTTGACCACCAGGTCCGCGCCCCGGTAGGCGACGGCGGGGTCGTCGATGAAGCCGTAGAACTTGATTGCCTCGTCGAGGCCGAGCCTTGAGACCAAGGCGCGCAGAGCCCTCTCGTGGCCGTCGTCCGGGCCGACGATGACCAGCAGCATCTTTCCGTTCTCGCGGTACAGCTGCGAGAAGGCCCGCACCAGGACATCGATGTCCTTCCTCCGGTTAAGGCGCCCGAGGTACAGCAGGACCTTGGTGTCGTCCGGCACCCCGTACTTGGTACGGAACACGTTCCGGTCAGAACCGGCGCTGCCGGGGTCGCTCAGCGCGTTGGGGATCACCACGATCGAGGCCTCGGGAGCACCCAGCCCGGCATAGTGGGCGACCTCGTGCTCGGACACCGCGACGCAGGCCGCCGCGTCCCGGATGATCCTCCTCCCCCAGAGCAGGTCGAAGATGTTCTTCATCAGCGCCCTTCCGGCCACGATCTGGGCGGAGCCGTGGGACTGAAGGACGAAGGGCGTACCATTGCTCGCGGCGAACCTGCGGGCGATGATGCTCTGGTACGACCGCAGGTTGTGGACGTGCACAATGTCGTACTCGTGCACGTGGTCTCTCATCCATTCCTTCATCCCTGGGGAGTAGAACGAGGACCTCATCGCCCGGCCGCAGGGGAAGGGCTCGATGCGGACGTTCTCTGGTGTCCGCAATAGCGCGCGGTCGAGCCGGTGATCGGAGGTGGCGATGGTCACCTGGTGCCCCATCCGCGCCTGCTCCTTGGCCAGCTCGTAGGGAATGACCGCGGACCCCCCGTTGGCGGGGCCGAGGATGGGCGTGACGTGTAGGACGTTCACTCTATCATCCCTTCTCTCGGTAGTTGACCGCCGCTCCCTTGTGGGCCTCGATCTCGCAGGCCACCTTTCTCTCGTCCTTGTTGCGGCACCGGTCCACGAGCCGGTAGAAGGCCGGTCGCACGGGAGAGTCCATGACGACCTTGGCCAGGATCTCGCTCTTGAACAGCGCCGCCGAGAAGTGGTCGATCACCGTCCGCTGGACCCGGCATTGGACGCGGTGCGCCTCCCAGCCCGCAGGCAGCTGGACCGCGGAGAGGTCGGTCGTTCCCAGGCCCTCCCTCTCGGTCATCAGAACGTGCTTGACCCTGGACAGGTCCATGCCCATGATGGCCGTTCCCAGCGCGTCCGCCACCACCGGGTTATCGGCCGACAGCAACAGGTCGGCCCGCCTGGCGGTGCCGTACATGGGGCCGTGGCCGTCCAGCACATAGGTGCCGTCGATCAGCACCAGCCCAGGGTTCAGTGTTCTGGTGATTAGTGCCAGCTTCTCGGCGAGGCGGGCGTGATGGAGGCAGCGCATCGGGTCGGGGTAGCAGCCCCACAGGTTCTTGATCGACAGCGAGACCTGGGTCATGGCGTGTACCTTGAGCACCGGGACGGACACGAGGCAGTCCACCTCATCAAGCAGCAGCTTCGGCAGCTGCACCTTTACCGCGGTCCCGCGGACCTCGCCCTCGACGTCGACCGCCGGCAGGGATGAGAGGTTGACGAGCTCTGCTCCAAGGGCACGGCACATCGCCGGCATGCCGTGACCCTCGAACGCCTGATCGGCGGTGAAAGCGTGGTTGGCCCCGTCGGACTCGCCGACGAGGACCTTCCCGGCCCGGGAGGACAGCAGGAACAGCAGCTCTTTCAGCACCGGCGGGCTGGTGGTCACCCCGGGCCGGTGCTCGAAGAAGGTGAAGTTCGGCTTGACGAAGACCACGTCCCCTTGCTTGACCCGGTCCTTCCAGTTGACCGCCTCGAGGGCCGCGCGGACATCACCGGCAAGGTCGTCCGTCATCCTGCCTACATGAGCGCGATACCTTGGCCTGTCGTTCCTTCGAGGATCGTCCGTTCGCTGCTGCAGGCCTTCCGGGACGGCGTTCAAGGTCATGGCACATCACATCTCATGGCGCGAGAGACGGAGCTCACGCTGCGGCGAGCTTGCTCGTCACGTGCCGAGCGCGGTTATGGAAGTTGTGCTCGGTCAACACCCGTCGCCTGGCGTTCTGCCCCAGGGCCACGGCGTCATCGGGCTGGTCGAGAAGGCACTGATAGATCTCCATGGCCTCTTCGGCCGAGTTCACGATCACCACCTCCTTGCGGTCGAACCACTCCTCCATCCCGCTGCACGGCTGGGAGACGATGCAGGACTCGAAGCCGGCAAGCTCGAACGGCCGCGCGGTCGATGAGCCGTAGACATTGGCGTGGGACCACCGGGTGATGTTCAGGCTGATGGTGCTCGAGCAGCAGAAGTCACGGAACGAGCTGTAGGGCAGGACGCCCACCCTCCTCGCGTTCCCGAGGTCGATGGTGAAGCCATCTCCACCGACGCTGAACCTGACATTGGGGAGCTTTCTGGAAGGGACGGTTATCATGTTGTGCATCCACTCCTTCCGCAGCTCGTCACCGTGGCCGTAGAACGATACGTCCGAGGTCTTCTGCATCGCCTTGGGGCGGAAGAACTCCGGGTCGACCGCATAGTACAGCGGAAAGACATCATGAGCGCCCAGCTCTCGAAGGTCCGGTATTACGCCCTTGGAATTGGTGAAGAACACGTCGAACTCCGACAGGTCCGCGTCCTGGTAGTAGTTCGTCTTGAAGCCCCGCTCAAGGGCATACTTCGGCAGGATGGTGGGCATGTCCCCGTCGAAGTAAGCGACCGGTATGCTGTACTCCGAGCGGACCATCTCCGCGATGCCGGTTATGTGGTTGATGGGGACGTTCATGAAGAAGATGGCATCGATGTCCTTCTCCCTCTCCAGGATCTTTATGATGTGCCTCTTCCACCGGTCCCGGATGAACCCGTTCGTCGCCTTGCCCAACCACAATGCTTTCTTGTCGTCCCTTCCGGCAAGGCGGCCCTTCCGCTTCTTCCGTTCAAGATAACTGTTGTAGAGCCGGCTCTCTAGCGAGCACGGGTTCGGATAGGTCCTCCACCAAAGCGATTCGATGGGATCTCCAAGGTAAGGGGTGGCGATGACCTCGTTCCCGGTCTCGTGGAACGCCTTGAGCAGTTGCCACCACGAAGGCGTACACCCCAATCGATACTTTAGGTCGATCGTGGAGCAAGGGGCGAGTATCTTCGTTTTATTTCCTCCTCAACCACCTTGTTATTTGGAGCATCTTCTATACAAAGATTATACATCGATATAAAATTCAAATACCATCCTGGACGGAGATAGCTGCGCCCTATGGTCGATATCCATTGAGGCTTAGCTAGGCATCAGCGGAGCTGTCGGCCCACCTGATGTCGAGTTATGATAGATGGTCGGCATCTGCCGCGATGACCGGTGCGACCAAGGTGATGAAGAACAGAGAATGAACAAAATGGATACTGAAAGGGAGGTTTTTACGCCGTGATCATGAACACGACGTTGAGAACGAACACCGCCAGCAGAGGAACGATGGCGAGATTTAACGCCTTCTTCAGCTTCGGCGAGTTCAGCGAGGTCGAGGAAAGCAGTTCCTTCGACGATAGCAGCATTATCAGCGCGATGGCGACCAGGGCGCCTCCGACGCCGATCCCTAGCGCTGTCGACATGGTGATGGCGCTCGATGCGGCGCTCGTGACAGTGGTAGAGACTACGCTCGACAGCATTGCAAAGTAAATTAAAATCACCATATATAAAATTAGTCCTTCGCTCCGCATTACCTAGAACAATACCAGGTAACCGAACGGCAGGAACGAGAACAGGAAGAAGTTCAGCGTCCCGTGCACCAGGGTAACGAACGCCAGGCTCCTGGTCTTGTAGTACAGCGAGCCCAGGAGGAACGCGACCAGGAACACATAGGCGACGTACGGCCCCGACTGGTAACCGGAGTGCATGGCCGCGAACGTCACCGACGCGAACATTATGGCGCCCAGAACGCCGAGGACGCCCTCCATGCGGGTCTGCAGCACGTAACGGAACACCAGCTCCTCGCCCAGACCGACGAAGAACACCATCACCACGAACAGCGCCACGATATAGCCGATCTCCAGGCTGGGGATCATCCTCAGGTCGTCGATGGTCATCGACAGCACCTTGAACTCGATGTTGGCGAGGACGAGCGACAGGAGGAAGCCGGCCGGGAGGTACCACAGCTTCCACCCGGACAGCTTCGGACGGATCTCGAAAAGCTTCCTGACCTTCTGCAGGTAGTCCTTCCAGCCGAGCGTCTCATCGCGCAGCAGTAGGAACGCCACGAGTATCACCGGCGCGTAGACCAGCGGAAGCCAGAATATCGTCAGCGTGGCGAACTTGGGCATCCCGAGGTTCAGCACCCGGAGCATCGAGACCAGGGAGAACGACTGCCAGATGATGGGGTTCGTCCGCAGCACGAACGGCGCCATCACGCACAGCAGGATGTTCAGCAGGTGTATCAGGATCGATGTGTCCATGTTCCCGGTGAACAGGAACGCCTCGCCCAGCAGGACCATGGACATCGGTGCGGCTACCGATAGGTAGGTCAGCAGCGAAGGGTTCACCTGGGCGATGCGGTACTCCATCGGCCCGGAAAACGGCTTACCGTACTTAGATATTGGCTCTCCGATATCCGAAGTGAGGCCATCGGCCTGCGTACCGAAATATCGGACATCGAGTTATCAATTCGCCATTATAATGGCTGACCCATGCAAATGGTTATTATCCCGAAAGATAATGACGCCCTGACGCTCCTGCAAGGAAATCCCACAGGGGCGCGAGCATCCCCCTATCTACGAGGCCTATGCCCCTGGCCTCGTAAACCCCTTTCTTTTTATTATTATAGGCCGGCGCAAGCCTCGCCCATCGCGCGCCCCGCAGGCAGCGTAACGACCGACCTTGCACGGCCCGGTCCTGGGCGGAGAGCGGCAACGAGCGGGAACGGACCGCTAGGCCGGGGGGCCTTGTTCGAAAGCACCGCCCCTTTCGATTAAGGCCGTCGGACCGACGCCAAGCTCGCCTGTTCTCATTAACGTGGCCACGATGTTCGGATACGTGGTGATATCTCGGCAGTTCAGAATAAATAGGGCCGGTTCTTACACCGTCGTCGATGACGTATCTTCGGGTGACGGTCGCAAGCTGGGGGATCGATCTGTACACCCCGGAGGGGGAGGAGATCTTCCGGCAGATCAACGAGGACGGCGTCCGAGTGTTCAAGGCGCAGCCGGGCTTCATCAAGTTCTGTATGATCCGCTCGGACCGGCACACCACCATGTCGGTGGCGGAGTGGAGGTCGGAGGCCTGCGGCAAGCAGGGGGCTCTCGCCTACCGCAATTGGATGAGGGAGAGCGGCATTGCTGACAAGGTGGTCCTGGAAGACTACGACGGCGAGGTCGTGGCCTCATCCTGATGTTCCGCAGCGGACCCGGCGTGGGGAAGGCGGCGAGACCGCGAGGCGGCGTCAGCTCTTGGGCAGCGTGAAGTAGAACGTCGAGCCGCTGTGGCCGTCCGATTCCACCCAGATCCGGCCACCGTGGCGCTCCACGATCTTCTTGCATATCGCGAGGCCGATGCCCGTGCCGGGATACTCGTCCCTGGGGTTCAGGCGGGAGAACATCTTGAACAGCTTGTCCGCGTACTTGGGGTCGATGCCGATGCCGTTGTCCCTCACCGCGAGCAGCCACTCGTTCCCGAGGTCCTGGGCGGAGATCTCCACCACCGGGGGCGTCTCCGGGCGGCGGAACTTGACCGCGTTGGCGATCAGGTTCATCAGCAGCTGCCGCATCTGGACCTCGTCCGCGCGCACCGTCGGCAGCTCTCGAACGATGACCATCGCGCCAGCATCGTCGATGGCCAAGCGCAGCTCGTCCCTCACCCTCGCGACCACGTGGTCCAGGTCGACGTCCCTGAACTCCCTGGCCCTGGTCTCCACCCGCGAGTACTCCAGCAGGTCGTTCACCAGCTGCCGCATGCGCTCGGCGCCCTCCATGGCGATGCCGATGTAGGCCGCGGCCTCGACGCTCAGCTCGTCGCGGTGCCGGCTGCTCAGCAGGTCCAGGTACATGGTGACCATCCTGAGCGTTCTTGAAGATCGTGGCTGGCGACATAGGCGAACTGCTGCAGCTCGGCGTTGGACCTCTCCAGCTCTCCCGAGTATCTCGCCAGCTCCTTCTCCACGTTCTTCCGGTCGGTGACGTCCATCATCACCCCGAAGGTGCGGACCGCCTCGCCCCGCCTGTCGCGCTCCAGGCCTCCCACGGCGTAGATCCATCGGACCGTGCCGTCGGGCCACAGGACCCGGAACTCACCGGAGAAACCGTCGCCCAGCTTCAGCGCCATCTCGAGCTTCGCGCTCATCCAGCCCTTGTCCTGAGGGTGGATGCGGTCGGCCCATGCGGCGAAGTTCGGCTTGACCTCGCCGACCTTATAGCCGAGCATGCGGTAGGTCTCTTCGTTCCACACCGACTCGTCGGTCCTCATGTCCCAGTCCCAGATGCCCATGTGCCCGGCCGACAGCGCCAGGGTGAGCCGCTCCTCGCTCTTGCGCAGCGCCTCCTCTTTCCGCTTGCGCTCGGTGATGTCCCTGCTGGTCCCCACCATCGCGGCCGGGCGGCCGCTCTCGTCCCGGATGAGCCTGCGCCGGTCGCTGAACCAGCGATACGCGCCGCTCTTGACCTTCCAGCGGTACTCCATAGGCTCCCCGCTATCATACCCGTTCACCACCCGGGCGTCGTACTCCCTCACCAGCTCCCGGTCGTCCGGGTGAACGCGGCCGAAAGCCTCGGCGGAGCGAAGCTTCTCCATCTCCTCCGCGGTGAAGCCGGTGATCTCGAGATGGGCCGGGCTCACGAAGGTGAAGTGGTCCAGCCGGAAGTCGAACATGTATATGCCATCGCGGGAGTTGTCGATGACGGTGCGCAGGCGCTCCTCACTCTCCCTCAGCGCCTCGCTGATGGCTCGGCGTTCGGTCTCGTCGTGGCCGATGACCTGCGCACCGGTGATCTTTCCGTTCTCGTAGATCGGCTTGAAGATGAAGGCCATCCACCGCTCCCGCCCGTCCCTCGCCCTGACCTTGTACTCGACCGGATTGCCCAGATCCCGGCCGGCCATCCGCTCCTCGATCCCTCGCCTGAACCGTATCCTGCCCTCCTCGTCCAGGAAATCGAGAGGGCTCATTGCCATCAGCTCCCCCTGCGAGTACCCGGTCTGCTCGGCCATCGCGTTGTTGACCTTCCGGAACCGCATGTTGACCAGATCGAGCTCGAAAATGACGGTCGGGGCATACTGGACGATGTGGCGGTACTCCTCCTCGCTCCTCTTTAGAGATCTCTCCGCCGCCTTCCGGGCGCTGATGTCCCGCAGCGAGCTGACGAACTCCCGCACTCGACCGTCCTCGTCCTTGACCACGTTGGCGTGGACGTCGACGCAGATCTCGTGGCCGTCCTTGTGGCGGCAGGTCGCCTCGCCGTCGAAGAAGCCGTCGCGCATCGCCCTCGCGGCCACCTCCTCCGGCGTGGAGCCCTTGACCGTGGGGCGCAGGACCTCCCCGGCGTGCTTGCCGATGACCTCCTCCACCGTCCACCCGAACATCCTCTCGGCCATCTTGTTCCAGTAGATGATGCTGAGCTCCTCGTCGGTGGCGATGATGGCGTCATGAACGCTCGACAGCAGGTGCGCCTGGAAGGTCGAGGACTCCTCGGCCGCCCTCCGGCCGGTGACGTCCGAGAACACCGCCACCGACCCCTGGTAGCTGCTGTCCTCGGCGATCACCGGCGATGTCGACACCGATATCCAGACGGCCGAGCCGTCCTTACGGCGGGCCCGGAACACCGCGCCCTCCCGCCTGGCCCGGCCGCTTAGCTCCTCCAGGGTGATCCCGAGCGTTGGCCAGTCCCCATCGAACAGGAGCTCGAACGGCGCCCGACCGATCATCTCCTCCGGAGCGTAGCCGAGGATGGAGGCCCCGCGCTCATTGATATAGTTAATCCGGCCGTCAGCGCTCAACGTCCATATCCCCTCATTAGCGAGCTCGACGATGTGCTCGAACCAGTCTGATGGGATACGCTCCTTGGACGACATCGGTCCACTCCGAATACCTTTCTCATAGTGAACTAGCATTCTGGGGGTACATTATTCTCGCTATGTGGAGCGGACCGGTTCAGGCCGCCCATGCTGTCCGCAATAACGGCAGCGAGCGTCGGGCGGACGGAGCAGCTGGATGCAAGGAAGTAGAAAAAAGGGAAAGAGGTTTGCCCCGCGGCTTAGAATGTCTTGGTCGGCACTCCCTGCCACGGGTTCGAGAACCCGGCCGCCCCGCTGTGATAATAGATCACCAGGGCGGCGTTGCGGGCCGAGATCCAGCCGGTGCCCATGGACGGGGCGTTGCCCTCGAAGTACATCGAGGTCATCGCCGTGCAGCCATAGAACGCGTACGCGCTGATCGTGGTCACCGTGCTCGGCAGGGTGACCGAGGTCAGGGCGATGCATCGGTAGAAGGCGTGGTCACCGATGCTCTGCAGCCCGCTGGACAGAGTCAGGGAGGTCATCGCCTCGCAGTAGTAGAACGCGTAGGCGCCGATAGTCCTGACCGTTCCCGGCACCGTGACCGAGGTCAGCGAGTCGCACCCGCAGAACGCGTAATCGCCGATGGTCTGGATGCCGCTCGACAGCGTCAGCGAGGTCATGGACGTGCACCCGAGGAACGCGTAGCCACCTACGGTCGTCACCGTGCCCGGTATGCTGACCGAGGTGAGCGAGGAGCAGTCCCGGAAGGCCTGGGCCCCGATGGACTGGATGCCGTTCGATATGGTCACCGAGGTCAGGGCGGTGCAGGTGTTGAACGCGAAGCTGCCGATCGCGGTGACCGATCCGGGTATGCTGACGGCCGTCAGACCGCTCCTGGCGAACGCGTAGCTGCTCAGCTCCGTCACCGTTCCGGGTATGTCGATCGCGGTCAGGGCGGTGCAGCCATAGAAGGCGTGATCGCCGATGCTCTGCAGCCCGCTGGACAGCGAGACCGAGGCCAGGGCGGTGCAGCCATAGAAGGCGGTGCTTCCGATCGACGTCACCGTCCCCGGGATGGTCAGCGAGGTCAGCGAGGTGCACCCGCAGAACGAGTAGCCCCCTATGGTCTGCAGCCCGCTCGGCAGCGTGACCGAGGTCAGGGCGGTGCACCGGAAGAACGCATAGTTGCCGATGCTCTTCAGGTTGCCGTACATCGTCACCGAGGTGACCGAGGTGTCGCCGTAGAACGCGTAGTTGGCGATGCTGGTGACCGGCCTGCCGTCGATGGTCGACGGGACCACCACGTTGCCGCCGGAACCGATGTACTCGGTGATCTGGACCTCGGTGCCGCCGTTGATCAGCGTGTACTCGAAGTCGTCCGATGGCGCGTTGATCGGGATGGCCGAGGCCTGGTTGGACCTAGCGCCCTCGCCGACGCCGTTGACCGCGCTCACCTTGTAGTAGTAGGTCACCCCGTTGGTCAGCCCGGTATCGGTGAAGGTGAGAACGCTGCCGACGGTGGTGAGCAGCGTTTCCCCACCGGCCGTGGTGCCGCGGTAGATCTTGTATCCGGTTATCGCCGAACCGCCGTTGCTGGACGGCGCGCTCCACGCCAGGACCACCTGGCCGTCGCCGGGGCTGGCGGTCAGGCCCTGAGGCGCCGAGGGCACCGTGGCCGGGGGCACCGGGGTGGCGGAAGCTTCGTTGGACCGCGGTCCTTCGCCGACCGAGCTCACCGCGCTCACCTTGTAGTAGTACTTCTGACCGTTGGTCAGACCGGTGTCGGTGAACGTCAGCACATTACCGAGCGTGGTCAGGAGGACCTCGTTGCCGGCCGTGGTCCCGCGGTATACTTTGTACCCGATTATGGCCGACCCGCCGTTGCTGGACGGCGCCGTCCAGGTCAGCGTCACCTGGCCATTGCCCGCGGTGGCCGCAAGGTCACGGGGGGCCGAGGGGACGGTGGCGGGCGTCGCGGAGGCCTCGTTCGACTGCGGCCCCTCGCCCACCGCGTTGACCGCCCGAACCACATAGTAGAAGGCCTGGCCGTTCTGGGCCGTGCCATCGACATAGGTGAGCACGTTGCCCACCGTCGTCAGCAGGGTCTCGCCGCCAGGGACGGTCCCGCGGTAAATCTTGTAGCCGGTGATCGAACTCCCGCCGTTGCTCGAGGGAGCGGACCAGGTAAGGGTCACCTGAGCGTTCCCTCCCGCGGCCGCCAGGTTCCGGGGCGCGGACGGCAGGGACGCGGGGGTCGCCGCGGCCTGGTTGGACTGCGGCCCTTCTCCCTTGGAGTTCACCGCGCTCACGGCGTAGATGTACGCTCTTCCATTCACCAGTCCAGTATCGGTGAACGTCAGCACGTTCCCGACGGTGGTCAGGAGCGTGCCGTCACGGTAGATCTTGTACCCGGTGATCGACGACCCACCGTCGTTCGCCGGCGCGGTCCAGGTCAGCACGACCTGGGCGTTGCCTGCCACTGCCCCAAGGTTCTGGGGAGCGGTGGGAACGACGACGATCAGCTCCGGGATCGCCATGGCCTGGTTGGACCTCGCGCTCTCGCCTACGCCGTTGACCGCGCTCACCTTGTAGTAATAGGCCTGCCCGTTGGTCAGCCCGGTATCGGTGAAGGTGAGCACGTTGCCCAGGGTGGTCAAGAGAACTTCATTACCAGCGGTGGTTCCGCGGTACACCTTGTACCCGGTTATCGAAGTGCCGCCGTTGGTCGCCGGGGCGGACCATGTCAGAACGGCCTGGGAGCTCCCTCCCGCGGCCACCAGGTTCTGGGGCGCGGACGGCACGGTGGCCGGCGTGGCCGATGCCTCGTTAGACATCGGGCCCTCGCCGACCGAGTTGACCGCGCTCACTCTGTAGTAGTACTTCTGCCCGTTCGTGAGGCCGGTGTCAGCGAACGTCAGCACGTTCCCGACGGTGGTGAGAAGGGTCTCCCCGCCGGCCGTGGTACCGCGATAGATCTTGTAGTTGGTTATCGCTGACCCGCCATTGCTGGACGGTGCGGTCCAGGTCAACGTGATCGACGCGTCCCCGCGAACCGCCGAGGTCAGGGCGGGAGCCGAGGGCACGGTGGTCGGGGCGGCCGGCGTGGCCGACGCCTCGCTCGACCTCTGCCCTTCTCCGTTGGCATTGACGGCGCTCACCTGGTAATAGTAGGTCTGTCCGTTGGTCACCGCGGCATCGGTGAACGACAGCACGTTACCGAGAGTGGTGAGTAATGTCTCACCTCCGGCAGTGGTCCCGCGGTACACCTTGTACGCCGTTACCGCGCTACCGCCGTTGCTCGACGGTGCCGTCCAGGTGAGCGTTACCTTGGCGTTGCCCGGCGCGGCCGAGAGGTCCCGGGGCGCCGAGGGCGTGGTGGACGGGGTGGCCGAGGCCTCGTTGGACAGAGGGCCCTCGCCGTTGGCGTTCACCGCGCTCACCTTGTAAAAGTACGCTTGACCGTTGGTGCGGCCCGTGTCGGTGAACGTTAGGACATTCCCGATGGTGGTCAGCAGGACCTCGTTGCCGGCGGTGGTGCCGCGGTAAATCTTGTAGTTGGTTATCGCGCTCCCACCGTTGCTCGCCGGAGCGGTCCAGCTCAGGGTGACCTGGGCGTTGCCGGGGACCGCCGTCAGCCCCCTGGGGGCGCTGGGAGCGCTGTCGGACGATATGTCGAACACATCGTTGGACCGGGCGAACAGGACGATGTAGTGGCCGTCGACGATGGTGTAGTCGGAGTTCAGGACCAGCGGGCTGCCGTTCCTCAGGACCACGGCGTTCGCGGCCGCGGGGAAGTCGATCATAAGCCTCGAGGGGTATCCGTTGCATTTCACCGAGAACCTCAGGGACTCGCCCGCCTCGTACCCCAGATAGGTGATCTTGGTATCGACCTGGTTGCTCACCCGGTGATAGTATTCATCGAAGCCGATGATGTGCTTCCCGTCGTAGTTGTCCACCCATTCCCTGAAGTTGGCGTAGCTTATGGAGTAGGTCTCCGCCGGGGTCACGTCGGTCTTGTGGGTGAAGCTCGGATAGACCATCTGGGCGTCCGATATCTTGGTCCAGAACTGGGACCACCTGGTATCCTGCAGGTTGCCCACGTTGGGAATGAAGCTGATACCGGAGTAGCCGTTCCTCCACAGCATGCCCATCTGCTGGTAGGCATAGGTGGCATGGGTGACGCTGTCGGCGTTCTGGTACGAGCACCAGGAGGTCGGCGCGCGACCGAACATCTGCGTCAGCTGGTCGTACTGCTGCCGCATGAGGTTCTGAGCCTGAGCCAGCGAGAGGCTGTTCAGCGACGCGTTGTAGTGGATGCCCAGCTCCCAGCCGGAGTTAAGCAGCGACTGGATGTAGGCCTTGTCCTGCGGCTGGTAGGCCAGCCACTGCAGGTCGGCCCAGGCCACGCCCTTCTGCCCGTGGGCGGCCATGTACTGGGTCCCCAGGCCGTTGTAGTTGCTGCGCGGGTAGTCGATGCCGAATGGAACGTAGTCGTTGCCCGGCACCGCCGACACCAGTCCGCCGCTGACCGTTTCCTTGATGCCGTAGAGATAGGTCGCGGTCCAGGTCGACACGCTGCTGATGTAGTTGTCGAAGCAGATCACCGGGGAGGTGATCGGGGCGTAGGGAAGGTTCTGCACCGACCAGTGGTACAACGGCGTCGTGACCTTGTAGGTGCTGTCGTGGTACACGGTCAGCGTCTTGGTCGTCCCGCTGATCATGATGTTGATGGTGTTGACGCCTCCGGGCAGAGCGCTGGCCGGAACATCGTAGGACTTGTAGGCGTAGGTGGACGCTGCGGGCTGGTAGTAGGACATCACCCTCGCTCCCCCGTTGGGAAGCGAACGGGTCTCCAGCCAGAAGGTGGACCCGATTATGTTCACGCTCGAGTACGTGCTGTCGGAGGTGACCTTCAGGCTGATGGACAGGTTGCCGTTGATGAACGGTTCGATCCCCACGAACACCGAGCCGCCCTCGTCGGTGTTCGAGTAGTACCTGATGGCATCGGCCGCGCTATCATAGCTCAGGGTCGCCGGGGTCGACGACCGGTGGGCGTTCCCTATGACCATGTTCGCCGGGATGACCGGCAGCAAACTATAGTCCTGGTCAAGGAGCGTGATCTCCGATCCCTGAGGAAGGGGATCGGCCCCTACGCTGGGAACGCTGGCGATGAAGAACGAGCATGCGAACAGCAGAACAGCTAACGCTATTGATATGGCCTTACGTCTGAAACCCCACTGAATACTATATACCCCCCGGTATACTAACGAATTAAATTAGAGGATTAACTACAAATAATTTTCATATGTTCCATATCATATAGTAAGTATTATATGAAAAGACAATGATGAAAAGGGATCGCGGAGCGCTCGGATCCTGCTTTTCCACGGTCCTGCTCAGCGGCTTGTTCAGCGCGCTGATATCCGCGCTGATACTCATAAATACCGCGAGAATGCCTAGAACGTGCCCATGAAAGAGAGAGATGGCGGATGGCGCGAATCCGACCTTTTCTGCACCTGCTGCGGTCAGGTGGTCACTTCTAAGGTCTGGGCCAACGGCTTCGTCGCGCTGCGCTGCCAATGCATCAAGAAGGCCGGCCACAGGGAGGTCGTGCCGGCGGAAGGGTGGATAGACAAGCGCTGCCAGGGCGATGAGATGGCTACCACCTTGGAGCTGATGCACGTCCAGTCAAGCACCTACTTCGATTGATCTCTCCCCGGCCCCGGGGAGCCCGCTCTATCTCCTGAGCCGGAAAGCCCACGACTCCAGCTTCCTCCGGGGTTTGCCGATCGACCGCTCGAACCTCTCCCGGTGTTCGAGCTTGCTCTCCCAGCGGGCCACGTTGTCCCACGCCTTGTTGTGGTGGGCGAAGTCCTGCACCGGTGACCTCCTGGGCCTGGCAGTGCGGATCCTTCGCGGTCTCGCGGCCAGGTCATAGCGCGCCCGGTAGATGGTGGTCCCCATATCCATCAGGCCGGCCGCCGGCAGCATGAGAACCAGCCAGCCCGCGTTCCCGGAGGAGGCGGCCATGGCCACTGACGCGAGAGCGATGGCGACACCTAGGGCGATCAGGAGGATGCCCAGGAACGCCGCGGCCCTGCTGCCCCCGGGGGACCTGAGGAGCGCGTATCTCATGCGAACACCTTGGGTCAGGCTATCGCCTGCCTGCTTTTAACGAATGCCCGCATTCCTTCGTCCGCGGGCGAACCCGGCGGGGTCGCTGCAACCTCGCCCCTAGACCTGGTCCGGCTCCCCGAACCTGACGACGAACCACTGGATCAGCTTCTCCGCCCGCAGGTTGGCGATGAGCTCGTCCATCGGGTGGCGGCGCAGGTAGTACATGACCCCGAGCCCGCCGATCAGGCCTGAGAGCAGGTTGGTGACGATGTCGTTCACCGTGTCGGCGAGGCTGTGCTGCATCCCGACCTGCAGGAGCACGTCCGCGAAGAACTCCACGATCTCCCAGATGATCTCCAGGGTGAGGATGGCGAGGGGGACCAGGAACAGGTACCATGCCGGAGGGATGTAGATCGATTCGGTCCGCTGGTCGAGCAGCAGCAGCTCGATCGCCGCCAGCGACGCTATGACCACCCCGGACACCAGGTGGGTGATCTTGTCCCACCAGAAGGAGGTGTCATACCAGTAGGTGATCAGCCCGGCGCTGTGCAGCGTGAACGCCAGCCCGATGCTCACCACCAGCGGCCATGGAAGGTGGATGACCTCCTTCGCCGCCAGAACATAGGGCACCGTCATGAGCAGGACGGAGAAGAACGCGGTGAACGCCCAGTAGCTCACTCCCTCCGCGATGCTGTACACCAGCATGGCGATGAGGATGACCTCGAAGAAGACGGTGATCGCCACCATCTTCCTCATTCCCTCACCTCCCTGGCCTCATTGCTTCGCCGGAGCATTATGGTCCGGGCGCCCAGGAAGAAGAACACCGTCATCAGCAGGCCGTTGATGGTCGCCAGCGCGGTGTAGCCCATGAGGCCGTAATTACTGGGCACGATGGACGTCCCCAGCCACAGGTCGGAGTAGTAGAACGCCGGCGCCTGCATGGCGATCATGCTCACGTAGAACATGAAGGCGACCTGCATCGCGAACTTCAGGTTGAGCTTCATCCCGCTGGTGGAGTTGATGAAGGCGATGGTGACCAGGCACAGCGTGAATAGCGCGATGCTCGACAGTAGAAGGTACCACGGCGAGGTGATGGGCAGCAGGCCAGAGCTGTCGCCGTTGAGGAAGGAGGCGATGTAAGGGAGGGCCACCAGGGGCAGCAAGCCACTGATGGACGACCGCTCCCGCCCCCGGTACTTGAAGTACGGGAGGGTGATGAGCGCGACCGTCCACACCGCCACCGCCGTCCAGTACAGGTCGGCCCTGATGATCGCCAGGGCCGCTCCGAACGTGAGCAGGATGGCGGTGACGATCGAGAGGGCGTTGATCGGACCTATCCTCGTCACAGTCATTCTTGCTCACCCCCGGCGGTGGATCGCGATGAACATGATATCGTGTGCTCGCCGCCGCTCATTTCGTTAGGGGGCCAACACGTACATAGCCTTATATCCATCAGTGCCCGGGCGCGGTCGCCCTGGACATCAGGCCCCCGTGGACGAGGATGGATGAGCTCGATGAGGAAAAGAAGAGAAGGGGTTTGGGGCTCAGACGCAGAACCCGGGGCCGATGAAGCCATTATTGAAGAAGTCCAGCGTCCTCTTCCACTCGTTGACCCTCTGCTGCTCACCGTCGCAGAGCGACGCCCAGTCGTCCGAGCCGTGCTCCGCGAGGAAGGCGTCGGCGGCGGCGATGGTCCCATCGACCGCTAGATCGCTCGCGCCGTTGAGGATGTTCAGCTTGGCGGCGAGCAGCTGGGCATACAGGCGGTTGATGCCGTTGTAGGAATCCCCGAGGCGGTCCAGGTAGGCCTTGGCCTCCACCGCGTCGTCCACCCCGATGCTCCTGGCGCCGCCCTCCTCACCCAGCCAGATGGCCCCCCCGGCCACCGCTATCAGCGGGGTGATCTCATCGGCCTGGTTACCTTCGCCGAGGCCGGCGTGGTTCTTCCAGTATCCTATGGTGTAGGTGCACCCGCATCCGCCGCAGGGATCGTCGCACCCGGTCTCGTCTTCGCCGCTCTCATCGGCCGGCGGCAGTTCGCAGCCGTCGTCCGCCCCCTCGTCCTCTTCGCAGCCGGGATCGTCCGAGCCGGACGTCATCGGCCCTATGCTCCCTGTTTCAGAGACCACGTTGTCCGGTGTCCTGCTGACCGGCACCGGGCCATCGGTCATCTCCTCCGGGGTCGTGTCCGGGAAGTTGGTCTCGTAGATGGCGACCATGCTCAGCGTCAACGTCAGCGCGAACATGGCGCTCATCACCATCCGAATTTTCAATCTATTGCCCCCCTTGATGTTGATTCCTGATACTGAGACTTGATAATAAGAATACTAGAACCCCTTTATAAATATTTGTATATATAATTATTCTCACAAATAATAATCAAGACTGGCCCACGACAACATTACCTGAGACCGCCTTCCCGCCGAGCGAACCGATGCGAGCACAAGTTCCTATTTTTCTTGATAATATCTTTCGATAACAATGCATTACCGCGAGAAGGGCTGGCGGCCGATGATCCTGGTGCTTGCATCCTGGCCCGTGGTATCCATTGGGCCGTTGAGATCGATGTCCAACGGCACCCAGGCCGGGCGGGGGTACCTGTTTCGGCCACCCTTTGCATAAATATAAATATATTATCAACTGTAGATAGAAATTAATGGAGAAGCACTCGCTGCTCGTCCGCATAACCTCGCCCGTAGAGGACAAGGAGGCCAGCAGCATGTATCATGAGTTCGTGACCTACGGTCACTGCGACTTTGAGCTCGGCCAGATCCCCATGGGCATCCTCAGGGACGCCCGCGAGGAGGGCGCCAGCTACGTGCTGACGGTCGAGATCACCAACCCGCTGGCGATCAAGTACATCCGCTCGCTCCGCCCGATGAGCTCCTGAGCGCCCCTCGAGTGTCACGGACCCGGGCGGCGAGGATGGCCGGCTTCTCTCGCCATCGATCTTATGATTTTCTACAACGAGGGATGTTGTGCATGGTCCGGCGAATTCTCAATATGTGAAACACAAGGCGGTGCGCTGCTGCGTTGCCATAGTCGACCTTTGCGGAAAAACCAATAAATAGTCTGGATGGGCTCGGCTTCCTCAATTGCCCGAAGCTGAGAACAAGTATGTCCGGTCCTGGGACCTCGCCGCGATCATCGCGCTCTCGTTGCTGTTAGTCCTCTTTATCTTCCTGGTGCCGGACAACCCGGGACGGATCATCCTCGGTCTTCCGTTCATCCTGTTCTTCCCCGGGTACGCGCTCATCGGTACGCTCTTCCCGGAGAGATCGTCGCTCGACCTGATCGAGCGCATCGCCCTGTCGTTCGGGGTCAGCATCGCCGTGGTGCCGCTCATCGGTTTCGGGCTGAACTACACGCCGCTGGGCATCCGGCTGGTGCCGATTCTCGGCTCGGTCATCATCTTCAACGTGGTATTCAGCGCCCTGGCGATGTGGAGGCGCACCAACTCGGCAGAGCCGTTCCAACCGTTCGACCCCAAGGCGCTGTACGCGACCACCAAGAGCAGGTTCAACGCTGAGGCCAGGGTCGACAAGGCCCTTACAATCGTCCTCGTGATCGCCATACTCTCGTCGGTGATCGCCCTCGTCTACGTGGTCTCCTTCCCCCGGGAGGGAGAGAGCTTCTCCGAGTTCTATGTCCTCGGGCCGGGCGGGAAGGCGAGCGGATACCCGCAGAACATCACCGTCAACCAGTCCGCGCCGGTCATCCTCGGCATCGCCAACCACGAGCACCGCACCGTGAACTACACTGTGGAGGTCTGGCTGTCCAACATCACCTACGCGGACAATACCACGCTGGTGAACAATCTGTTCTTCGTAGGCTCACTGCCGCCACAGACCCTGGAGCACATCCCGGCGAACATCGAGGGCGACTGGACCAAGCAGTGGGAGACAGAGTACAACATCAGCGTGCCGTTCACCGGCCATTACAAGATCTGGTTCGTCCTGGTGATGGACGGTGAGCCGTACTCCGGAACGCCGTTCGTGGAGCTCGCCGGGACCGAGACCGCGGTGAGGTTCCTCGACACCGTCGAGGCGGACGACACCTACACCCTGAACCTCAACCTGAACGTGGCCTGATCCCGACCCTTCTTATTCCCAGGCTCACTTGCGGCCGGTCTTCATCATCAGGACCAGGGAGTTCAGCGTCAGGCCGGAGATCACGAAGAACGAGCCGACCAGGAAAAGCGCCACGCCGATGAACGCCTGCGCCAGGAACGTGCCGAACAGATAGATGTCGAAGAAGGTCAGCACCCCGATGACCACTCCGGCGAGCCCGGCGACCGCGCCCGGCAGGCCGAACAGCAGCAGCGGGCGCTTGTAGCCGATGAGGGAGACCACGTTGCCCATAAGCCTCATGCCCATGGAGGTCGCCCCCTGCTTGTGGCCGTTGGGCACGTCGTAGCGCACCGATATCGGCACCTCCTTGATGACGAGGCCCGCTTCGACGAAGTGGTTGATCATGTCCGACTCGACGTTGTACCCTTCGGACGTGAAAGTGAGGTTCTCCAGCGCCTTCCGGCCGAGGGCGCGCATTCCCGACTGCGAATCGGTCACGCTGATGTTGGAGCCGATGTTGGAGAGCGAGTTGATGACCTTCTGGCCGAAGACGCGGTACCGGGGGATCCCGGTCTGCTCGCCCAGGTAGCGGGAGCCGATGACCATGTCCGCCTCTCCGTCGGCGACCGGCTTGATCACCGCCTCGATGTTGTCGGTGCGGTGCTGGCCATCGCCGTCGAGCATGACCGCGATCTGGCAGCCCATGCGCTCCGCCTCCTTCAGGCCGGTGAGCAATGCCTTCGCCTTCCCCCCGTTCTGCGGCATGCAGATGACGCGCGCCCCGGCCTTCTCTGCCAGCTTCGCGGTGCGATCATGGGAGCAGTCGTCGACCACGATAACCGCGTCCACGTGGGCGAGCGCCCCCAGGACCACGCTGCCTATGGCTATCTCTTCGTTATAAGCGGGGATCACGGCCACTACTCGAGGCCCCGACCCTTTCACCGTGGACAGATCTGAACCCTCGAGCGATGAATCTCCATCATCCGAACTATAAGCTTTATCTGATTCTCTATCGAATTTCGCAGCGGTCGCCACCTGGCTATCCCCCCGCTTAGGAAGCTATGCAGCAAGAAATATTTAAAGTAACAGCTATAAATCTAGCTGTCCACGTCACGCTGGGCAGCGGCCGCCGCTCACTGCCTGCGGAACCGGTCCTCGCCCTTCTCCGCCTGGTCCAGGATGCGGCCCGCGGCCTTCCCGTCCCCGAAGGGGTTCTTCCACCCTCCCCGGCGGTTCAGCATCGACCACGAGGCAGCCAGCACCCGCTCGGGATCGGTGCCGGCCAGGATGTTCGCCCCGACCTCCACCGTCTCCGGGCGCTCGGTGTTCTCGCGCATGGTGACGCACGGCACCCCGAGCACGCAGGCCTCCTCCTGCACTCCCCCTGAGTCGGTCAGCAGCAGCCTCGCCCCGGATTCCATCCTCAGGAAGTCCAGGAACCCGAACGGCTGCACCACCGAGGCGCTCTCTGGCCTCAGCCCGAACTCCTTGAGCCGGGACTGGGTTCGGGGGTGCGCCGGGAATATCACCGGAAGGCCGGTCTCCCGGCCGACGGCGTCCAGCGCCCTCAAGATGTTCCCGAGCCTCTCCCTAGAATCGACGTTCTCCTGGCGGTGCGCCGTCGCCAGGATGTACTCCCGCGGCCTCAGGCCGAGGTTCTCCAGCGCCTGGGACCTCGACTCTGCCAGCTTCCGGTTCTCCAGCACCGCGTCGACGATGGTGTTGCCGGTGACGGTGACCCCGCGGTCGATGCCTTCCCTGGCGAGGTTCTTCCTGGCCTCCTCGGTCGGCGCGTAGAGCTGATCGGAGATGTGATCGGCGACCACACGGTTGGTTTCCTCGGGCATGGTGCGGTCGTTGGAGCGCAGTCCCGCCTCCACGTGGCCGACCCTCACGCCCAGCTTGGAGGCCGCCAGCGCGGCGGCCATCACCGTGTTGGTGTCGCCCTGCACCATGACGATGTCCGGGCGGTCCTTCATCAGCACGCCCTCGGTACCGGCGAGGATCCTCGCCGTCTGAGCACCATGGGTACCTGAGCCCACGTCCAGGTGGTACTGGGCCTCCGGCAGCGAGAGGTCGTCGAAGAACACCCGGTCCATCTCGTGGGAGTAGTGCTGTCCGGTATGCAGTATGTAGTACGGCGTTCCCCTTTTCGCGCACTCGCGGACCAGCGGGGACATCTTGATTATCTCCGGCCGGGTGCCGAGGACGATGGCTGCCTTCATCATNNACCCAGACCCGCGCGCGGCATCCCCCGTTGTACACCTCGAGGACCTCGGCGAGCCGGTCCAGGGACTCGTCCCAGCCGGCGACGGTGTTCTCGAGGTCCGCTTTTGGCACCCCGGACTGGCGTATGGTCAGCTTGGTCCGCCCGCCCATGTCCTCGAAGGTGGTGACCACCTCCGACTCCAGCGGCCAGCCCTCGCTCAGCCCATAGTAGGACGCGGGGACGATGTTGCCCTCCCGGTCCGCGAACGAGTCGATTGCCACTATGCGCTCCGGCGGCACGATCTCGCGGAACACCCCTGCCGACCAGAAATCCTTGCCCTCGGGGGACCGCATCATGTACAGGTACCTTCCGCCGGGCCTCAGCTCCGACTCGATGATCGGCGCGGTGAACCCCTTCGGCCCGTACCACTGCTTGACCATCTCGGGCGCGGTGTACGCCGTCCACACCCTATCCCGGGGCGCGTTGAACACCCTGGTTATCAACAGCCCCTGCTTCTCGACCTGCTCCGAAGTAGTCATCGCTACCGTCTCCGAGCGGACGGTATTAGTTCATTTCCCCGCCGGGGTCCCGGGGGAACCGGTGACGACGGTTCAGGCCTTGATGCTCTTCATGTCCGTCTTCATGGCCATGTACTGCTCCCGGGTGATCTCGCCGCGCGCGTACCGGAGGTCGAGGATGTCGGCCGGAGTGGTCGCCTCCTTGACCTTTTCTGACGGGGCGGCCTGGAGGAACCAAGTGGGGCGGTCCTCGGTGATGAAGAGGTACGCGGCGATGATGATGAGCAGCATCATGATGGGCAGGACCACGGTCGCCACGGTCATCCACCACAGCATCTTGGACATGCTCTCCACCATCGCCTGGGCCTGGGGATCGGTGATGCTCTCGGTCCCCGCGTCGGGCGGGAAGAACCCGGCCACCACTATGAAGACGAAGAACAGCGCGATGACCGCGCCGACCAGGAAGATGCTCGCATTGTGCTTGTTGACCCTCATACCAACACCTGGCCCCGGCGATAGGGTCCGCCGGCTTTAATCTTACTAGGTGGATACTAACAGTTGATTCTCAAATCAGAGGTTCGTCCGCCGCCTCAGCCCTTCTCCCGGGGCAGGGAGAAGATGTAGTCGATGGCCTGAGGATTGGTGACATCCACTGTGATCAGGTAGGCCTTCGGCGTCATCACCGCTTCCTTGACGAAACCCATGAGGATCTCCTCGTTCCCCCATGGTGCATATCCGTCCTCGTGGAACTGCCGGTACAGCTGCTGGGCGGTCGGATCGTTCAGATTGGCGGTGATCCGCACGATCATATGCCAGACGAAGGCGGGCGGCTCATTAAGGAGGAGGTCGTGAACTGCCACAACAGATAACGAGAACGCCGGGGACGGGCACGGCGGCCGATGCCCCGTTATAAGTGGCCCAATACGGCCATTCCTTTATTTACGGTATCATTAATACTAAACGTCGCACGAGGTCTTACTGTGGAAGGAGATATCAACGTCGTAACCGCGAAGCCAGAAGATGTCAAGCTGATGCGCAAGCTCTCGAAGATCAAGCACACGTTCGTGGTCATGTCCGGCAAGGGCGGGGTCGGCAAGTCCACCGTCACCGTCAACCTCGCGGTCGGGCTGGCCATGAGGGGCTTCGAGGTCGGGATACTGGACGCGGACATCCATGGGCCGAACATCCCCAAGATGCTGAAGGTCGAGGACGTCGAGCTGACCGCCGACGACAACGGCATCTATCCGGCGTTCATCCCTCCCCACTTGAAGGTCATGTCCATGGCCTTCCTCTCCCCGGACCGCGATCAGCCGATCATCTGGCGTGGCCCCATGAAGATGGGGGCCATCCGCAAGTTCATCGAGGACGTGTACTGGGGCGAGCTCGACTACCTTGTCGTGGACCTGCCCCCGGGCACTGGCGATGAGCCGCTGACCATCGCTCAGCTGATACCGAACGCCGACGGCTCGATCATCGTCACCACGCCCCAGGACGTCGCGCTCCTCGACTCCCGCAAGACGGTGGTGTTCTCGGAGGGCCTGCACCTGCCGGTCGTGGGCATCGTGGAGAACATGTCCGGGCTCGTGTGTCCCCACTGCGACAAGGAGATCGACCTGTTCAAGACCGGCGGGGGAGAGAAGGCGGCCAAGGAGCTGGAGGTTCCCTTCCTGGGCCGCGTGCCCATCGATCCGGACGTGGTCAACACCGGCGACGAGGGCGTGCCCATCGTGGCCGCCAATCCCGATTCCCCGGCCGCCAAGGCCTTCGACGCCATCATCGAGAAGGTCATCGAGTTCTCCAACAGGAAGGACGTCCCCCGGCCGCAGAAGCGGACCCCGAAGAAGTGAACTTTCACTCGTGGCCGATAAGTAAAAACGCTTCCGGGGTGAGGGGGCTTGCCCCGGAAGTCAGAGCCCACCGAGGGAAAGGAGGTTCCTCTTCTCGGCCCCGATTATAGTTCTCTCGATAGATAATACTATTTCAAAATAAAAGCGGGAGCGGGGCGCCGTTCCCGGGATGTGGCGCCCTCCTCCCGACGTCACATCAGGACGGAGAACGGGAGCATGAAGAAGAGGAACAGCATGCAGGCGTAGCCCAGCTTCATGAGGTGCCGGTCCTTCCTCTCCATGAAGTAGTACGACGCAGGGATCCCCATCGCCAGGATGGCGAGGCCGACGCCGACCAGCAGCACGGTCCTCCCGCTCAGGCCGCCGATCGAGGCCATGGTGAGGTTGGCGGCCACGCTGGCGGCGATCAGGCCCTCGAAGCACAGCACGATCGACAGCCCCAGGATCCCCAGGGTCCCGATGCTCCATCCCAGGAACTTCCTGCCGAGGAAGGAGCGGTCGCCAAGGCGCATCAGGGCGAGGGCGGCGAGGGCGATGATGGCCATCTGCGCGCCCAGCAGCTCCACGGCGCCCTCCTGCAGGACGCCGACGCCGGTGATGGTGAGCCGGTCCGCCAGGCCGTAGACGAGAACGCCGAAGGATGCGAAGAGCAGGAGGATGGCCGAGCGCACGAGCACCGGCCGGTCGATCCGGCCGTCGAACAGCCTGACCGCCGCGAGGGCGGAGCCGATGAGGAACAGCTGCGNNGAGCCACATGCCTCTCACCCCGCCTATCCCGCTCACGACCATCGGCGACGCGTAGTAGGCGACGACCAGGCCCTCGACCGCCACCGCCGCCCCCATGAACAGCGGGACGATCGAGAACACCGGGAAGAGGAACCCGCGGCCGCGGAACAGCTTGTTGCGGAACTGGCGGACCACACCGATCTCGGCGAGGATCTCGCCGTTGGCGACCAGGCACAGGAACGCCAGGAGGCCCAGGAGGAACAGCTGCACGCCGGCCAGGGCCACCGTGCTCGGGAACAGCCCAGTGCCCCAGTTCTCGATGAGGTCGATGCGCCGGGCCATGACCGCGATGATCAGGCCTTCGAGCATGATGATCGCCGCCATCGCCGCCGACAGCAATTGGTAGTTCAGCTTGAACCGGGACAGGAACTCGGGCACCTTGGCCATGTGCGAAAAATAAAATTGGACCATTATAATGTTTATAGCTAAATTATTCATTATGATACTGAGATATTCACGCCCCGCCCGGGAGGAATGTCCAAGCGACGGGACAGGCGAGCGGGATGCTGGAACGAACCGCCGACGGGGCCGGAGGGGACGGGACCTCGATCACATTTTCTGATAATCACGCCCCGGAGGCCCGGGCGGCAATGATTTATCAAGCCGGGCCTCGAATATGGGGAGCGAGGAAGAAAAATGAAGCTGTGTGTCACTGCCGAGGAGCCTGACATCCATGCGCTGATCGCCGAGGAGTTCGGGCACGCCCCGTATTTCGTTATTTACGATACGAACACCAAGGCGTGGGAGGCCGTCCCCAACAAGGCCGGGGAGGCCACCGAGGGGGCGGGCATCGTAGCCGCCGAGCACGTGATCTCGCTGGAAGCGGACGTCGTCCTGACCGGCTACGTCGGAGTGCATGGGGTGAAGAAGCTGAGCTCGCGCAACATCAAGATAATCCAGGACGAGGACGGGACCGTGGAGGCATCGATCAAGCGCTACATGAAGAAGTACGGCGATGCCTGCCAGACGGCCAAGACGCCGGCTCGGACGGCTCCCCCGGAGTGATCAGGAGAGCTCGACCTCGACCGGAATGCGGTTGCGCAGGGAGTCGAGGATAGGGGAACGCTTCTGCGAATCCCGCAGGAGGCTCTCGATCTCCTCCCTGGGAGCCTCGGAGCGCAGGTCCACCTTCACCCGCACGTCCTGGAACCCCGGCCGCACCTCGTTGGACAGTCCGAGGAACCCGTGAAGGTCCACGTCCCCCTCCATCGAGATGCTGAGCTTGTCGATCGGGATCCCCCTGGCCGCCGCGTGGTAGACGATGGTCACGGACAGGCAGGACGCCAGCGAGTGCAGCAGCGTGACGATCGAGTTCGGCGCGCTGTCCTCTCCCAAGAGTATCTCCGGCTCGTCCGACTGCAGGATGAACGGCTGCCGGCGCTGAACGGCCTGATTGCCGCCCTCGAACTTCTCCACGATGGTCCGGTTGCGGGTCCCCTCCACCCACTCGTTCACCGCGTGAAAAGTGAAAGAGGCCATGTCGGGATCTTCATTGATCGCCTGGACGGTCTCCTCCAATTTTTTTACATCCATCCCGTTGATGCTGTGCCTCAGCTCCTCTTGTGTTGAAGCCATGTTATCCCTTCTGCCTACTGGCACTTGTGAAGGCACAGTATTTCAATGTTATCGTCCACGATTTTATCATGTCCCTTGAATGAAAGATCACCAGTCTAGGAGGGCTCGCCGCCCTAGGGAGGGATTTTGATTCTGATAATAATCGGCTGCCGATACCCTCTTATCCGGGCTGCTCCCAACCGATGAGCGGGCAGACCACCGACATTCGGCGAAATCGCCTTCCGGGCGGAGAACGGCCAGACCGCCGCCGGAGGAGTTCGGCGGCAGGAGGGGCAAACGACAAATGCCGTTGGAAAGACCCGACAAATGTATAATAATCATCTCTTTTTGTAGAAATCCGTAATTATTGCACGTAATTCGAGAATCGTAAATGAATCGCTCAATATCGACAAATATCGTAACGGCATTGTTACTTTTTTATATACAATCGCCCCAATGCAAGCATTCATGCGGCGACGAACCGCCTGCCTAAGGAACGATGCCCGGGGGGAGCAGAGATGCCCCGCGACTTTTCCGGGACGGGTTTCCAATAGTGCTTGCATGACGACCAAAGAGGTGAACGGGACATGAGGAACATCTTGCTCCCCACCGACGGCTCCACCCCTGCCCTGGTCGCCACGATGAAGGCAGTGGAGATGGCCAAGCAACGAGGCGCAACGCTGGTTATCCTCAAGGTCGAGGAACAGGCGCCGATGGTGAACATCGAGCGCATTGCCGAATCCTCGGCCCTGATGAGGCCGGAGGTGCAGGACGGCGTCCGCTACGCCGAGGAGCTGGCCGCGATGGAGAAGGTGTCCACCAAGGCGGTCACCAAGATAGGCCCGGTGGTCGGGGAGATCATCCGCACCGCCGAGGAGGAAGGCTCCGAGCTCATCGTGCTCGGCACCTCATCGCTCAGAGGGCTGAACCGCCTGTACCTCGGGAGCGTGGCCAAGGCCGTGGTCAGCCAGGCGCCGACCTCGGTGGTGGTTATCAAGCCGACCCCCGAGGAGATCAAGACCGCGCTCTCCCTGGTCAAGGAGGTCACCGAGGAGACCCCGGCCAAGGCGGTGAGATCGATCATCAGGACCAGGCAGTTCCGGATCGGGGTGTACCTCTTCGCCGCCTACGTCATCGGGTACGCGGCGTTCATCCTTGCCGGCTCGTACGCCAAGCCATTCTTCGGCTCGGCGCTGCTGGGAATGAACGTCGGGACCGTCGCCGGGATAGCGCTGATCTTCATCACCATCGGGCTGGCGGTCGGGTTCAACTGGTACGCCGGAAGGGCCGAGGAGGGGAGCTGACATGGCCGAGATACACCCTCTGTCCCTGGCGATCTTCATCGCCATCACCGTGCTGACGCTGGCCATATCGATCTATGCCGGGAGGCGGGTCCGCACCGCCGGGCACTACTACGTCGCCGGCGGGGGCGTTCGCTGGTTCGTCAACGGGTTCGCCATTGCCGGCGATTACCTCAGCGCGGCGTCCTTCCTGGGGATCACGGGCCTGGTGGCGTTCGCCGGCTATGACGGCTTCATCTACGCCATAGGCTTCCTGGCCGGATGGATAGTGGCGCTGTTCCTGGTGGCCGAGCCGCTGCGGGCGATCGGCAAGTACACCTTCGCCGACGCCCTCACGTCGAAGTTCAAGAGCCGCAAGATCAGGCTGGCGGCGGCGATCTCCACGCTGGTGGTCAGCGTCTTCTACCTCATACCGCAGATGGTCGGCTCCGGCTCCATCGTCGGGCCGCTCATCGGCCTCGACTACGAGGTCGGCGTGGTGGTCATCGGCCTGCTGGTGGTGTTCATCGTCGCCACCGCCGGGATGGTCTCCACCACCTGGGTCCAGTTCATCAAGGGGTTCATGCTGCTGATCGCGGTCATAGCGCTCACCGTCGGCGTCCTGGTCGCCGCGGGCATGGGGCCGTTCGAGTTCATCGGCGACATCATCAACGGCAACATCACCCTGCCCACCGGCACCACCGTCTCCGGCGAGAGGTTCATGTCCCCGGGGATGAAGTACACCAACCCCCTGGACTTCATATCGCTGGCCATGGGTCTCATCCTGGGGACCGCGGCGCTGCCCCACATCCTGATCAGGTACTTCACCGTGCCCAAGCCGGCCGACGCGAGGAGGTCGACGGTCATCGCCATCATCGTCATGGGCATATTCTACCTGCTCATCCTGTTCCTCGGGCTGGGAGCGATATACTTCTTCAACCAGGGGATACCGGGAGTGCTGGACCCGGCCGATGCGAACCTCACCGCCCCGCTGCTGGCGCAGTACATCGGGGGAGATGTGTTCTACGCGGTCATCTCGTCCATCGCCTTCGCCACCATCCTGGGCACCGTGTCCGGGCTGATCATGGCGTCCGCANNACCGAGGTGCTGGGAAGGAAGGCCAGCGAGAAGCGTTCCCTGATGATCTCGAAGGGCACCGCCATCGGGGTCGGCCTGGTCGCCATCGTGCTCGGGATACTGTCCAAGGGGCAGAACGTGGCCTTCCTGGTCGGACTGGCGTTCGCCATCGCGGCCTCGGCGAACCTGCCGGCGCTGCTGTGCACGCTGTTCTGGAAGCGGACCACCGAGAAGGGCATCGTCTACGGCATCATGGCCGGCCTGATATCAGCGATCCTGCTGATCGTCATCTCCCCGACCATGATGGGCCCCGACGCGCTGTTCTCCCTGAACAACCCGGGCATCGTGTCCATACCCCTCGGGTTCGCCGTCACCATGGGCGTCTCCCTGCTCGAGTCGAGGGCCACCGCGAACTCCAAGGCGGAGAAGTCGACCGGCTGAGCCGCAAACCCCTTCCACCGTTCTTTTTTCTGCCTTGAGCGCACCTCACCGCACGTCGGTCTGCTCCCGGGCGTCCCGCTTCTTCCTCTCAATTTCCTTCTTCACGTCCTCGATCGCCCTCTCGATCTCGATCTTCTCGTCCTCCAGGTCCTCCAGCCTCTCCTCGAGCCAGCTGATCTCGTCCTCGAGACGCCGGGGCATCGCCGGCGTGAAGGGGTCCCAGGGATTGTACCCGGGGTAAAGGACGTCGGGAGGCGTGCCGAAGCGGGGATCGAACCATGGCGGCCACCAGGGTCCCAGCGGTCCGTACCTCCTGCGCCTCCTGCTGCTATGCGGTCCTTGCATTCTCATACCTCGGAATTGCATTGGGAGCGATGGCCACATAAACTTCATGCTCGGCCGAGGGTGGCAGCAGGTGCCATGATCCTCTCGGCCGATGAGGAAGAAAGAGGGAAGTGGTTTGCTCGGGCCTGTTCACCGGTACGCCGGGTGGACCATCTCGTCCCGCCCGTGGTGCAGAGCCGAGGTCATCTTCTCCTCTTCCTCCGGCGCCCGGGTGGGGTTCGGCCCCAGCTCCCTGATCTTGGCCACGAACTCCTCGATGGTGGAGCGGAAGCGGTACGGCTCGTCCGAGTTCACCCACTCCAGGCGGAAGCGCTCCGGGTCGAAGCCCAGCTGCTCGATGACCTTCATCAGGAGGGTCATGCGGTTCCTCGTCTTCACGTTCCCGCCCTGGTAGTGGCACGCTCCCTCCTTGCCGCCGAGGACCATCACCCCGTCGACACCGCGGGACAGGGCGCGCATCACCCACTCGGGGTCGACCCGCGCCGAGCACGGCGTCCGTATCATCCGGAAGCCGGGGTCCATCTGCAGGCGCTTGAGGCCGGCGAGGTCCGCGGCAGGGTAGGAGCACCAGTGGCAGGCGAACACCAGGATCGCGGGGTGAGGCTCCTTCGAATCCAGCATCCCCTCGGTGAACGCGTCGATCTCGGCGACTATCTCCTCGTTGGAGAACCCCTCGAGGTTCAGCGCGCCGGACGGGCAGGCGGCGACGCAGGCCCCACATGCCTTGCACTCCCCCCGGTCGACCAGGGCCACGCGGTGACCCTCGCCGATGTCCTTGAACGTGATCGCCCCGGCCCGGCAGGTCGTGGCGCAGACCCCGCAGCCGGAGCACTGGTCCTCGGCCACCACCGCGGTGGGGCCGAACTCGGAGGGCCTCATCTTGCGGGACCGCTCGATGGACATGGTCAGCTGGTCCATGGCCTTCTTGGTCGCCTCCTCAGCGTCGAGGGAGTGTATCCACGCCACCTGCTCCCTGAGGTTCGCCTGCTCGACCATGTAGGGATTTATTCCCCCGCGCCGGGCGGCCCCCCGGAACTCGTCGAGGTACACCCGGGGAGAGCAGGCGGCCACGACGATGCGGTCCAGCTTGTGCTCCTTGATCTCGTCGGATATGCGCTTGAGCGATTTTGGGGAACATAGCAGCAGATGCTTGTCGACGTGCTCTACCCCGTCCTGCGACCGGGCGAACTCCATGAGCTTTTCGTAGTGGATCAGGTCCTTGATGGTCTCGCCGCAGGCGCAGAAGTAAACTCCTATACGTGGGGCCTTGATGTCCATGAGCACTATCTCCAAAATCTGCTTAGTTTGGATGGAGGCACTGATTAAAAAGCATGGTCCCTCATTTTAACAGGGACGGCGAAGGTTCTCGCGCTAGATCTCGTGGTCCTGTGCTCCAGGTGCTCGGCGGGCTAGAGCTCGGATCAAGACCTATCACTGATAGGCCAGAATAGAAAAAAGGTGGGACGGGGCCCAGTTCACCCTTGCTTGGGGGAGTCGAACCGCCACAGGCCATGGATGTTGCACAGCTCGCGGACGCAGCACACCGTGGGCGTGCAGTGGAACACCGCCTCCGGGGCCATCCCCGGCTGGAGGTGCTTGCGGAGCACGCGCCCGTCGGCGATGACCTCGATGAACTCGATGTAGTGCTTCTCCTCCATGGGGTGGGGCACGCTGCCGACCTTGACCTTGATGCCGCCGGGGACCTTCTCGACCACCGGGACGTGCTTCTCCTTGGACGCGTCCACGGTGTTGGCGACCATCTTCACCATGGGCTTTCCGCAGCATACCAGCTCGCCCACGCCGCCGTGGACGAGCTCGACGATGTTACCGCAGACCGGGCACTTGTAGATCTCGTTGAGCTTTGTCATCTCCTCGCCTCCTAGTACTCCTCGCACTTCCTCTGGTAGAACGAGCGGGGGTGGTCGCAGGACGGGCACTTGGCCGGAGCCTCGATGCCGTAGTGCATGTAGCCGCACTCCCGGCACACCCACCAGATCGGCTCTCCCTTCTTGAACACGGAGCCGGACTCGACCGCCTTGAGGAGCTTCATGTACCGCTCCTCGTGATGCTCCTCGGCCTTGCTGATGGCGCGCATCCTGGCGGCGATGTCCTTGAAGCCCTCCCCTTCAGCAACAGCGGCGAACTCGGGATACATGGAGGTGTGCTCGTAGTTCTCCCCGGCGATGGCCGCTCGGAGGTTCTCCGCCGTGGTCGCGTACACCACCGGCACCTCGGCCTCGACCTTGAGTTCGACGAAGTCGCCCTTGGCCCTCAGGCCGCTCAGGTACACGTACAGCTGCTTGGCGTGCTCCTTCTCCTGGTCGGCGGTGAGCTGGAACACCTCGGCGATCTGCTCGTAGCCCTCCTTCCTCGCCACCGAGGCGAACATGGAGTATCGGTTCCTGGCCTGGCTCTCGCCGATGAATGCCTTGGCTAGGTTCTCTGCGGTCTTGCTCATAAAAATTCCTCGACCTTTATGAGCGGAGATTTAATATTTCATGATTTTGCCTGAACCCCAGGGCCTCAGAAGTCAGGGTCCGGCTCGTGGCCAGGCTCGGTGGAGCGCATCGCCTTCAGGCCGTCGCGGAAGTGCATCATGCGCAGGTCGAACTCCGCCTCGGCCTTCTGCGAGGAGAGGCATAGGTTCCTGCCCCTTTTCGCCGGGTGGCCGGCGCTCTGCACGCTGCCGTGCTTGCACAGCCCGCACTTGAGCCCGAACACGTCGGCGATGGCCATCCCCATCTCGTAGCGGTCCATGCAGTCCGCTCCCGCCACGTGGTAGATGCCCCGGCTCTCGCCCTTGATCATCTTCAGCAGTACCTGAGCGCAGTGCGGGGCGTAGGTCGGCGTCGTCCGGCGGTCGGTGAACAGCTCTACCTGCCGGCCGGCCCGCATCTCCTCCAGCAGCCAGGTGACGAAGTTTCGCTTCTCCGACAGGCGGTTCCATCCGTACATCAGGGAGATGCGGGCCACGGTGTTCCGGTGATCGGCATCGAGGGTCAGGCGCTCCGCCTCCAGCTTGGTCTGCGCGTAGATGCTCAGCGGGTCCGGGGTGTCGAACTCGTAGTACCGCTCTTCCTTCTGGCCGTTGAACACCGCGTCGGTCGAGACGTAAAGAACGGGCACGCCGGCGGTCTTGCACGCCGATACTACGTTATAGGTGCCTTCGGCATTGACCTCCCAGGCCATCTGAGGATTGTTCTCGCAGCGGTCGATGTCGGTGATCCCGGCGGTGTGGATGACCACGTCCGGCTGGGCGGTGCGGATCACCTCCTTGACCTCGGCCTCGTCCCGGACGTCCATGTGCACCAGCGTTCTGGTCCCCAGCTTGGCATCGTTGTCGTGGTAGGTCGCGGTGACCTCCCATCCGGGCTGGGAGGCCTCCAGCACCAGGTACTGGCCGAGAAGGCCGGTCCCGCCGATGATCAGCAGCTTCATCGGTGCACGATTGTCGCCCGGACGATTATAACATTGTTATGCCGGGCCTGCCGGATGGCGGCCGTGCTCGGGAGGCGAAAACGTCTGGTCGCCATCGACTTAATAACGAACGAGCGCCATCGGATAAAGGATAAATCGTTTATAGGGGCTTTTGTATCGATGACCGATATAATGGAGAGCACATCCGAGGTCAAGAAGAGCGCCAATACAGCGATCTTACTAGTGCTAGCCAGCATGGCAATGATTGTCATGTTCACTGAGATTTTCCTGGTCCCCGCGCTGCCGACCATCGCTCAGGACTTCCCGACGCAGACCGAGTGGCTGGCCTGGGTGCTCTCCATCTACCTGCTGGTGGGCGCGGTCGCGACCCCCCTGGTCGGAAAGCTCGGTGACATCTACGGCAAGAAGAAGATGCTCACCGTCGTGATGTCCATCTACCTCGTCGCTCTGCTGGGGAGCGGGTTCTCCATCGACATCTCCAACGCGCTGTTCGGCGAGGCGAACATCTTCGTTCTCCTGTTCTTCCGCGGGATGCAGGGGATCGGGATGGGCATGTTCACCCTGGCGTTCGGCATCGTCCGCGACACCTTCCCGAGGGAAAAGATCCCGGTGGCTATCGGCATGATCTCGGCCATGTTCTCGGTCGGGGTGGCCATCGGCCTCGTGGTCGGAGGATACATCACTTCCGTCGCGCGGTGGACGGACGCGTTCCACGTCGTCCTGCCGTTCTTCTTCGTCCTCACCGTCGCCGCCGTGTACCTGGTGCCCGACACCCGCATCGTCCACGGCGGGAAACTGGACATCCCAGGGGCGCTCACCCTGGGGGTCGGCATCATGGCCCTGCTGCTCGCCCTGACCCAGGGCGAGGAGTGGGGCTGGGGAGACGCGGCGACGCTCGCGCTGTTCGCCACCTTCGCCCTCGCCATCGTCATCTTCGTCGTCATCGAGCTCCGGACCCGCGACCCCATCATCCGGCCGTCGCTGCTCGCCAACCGCGGCGTGCTCGGCGGCAATGTGGTCGCGCTGTTCGTTGGCCTGTGCATGTTCATGGTCTACCAGACCCTGCCGTTCTTCCTCCGGACCCCGGTGGCCGCGGGCGGATATTTCGGCCTTACGGACACGTTCATCATCGGCCTGTACATGCTGCCCAGCGCCATCATCCAGCTGTTCTTCGGCCCATTGGGGGGCTCGATGTCCAAGAAGTACAGTCCCTCCACGGTCCTCGCGCTCGGCATGGCCATCGTGACCGCCGGGTTCGTGTCCCTGGTGTTCCTGAACTCCGACTTCTGGCAGCTGACCGTCTCCCTGCTGATCTTCGGCGCCGGCACCTCGCTGTGCATGGTCTCGATGATCAACGTGGTGGTCGAATCGTGCCCGCAGAGCGAGTTCGGCGTGGCGTCGGGCATGAACACCCTGTTCCGCATCGTGGGCGGCTCCATCGGACCGGTGCTGGCGGCCGTCATCCTGGCGTCCAGCGCGGTCAGCTTCCCGGTCGCCCCGGGCGTGGTCATCGACCTGTACGCCGTCGAGGGGTACATCAACGCCTGGTGGGTCGGGTTCGCCTTCGCCGTGATCGGTCTGGTGGCCGCGGTGGCCCTCCGCCCCCGCCCGCAGGACCGCTGCGAGCTGCGGGAGGAGGATCTGCCCCCGGCGGACGCGGAATGAACGAAGCGTCCGCAATGCTCTTATCGTGGAGCGGCCCTGGACCGAACGATGAGCGATAAGGTTACCCTGCGGGCGTGCCCCTACTGCGGGAGCATGGACACCCGCCCCGCGCTGCTGTTCGGCGGGCCGCTGCCGTGGATCGACCACAACGACGGAGGCTACCAGTGCCGGCAGTGCGGCCGCACCGCGGTGCCCCTGGACTTCGATTCCCTGGAGGACCTCAGGGCCTTCCAGAAGAGCATCGCGTCCAAGGCGAAGGTCGACGACGGCCGCTTCATGCACATTCCCATCATGCCCATCGATACCTACTCGCTGCTGCGCATCCCGTACATCGACCTGCCCATCGCCCAGGTGGCGAACGTCGTCGAGGTGGAGTGGGACGGCGGCTACCGCATCAAGGGCCGGAAGGAGCGCTTTTCACGCTACTGGCGCGCCGTGCACAGCCCCCGCTACTCGGCGAAGGAGATCGCGCTCCTTGACCTCTCGGGCATCCAGGACGGGAGGCCGAACTTCGATGTCCTCAAGACCCTCATCAAGAGCAAGTACCAGGTGTGGCTGGACCTCGGGGTCCGGGACATCGAGGACGTCTTCGACGCCTTCGCCATGGACGTCTCGAGGACGATCATCGGGACCATGACCGCGCCGTCGATGGACGTCTTCGAGGAGGCGTTCGACCTGTCGGACCGCGTGGTCCCCTGCATACAGTACGCGGGGAAGGTGCTGTGGCCCTCTCGTTCCTCCGGCCCGTCGGACCTGATGCGCGCGGTGTCCGCGCTGGCGGACATCGGCTTCGAGGAGATCGGCGTTCTTGATCTCCGGCGCATCGGCCGGGGGCAGGGCATCGACCAGTCGCTGCTGGGCACCTTGAGCGAGACGGATGTGGGCATCATCTACGGCGGTGGGGTGACCGAGCTGGAGGCGAGCGCGCTGCGCACCGCCGGCCTGGCCGGGGCGTTCATGGATCCGTTCACCCCGGTGATCGGGGACCTCATCGTCGAGGAGGACCGCGAGCTGCCGGAGGAGGACGTCGCTCCGGCCGCTAGGCCCACGCCTCGCTGGACCACCGCCCCGAGCGAGTGAACCGTAAGCCTCGGCGCCATAATGTTCAAAATAATTTGAAATAGCTCGACATCCATCGCTCACCGGAACCTCTCGAGGTTCGGAACAGGGCGATGCAATGACCTCCAAGGTTAGAGTCAAGATGTTCCCGTGCGAGAACACCTCCGAGATCGAAGTGAGTACGAACGAGGATGGCGAGTACGTGGTCAGGGCGACCAGCACGTGCCCGAAGGCGGTAAAGTTCGTCGAGGGCTTGGGCCCCCTTACCCTTACCGACCTCAGCGACAAGATGGAGAGCAAGGTCTTCCGCAACTTCATGGCCTCGGACATGAGCGCCAACTGCCTCTTACTGCCAGGCGTCATGACCGCCGCGTGGGTCGAGGCAGGAATGATCGCCCGATCGATGGCGAGGAAGGGGATACCTCTCTGCATCGAGTTCGTGGAGTGATCGGTGGACCGACCCTCCCGACCCCCTTTTCATCCCGCAACGGCCATCTCATCGCATTGGGACAGGGGCCTCACGCATACCTATGTATATATGTACATTTATGCATGATTCATGAGCGAGGACATGGTGAGATTCTTCAAGGCACTGGGCGACGAGACCAGGTTGACCATCGTGGGCTATCTGCTGAAGAACGAGCATTGCGCGTGCGACTTTACAACTTTTAGCGACAAGGACCAGACGACCATCTCCCGCCACCTCAAGGTGCTGTCGGACGCGGGGATCGTCAAGAGCACGAGAAGGGGGCGGAACTCGGTCTACAGCATCAAGAATGATGAGGTGCGGAACATGCTAAATTCGATCGGGATAGAGCATCAGGACGATTGCTGCGATGCCCCCAAGCCATCGAGCGGGAGGATCAAGCAGATCGTCAAGAGGAAATACAGCAAGATCGCCGTCGAGGGCGGATCGTGCGGCTGCGGTCCGGGGTGCTGCGGAAGCGAGGCTCAAGACCCCATCCAGATATCTGCAACGTTAGGTTATGATAAGAACGAGCTGAGCACCCTCCCCGAGTCTAACCTCGGCCTGGGCTGCGGGAACCCCGGGGCCCTGGGTCGAATAATGGAAGGCGAGACCGTCCTGGACCTGGGTAGCGGGGCGGGCATGGATGCCTTCCTGGCCGCCAATAGAGTGGGTAAGAGCGGCAAGGTCATCGGGGTCGATATGACCGAAGAGATGGTGAAGAAAGCAAGAAAGAACGCTCGGTCGAACGGCTACAAGAACGTGGAGTTCAGGCACGGTGACATCGAGGACCTGCCTGTCGATAACGAGTCCGTCGATGTGATCCTGAGCAATTGCGTCATCAACCTGGTGCCGGACAAGTCCAAGGCGTTCCGCGAGGCCTATCGCGTGCTTCGGCCCGGAGGGCGCATGTACATCTCGGACATGGTCCTGCTCAAGGAGCTCACCAAGAAGCAGAGGGCGGACGAGGACCTCATATCGGGATGCGTGGGAGGGGCCGTCCTCAAGAGCGAGTATCTTGACCACATTGCCGCAGCCGGGTTCCAGATCGAGAGCACGGGCGAGGACAAGAAGGTCGCCAAGAGGCAGTACAAGAACATGCCCGTGGAATCGATGAAGATCGTGGCGGTGAAGCCCGCGGCGTGAGCGTGCCTCGGGATGCCGCAATGATCGGCAGTGGGGCTTGCCATCACCTTGTTCGGATCGAGCATACCCTCTCCGGTGAGCGGCAATCCTAGAAAGGCAGATGAGAGATGGGGTCAACCCGCGATCATCTAGCCTGGCAGCTCATGGCTCAATGCATGGGAGCGATCCGGCGCCGACATGCATCTTCACCTCTTTTCCATTTTCTTACCTGTCAAAGCGGATCAGGACGAACTCATGCCCCCTAGGTCATCTCAAAATCATTAGAAATGCGCGATAGACCTCAATACCGATCTGACGAGCTCATTGATGATTCAAGGGTTCGACGTTACCATCCCGGATTCCTCTATCTTCTTAGCGACCGCGACCATACCGCGGGGTTGCGGGATAGCCATGATCCGAATTCATTAACAATATCATCATTTGGCGCGTCACGATGATTTCCTAAAGCGAAAGCCATCACTCTCAATCGCATCGACAACATCGATTATCCCGGACCCGTTTAGGGCGGATATCTTTATCTTTTTCACCGACGGTGAGATGCGATCTAAAAAATCAGCGACCTTAGACAGGCTACCATCGTTGGCCGCATCAGTTTTATTGATCAGCACAATATCTGCAGCCCGAAGTTGAGCCTTCAATTGCATTCCGAGAGCCCTTTCTATCGCATCAAACCTCAGGGCATCGAGAACTACCATGGTCGTCAGATCAATTACGCCGTATGGATACTTCTGAAGTGCGTGCACGATCGCTTGAGGATCAGCCACGCCCGTCGGCTCGATGATGACCAAATCTGGGTCGATGTTGAGATCGATCTCATGCACCGTCCTTACTAGGTCTGGACCCAGAGTACAGCATATGCATCCACTCGACAGTTCCATTATCTGTAGCCCATATTTCTCCATGATCCTGCCATCGATGCCGATGGCTCCAAAATCATTGACGATTATGGAGACCTTCTTTCCCGTCCTCTTGACAAGCTTTTCTGTTACTGCAAGTAGAAGGGTCGTCTTACCCGAACCGAGAAATCCTGCAACGATGATAATCCTCATGGAGATCAGGCCTGCCGCTACATGATCGCATCCGGTCAACGGACGTAATCGTTAAATGATCGTCAAGGCACGTTATAGTATGCACTATGATTTTTTAATAATTTCTAAAAAATGATTTTCTTGGCTTGTTTTAGCCAGCATCATCTACTTTTTAAATATTTGAAATTCCATATATTATAATACATTCGTATTAATTAATAATGAACTAAACAAATCTCTGCCGTAGGGGTTGAAGGATGACTAGCAAGGAAGAGACACTCGCTACGTTGAAAAACAGAATAATTGAAGGAAAGGCAGACGAAGCATTTGAAATGACGCAACTAAGTCTGGCAGAGAATTTTAACGTCTCCGAGACGTTGACATCGATGACGGACGCGATGCAGGTAGTAGGTGACCTTTATGCTCGAAAGGAGTACTTCCTGCCAAATGTTCTTACTTCTGCCAACGCCTTTGAAAGGTCGTTCGCTCTCATCCAACCAAAACTGCTAGAGAGCGGCTCTAAGCGTGAGAAGTCTTCGAAGGTAGTCATCGGGGTGTGCGAGGGCGACATCCATGATATAGGCAAGAAAATCGTCGTGGCCATGCTGCGCGGCGCTGGTTTTGAGGTCCATGATCTGGGGAGGGATGTTCCTAACGCCGATTTCATTGATAAGGTCAGGGAGATCGAGGCGGACATTGTAGCGCAGTCGGCATTGATGAGCACCTCGATCACCGAGATGAGAGACTTTGCCCAATTGGCCAAGGAGGAGGGCATCAGATCGAAGGTCAAGTACATCATCGGCGGAGGCTCAGCGACCAGGGAGTTTGCCGCGACCATTGGTGCTGACGGATATGGACTGACCGCTCAAGATGCGGTAATAGTGTCAGAGGGCCTGGTGAGCTAAGGTCATTTTTAACCAATAAAGGAGGAGAGCAGACATGCAAGAAATGACAAAACTAGAACGAGTAAATGCGGTGATGGAATGCAGGGAGCCGGACAAGGTACCGGTCTATCCCTATATCCTCACACATGGTGTGTATGCGATGGGTTGGAAGCTGCCGGACATCACCACCGAAACATCGATGGATGCCAAGAAATGCGCCGAATGCACGCTGAAGACCCTGGAGCTGTACGACTACGATATGGTGATCGGTTCCTACCAAGATCTGTATTTCGGGGTCACTGAACTGGGTGGAAAGATCAAGATTCCCACCAAGTTCGGCTCTGTGGTTTCGATGAAGGAGCCTCCTGTAAAGGATGCGAATGACTGGGAGCGTGTGCAGAAGCTGCTGCCATACGATCCGAGGAAGAGCGGAAGAGCCACCGCCTTACTTGACTCATACAAGATCGTGTCTCAGCGGGTTGGAAAGACTACCCCCGTCATTCCGTGCTGGTGGCCTGGACCGACCGCCGCGATGTGCATGCTCAGGGGCCCAGAGATGCTTTCGATGGACATGGCGATGGACAAGAGCTTCGCTCATGAGCTCATAAAAGCAGGCAACGAGTTCGCTATCGACTTCCTAAGAGCCCAATATGAAAGCGGTGCGAACTCGGTCTGTCATACCGGGGAGATATATGGCGTGGAGCTTTTGAGTCCTGAACAATGCCACGAGTTCGTGGTACCATATGTCAAGGAGCTCTCAAGGACGATCTATAAAGAGTTCGGTCAGAAGACCTGGCTCCATACTCATGGCGATTATAAGACCGAGGGTGGACAGGCCATCCTGAAAGAGTATGTGGAGGAGGCCAACATCGCTGGGTTCCATCCTGACGAGAAGCATCCACCAGAGTGGCTGAAGGAGCATGTCAAAGACAAGTACAAGATCCCTGTGGCCGGGATCATGCACGGCCCTGGCCCACTTCTAAATGGCCCCTTGTCGACCATCGAGGATGTGACCAGGAACATCGTGACCAAAGCCGGCCAGGGTGGAGGCCTGATGATGGCGCCGTCCTGTGAGGTCCCCCCTGACACGCCGGTCGAGAACTTCCAGAAATGGGTGGAATGGACTCACCAGTACGGGACATATCCGATGAAGTGAGGGCGGTGATGACAAAATGAAACTGAACCAACAGCCCCTGAGGGGGCTGATCCCCCTCATTCTGGTGATCATATGCTCCGTTATCTTCATCTGGGTGGCGGAGAACATGTTCGATATTGGGCCTGGATGGCAGGCCATCTATGCCCTGTTCTTCGTTTGGACGGCTTTCGTAGTATCTCTGATCGAGAAGTGGCCACTGGCAAAGGTAAGGCAGCCCTATGTGGGATTCGTGTTCCTGACCGCAGCGTTGGTGATCGGCATCCTTCACCCGTTCATCATCGAGTGGCTGGGATACGACAAGCTTGCCATGGCGTGGCCCCTGATCTCCAACCTCTTCCTCGGCGTCGGCGTTGTGGTGGCATTCAGTAATATGTTCGTGACGGGCCTGAAGCAGCCGGCCTCGATCGCGATGAACTCGCTGTTCATGTATGTCTTTGCCATCATCCTGCTGCTTTGGGTCGGCTTCGTTCCGGCCATATGGTTCGCATTCTTCGTTTTCTTCTTTTTCTGGATGGGGACATGGCCAATACAGAACGTTGCCCAACCTGGGAAGGGCATCTTGAGCTTCGTTATCATGGGCTTCTTTGCCATGCTCCTCTGGTACATGTTCAATGCCCTAGGGACGAGCTTCTTCAACCCTGATGCAGGACTGTGGTTCGTTATCTGGGTCTTTTGGCTGGTGACCACATCCTGGCAACTTGAAACGTGGCCGTTGGCGAAGGTAAAGCAGCCGGCGAAGGCCGTTGGCGGCCTCATCCTAACGGTTGCGCTCACGTTTGTCACCTACTTCATCATCGCTGATGTCTTGATGATGAACTTGGGCGACGCGGGCATGTATGTCTGGGTGTTCGTTTCTTGGCTATATACTTGGGATATAGTCTTCGGAAAATGGCCTGCGGAACGCGCATCGAAGATGTCTGTGGAGGAGAAAACAATGAAGGAAACGTCTGTAGAGAAGGAGGCGATCAAGACCAATTGAGGAAAGATCAATAAGCATTAACTCCAAAGGGACCGGAGAGTCCTAGTTCCCTCGATTCCCCTCATATGGCGACACGAAACACTCGTCCACCATTCTGTCTCCGATCCCTCGTACTTTCTTTTAAAACAGAACGAAGCTTAATCATCCGCTTCTTTTGAATTGAGATCGCTATTTAGCACAACTGATGTTCCATCCTTATGATTACACTTCACGATAAGACGGTTGTTCTGGAGCTCGATCGTTCCGGAGCATACCGTGGAAATATACCTTGTAGCCTTGCCGTGTAAAGCTGTTCTGACCTTGCCAACCTCGACCAGTAGGCCCCTCGCCTCCATCCAATCGACAAGTCCGTACGTTTTTACCAAGGGAATCGACAAGGCCACAGAAATCTCCCTTACCGTCCTGGCCTCCTTTATAGTAAAAGCTACTATCTTCAATACCTCTAGATCTACAACATCATCGCTCACTTCCATAAAGCAGGAAGGGGATTGAGCTATAGCATCCTCCATATTGCCGGATACCGCTTTCTTCATGAACCAATCCCTTCTATGGACCGCTTTTCTCAATACATGCGATGGATATCTGAGCGAGGGGGTATGGGTTAACGGCGTATATTATGGCTCCTTGACAGAGCGTAACAATGGAAAGAATTTAAATAGTGCAAACCTCATCTATTTCAACCATAATTGAAATAGGTAGGGGCGAGCGATGGAGCCGGCTGACAGTAGGTTCAAGACCATCGTGTTGAACATCGAGGGAGAAGGCCCATCCAGCGGCGCCGAGCTCCTCGATAGGAAACTGAGGTCGCTCGCCGGCGTCGAAGGCTATGAAAGGAGTTCGGAGTCCGATGCGATCCAGATTCTGTACGACCCATCGAGGATCTCCCCTCAGGACATTGTCAGGTCGGTCTCCGAGACGGGGATGACCTGCTCCCTGGTCAGGGACCGAGAGCGAAGAAGCATATGGTGGAGGGACAGACAGCAGCTTGCACTCTACAGCAGCGGAATGATCACTCTAACCTCCTTCATACTGATGTTCTTGGGCGTACAGGACATAATAACCAATGCCTTGTTCGGCGTAGCTGTGCTCGTGGGCGTCTTCTACCCCGCCCGCAAGGCGATTATTGCTCTCCTCAACCTCGTCTTCACGATCCACCTGCTCATGCTCATCGGCGCCACCGGGGCGGTGCTCCTCGGCATGTGGTACGAAGCGGCCATCCTGATCTTCGTGTACTCTCTAGGTGATGTGCTGGAATCATATGCCGTGGACAAGGCAAGGGGGGCCATCAGGTCGCTGGTGGAGCTGATCCCCAAGAGAGCATTGGTGCGAAAGGATGGCAACGACGAGATGATGTCCACCGAGGACATCGTCGTCGGGGACATCGTGATCGTCCGGCCCGGGGAGAGGATTCCGGTGGACGGGACCGTCTGCCACGGGACGTCATACGTCGACCAGGCCGCCGTGACCGGCGAGCCCGTCCCCGTGGGGAGGACGGTCGGGGACGAGGTCTTCGCCGGCACGATAAACCAGAACGGATCTCTTGAGGTCAGGGTGGACAAGCCCGCGTCCGAGACGATGCTTTCGAAGATCATCTGCTCGGTCGAGGAGGCCCAAGCGGAGAGGACCTCATACCAGCGGTTCTCAGATTCCTTCGCCCAATACTACACTCCGGCGATGTTCGTGCTCGGCGTGATCATCGCCACCGTCCCGCCGCTGTTCTTCGGCGCTGAATGGCACACGTTCATCCTACGCGGACTGGTCGTTTTTGTGGTCTCGTGTTCCTGTGGATTGGCCCTCTCGGTCCCGACCGCCGTAGTGGCAGCGATGGCCAACGCCGCCCGCAACGGAACGGTGTACAAGGGCGGGACGTATCTCGAGGCGGTCAGCAAGGTCAGGATCATGGCGTTCGACAAGACTGGCACGCTAACCATCGGAAGACCTCAGGTGACCGAGGTCATCCCCTATGACAGGCTATCGGAGAGAGATGTGCTCGAAATCGCCTCTAGCATCGAGTTGAGGTCCGGGCATCCTCTCGCCGACGCGATAGTCCGCAAGGCCAAGGAATCGGACGCTTTTTCCGGTCTGCCAGCAGAGGATTTCCAGGAGATCGCTGGGCTCGGGGTCACCGCCAGGGTCAGCGGAAAGGAATATCTAATCGGCAACCAGCGGCTCCTAAGCGATAACGGCGCCTCCCTGGCGAATCACCCGGACGCCATCGAGGAGCTTGAGAGCTCGGGGAAGACCGTGGTGTCAGTAAGCTCGGAAGGCAAGCTCATCGGCCTCATCGCCATTGCTGATGGAGTAAGGCCGGGAGCGAGGGAGGCGCTGCAGAGGCTGAAGCAGGCGGGCATTAGAACGGTCATGCTGACCGGAGATAATGAGCGAAGCGCCAGGGCCATCGCTCTCCAGGTCGGCGTGGACGAGTACCATAGCCAGCTGTTGCCCGTAGACAAGGTCGAGATCGTCAAGAGATTGAAAGAGAGCCATGGGGTCGTAGCCATGGTCGGCGACGGCATCAACGACGCCCCGGCCCTGGC
>DAVH01000068.1 GCA_002508545.1 Methanomassiliicoccus sp. UBA6
TCGATGCCCAGCTGTGCCAGGACCTCGTCCACCCTCGTCCTCAGTCGGTCGCCCTCCAGCCCGGACAGGCGGCCGAGGGTGAGGAGCGCATGCTCGCAGGTCCTCCACTCCTGGAACGCCGCCTTCTGCGGCAGGTAGCCGACCCTGACCCTGCGCTGGGCATCGGGGACGCTCATGTCCGTGCCGGACACGANNGCAGGCCGGTGATGAGGTTGAAGACCGTGGTTTTCCCGGCGCCGTTGGGGCCGATGAGCCCGTAGACGGTGCCCTCGTCCACCCGCAGGGTGGCGCGGTCCACCGCCACGAATTGGCCGTACCTCTTTACCAGATCTTCAATGATGATCGCTTCCATGTTATTGCCTTCTAGATCATCGAAGCGGGGGTCGGGGTCATTAGGTCATGTTCCCGCGGGGCGAGCGGAAAGCGTTGAAAATGACGGGAAAATGGCCTTTTCGTCAACCTTCGGGGGGACGAAACGGTCGCCGGCATCGCGGCCAGTCACTTGGCCCGCTGCTCCATCAGCTTCTTCGTCCACGTCGGGTAGAGGCGCATGTCATAGTACAGGTTGGAGAGCATCGACTCGAAGTCGTCGTCGGCGTTGAGGCCCTTCTCCGCCTCCCTGAGCTCTCTGAGGTCGCGAGCCCACAAAGAGAATATCATCAATCCAGGCTCAACGTTCGAGGCAGAGATGCCCAGCAAGTGAGGGTCCTTCCGGTTCATGAGCTTCGGGAACATTTCCTCGAGCTTGCGCCCGGGCCGCAACTTGGCGTGGACGATGGATATCATGTCCCCGGAGGCGCAGAGAACGACCTCCATGGTGAAGCCCACCCAGCGTCCGGCCTCCATGTGCTCGATCCGCCTCTTCACGGTCTTGGCGGTGGACCCGATCTCCGCGGCCACGTCCTGCAGGGGGCGGCGGCAGTCCTCGGAGAGCGCCCGGATGATCCGGTAGTCGAGCTTGGTCAGGGGGTCCTTCTCCGGAGGGTCCCCGGCGGTGAACACCGCCAGGCTCTTCAGCTCGCTGATCTTCCCGATCTCCCGGACGAACGACTGGTAATCGAACATCTCCTGGTTGTTGCGAACCTGCGCGTCCACGTAGAGGAACTGGCCGCCGGTGGCGATGACCCGGGCGGTGCACTCGTGGCCGCCGAGCTGCTCGATGGTCGCGGACAGGTCGGTCGAGCTGGAGCGGCCGCACAGGCCCATGACGCTCCCGCCGGTGAGGATCGGGGTGGGATTGGCGCGGAAACCGACGATGATGCCCCTGGCGATAAGCTGCTGGATGCGCTTATGGACCCCGTTGACCGAGAGGGACAACCGGTCGGCGAGGTCCCGGTACGGCAGCCGCGCGTCGACCGCCAGCTCCTTGATCATCTTGATGTCCGTCTCGTCCATGCCCGAGGCCTAATGGTATTGGTGGAAATAAAGAAAGGGGTTCGGCAGGACATCACGAACCGCCGCCCGCCAGGTTCAAATCCTTCTTCAGATGTGCACGGCTACGGCCCTCATGAGCGACGAATACATCAGAAAGGTCACGGTGGGCGAGTTGAAGCGGCACGACGCCCCCATCACGCTCGTCGAGCACGATCCTCGATGGGCGAAGCTGTTCGAGCGGGAGGCCGAGCGGATCCGCGGCCTGCTGGGCGGAAGTGCGCTTCTGGTGGAGCACGTCGGCTCGACGTCGGTGCCCGGGTTGTGCGCCAAGCCCATCATAGACATCCTCCTGGTGGTTCCCGATTCTTCCGATGAGGCGTCCTACTTCCCGGCGCTGGAGGCGGGCGGATACGTCCTCAGGATACGCGAGCCGGACTGGTTCGAGCACCGCATGTTCAAAGGTCCGGACACCGACATCAACCTGCACGTGTTCAGCGATGGCACATCGGAAATCGAGCGCATGCTGCGCTTCCGGGACCGGCTGCGGAGCGACGAGAGCGATCGGGAGAGGTACGCGCAGGCCAAGCGGGAGCTCGCCCGCCGGATATGGCAGCACGTGCAAGACTACGCCGACGCCAAGACCGCGATCGTGCAGGAGATCCTGGAACGCGCCGGCCCGGTCGGACCACGACCCTGATGCCTCGCTTATCGACCCGCTGGCGGTCGCGGGAGAGCGGGTGTGATCTTGACGGTCGCGACCCGGTCATCTTGACGGATGGTGGCTCGTCACGGTTATTACTCCGATGGCCACCTTATTTAGGCTATGAACGAAGTGGATCAGAGGAATTGGGCCCCTGGGGGGCCGGCCACCCTGTTCCTGCTGGGAGTGCTGCATGTCGGCCTGTTCGCCTACGCCACCACCCCCGACCGCGCGCCCCTCACCCCGGTGCTCGGCCTATGGATCCTCGGTGTCTCCGTGCCCCTGTTGGTCCTCGCGGTCATCGAGATGAAGCGCGGAGAGGTCCTGTTCGGCACCATGGGCCTGGTCTTCGGCGGTTTGCTCGGAATCGGCGCCGGGCTGTCGTTCGTCAGGGGGCTGTTCCTTCCCGGAGCGTCGGTAATGGACGGGTACTGGTTCCTGGGAACGAGTGTCATATTCTTCCTCCTGGTCCCGTCGATGCTGAGGATCTCCAGACTGATGTCGATGATGCTGGCGGACATCGGTGCGGCCCTGGCGATCATAGGATCGAGCCTGGCCGGTTTCTTCGGGGCGGACCAGCTTCCCGTGACCATCGCCGGATGGCTCGCCCTGGCCTTCTCGATATCGTGCTTCTACGTGGCCGCGGCCCAGATGACCAATGCCGCGTACGGTAGGAAGGTCCTCCCGTTTTAACCATTGTTCAGCTCATCTCGGATAAGGGTCGCGTCGCGTTGCATCATTATTATCCGGCATTTATATTAAATACAAGTTGCACCTAATATTATCTTGATAGATATCGAGGGGGCTCGATGTGAGACCGGGGCTCATCGTTCTCATGGCATTAACCCTGATGCTGTCTCCAGCGTACGCTCCCCTCGCCGGCCCGGGCAGCGCGGAGGCCGTCCCGGGAACGGACGATCACGCCGCAAGCGCGCCGTCTGGAGCTCCCATCTTCGGCGACAACGCCAACGTGAGCATCGTCATCTACTTCTTCTACGGCAGCGGCTGCCCCCACTGCGCGCTCATCGAGCCGTACGTGGACAGCGTCGCCGCGAAGTATCCTCAGGTCACCCTGATGAAGCTGGAGGTCTACTACAACAGCACCAACCGGGCGTTGTACCAGGAATTCAACGAGAGGTTCAACATCAGGGACCCGGTCGTCCCCTCGGTCCTCATCGAGGACACTCCGTTGGTCGGCGAGGGGCCGATCGAGGCCAACCTGGAGCCGATCATCTTGCGCGCCATCGAGGCCGGGAGCGATGACGACGGGGATATCGAGGGGCCCGATGCCAACGGGACGGACGACGGCTCCTGCGATGCCAACAACACCTGCGGTACCAATGATACCGTTGACCCACCCCTTCCTGAGGACACGAGCCCGGGGTCCGGGGACGGCGGCTCGTCGACCGACCTGACCGTAACCATGATCATCGTCGCCGCTGCCGCGGACAGCATCAACCCGTGCGCCATCAGTGTCATGATCTTCCTGCTGCTGTTCCTCACGAGCTTGGGAGACAGGAGGAAGGTGCTGCTGATCGGCGTCGTCTACATCACCACGGTGTACGCCGTCTACTTCGTGGCCGGCCTCGGCCTGCTGGCCTTCCTGCACTCGACCGCGATGACCAGGACGATCTACTATGCCGCGGCCGTCGTGTCCATCGCCATCGGCCTGATCAACATCAAGGACTTTTTCTTCTTCGGCAAGAAGGCCACGCTGGCCATCCCGGAGTCGAAGAAGCCGGTGATCAAGAGGTACGTGGAGATGGCGAGCATCCCTGCGGCGGTGGCGCTCGGGTTCCTGGTAAGCCTCTTCGAGCTGCCCTGCACCGGCGGCATATACTTCGCGATACTGAGCCTGCTGGGGGACAGCATGACCGCTTCCCAGGGGATTCCGTACCTGGCGCTGTATAACGCGATATACGTGCTGCCCCTGGCGGTAATACTTGGAATAATATTGCTCGGGGTATCGGCCGAGAGAGCGAACTCCTGGCGCCTGGAGAACAGGAGATCTCTCCGCCTGATCGTTGGCGTGGTGATGCTCCTGCTTGGCATAATGATGCTTCTCGGGTTCCTATGACCTTGGTGCGACCGTAGCCGTGGTTGACGAACGGGCGGCAGGTCCGCTCGGCCGGGATCGGCGACCATTCCAGGGCGGAACGCTCAGGTCAGAGGACCATCCATGACAGGACACCAATGGTTAAGTGCGGTCCTGCCAATGAGATAGAACGACCACGGATTGGGCCAAAGAGGAACCATGAACGATGGACAGGAGGGTCGAAAGGGCGATGATGCTTCGGCGCCGAAGCGCCGAGGATCGTTCAGCATTCCGCGCGAGATGAGCGAGCGTAGCGTGCTGACCATCTGCGCCATTCTCACCATCGCGATCTTTGTTCTTGACGCTTCGCTGAGCATAGGGTTCCTGGTCAGCGTACTTTATGTCATCCCCCTGCTGATCTGCATCTGGTCGCCCCGGCGGAGGACCAACTTCCTGGTGGCGGGGGTGACCTCATTCCTTACCATAGTCGTGATCCCTCACAAGCCGCCAGGGGACATCCTGATCCCGCTGTTCAACCGGCCGGTCTCGCTACTTGTCATCTGGACCCTGACCATCCTCTTCGACCTGTTCCTGACCGAGCGCAGGAGGGCCGAGAGGGCCCTGCAGGAGAGCCAGGAGGACCTCAATTTCGCTCAGATCGTGTCGAAGACGGGAAGCTGGCGGCTGGACCTCATGACCAACGAGCTGCTGTGGTCCGACGAGACCTATCACATATTCGGGATCCCGAGGGGCACGCCGATGACCTATGAGCTCTTCCTCAGCAGGATACATCCCGACGATCGGGACACCGTTGACAAGAGCTGGCAGGCGGCACTCCATGGAGCACCGTATGATATCGAGCACCGGGTGATCGTGAACGGTGATATCGTATGGGTGCAGGAGAAAGCGGTGCTGGAGTTCGACAAGGATGGGGCGCTCCGGAGCGGTTTCGGCACAGTCCAGGACATCACCGAGCGCAAGAGGGCGAGAGAGGCGCTCCAGGACTCCCAGCAGATGCTGCAGCTGGTCCTAGACACCATACCCCAGAGGGTGATCTGGAAGGACCGGGATGGGAGGTTCCTTGGCGCGAACCGGGCCGCTGCCCTGGATGCCGGGCTCTCCGACCCCAAGGAGATGGTGGGCTTGACCGACCATGATATGGCCTGGAGCGGAACCGCGGACCTGTACCAGGCCGATGACCGCGAAATCATGAGCAGCGGCAGACCCAAGCTGGACTTCGTGGAGCCCCAGCTCCAGTCCGACGGGCGCCTCCTTTGGATCCAGACCAGCAAGGTGCCCCTACGCGACGCCCGGGGCAACGTCATCGGGGTCCTCGTCACCTACGGGGACATAACCGAGCGGAAGAACCTCGAGGAGGCCCTGAAGCGGTCCAACGCCGAGCTGCAGCAGTTCGCGTACGTATCATCGCACGACCTTCAGGAGCCTCTGAGGATGATCATCAGCTACCTCACCCTGCTGGAGAGGAAGTACAAGGACAAGTTGGATGCCCAGGCCCAGGAATATATCAGAACGGCCGTGGAGGGCGGTATGAGGATGAGAGCGCTCATCAATGACCTGCTGGAGTACTCCAGGATCGACACGATGGCCAAGCCCTTCGCCCCGGTGGACATGAACGAGGTGCTGGAGGCCGCCATCGAGAACCTCAAGGTATCGATCGAGGAGAACGACGCAGACATCCAGGCCGCTCCGCTGCCGACCATCATAGCCGATCGGACGCAGATGATCCAGGTCATCCAGAACCTGGTCGGCAACGCCATCAAGTTCCGCGGTGCCGAGAGGCCGAGGATACAGATTTCCGCGACCCAGGATGCTAGGGAGTGGACGTTCGCGGTGAAAGATAACGGCATAGGTATGAGTCCGGAGTACAAGGACAAGATATTCCAGATGTTCCAGCGGCTGCACTCGAGGGAAGAGTACCCAGGCACCGGGGTCGGGCTCGCCATCGCCAAGAAGATCGTGGAGCAGCATGGCGGCCGCATCTGGGTCGAATCCGAGGAGGGAAGGGGCTCCACTTTCTACTTTACAGTGTCCAAGGCTAGAAGGAAGGAGAGGGATGATCAGACGAAATCCCCATAGCGCGTCATGAGTGCCTCCAGCATCCCGGTCGGGCATCGACCGAACAGAGGAGAGGCGTCGAGCTCCCTTGCCGTCCGGCGAAAGCTGATGAATGAACCTGTCGGCGTCACATCGATTGAAGCTGCCATGCCACACGCGCGATTATCGTTCGCTGCGGCCGATGATCCTGCAGGCACCCGTTTACGGCCTCGATCGCCCCATGAGCGCGGCTAATAACCATCATGTCTCGGTAGCGGAAGAGAGCACCTCGCCGATCGCTCCCTGGTCCGCTCCGTTCCTGCCGTTCTTGGGAATGGTGAAGAGGAACTCGCTTCCCTTGCCCTCTTCCGACTCCACCCATATGCTCCCGCCGTGGCGTTCGACGATCCGCTTGGCGATCGACAGCCCGATCCCAGTTCCTCCATAATCGTCCATGGTATGGAGGCGCTGGAACATCTGGAAGATCTTCTCCTGATGCTCCTTCCTGATCCCGATGCCGTTGTCCTTGACCGAGAAGGTCCAGGAGTCGGGGTCTTCCCGGGCGCTGACGACCACCTCCGGCGGCTCCTGGCCGTGGTACTTGACCGCGTTCCCCACCAGGTTCTGGATCAGCTGTACCATCTGCGTGCGGTCCGCGGTGATCGTCGGCAGATGCTCCGCCCTCACCGTGGCGTTGTGCTTGGTCGTGGTCGCCTTGAGGTTGGTGAGGGCGACGGACAGCGTTTCGTTCATGTCGACGCTGCCGAACGCACCTCCCCCTGACTCGACCCTGGAGTACTCCAGCAGATCGGTGATGAGCGCTCTCATCCTGGCCGCGCCGTCAACGGCGTAGCGCATGTACTGCTTGGCGTCGCCGTCCAGCTGGTTGCCGTACCGCCGCTCCAGCAGGCCGAGGTGGGAGATGACCATCCTCAGCGGTTCTTGAAGATCGTGCGACGCCACGTACGCGAACTGGTTGAGCTCGGCGTTCGATCTCGACAGCTCCGTGGCCCGCGCCACCAGCGCGCGCTCGAGCCTCCTCTCCTCGGTCACGTCATGCCCGATGAACAGGATGCCCTTCGTTCTGCCGTCGTTCTCGATCATCGGCTTGAGGCGCCAATTGACCTCCCTGACCGTCCCGTCCTTGGTGACGATCCTGCCAGAGAAGGATTTCCTCTCCGATCCGCTCAGCAGCTCGGAGACGATCTTCCGCTCCCTCTCTACCTCATCCTTCTTGACCAGGACCTCGGCCCAATCCTTGGATATCAGCTCCTCCTTACGCCAGCCCGACAGCTCTTCGATGTAGGGGTTTGCGCGCAGGATCCGGCCGTCGGTGCCGACGACCAGGACGATCGCCTGGGCATTGGTGATGATGGCCTCAGCGTAGTCCCTCTCCGACCGGACGAGGTCCTCGCTCTCCTTCAGCGACCGGAAGATCAGGTCATACGGCTGGACCACGCCGGTCCTCACTATGGCCACGAAGATCAGCAGGGAAGAGGCGAGGATGGACAGGTGGCCGATGAGGTTCAGCACACCGTACACATCGGTGTACAGCGTGAACATCAGCTCCCCGGCGATGGTGAAGACCATCGACGCCACGAGGAGGTTGAAGATGCTGGCTAGGAATGCGCCCCGAATGCGGTACAGCAAGTATATTCCCATGACCAGCATGGCCGATATCAAGTACTCGCTCCCGACCTTGAATGGCGTGAGCCCGGTACCATCGATGAACGCGTCCGGAAAGATGCCAACGGAGATGGCCGCCAGGGCGACCGCGGTCACCGCGGCGTATGCGGAGAGGGTCAGGTGCCAGTTGATCCTTCTCGCCATCAGGAGGGGCGCGAGGAGGAAGGAGACGGCCGCGATGTAGCGAGTGAGGATCCACAGCTGGGTCGGCAGGTTGGCGGAGTCGCCGGGGAAGATGTTCATGCCCCGGTACGCGAGCAGGTGCACAAGGCCCAGCAGGCCCAGGAAGAGGTTCGCGATCCCCAGGAACATGAGGTAGTTGTTCTGCATGAAGCGGCGGGCGGTCCAGGCTATGACGAACAGGCCGATGGAGACCACTGAGATGATCGTCTCGACAAGGGTGTGGAAGAGAAGATAGCTGATAAGGCTCGTCGCTAGCAGGGCGGCAAAGACGAGGGCGGCAATGATCAAGGAGGCCCGTCCCGGAGCAAGGCCCTTGGCCCGGGTCGTGTTGGTATCGTTCATTCGCTATTCCTCGTCATCCTCTCAAGATGGTGGTGTTCGCTGGTCCGTGCTTATTTCTCCGCTCGGAGAACCATAATAATGATTTCCGGTCAATCCCCGCAGAAGCGAAACTGCTCGCTCCAGCTCTTCGCGACGTGCTCGATATCGAGCACCCCGATGCTTCGCGCAGATAATAGGTTAATCATGAATCGCGTAGGTCCGAGCGAAAGGATTCGCGTTTTATTTTATCCACCGTGCCACTGCGGGCAGCGGATGTCCGAGCAGTCATCCGCATGAGGCCCTGCCTCCGCTCCGCGGTCATGGGCAGCGCTGGAAAGGCTAGCGTACCATTGCTTCCCCAGCACCTATGGGCCGCCTCGACCCTTCAGCCACGCAGAGAGCTTCCGGTAGGCACTGGGCATGCAGAACCAGGCGTACCGTTGGCAGCCGATGCAGCGCTGCTCCACGGAAACGGCGCTCTGCACGAAGGTCACCTTCTGTCGGAGGCCGCAGTGGGGACAGGCGATGAACCGGCTGCGATCCTCCATCTCCCGGAGCATGCTTCTCCAACGTCAGATGAGGTGAAATAACTTGGGCCGGAGCTTTGAACACGAGGCTAAGAGGTATCGGATGGCATTGGTCACTAATTGTGAGCACGGGCGAGGGGATGCGAGCAATGCCGGTATATGCTCGTAAGGTCATGTCCTTACGACGCTGGGCAGCGACATGCTGCCTGCGACCGGCGGAGGGATCTGTTGCAGGCTATCGGTCTTGACCTGGGAACTAGCGGGATCAGGGGGCAACTGCTGGACCTGGAGAAGGGAAAGGTCATAAGGACATGCTTGACCACACGGAACCCCCTCCCCGGCGCCAATGTCATGGACCACCTGAGCTTTGCCATCGAGAACGGGCAGGAGCTCGCGCACGACATCCTGGTCGCCTGCGTCGGCCAGGTCGTGGAAGCTCTCGCCCCGACCAGGCTGGAGCGGATGGCGGTGTGCGGCAACCCCATACAGCTGTCCCTGTTCGAGGGCATCGAGGTCCGCGACCTTGCTTATGCTGGGGAGAGCATGCTGAGGTCGCAGAACATCCAGCCGCCGTCCCGGGAGGGCAAGGTCATCCGGACGGACGACGTGGGCCTGGGCTTCAGCGCCGATCTGATAATCCCTCCGGCGGTTCGGCACGAGATCGGGGCGGACGCCCTGGCGATGATGCTCAAGTCCGGCTTCCTGGACGACGATCGCTGCATGGTCACCGACTACGGGACCAACGCGGAGATGGCCCTGAAGGTCGGTGACGACATCTACACCGGCTCCGCGGCCGCCGGACCCGCGCTGGAGGGCCAGCAGATCTCGGCCGGGATGCTCGCATCGCCCGGTGCCGTCAGCGACCTGGAGCGCTGTCCGGAGGGGTGGAGGATGAAGGTACTGGACGATCGGCTCGACCTCCAGGAGGGAGGGATGATCAACCTGAGGTCCAAGGTCCTGAGGCCTGGGGCAGCGAAGGCCAAGGGCATCACCGGCACTGGGGTCATCGCGCTGGTCTACGCGGGCCTGGCGGATGAGCGCATCGTCCTCCCGAACATCATCGGAGGGGACATCGTCCTGTCGCGCGGCATCCGGTTCACCCGGCAGGACCTCATGGAGGCGGGAAAGGCCATCGGGGCGATACGCGCCGGCCACCGCACCCTTATGGCCGAGGCGGGCATCGGGCCGGAGGACATCGGGAACATGTACATGGCGGGGGCCAGCGGGACATACGTAGATGCGCTGAAGGCCCAGGCGGTCGGCCTCGTGCCCACGGCCAGGAGGGTGGTCCAGATCGGGAACACCTCGCTGGAGCTGGCCAAGGACCTCGCGCTCGATCCCCATCTGGTGGACGAGCTGAACGACATCCGTAAGGCGATGGTCGCCCATCACATCATGTTCGCCTCCTCCCGGACCTTCTCCGACCTCTACGTTTTGGAGCTTGCGTACTGGACCGAGGGCATGCCGCTGGAGAGGTACAACCACGGCCTCGCCTCCCTTGGAATGTCCACCTCGGGACCGCAGAACGTCACGACGACCGTCGAGAGGTGGAGGCAGAAGGACATCTGGGAGGTCGGCGAGTCCCTCACCATCATCGATCCAGGGGTCAAGCTGACCGGCACTTGGGAGTGTAGCTATTGCCACGAATGCGCCCTCGCCTGCCCCGAGAATGCCCTGGCGCTCGACGGCCGCACCTTCGTGGTCGACGCCGGCAGGTGCCTCGGAACGGCGTGCCGGCGGTGCGAGGAGGCTTGCCCGCAGAAGGTCTTCGACTACAGCGCGCTCACGATGGGCGGCGATTAGGATGCCGATCGATCATGACCGAGCTGCAGCTCTGACCTTAAGGGGCGATGCTGAAGAGGCCGATATCCTCAGGATGCGACGGCCGCTTCCCTGCTCCGGCCGAAGAGAGTGGCGGCCATGCCCACCGTGGCGATGACGAACCCCGCCCACACCTCGCTGACCATCGGGATTACCCTGGCCTCGACCACCGCGGTACCATCGTCCACCCACTCGTAGCTCAGGTAGACGTCCTCGACCAGGCCGTTGATGATCGCGGTCCCCGACCGCACCAGCGTGGGCCCGGTCGTTTCGTTCAGGTAAAAGTTGGAGACCGTCACCGTCCTGGGCTCTCCGCCGGAGTAGACCTGGAATGTCGCTGTCCGCTCCTCCCCCGGCTCCCCGTTCGACGTCGTCCACGGCCTGGTGGATAGCTCCGCCAGGCGGACGGTGCGATCGCCTATGGAGATGCGCTCCCCGATGCCCATCTCCTCCGGCCCGTCCGGCTGGTAGGCCTGCATCGTCGCCGATACTATGAAGCTGATGAGTATGAGCGCGACCCCGAGGTGCACCATGTGCCCTCCCGCCCGGGAGAGCCATTTAGTCGCGCTCCTCTCCCCGAGGGAGGTGATGCGATGCACCGAGGCGCCGATGACCGCCAGGGACGGCGGCACGATCAGGGCGGTGAGCCAAGGAAGGAAACCGATCGCCGCCGCGGCCGCGGCCAGGCCGAGGCTTATGGCCCCGACGGCGGCGCAGGCATACGAGGCGGTCCGGGCTCCCAGCCGACCGACCAGCAGGCTGAACAGCAAAGCGATTACAATGACGAACGACAGCAGCGTCGTCTTCTCGGTGAACTCGACGAAGTTCTCCCCCTGGTCCAGGCCGGTGTTCTTCACCAGCAGCAGGAGGAGCAGGGCCGCGTAGACGAGCAGCAGGGCCACGGTCAGGAGGACGCCGTTGTCGACCCGCCCCCGGTCCCCGGTCCGGACCATGGCGCGGTAGGCGAGCGCCAGCGAGAGGACGAAGAGCGCCACGATTACGACGAACAGCCCCATCACGCTCATGTCCGCCGTGAGCACGGTGATGAACCTGACGCCTATCGAACCGCTGACCGCGCTGCCGTAGGTGTGTACCGACGACCCCCATAGGCCTCCGGTCCTGGTGATGAAGGAGGCCAGGAGAACGAGCACGAAGGACAGCGCCCCCAGGAAGGGCTGCAGCGCGCCCTCTCTCGCTCCCTGAGAACGGTGGGCGTGAAGGAAGGCGACGATTGCGATGAGGGGCAGCAGGGACGCCGTCTCCACCGGGTCCCACACCCAGAACCCGCCCCAGCCCAGCTCGTAATAGGCCCACACCGCGCCGACGGCGATTCCCGCGATCAGCAGCACCCCGGCGATCCGGGCCCAGGGCAGGGCGACCGCCGTCCACCCGTCCTCGTTGCTCACGAACCGGCCCAGGCAGGCGGCGAAGACCATCAGGCAGGCGGCGTAGGCGGCGAACACCAGGGGAGGATGGACGGCCATCTCCACGGTCTGCAGGGCGATGTTCATCCCCAGGCCGCCAGGGTGCAGTAGGAGCTCCGCCTCGGTGGTGGCCTCGAACAGCCCGGCGGCCAGCAGGATGAGGGCGAAGAGGAGCACGATGCCCGAGGCGGCCGTGCGGAAGGCGGCCGAGAACCTTGAGGACAATCCTCTCCTTCTCTCAAGGAACACCTCCGACGCGAGGAAGGCGGCCATGAACCAGGTCCACAGGACCAGCCCGCCCTCGCCCCCGGCCCAAACCCCTACCAGCTTGTAGAACGGGTCGAGTTCCGTGGACGAGTGCGACCACACGTAATGGAAGCTCATGTCCGAGGTCACGAACAGGAGAGCGAGGAAAAGGAGCACCCCGGTGACGGACAGGAACGCGAGGACGGCCGAGAGGCGGGATAGCCTCTCGATGCGTCTGTCGTCGCGGCGCAGGCCCCATGCTCCCGAGGCCCCGGCCGACAGGGCGGAGAGGGCCGCTATGATCAGCAGTGCGTCACCTATGCTCATGTTCCCCTACTCAATGTCCCCGGCCCTTCTTTATCCCTTCCTAAGGCGGGGAAGGCGCTCCCGGAGGCGGGCCAGGAACATCCTCGCCCGGCTCGACTGCTTGGTCACCAGCATGCCTCCGAAGAGGAGAGGCATGGCGATCGCGCACGCACCGCCGAGTGGGCAAGAGCCGCAGCCTATGGAGGCGCAGGGGCCGGTCACGACCGCCGCCACCGGCGCGGTCGAGGAGGCCAGGGCGAACGTCCCCACCGACCGGATCCGGCCCACGAGGTCCTTCACCGCGTCGCCGATCTTCTGCCCGGCGCGGCCGAACGAGCCATTGTACGCCTTGAACGAGCAGTTGTGCACGCACTCCCGGCAGCCCATGCACAGCGACGGCTCGACCTTTCGGTCCAGGCCGATCGCCCACATGGGGCAGCTGACCTCGCAGCGCCGGCAGTGGCGGCACTTGCCCTCATCGAACTTGATGTGGTACAGGCCGAGCCGGGAGCCCAGCGCGTGGGACAGGCCGGACAGCGCTCCCAGGGGGCAGAAGAACATGCACCACCCGCGGCCTCCGACCATCAGCACGCCGCCGAGCACCAGCCAGGTAAACAGGGTCAGCAGCAGGCCGGTGTTCCAGTAGGCCGCCGGCGCGGCGCCGGTGAACAACCCCAGGGACACGTACTCCAGGATGGAGGACGAGCAATACCTGCCCAGGTCCACGCCGTAGGTGCACTGGGCCGCTTGCCCGCCGGCCGCCCACCCCATGATTATGAACCCCGCCAAGAAGCCGTAGCGCAGGCTGGCGGTGATCCTGGTGTCCTTGATGCGCATGCGGTACTTGGCCGGCAGCGGGACCACCCGGCTGACGAACTCGCTGACCGCACCCACCGGGCACAGCCGGCCGCAGAACAGCGGGCCGAAGACCAGGGCGACGGCGAGCACGCCGATGACGAACGCCGCGGCTATAGGTCCGACGGTCGCGGCCGACCCACCGGTCAGCCACTCCAGCGGGAGCCGGTAGCAGATGGCATGGATCGTCGCGGCCGCATCGGTCCCGGTGAGGCCGAAGGCGAACCAGGTGAACACCGCGAACGGGGCCACGAAGAGGAAGAACCCGAGAGCGAGACCCAGGTAGCGCTCGTAATTGTTCTTCACGGTCTTGGGCATCCGCGAAGGCAGCGTTCTGAGAAGGGAGAGGGAAATATCCTTGCCGCGGAGATTCTTCAGTCCATCGGGCACGTTCAGTTTTGGCACTTTCAAAGCCATTTCTTCCTGCTCCTGAGCCCGTGCGTTCCCACCAAGAGCATGCACCCAACTATGGCCAGGAAGACCACGTCGGTGGGTATCCACTCGGACTGTTGGACCGACAAGACAAGCGCTCCGCGGTTGTCAACGGTGAAGTTGACCTCCTCGGATATGGACTTCCCGTCGCTCGAGGTCGCGATGACCTCTATCTTGTGGTCCCCGTCGTTCAGAATCGAGGTATCGATAGTATAGGTGAGCGGCTTGCCGTCGCCGGTGGTGATAAGCTTGCCGTCGATCAGCAGCTGGGTGGCGGTGATGTTCTCGCCGTCGATCAGGGTGTCGACGGTCACGTTGCCGGCGATGGTGGAACCGTTGGCCGGGGTCTGGATGGCCACGAAGGCCGAGCCGTCCTTGGCCGCCTTAACGGCGAACGACAGGCCGGCGCTGTAGTCCTTGTAGTACCCTATCCCGTTGACGCTGTTCTCCATCCTTGCGTACAGGGAATAGGTTCCCGGGCTGTCCGGCGCCTTCAAGGTCCAGGTGAAGGTCGCGCTGCCGCTGTATGAGGGCACCTCGTTGTAGTTGACCGCGGTGCCGAAGGTGTCGGACACGATTGTCCACCCGTTCTGGGCGGGCATCGTCCTGCTACCGCTCAGCTTTGACAATATCATGACGCCAAGGGGCTTGTTGACGGTCTCCCCGCCGGTGACGGTCACCGTCACGGTGACCTCCTCCCCGGGCGTGAGCACGTTGGATGATGCGGCCATGCTTACGGTGGCAGAACTTACTGTACCATGGCAGCTGCAATCACCCGCCTGATAGTTGCTGTTGCCTCCTCCTCCGGTCCACCCGGAAGCGGGGGCCATGAGCAACACCAAGAGGAAAGCCGTGGCGGCCAGCATCATATAGAGCGGTCGTCTGCTCAAAGCAAATCTAATCTGGGAGAAGGCATAGACTATTAACCCTTTTCGCGTTATTATCGGAATCGATTCTACATTATGACCACCCTGGCAGTGGCCGTCCTGGCCTGCCGCGGCCTGTTCGGCTCTCTGGACCCTCCCGGACGATAGCTGGCCTGGCCCGCTCATGAACCGCCCTGCGAGCGCCGCCCTTTCGCATCCAGATGAAATACCGCTCCCGACGCCAAAACGGACGAGATGGGATGGCGGCGATTCATCACGTCCTTCATTTCGCGATTAATGGAATCATGGAAGATAATGCAGAAATAAAAAATAGTATGAAAATTAGTTGTCGGCCCCATGGATGGGAGTCCGATGACCGGACCGGGCAGAGCCAGATCGAAAGGATTAGCCGCGGCTGTCCTATGCCTCGTCCTGATCTCCGTCACCGCGAGCGGGGCCGTCTCGGCCGCGGACACGGCGGACACCTGCGCCTTCCTGCTCGACTTCGGCAACGGGCGCACGGAGTGGGTCGATGTCCCGGTGACCCCCGGCATGACCGGTTTCGACGTGTTCATGACCGTCACCGAGACCCTAGGGCTCAGCGAGACCCACACCTACGATCCGACCTACGGGTACACCATCCAGAGCATCGACGGCTACGCCGGCAGCTACAACTTCTCCAACCCCCGCCAGCCCTTCGATTTCTGGCGCATATGGCTCTGGGACGACGATGCGGACGAGTGGTACTTCTCCGACCACCTGCTGAACANNCCTACGTTCGGGACCCCTACATAGGGCCCCCGGCGGCGACGCCCGAGTACCGGGACCCCTGGATCACCGCGCGCGGTGACTTCACCAACTCCGGGAGCGCCCTCAGCTACGCCCCGTCGGGGATCGTGGTGAAGTGGCAGGAGGACCTCGGCAATGGCGCCATCGACGCGCCCATCGTATCCTCCGGGGGCAGGATCTACGCGCTTACCAGCGGCATCGCGTCCGGCTCCTCGTACACGACCGACTCCGAGCTCTTCTGCCTCAGTGCGGCCGGGGAGGTGCTCTGGAGCGCCCCGGCAGGCCGGGGACACCAGCTCGCCTCGCCCCTGCTGTGGAACAACACGGTGTTCGTGGCCTCGGCCGACGGCACCCTCTATGCCTACGACCCGGAGACCGGTGATGACCTCTGGGACCTCGAGGTCACCTCTGGAACCATAACCGCCTCCCCGATCCAGCATCGGAACCTGATCCTCGTGGTCAGCGACGATGGCAAGGTCACCGCGGTCAAGCAGGACGGCACGATGGCGTGGAACGTGAACGTCGGCGTAGAGGTGCGCTCGGCCCCCGCCCTGTTCGACAACACCCTGTACCTCGGAGGGACGGACGGCTCCCTGTACGCAGTGGCCGCTGACGGCAGCGGGGCGCAATGGAGCGTCCAGATCGGCGGCGAGGTCCGCGGTTCCCCCGTGGCGATGAACGACCAGGTCATCGTTACCTACTCTGAGATCTCCGGCTCCTCGGCCACCGGGGGCGGGGTGGCCTCGGTGTCGCACGACGGCGCGCTTCGTTGGAAGACCCCGACCGCCTACACCCCGGGCTCCGCCGCGGTCGCGAAACAAGGGATCGTGGCGATATCGTCCCAGGGGCTGTCGATGCTGTCCTCGGACGGCAGCCTGCAGTGGACCACCGGCTACGATTCGGATGAGCCGGGAGGTTCGCCGGTCACCATTGACGGGATGACCTATCTCGTCACCAACGAGACCAACAGCAGGATCGTCGCCATCAGCGACTCCGGCAGGGTGGAGTGGAGCGAGACCATCGAGCCAGGGGCGAACGTCCGCGCCTCTCCGTCCATATCGGACAACATGCTATATCTGGCCTCGAGCGTGGGAACGGTCATCGCAGGCCTCCTGGAAGGCGGGGAGTGGACCATTCCTCCGGTGGGCGTCTTCTCCTACACCGCGAGCGGGCAGACCGCGTACCTCGATGCCAGCGAGTCCTACGGCGGGGACGGGGCCCTGAGCTATCACTGGCTGTTCGATGACGGGCAGACCGCTTCCGGGGTCAAGGTCGACCATACGTTCGCGACCGGCGGAAATCACACCGTGGTGCTGACGGTCACCGACGCTGCGGGCACCTCGAGCAACATCACCAAGATCATCGATCTCGACGATCCGAAGGCCCAAGGCGTCCCGGGCGGTGAACAGGGCGGAGCAGTGCCGATAATGACGATGGTCGGCATCTTGGCGGTCGTGGCGATCCTCGGGTCCATCGGCTACCTGCGTTGGATTCGTAGAAAGCGCTGAGAATGGACCGGGGATCACGGTGGAGAACGTGATAGCCGCCTCCATGCTCGCCCGATGATCGGCCGTTCCCCGAGCACCCTTCATGCCGCCCTGGCGCGCCCGAGAGGAGCACAGATCCGCGCCTCCTCTCGGACGTTATCAAATCATATTCTTACCTAAGATATTATCAAATGCTAGATTATAATATTCGAAGGCGTGAGAACACCGTCGCGTTGAGCGACAGGTGACATGATTGATCGGAACGAAGACATGGTATTCGTGCTTGGCCGTGCTGGTATCTGTTGCAATGATCTCGGCAACGGCTGCCGCTGCCGCATCGAACGAGAACTCGAAGCTGGTGCTTAACCGGGAGGTCGATGAGACCTTCTCGTTCAAGCTGATCGAACTGGCCGATCCGGACCTGGCATGGGTCCTGGAGCTCGTCCCCGAGGAATGGCTGGAGAACGCTGACCTCGGCCCGGAGACGGTCGTAACCGTGGACCTTGACGGCAAGGTGCACGTCAACGCGTTCTGCAAGGAACAGGGGGACCTCGTCAGGGTGAAGGTCCACATGGCGTGGCACGGCTCGATCGGCATCGCCGTGGAAGGCATGCCCGAGGTGAGGCTCGACCTCAAGAACGCCCAGCTGATGGTGGAAGGCTACCTTCCCGCGGATGATCCCGAGGCCATCGATCTGAAGGTGAACTTCCATGTCAACGGAGTGCTGACCAGCAATGAGATGGTCGAGCTGGACCTCGGCACCCACCTGCTGCTGAAGGTGCAGGACGGAGAGATCGCTCAACTGAAGATCTGGATGCCGGAGATCTTCTCCCTCGCTGAGTCCGAGTAAGGGCGCAAGGCCTCAATGCCGTCACCGGACGGCCCCTTTTCTTTTTTCAACTCCCGGCCCGGGCGGCCTTGAGGTTCTCCAAGCTTTGCCCGCTAGAGAGCGGGGTAGTTCACTTATACCATGAGCACGGAAGTTGTCCCAGGTATGAATATGATCGACGTAAGGAGCGCATTGGCAACCAGGGCGGAGAGCTTGACATCGAAGAACCCCGATCTGTCTGTCCAGTACACGGTCTACACGGATGACCGGAACGAGTGGGGCATCCTGCACATCCTCAACGAGGATCGCAAGGTCATCGGCGTCGAGTTCTTCGAGACCGAGGAGAGCTGGAGGCGGCCCGGAGCGGTGAGAGATTACACCATCGCGGCGGACGAGGGATATCCGGTAACGGTGATCGTGCCGGACAGCCAGTTCAAGGAGTTCCGCCGCTCGGCAATCGACCGGGGTGGCGAGGGCTTCTCCACCTATCTGTACAGCGACTTCGGCATCCAGCAGATGATAAGGGTGTAGAGGGAACGCAGTACGCTGGGTATCGGTGGGGCAGGACAATGCCCCACCTTTTTTCAAGGGCGGCCGATGGGCCGCCCGCCTTGTTCTCCCGCCATAGACAGGATATGAATCAGCGAGGGACGTGATCCTCGTTACTGAAGGTGTCCATCAGGCCCTCGATCATCGCTCTAAAGAGGTTTGGGAGGGCGGTCCCTCCCGACGCTCACCTTCGCCTGATCTGATGGTAGTCCTTGAAGTGGAACCTCAGCTCGTCGTCGAGGTCATCTTCATCGCTGCCGTAGACCGGGTTGCCGCAGAGCGGGCAGTCCATGGCCATGGTCATGGTCTCTCTCCGGTGCATCATGCGATGCCAGGTCCCTCCTCCGTGGGGGACATCGGAGACCGATGGGGCCACGCCGTATCCTCTTCCCTCCCTATATCTCTCTTCGCCCCTCATCCCTTCGCTGGAATATCCACGCTCGGACCTCTCCGTGGACCGGTATTCGCGCTCCGATTCGCCGGGGCGGCTCTCGGCCCTCCATGTGCCAGCGGCACGCTCCTCCTCGGTCTCCATCTGGGGATACTTCCACTGGGTGGTCTCCTGTATCGTGCGGGAGCTCTCCGGGGTCTCTCCGGTCGGCTCCCTGCCGCTCCAGGTCTCGGTGCTCCTAACCCAGGATTCCGATCTGTGCTGGGATTCCGAGCTGCCCATGGGCCCCGATTCCATCCGGGAGGGGCTCAGGCGAGTGATCTCCTCGCGCTGCCTGCTCTCCTCAGGCGTGAGCATGGAGGGGTCCCGTCTGCTCAAGGCCCCTCCTTCCAGCCCCATCATCCCTGCCGAGGACGTTCTCATCCCTCCTTGCATCCCTCCTTGCTCGGAGGAGATCCTGGAGATCTGATGGGTGTCCGCAAGATGGGCCCTCAGTGTCTCGGTCAGCTCATCCTGGCTTCTCGCTGATATCCTGTCCCTGCAAATGGGGCACTTGATGTCGGTAATGACGCTCACCAGGGCTTCTCTCTCAAAGACCGATACAAAAACGTTCGTCCAGTCAATCGCCAAAGACCATTATCTAATGAGATAATTTCATATGGCATGCGATAGAGTAGTTTCGTTCTTCGAGACTTTGAGCATGCGGGGGCCTCAGCGTCCTTGCCTCGCCCTCCCACCTGCTTTTATCTGCCTTCCTCTGGAGGCATCGATCGATGCCCTTCATCGGCCTTCGCTCGATCACTGCTCGAGCCTGGCCCCGCCGGGTACACGCTCCGGTTCCGAGGGCGAATAGCAGGAGCGCAGCTTGAGGAGTATGGACCGCAGGACGGCGGTGGTCTCCTCCATCTCCTTGATCCCCATCGGCTTGATCAGGTAGCACTTGATGCCCGCTTTCCGCACCCTCTCCTTGTCGAGCGGGGAAGAGGAACCGGTCATGACCACGATGGTCAGCTTATGGAGGATGTTCATGTCGCGCAGATGCTTCAGCAGGGCATGACCGTCCATCCGGGGCATGTTCAGGTCCAGGATAATCACGTCGACGCTGTTGCCCTCCCGCAGATGGTTGAGGACGACCTCGCCGTCCTTTAACCAGAGGATATTGGAATCGACCCCGGTATCCCTGACCATCTCCCCGATGATGCTGGCATCGGCAGCGTTGTCCTCGACCAACAGAACCTTCAGGGGATCCATGCTCATCCACCCGCTGAGGTGTTGAACGAACCACGGTCGGCGGCGCCGTGGCTGATCATCACGGCCCTGCCTGGAGCAATGCCCTTGCCTATGGACATCCCTCACCAGAATGCAGTTCAGTACGTCCTCTGACGAAGCGCTCCAGGCTAGGTATCAGCCCTTCCGCATCATCCATGCGATCAGGTTTGAGCATGAACATGTCCGCACCCAATTCCATCGCCAACCTGCGGTCCCGCGGCGCATTGGAGCTGGTGAGAACTACTGTCGGCACAGAGGACAAGCGCGTGTCCTTCATCCGCTCCCTTAAAAAATCGAACCCGTCCATGCGGGGCATCCTCAGGTCAAGTAGTATGACGTCAGGCAGGTCCGGGTCCCCTGTGCACCTCAGATAGCTGAGGGCCTTCTCCCCGTCCGTCACATGCTTGAGGGAGACCGACAAACCGGACAGCTCCAGCAATACTGACAACAACTGCACGTCGCCCGGGTTGTCCTCCGCGAGAAGGATCCTCAGCGATGATGCTGACGCACCGTCGCCAAGTCCCTCGATCTCCAGCTCCTTTACGCTCACTTGGCTCCCGCCCTTCGATCGAAGCTATCCATTATGCTCGACCCCTCTTCCGAACTCATGGTTTTTTTCCTTTACGGTCATCCACCGCACGTAAGCGTGCGGTCGTTATGATAATGTCATCGACCGGCCTAGCGCATCGGCTAGACATGAGCGTATTTAGCTGACCATATCGTTAATATAGATTTTCCTAATTTTTTAAAAATAATGATAAATTGACAGCCGGAACGCTTCATTTCGCCGCTCCCGGCGGTCAGCGGCCGCGGATGATTCAGCCTCTCCGTTGATGCCGGAGTGAGGTCTAAGTACTAGCGTTCGTTGTGAGCTTGGCACTTGAACGGAGCGGTGCCCAGTGAGAGCAGATATGAACATCGATCCAAGATACGATAACCCGGTCTCCGCCATCGGCCGCTTGGCGCTCAGGAAGACGAGGGATGTTGCGGCCAGGCACGCCCGGGTCCCGGGCGTTCGCGCCTTGGTCCGTCATGAAAGGTGCACCGGATGCGGGGCCTGTGTCCGGAAGGGCTTCTGCCGGTTCGGAGCGATACGGCTCGATGACAGCAGGAAGGCGTTGGTCGACGACCAGGCGTGCAGGGGCTGCACCCGCTGCACCCACCTCTGCCCGAGGAACGCCTTAACGATGGAGATAAGGCCTACCGCCATAGTGCGGGAGACGCTGAGAACGTTGGACAAGGAGCTGGGCCGCGTCCTTGATCCCCAGAAGCGGTGAGGCCCTCCGCCTCGCTCAGCTCACCCGGTCAGCGTTCGGAAGCGAGATGATGTGCATGATGACCGCCGCCGCCACTCCTATAAGGATCACTGTCAGGAGCGCGTTCATGCCGGTATAGATGATGGAGAACGTTATCCCGGCCGCCACCGTGGCTATGGCGGTCGCTTTCACCCTCAAGCTCAGCCCCTTGCCCTCCTGATAATTCCTCAGATGCTTTCCGAAGAGGGGATTCTCAAGGAGCCACCTCTGGGCCCGGGGCGATCCTTTTCCGTAGCAACCGGCAGCGAGGATGAGGAAAGGAGTGGTCGGCAAGACCGGAACGAGCAGCCCTATTGCGCCCAGACCGACGAAGCATGAGCCTGCAATGGTCCAGGCTTTGGCCCTTAGCTTGCCTTTCTTTCCTGGCACCATGACCCGATAATTCGTGCTGGTGATTGATAAGCGCTTCGTTGAATGGTGTCTAGAGGCAAGTGGGCGGTCTGCCGGCAGCGCAGGCCGGCGTTGTTCATGCCGGACCTCGATGCCGGCCGCCTGCAGTGCCCTATGTTCCCCAGCGTTCCTGCGCGGAATGCTTTCCGCCCTTGACCTTGGCCTCGCGGGGCTCCGCCGCCGCGCCCTTCTTGCCGGCGATGGACAGCTTCTCCCTGGTCTCCGGAGATATCTCCCTTCCGGACCCCCATCGGGCCGCCGCGCCCCTTTCACCTCCCAATACCTTGGCCTCCCTGGGCTGGGCCTCGGCACCGCGCCGTCCTGCCTCCGAGAGCTTGGCCCTCGTCTGATCGCTGATCTCGCGCCCCGAGGCCCACCTTTCTTCGGCCCCTTTCTTTCCTGCCTCGGAGAGCTTCCTCCTGGTTTCCTTGGTGACCATAGTCCATCCTTGTCCTGGCGGTACAGCCGCCGTGGACGACGTCCCCGCCCATCATATATATGGATTGACCGCAACATCTGCGGTCCCAGCCGCTCTCCGGGGCGCTGGCGCACAGTGAGGCAGCGGGAACGGCGCCCCTCTCCCGGATTTCGGTTAAATAGGTGGAGGGCATAAGCGCCGAGCATGGGCTGGACCTATGTTCTCATTGCCGGGGTGTTCGAGGTAGCATGGGCCATTGGCCTGAAGTACTCCGACGGGTTCAGGTCGCTGGTGCCCACCGTGGCAACGGTGATAGCTTTCGCCCTCAGCTTCTACTTCCTCATGCTGGGGAGCAGGGACCTTCCCATCGGCACCGCGTACGCGGTGTGGACCGGCATAGGTTCGGTGGGAGTGGTGCTGCTGGGCATCGTTCTATTCGGTGAATCGAAGGACCTCATCCGTATCGCCTGCATCGCCCTCATCATCCTGGGCATCCTGGGGCTGAAGCTGACCGGAGGCGAGGCGTGAGGGTCGGCGATGCAAACCTCATCAGCAGGTGGATTTTAACTAACGCAACGCGATGACCGGCCGTGGCCGGAGACGACAGCTCGACGGGCGGTCCGCTGAGACCGTACCTTGTCAACCAGACCGTGCATTGGTTCATCGTCGGGCTCATCTTCCCGATCCTCATACTCCTGGTCCTTGACAAGGGGTTGAGCATCTTCGAGGCCGGGACCGTCCTGGCCATCTACTCGGGCACCACGGTCCTGCTGGAGCTTCCCACCGGCGGCCTGGCCGACAGCATCGGGCGGAGAAAGGTCTACCTTCTCTCGGTCGTCATCCATATCGCATCGGTCCTCGGGATCCTTCTCTCCTTCGACTATGTGACGGTTGCCGCATCCGCGATGCTCATGGGGGTCGGACGGGCCCTCAGCTCGGGGTCCATCGACGCCTGGTTCGTCGACGAGTTCAAGGCTCAATATCCCAAGGGGAACCTGCAGCAGGCCCTTGCCAAGGCGAACGTCTTCACCCCTCTCGGCCTTGGGGCCGGCTCCCTGATCGGCGGCGTGCTGCCCATGACCGGAGGGGCGGTGCTGCACGGCTCGTACGGCATGTCCATATACGCGGCCAACCTGCTCACGGTGCTGGCCATGGGCCTCCTGCAGATCGTCCTCACCCGCGCATTGATCAAGGAGAACTTCAAGGCGAAGGCGGGCGAGACCATCGTCGATGGCTTCAGGAAGGTGCCCGCGGTCATCGCCACCTCGATCGATTACGGCGTCAGGAACCGCTCCGTCCTCATCCTCTTGCTGGTGATGGCGGCCTTCGGCTTCAGCCTCACCGGCCTCGAGCTGCTATGGCAGCCCAGGGTGGGGGAGATCATGGGCAGCGACGCCCAGACCTGGGTGCTGGGGGTCCTGGCGGCGGCGTATTTCTTCGTCACCTCGGCCGGATCGGCACTGGTGACCCCTCTCTGCACCCGACTGAGGAACGACAACGCGCTCGTGATGGCCCTGCTGATGGTCGTGATGGGGCTCTCGATCATGTTCCTCAGCCTGCAGGGAACGATCCTGCCGTTCGCGGCATTCTACCTGATGACCTACCTGGTCATCGGCATGACCAACTCGCCCTACGGGGCGATGTACAACGACCAGGTGCCGGCCGAACAGCGCTCCACCATGCTCTCGTTCCAATCGCTGATCGCGCAGGGGGGCGGCCTGACGGGCAGCATCTTCCTCGGCTTCCTGGCCGAGGAGGCAGGGATCCCGGCGGCGTGGGCGATCGCCGGCGTGGTCGTGGGAGTATCCTCGCTCGGCATGCTCGCCTTCCGCCGGCGTCAGGCGGCGATCTCCAGAAGCTCGCCGCCCGCCCGCTCAGAGCCGGACCACCCGCTCGATCTGCCCGGCGGTCATCCGCAGGTGTCCCAGCCGGGCAAGGTCGGGGACCGCGTCTCTCCACCGAGGGTTCCTGGCGAACGCCTTGGCGAAGAGCGGTAGCGCCTCCTCCCACCGGTCGTTGTTCGCCAGCATGGCGGCGTGCCAGAACATCATCTCCTCGTTATCCGGGCACATGGCCCTGGCCACTCCATAGTGGACCATCGCCGAGGCCATGTCGCCCTTCTCCAGCGCCAGGTCCCCCTCGTTCATGGCCTCGTACGCGCGGTGGATCCCGAGCAGCCTCTTCAGCTCTTCCACCGGCCTCTCGTGGTCCTCGACCCTCAGGTCGATGGCCCGGTCCTCCCAGCATTTTCCTATCGATGCGCCCTTCACCACCAGCAGGGCGGCCGACTGCCTTCCCCGGTAGTCCCCGCCCTCGGCCTCGGCGGCCTCCAGGGCAGCGACCATGCGCTCGGCCAGCCGGCCGGTGGTCTCCTCGAAGGCCTTGGCCATTGCCGGCCACACCTCGGCCGAGGCCATGGTGTTGGCCTGAACCGAGTAGTTCTCCCCGGTGATGTGCCCGCACTTCGGAATGCACCTGCTGCCGGTGAACGCGAACGCTCTGCCTGAGGTGTCGAGCATGGCGAGCTGCCTGACCTCCCGGGCCTCATCGGCCTCGATGAGGGCGCGCACCGCCTCCTCCGGGCTCCTCCCCGAGCGCAGCAGCTCCAGGCCACCGGGCCCGAAGGCCGGGTTGGTGAAGGACTGGGTGGCGACCACGCCGACGCCCGCCTCCCCCCAGGTCACCACGCTGCCTACCGAGAACCAGTGGGACTGCACCGCCGCCCCCATCTCTCCGGTCAGGGGGTCGCGCGCCACGATCGAGTAGGTGTGGGCCAACCTGCCGGGCCCTGGTCCTGCCTTTCTCCTTTCCTGTCCGTGGTGCATGGGTCTCAGGCCTTTCCTCCCCGGGCAAGGGACTCCATGCGCTCCAGGAACACCACGGCCTGGTCGATCCCCTTCTGCCAGAACTCTTCAGTGGTGATGTCGAACCCCTGCTCGCGGGCAAGCTGGGCCGGCGATCGGCTCGAGCCGGCGGCCAGGAGGGCTTTCATCTTGGGGACGAACGCCGCTCCCTGCTCCTGATAGAGCTTGTAGAGCGCATACACGAACAGCTGCGCGAAGACGTAGGGATAGTTGTAGAAGCGGTAGTTGGGGATGTAGTAGTGCATCTTCATCGTCCACTCCCACTTCATCTCCGGCAGCCACTCCACCGCGTCGCCGTACACGTCGTCGCGGGCCTTGGTCCACAGCGCGGCCACGGTCTCTCCGTCAAGGAACCGGCCGGCCTTGATCGAGTCGTACAGGCTCTGCTCGAAGTGATACCTGGCGCTGACCTGGAACGCGGCCATCCCGAACTCCTCCCACACCGTGTCCAGGACCGCCAGCTGCTCCTCCTCCGAGGTCGCGTCCTTAAGCAGCTGGTCGGTGAGCAGCAGCTCGCCGAAGATCGAGCCGGTCTCGGCGATGCAGGAGCCCGCGCTGAAGTTGCTGAGCTTCTGGGCCCTTGATGCCAGGTAGGCGTGTATCGCATGCCCGAGCTCGTGCGCCTGGGTGTACACGTCGCTCCGGCGGCCGTTGAAGCTCTGCAGCACGTACGCGCTCTTGCCGGCATACCAGTAGCTGCAGAACGCTCCGCTGGCCTTGCCCTTGCGGGGTTCGGCGTCAAGGTGGTTCCGCTCGTACATGTCGGTGGCCCACTCCGCGAACTGGGGGTCGAAGGAGCGGTAGGCCGCGGTGATCGTCTGCCTGGCCTTGGCCCAATCGTACTTGGGGTCGGGAGCGGTGGGCAGGGGGGCCTGGAGGTCCCAGTTGCCCAGCTTCTCCAGCCCTAGGAGCCTCGCCTTCAGCCGCAGGTAGCGGCGGTACACATCGGCGTTCTTGCGCATGACGCTCATCAGCGCGTCGATCGCCGCGGCCTCGACATCGTTGTCCAGGAGGCTCGGCTCGATGGGGCTCGAGTACTTACGCCACTCGCACATGTGCAGATGGTCCGAGCAGATGGAGCGGATGGCCGAGGACCACAGGATGTCATCCTTGCCCAGCTCGGAGTAGACGATGCTGTTGGCGCTCCGCCTCTTCTCCCGGTCAGGGTCCGAGTAGTAGCTGATGATCTCACCGTACGCGAGCTCCTTCTCCTCGCCGTCGACGGTCATCTTGAACATCCTCGTGGACAGCCAGTCCTGCTGCAGCTGGGACCACGCGTCCACGCCGTTCTGGTCCTTCGCCATGACCAGCTTCTCCTCGCTCTCCGACAGCAGGTGAGGCACCCTGGCCAGCACCTTCTCGAGGTAGTGGCGGTACTCGCTGAGCACGGGGTCCTCCACCAGCTCCGGGTGCTCCTTCAGCAGGTTCCCGAACTCGATGTCGGAGAAGGCCATCTCCTGGCCTGCCCTCGTGCCCGCCTTCCTCACCGCGTCGTTGAGACGCTTGGCCACCGGATCGGTGGAGTCCGCGGAGTAGAGAAGCTGGGCGAACATGACCGGTCCCTCGTGGCGGACGAACAGCGAATCGCGCTCCTCCAGGAAGTCAAGGACGCCCCTGGCGTCCAGACCGGTGATCTTGCCTTGGTATCTTTCCCTGAACTTCACCGCGTCGCTCACCAACTTGTCCAGAGCGGCAACGATCGAGTCAGCGCTGGTCTCGGGAACAAGCTGTGAGAGGTCCCACTTGATCTGGTCGGCCATGATATCATTCCTAAATGACGGAGGTCAGCGAAATAAGCTTCCTCTTTTCGCCTGATGGTATACCTTTCGTCCGCTCCCGGCCGCCGCGAGCTCGGACGATATCAATCCGGGATTTTAGAAAGCAATGATATAAATCGTTCCTGGTCGAGATTTGATAGCGTTATTCGATGATAACCACCCGCCTGACCAGGTCCCCGCCGGTGGAGGGAAAGGTCAGCATACTGCTGGTCGAGGACAACCCAGGAGACGCACTGCTGATAGAGACAGCCTTAGAGACCTCCCAGGAACCGCCCTTCGACCTGCAGATATCGAACAGGCTGGCCCCGGCGCTGGAGAGGCTGAGGTCCGAGCGCTTCAGCGTGGTGCTCCTAGACCTGGACCTTCCGGACAGCTTCGGCTTCGAGACCGTCACCTCGGTGCAGAAGGTCGTGCCCAGGACCCCCATCGTCATCATTACCGGCAATGTTGATGAGGCCTTCGCCCGGGCCGCCGTGCAGGCCGGGGTGCAGGACTACATCGTCAAGGATGAGGTGCGCCCCTACAACCTCCAGCGGTCCATCATGTTCGCGATGGACAGGAAGCGCACCGAGAACGACCTTCACGCCCTTGAGGAGGTGACCAGCGCGGCGGGGGCCACCCTGGACCTAGAAACCCTCCTAGATGAGGTCCTGAGCACGCTGCGCAGGGTGATGGAGGCCGATCGGGCCGCCCTCCAGCTGGTGGAGGACGGAGGTCTGTCGATGAGGGCCCATTCGGGCGATGGCGGCAGCGGGCCCCGAGCGAACGAGAAGGACGATCTCCGGCTCATCCGCCAGGTACTGGAAGAGGCCCGCCCGATCTTCGGCAACATCCCCAACAAGGAAGGGACCGATGAAGTGTCGGTGCTGAAGGTCCCCCTGATGATCAGCGGGGAGGTGGACGGGGTCCTGGAAGTGGAGTGGCTGTCCTCGCACGCCGAGAGCCCCCGGGAGGTCTCGCTCCTCACCGTGGCTGCGGAGCGCATCGCCTCGGGCATATCCAACGCCCGAGCGTTCGAGTCGGTGAAGAGGTCGGAGAGACTGGCCAACGAGGAGAGGCTCCGCCTGAGGACGATCATCGACACCTTGCCCGTGGGGATCCTCATCACCGACCACAACGGGCGGCAGATCGAGTCCAACGCCCTCCGCTCGAAGATATGGGGAGGGACCCCCAAGGCATCCCAATCGGTCGATGACCTCTGCCAGATCCGTGCGTGGTACTCCGATACCGGAGAGCAGGTCGAGGAGTGCCCGGTGGTCAAGGCCATCAAGTACGGGGAGACGAACCTGGGGGTCGCCATCGACATCGAGCGGCTGGACGGGACCCACGGGACCATCCTCAACTCCGCTGCGCCGATCAGGGACGAGAACGGGGTCCTGATCGGAGCGGTGGGGGTGCAGCAGGACATCACCGAGCGGATACGGCTGGAGCAGAAGCTGGTGGCGGCCAGACGGCGGTCCGAGTTCTACATCGACCTCCTGACCCATGACGTCGCAAACTCCCTGACCGGTGCCTCTGGATACCTCCAGATGATCGATCGCTCGGAGTTCGGCGAAGGGAAGGCCGCGAGGTGGCTGGACAAGGCGATGATGTCCCTGGACGAGTCTGCCAGGCTGATCGACACTGTCCGGAAGGTGCACGCCCTGGGCTCCTCCCCGAGGACCACCATCGACCTCGATTCGGTGCTCCCCGCGGTCATCGGGCAGATACTGCCGAAGAGGGAAGGGGTCGAGATAATCTACTCGGGCATGGACAACGCGTTCGTCACGGCCACCAGCCTCCTTCCCGACCTCTTCACCAACCTCATCGACAACGCCGTGAAGCACTCCGGAGGTAGGGTCCGCGTCGTGGTTACGGTGAGGCCGTACTACTCCCACGGCATCGAGTACGCGAGGGTCGACATCGTCGACAACGGGCCAGGGATCCCGGACGAGCTGAAGGGGAAGCTGTTCTCGAGGGGAGAGCGGGGCCTCACCCGAGCGCCCGGCCAAGGAATGGGGCTGTTCCTTGTGTCCAACATCGTCGCGGAGGCTGGGGGACGGATATGGGTGGAGGACCGTGTGGCCGGCGACCACGCCAAGGGCGCCAGGTTCGTGGTCCTACTGCCAAGGAACAAGGGTGCGGCCGAGACGGAGAAATGAAAAAGGAGGAAAAGGTTTAGGCCTGTTCGACCAGCGGCCTCAGCCATACGTACCTTGTCTCGCCCCCGATGTTGAACGACAGCAGGGTCACCTCATCTCCCTGTTCGAGGTCCACGGTGATGTTCAGGCTCTGATTGTCACCGCCTGCCTGCGGGCTCACGCTCATCGAGCCGTTCCTCAGGGTCCAGACCGTTATCTCGGTCACGTCCGCGACCGTCACGTTGTCCCCGATGGCCATGAGCTCCATCATCACCGTCCGGGTCCCGGTAGCGTTGGACGTCGCGTTGGCGGTGGCGTTGGCGGCACCGCTGCCTGTCCCGTTCCCGGCATCGGTGCTGTTGGCGGCGGACTCACTGGTCGCGTTGCCTCCCGCGGTCCCATTGTCGTCCGTCATGTTGGCCGATTGCCGGATCGCCTTCAGCGCCAGCGTCGGGGTCGCATTACCTATCTCCATCACGTCGACCTGGATCTGGGAAAGGTACTGGCTCTGGTTGGGCCAGAAGTAGATGGTCCCGTTCGTGGTCATGTTGTCCGCTATCCTGAACCCGACCAGGAACGGCACCGTGGTATTGCTCTTCAACTGCATGGGGACGTTGTTCGCCAGCATATCCCCTTGAGCCCAGGTCCCGTTGCCCACATCGAGCCAGAACTGGCTGGCCGTTAGGTTGAAGTCCGTGGTGTTCAGGTTCGTGGCGGTGATCAACGCGAGGATCACGCTGCCGTTGGTGCTCTCGTTGAACATCAGCGGCATCGGAGCGTACCCACCCCTGGAGATGTTCCAGGCAGCAAGGCCCTGGAAGGTCAGGTTCCTAACCTCGGTGGTGTTCCCCTGGGGTCCACTGCTCAGCACCATGCCCGGTATGTCGACGTCCGTGCCCAGGAAGGTCCCGTTCACGGAGAAGCTGATCGAGCCGTTGCTGTAGTTGACCGCCTGGACGTTCGTACCGTTGGTCATGAAGCCGATGACCGGGAAGGCCGTGGAGTTAGGCTCTACGGTCATGCTCAAGTTGCCGATCGCCCGGGAGCTGTTGCCGTCGGCCAGCATGGCGACGAACCCTGATGCGTTCAGCGTCAGGTTGCTCTCCATGTTGTTGGTCACGGCGACCTTCGTCACGAAGTCAGGAGCGCCTGAATCGTTGAGGGTTGCGTTGAACTCCGCCGCGAGATCTGCGAACGGGGAAGCGATCGAGCGGTTTAACGTTGCTGAGTTGACCTCGGTGGCGACAACAGCGCCAGTTGGCATGTCGCTCGATCCGTCTCTGTCCGTATTAGCGGTGTTCAGCAGGCTGGGGTTCGTCAATATGACGCCCGCCGAGGCCGCTACGATCACTACGCCGATCACTGCGGCCAGTATCGCGTTCCGTTTTTTCATTTCCATCATCCCTCGTTCCTGAAGGCTTTCGATGGCCACCGTCCTGCGGCGGCTTGGGCAACGTTCGGCACCGTTGGGATATAAGGATTGTCTGCGCCGATGGGGCGAGGAACCCGGCCGCCAACGCGGCCGAGCAGGCTCGCCGGCCTAGGGAGAGCGGTTTTGGCGGCAGCTCCGCCGGCAATCGTTTTTTAATGCTCCTGGCCATATCCGTATGGATGGCGCAGATCTCCCTGAGGAACAGGATCTACGGCCCCTGGGCCGGTTTTGAGCGGGAGGTCCTGGGCTCATCGGAGCACGCGGGCTGGGTAAAGTTCGTCGGTCGCCGCAAGGCGCAGCTTCGCAAGAGCCCCTTCCTGCCGGCGGACGCAACGAGGGAGTACATCCTTCCGGACGACCTGGTCATCGACGAGGATGAGCTCGTCGAGCTAGAGGTCAGCGGCAGCGGGTACCTGGTCCGCTCCCTGCCCAAGGGATCGGTCATCGCCGATGACTACGTGAAGGTGTTCGAGGTGGCGGCGGCCAAGCGGCTCAGCGTGCCTCTCCCCCGGCCCTACCTGGACACCGATGACTTCCTTGCCCGGGTGATCGTCAACTGGAGGTCTGGGGAGGAAGATCACCTGGACAAGTCCATCGCCCTGCAGCTGCTCTCCTGCCCGCGCACGCCCATGGGGCCCGGGGGCATCGGCTCGCAGTCCTTCGACCTGTCCGGCGTCCCCAAGGCCCTCGACCGCCTCAAGAGGTCGGTGGACCTCAACCTGCCGCTGGAGTTCAGCCGCCCCAACCCCCGCTACGAGATGGACTTCCTCTCGTCCCTGGCGGACCTCTCGGCGCTGAGAAAGAAGGTCGTGAGCGGCGAGGTCGAGGAAATATCCTACAATTACCTCAAGATGGTGGACCCGTCGCACCACCCCCTCCCCCAGCACGTCCCCACCATCGTGTACAACGCGACCTACCGTCCTTTGGCCACCACCCCGGACCCGGACGTCATCGAGTTCCAGCTCTACGGCCTGTGGCTGAGGCCGGTGGTCACCGAGGAGATGATCTCCCGCATCGAGAGCATGCTCGGCTCCATCCTCGAGGAGTCGGACCCTGCCTACGCCGGGTACAACATCGACTTCGACCAAGACGCCATGGCCAAGATCGCCATGGCCCTGTGCCGCCTGTACCGGCGCGACCGCCTGGACGAGGACATGCTCTCCCGCAGCCGAAAGTGGTTCATGGAGCTCTACCGCTTCTTCGCCGACCTCAGGCTGAACTACGTCCGGCCGGGCGGATCGTCAAGGGTCTCGACCGACAATTCTCCAGATGACCGGTACTCGCGGCAGGGTCCGCACGACATGGAGGTCCTCAGGGAGATCTACCGGGGGGTCAACGAGGTCGGCCTGGACTATGTCTCCTTCGCCGGCCTGAAGAAAGCGCTGCGCCGGAAGAAGGTGACCGCCGACGAGATCAGGGATTCGATCACCCGCCTGGTGCAGAGCGGCGCCATCATCTCCAAGGAGAACGACAACCTGTTCCGTCCGGTCCGGAGGTTCGAGACCAAGCTCCCGGCGAGGGATTGATGGTTCCGTGCTCTATGAGAGAGGATGGTGGCAGGAGTAGCACTCCTTGTCCCCGGCCTTGTTGTCCTCTCCGCAGTGCTTGCAGGGCACCAGGCTCTCCTTGACGGTCACCAGCTCACGGCTCCCGCACTCCCGGCATATCGTCTGGTGCTCATCGCTCTCGGCAAAGCACTTCATGCACTTTCTCATGAGCTACCGTTCGGAGGCCGACCCTATTCTACTTTTTCTCGGAGCGGCGCAGCTTGTAGCCGATGCCCTGGAAGATCGCCACGACCTCATCGCCCTGAACGACCTGGACCTCGTACACCGAGGTGCTCTTGTTCTCCGCCACCTTGCGAGCCTTGGCCACGAGGTCCCCGCGCCCCGGCTTCATGTAGGTGATGGTAGCGTTTATCGCCACCTGGGGGTCCCCGCGGGAGTTGGCAGCGAGAGCAAAGGCCTGGTCGGCGAGGGAGAATATCGCTCCCCCGTGAGCGGTCCCCAGCGCATTGGTCAATCCGTCGACGGGCATCCGGACTACGGCCTCGTTCTCCCCGATCGACACGGTCTCCATCCCGAGACGCAGGGCGTAGGGGGCGACCTTCATCGACCCCAGCCTCGCTTCCAGGTCCGCGGGCAGTTCTTCCTTCATCGTGATCGGTGGGGAATGCCCCGGTGCATGATTAACCTGAGGGTCAGCCCGGGACCTTACTCTTCCAATGGTCGTCCGGGATCGAGGAGCTCGGTCGCCTGCAGCATGTTCATGCACACCCCGATCAGGTCGACCAGGTCCCGGCGGAGCTCCTTGCGCTGGAGAGAGGTGAGAGCCAGAGCGGCCCCCTGGAGGCGGATCTTGGCCAGGGTCTGGTCCAGCTTCTCCTCCCGCTCCTTCAGCCGGGCCTTCAGGTGGTGGACGTCCATCACCTGGTCCCCGCTGTACCAATCGTCCCCGGCCTCCAGGGAGTTCTCCAGCAGTAGGGCGAGGTCCACTATGCACTCGCGCGGCGGGCGCAGTTCGTCCTGCATGAGGATTACTCCGCGGAGGGGCGGATATCCTTTTCGCTGGCCGCCCCGAGTTCCATGAGGATCTTCATGGTGGAAGGATGATCGACATGGATAACATTCGCTAATGCGGGATGGAAAATGGAAGGTGAAAGGGACTGCCGCCCGATCGCACCTGGACGGTCAAGCAGGTCGGTGGGATCTTGTTCCGCGTTCTGCTCAGGGGAACTCGATCTCTTCCTGCTCATCGGCCCCGACGTCGACCCGCTGGATGTTGTTGTGCTGATCGATGTACTTCAGCCTTATGCGGTCGTTGGGGAGCTTGATGACCCGGAGGTCGCGGATGGGGGAGTCGATGAAGCCGAGGAACCCGGTCATGTCCTGGCGGCCCTCGTAGCTCTTGACATGGGCGTATATCTCGGAGCGCTTGATCTTCATGTATTATCGGCCATCCATCAGAAAAAGCGCAGATATGTCCTTTTCGGTCCTTTCGAGCCCCTTCGCCGGGAGCTTGAATAGCCCGCGGGAGAATACCTCCCCGTGAGCGATTGGAAGGAGCGCCTGAACGGCGACCCCACCGACTGGCTGCTGGACGGCGGCGACCCATCGGTGCGCTACCTGACCCTGGTCGACCTCCTGGACGTAAAAAGGGAGAGCGGAGAGGCCCTGGACGCGCTGGACGAGGTCATGGAGAGCGGCCCGGTGGAGAAGCTCCTGCGGTCCCAGCAGCCCGGCGGCCACTGGGGCAGGGAGGAGGACTTCTACAACCGCTCGAAGTACCGGGGCACGGTGTGGAACGTCAGTCTCCTGGCGGAGATGGGGGCCGATCCCCGGGACGAGAGGGTGAAGCGCGCGGGCGAGTTCGTCCTGCGCTGGTCGCAGGGGAGCGGGGGAGGCTTCGGCCACAACGGCACCCCGGCCGGCGGGAAGGGGTTAGCGCTCTCCTGCCTGAGCGGGAACATGGTATGGGCCCTTTCCCGATTGGGGTTCAGCGATGATCCGAGGACCGCCAAGGCCAGGGAGCGGCTGGTTGCGCTCGTCCACGGCGATGGGACGGGGTTCAGCAGGGGAAGGTGCGTCCCCTGCCGCAGCGGGGCGGTGAAGGTTCTGAAGGCGCTGCACGAGCACGTCGGCTCGGAAGACGAGGCCGCGGCCGTCTCCGAGCTTCGGGAGAGAGTAGCGTTGGAATGCCTTCAGGGAAGGGGGCCGAGGCCGGAGTGGTACGACGTGTGGTTCCCTCTATTCTGGAACACCGATCTCGTGGAGATCATCGATCTTCTGGGGCTCACCGGCGGCCTCATCCCCGAGGCCGGACGGGCGCTGGAGCTCATCCTCTCGAAGCAGGATGAAAAGGGAAGGTGGGCTCTGGAAAGGAGCTTCCGGGGACGGTGCCTCGTCAGCTTCGATCCGCCCGGGAGACCGTCGCGGTGGGCCACCCTGCGGGCGCTCAGGATGCTGAAGCACGTCGCACCATAAGCAAAGCTTATGGTCAGGTGGCCTTATCGAGTGGCATGCTCGTCCGTCTGGAAGGCGTGTCCAAGGCCTTCGGTCCCAAGGACCTCATCAAGAACGCCTCCATGCAGATCAACGACAACGACCGCATCGCCCTGGTGGGACCGAACGGGGCCGGGAAGACGACCCTGCTGAAGATGATCACCGGCGAGGTCAGGCCGGACAGCGGGGAGCTCTCGATCAAGACCAACAAGATCGTCTACCTCTCCCAGTTCCCCGTTTTCGATGACAGCACCACGGTCAACGAGACCCTGGCCTCGGCGCACCTCACCGAGGAGCAGAAGCGCATGGAAGAGCTTGAGGCGATCATGGCCTCCGGCGAGCTCCCCCGCGGGATGGACTGGAACGACATATCATTGGAGTACGCGCGGCTGCAGGAGGAGGCCGGGACGCGCAATATGAGCGATGCCGAGCGGGCGCTGGAGCACCTCAGGACCTTCGGCATCGAGGACAAGGTCTCCGGCAAGGTCGCCGAGCTCAGCGGGGGCGAGCGCACCAAGGTCATGCTGGCCAAGGTGCTCGCGCAGGCGGAGAAGGCGGACCTCCTGATATTGGACGAGCCGACGAACCACCTNNCCACGACCGCTACTTCCTCGACCGCACCGTCACCCAGGTCTACGAGCTGGAGAACGCCAAGCTGAGGCACTACGGAGGAAATTACTCGCAGTTCGTGGACAAGAAGGCCTTGGAGCTGGAGAGGCAGCGCAAGGAGTTCGAGAAGAACGTCAAGGAGCGCGACCGCCAGGCCAGGATCGCCGATGAGCAGCACCGTGCGCTGTGGTTCTCCTCGACCCACAAGACCAGGCTGAAGATGCTGGAGAGGATGGAGGTCAAGGAGGCGCCGGATAAGAAGAGGGATTTGAGCCTCGATTTCTCCGCCGCCCAGAAGTCCGGCAAGAACGTGGTCATCGCCCGGAAGCTCAAGGTGACCCGCGGCAAGAACGTCATATTCGAGGACCTCGACCTTGACATCAATAACGGGGACAAGATCGGGCTGTTCGGCCCCAACGGCGCGGGCAAGACGACGCTCATCAAGGCCATCCTAGGGGACCTCCCCTCGCGCGGCGACCTGTGGGTGGCGCCGGGGGCGAGGATCGGCTACTTCGCCCAAGGGCACGACCTCATGGACCCCAAGCTGACCTCCCTGGAGCAGATCAACAAGTCCCTGGAGGGCGACGCCCGGGCCAGGGCGAGGGCGTTCCTGTACCGATTCATGCTCTCCCAGAAGGACGCCGAGCGGCCGATATCGACCCTTTCCGGCGGGGAGCGGGCCCGGGTGGGGCTGGCGTTGCTGCTGTCGATGGACCTCAACTTCCTGGTGCTGGACGAGCCGACCAACTATCTTGACCTGATGGCCAAGCACGCGGTGGAAATGGCCCTCGCCGACTACGCCGGCACGTTCATCATCGTCACCCACGACCGTTACCTCCTGGACTCGACCTGCAGCCAGGTCGCCGAGCTGAGGAACGGCAAGCTGACGGTGTTCAACGGCAGCTACTCGCAATACAAGGGCGCCCGCCCGGGGAGGGAGGTCGTAGAGGAGGCGGAGGTGTACAAGGTCGTCTCCGGCTTCACCGACTGGGTCTCCCGCACCAAGTACGCCGCTGGGGATAAAGTACTGATCGCCCCCTCGGAAAAGGGCAACTTCCAGTGGGCGCTGGACAACGGCAAGCTGAGGAGGATGCCGGGGAAGGAGAGGAAGATCATCAAGCGGTGATGCCGATCTCGATTACATGGAAATAGAAAAGTATTATTGGCCGTCGTTGGCATAGTTCATCGATGGCAGCCGAGAATGTGCTGGGGATCATCGGTTGCATCGTTCTTGCCGATGAGCTGAGCTGTGTTCTCTCCCGGGACCGGGACCTCTACAGGACGTTCATCGTGGACAATGATGAGGGAGCTATCCTGATGGACAAACTGGCCCGCCGGGAGATCGAGGCCGAGATGCTGGACCCGGGCGATCTGGAGCGGGCGCGCGCTCAAGACAGGTACTCGGTCCTCATCTGGATGAACCCGGCCGGACGAAAGGAAGCGGGGGAGCTGAGGTCAGCCGTCAGGAAGGCGGCGGAGGGCCTCAGCGGCAGCGTGGGGCTGTGCTTCTGCTTCTACGGGCGGTGCCGAAACATGCTGGCCAATATCGATCAGATGGGAGAGGAGGCCGGCACGCCGATGATGATCATCACCGACCTGAGGGGAGAGGAGGTCGATGACTGCATCAGCGCCAACATCGGGGGCAGCATGGAGTACCGCGACGTCCTCTCCGAGCACCAGGACACGTTCTTCGTTACCAGCGGGTACGTCGAGAACCTGGACCGGAGGGGCGACTGGCCGTTCGGTCCCGGTGGGGCGGAAGCGCTCCCCGTGCTCTGGCGAACGGGATGCACCAGGGTGACCAGGCTGGAGAACGGTCTGGGGGAGAAGGACAGGTACGAGGAAAGGGTAGACGCCCTCGCCCGGCTCCTCGATCTCGAGGTAAGCGCCATGCCGTGCGGCCTGGGGGTGTTCGAGCACTCCTACTCGACGGCCAAGAAGAAGCTGGCGATGATGCGGCCGCTCACCCTGGCCCCCATGACCGGCGGGAGAGCGTCGCTCTCCGGCCGTCGTTCACCGTCATAGGGGAACGCGGTAGGAGCCGACCCACTCCGCCCTGGTCCGCTCCGCCCCGTCGTAGCGCTTGCTCGCCATGATCTCCTCCAGCGAGATCTCCTCGAACCCCGAGGTCAGATTCCGAAGTTCGTCCCGCTCGAAGAAATGGTTCCTTATCCCCGTTCCCCGCTGGAAGGTGTTCCTCTCGACCTCCTGGCCCTGGCCGTACCTCATGTCCCGGACCGAGAACGCCCTTATTAGCAGGGTGCCCCCGGGGATGAGGACCCTGGCGATCTCCCTGAGCGCTTCCGCCCTCTCGTCCTCGAGCAGGTGCCCCAGGACGTGCGATGCCACGACATGGTCGAAGGAGCGGTCGGCCAGGGGCAGGCAGCACAGGTCCCCGAGCACCAGGTCGAGCTTCGGCGATGGGACGGCAACGCGGCAGGCCTCCAGCCCTTTACGGGAGAAGTCGAGGGCCACGACCGAAGCGGCGTCGCGGACCAGTCCCGCGGCGGTCTTGCCGTTGCCGCAGCCCAGCTCCAGCACCCTGCCTTCCAGCTTGGGGCCGATGCCGCGGGCCGGCCCCTTCCACATAGGATGGGCGGCCGCGTATTCGCGGTCCCAGGAGGCGACCTGGTCCTCCCTCCTGGTAGAGGGACGGGGTTCGCTCCCGCCTTCCGCGGCGAGGTCAAGGATAGTGGAACGATCGCGGTCCTGGTGCATGGCCTAGCAGTCTGAGGTGGAGATCATGAACCAGGTCAGGAGCAGGAGGGGACCGCTGCTCTCGTCCTCGGTCAGGACCTCGACCTTTCCCGTGGGGTACTTGCTGCGGACGTCCCGGTACACGGTGAACAGCGTGGCGCCGTCCTCGCGGGTCATCGCCCACGTCCCCTTGGGCTCCCTCCTCTCCCAACGGTAGACGGTGCCGCCCATGGCCACCGTTCCCCGGTCCAGGGCGTCGAACTCCAGCAGGGCGATGTCCTCGCTCTCGCCGGCCCGGCGCATCGCCGCGCCCGGCCGCCGCAGGCCGCCTTTCCTCAGCACGAGGTTCTCGCTGCCCATGGACGCCCTGACCGTGGTCCCGAACATGGAGGGCGAGGCCATCCTGGCGATGGCCTCGGAGCCGCGCCGCAGCTCCCAGTCCATCTTCCAGGCCTTGGGCCTGATCCAATCCAAGGTGCCCGCCGGCAGGCTAATGGCGCTCATGCTCCTCCCCCTGCGGCGGCAGCGCTGTCCTGGAGGATGAGCAGCATCATGTACCATCCCAGGGTAAGGAGAAGGAGGAGGTCGCTCTCTTTCGCCGTCTTCTCGATGACAGTGACATTGGCCTCGTTGTGCAGCAGCCGTTTCCGCATCCCCATCTCCGCCAGGACCCGGCCGTTGTCGTCAAGGATGTTCCACTGGTTCCGCCATGCCGAGACCCGCTTGAAGTAATAGCGGGGGCCGTTGCTCATCTCCAGCTTGCCGTTGCCCCTCCAGCTCATCTCCATCACCCCGATGTTATGCTCGAAGGGCGCTTTCCTGACGGTGATCTTCGGCCGCAGGAACCCTTCTCTCTTGAGCGAGTAGGCGGTCCCTCCGACCTGCGCTTCCGCCAGCGAGCCCAGGAACTTGGCGAAGCTCAGCGTGGCGAGCACGCTGTCGCCGGAAACGAGCTCGTAGTTGCGCTGCTTCGCGCTCGGATGCCTCCAAATCATCTTTTCCGGTTGTTCTTTAGATCTCGCCATGTTGTTGTCCCCTTTCCCCGCCATCCGGCAGGAGGGCCCAGGCTCAGCGCTGCTGCTTCCTGCGCACCTTGACCGAGCGGGCGTGAGCGTGGAGGCCCTCGGCCTTCGCCAGCGTCTCCACGGTGTCCCCTATGGATTCCAGCCCTTCCTGGTCGACGATCTGCACCGAGCTGCGCTTCATGAAGTGCATGACGTCGAGGCCGGAGTGCACGTGAGCGTAACCAGCGGTCGGGAGAACGTGGTTGGTGCCCGAGGCGTAGTCGCCGAGGGCGACCGCGGCGTACCGGCCGACGAAGATGGAGCCGGCGTTGCGGATCCCCTGCAGCGCGGCCTGGGGATCGGTCACCTGGATGGAGAGGTGCTCCGGGGCGATGAAGTTGACCAGCTCCACCGCCGAGGTGATGTCCCGGGCGAGCACGTACCCGCAGTTCTGTAGCGACCTCTCGATGATCTCCCTCCTCTCCGAGCGGGGCACGGCCCTCTCCAGCTCGCGGTCGACCTTGGCCACGAGGTTCTCGTCGGTGGTGATGAGAACGCAGGCCGCGTTGGGGTCGTGCTCCGCCTGCGCCAGCATGTCGGCGGCCACGAACTCCGGGTCGGCGGAGCTGTCGGCGAGCACCGCGATCTCCGACGGCCCGGCCGGCGAGTCGATCTCCACCATGTCGCGGAGGAGCATCTTGGCCATGGTCACGTAGACGTTCCCGGGGCCGACGATCTTCTGCACCGGGTCGATCGACCGGGTCCCGTAGGCCATGGCGGCCACNNCCACGGCCTGGGCCCCGCCAACGGCGTACACGGCGTCCACGCCGGCGATGTCCGCGGCCACCAGAGTAAGGGGGTTCACCGGGGGCGGGGTGCACATGACGATGTGGGGCACCCCCGCCACCCTTGCCGGCACGGCGCACATGATGACCGTGGACGGATACGAGGCGCGTCCGCCGGGCACATATATGCCGATGCGGTCCAGCGGGGTGGTCTTGACCCCGAGCACCAGCCCCGGGCCCACCTGGCGGGTCCACATGTCCACCGGCCTCTGCATGCGGTGGAACTCCTCGACGTTCGCCTTCGACCGCCTCAGCGCATCGACGACCTTGGGGTCCGCCGTCCGGTACGCCTCCTCGATCTCCTCCCTGCTGACCCGAAGGTGTTCCGGCCGGACCTTGTCGAACCTCTCGGTGAGGTCGAGGAGGGCCTCGTCCCCCCGCTCCCTCACCTGGGCGATGATATCCTCCACCGGGCGGCGCACCTCTCCGATGCTGCCCCGCCTCTTATCGCTCCACGACGCGACGTCCAGCTGCTTCAACATCGAGGTGACGAATGGAGACCTCGGTATTAACTATATGCGAGCGGAACGCCCCGCGAAATCGGTGGGACGAACGGGCTTGACGCGCCTACCCGCCGATGACCAGCGTGGACAGGGTTATCAGGAGGCCTATCCCAGTGAGGACGAGGCCGGCGCGCCACCGGCTCACGCCGGCGATGGGGGCCCAGGTGAAGCCGGTGAGGAAGAGGAGCAGTACCACGGTCACGGACGATACCTGGAAGGCCAGGTGGACCGGGACGACAAGCATCATGATCGCCACGACGGGGAGGGCGGTGGCCACCGTGATCACGAACGACAGCAAGCTGCTCCTCAGGACCTCCCTGCTGAACCGGGGGTGGGGCTCCAGGGACCTTGCCCCGCTCTCCAGGACGTCGAGGTAGATGCGCTCCCGGTCGGCCGGGTCCAGCCTGCTCACGATCGTCCCCTCCAGGTCCTCCCGGACCGCCTCCAGCGCCCAGTCCTCCTCCGGCGCGCTGAACACCTGCTCCACCATCCGGGCGTGGCGCGACCGGTCGAAGCTCTCCAGGACCCCGAAGATCAGCATGTCCGCCAAGCCCCAGGTGATGTTGACGCCGAGGGCCGCGAGGGCTATGGTCAATCGCGTGGACTCGTCCAACCCGACGGTGAGCGCGACCACGCTGATAGTGGCCAGGGACATCACCAGGCCGTAGATTGCCTCCTGGAGGGCGCTGAGCGGGCTGATGTGCCGCAGTACCGTACGGTGGAGCCTGGCGAGCATCGGGAGCGAGATGCGGAGGTGAGATAACGATTTTTCCCCACATTTTTATCCTGACAGCGCCCATCATGAGCGTGGTGTCATGAAGATCGAGGTCTTCTACTCAATGCGGTGCGGCAAGTGCCGCCTCATGGAGACGGCCACCCACGCCGCCCTCGAGGAGCTGGGGATGGACGTGGAGGTGGACAAGATCCTCAATCCCCAGGTGGCCATTGAGCGCGGGATCATGTCCCAGCCGGCGCTGTGGATCAACGGCCGGCTGAAGGCGCAGGGGACGGTGCCCCTGGTCAGCGAGATCAAAGAGATGATCCTCGAGGAAAGGCGGCTGGAAGGTTCCGGAGCGAAGTGAACGGGTAGAAGAACCTATTTATTCAGGAGATAACGTGCCCTGCCCTCATGGCTACTAAAGTTCACGCCGCACACATACTTGTCAAGGACCAGAACAAGGCCTACGAGCTCTTGGCGCGCATCAAGTCGGGAGAGAGCTTCGAGGCCATCGCCAAGCAGTACTCTTTGTGCCCGTCCAAGTCCAAGGGCGGGGACCTCGGCACCTTCGGCCGCGGGCAGATGGTGAAGAAGTTCGAGGACGCGGCCTTCAACGGCAAGAAGGGAGAGGTCGTCGGCCCCGTGAAGACGGAGTTCGGCTACCACTTGATCAAGATCATCGACTCCCAGTGAAAACCGTTCCGGCCCGTCCGGGCCGCTGATTTTTCATTTCCAGGTCGCCCACAGCCATGCCAGCGCGGACACCAGCAGCATGATGGCGGCCTTGTCCCAGGTGAACACGAAGAATCCCGACAGGAAAGCGAGCGCGATCGCCGCGATGCCCACCAGGCCCGCGGTGCGGAACGCCTTCCGGGAGCGCGACAGCCCTTCCACGATCCAGTCGTAGGAGAAGTAGAGCACCACGAACAGCAGCAGGACGGCGGCGATCTGGAAGTACGGCCCCAGCGCATCGGCAGTTGTCTCGAACAGCATCTGCCCGGGATCGAGGCCCAGTCCGGTCAGCACGCCCCAGACGAAGGCCGAGAGGACGGGCTTGATGTTCAGCTTCCTCTTCCGCTTCCGGGCCATCGGGCCAGGTGAAAGAGGCTGAGCTAATAACCTTTTTTCCGCGGATATCCATCGCCGTTCTAGGAAAGCCGGTGACCTTGTCAATATATACACCGGACCACGTTCCTCCCTAGGGTCTGCCCATGGGCATCATCCACGAGGTCACCCGGAGAAGGGCGTCGGAAGCCGAAAGGGAGGTCAGGGAGTTCTACCCCGATGCCACGGTCTCCTTCGAGGTGGTCGGCGAGCGGGGCATCATCACCGCCTGCCAGGACCGCTTCGTCCTCAGCAAGGAGTTCGTGGAGAGCGAGGAGTCGCTGCGCGACCCCCGGCTGCTGCGGGAGTACGCCCGGGTCCTCATGGCCAAGGCAAGGCTGGTGGTCGTGGTCCCCCGGCAGGAGGCCGCTTCCTTCCGGATGAGGATGATGGAGCTGAACAACTGGTGGCTGTGCTACTACCAGATACACTACTATGATCACGGGGGGTTGATCCGCCGGCTCGACCGGAAGACCTGGCGGAAGCTGATGTCCCTCCCTCCCGATGCCGATGATTTCGACATCATGGTTGCCTGATACGCGCCTACCGACGATGGCCGCACCTGTTAGGTGAGAGTATTATTATCTGCGCGAACGCTTCAACTATGGTATCATCATGGCGGAGGAGAACATCAAGCTGGATATGGGGGCGATCGAGGCGGTCATGCAGCTGCCTCCGGCCCCGGTAATGCTCCTTGCGGTAGGGGAGAAAGAGCAGAACGTCACAACCATCGGCATGTTCAACGTCTTCTCGGTAGACCCGTCGATCGTTGGCATCGGCATCAGGTCCTCGAGGTTCAGCTACAAGCTCCTGGAGGAGACGGACGATTTCTCGCTGAACGTGCCGGGAAAGGACATCCTGGACAAGGTGGTGCGGTGCGGGTACCAGTCGGGCAGCAAGATGAACAAGTTCTCCGAGGTCGGCCTGACCCCTCAGCCTGGGAAGAGGATCAGGTCGCCGAGCATAGCGGAGTGCCCGCTGAACCTCGAGATCAAGAAGCTGGAGCAGGTCGACCGGGGGGACTGGGACCACATCTGGTACATGGGAAAGGTGGTCCACACCGATATCGACAAGAACTATGACCGGTCGAACGTGCTCCTGTACTGGGACGGCGAGTTCCGGACCCCCGGGCCGGTCATCAAGCACCTTTGATCAATGGACCAGGGTCCTTGACCTCCCCAGGGTCGGGATGCCGTGCGCATCCTGCAGGTGGGACCTCAGGTAGCTGGTCAGGTCGTCCCCGGCGTGGGCACGGATCCGCTCGCCGCAGAAGGGGCACAGGACCGAATCCTCGACGTCCTCTCCCACCTCTTCATCGGTCGGGACGGTGCCACGCTTCATTTCCTCCCAGAGCTGGGGGTGATGCTCCTGAGCCTTGCCGCCTGCCATGACATCACGGTCCGGGTGCAGGTCGTGTACGTTACCCAGGTGTGCCCTCAGGATGACGGTGAGAGCGGCCTCACCGTCCGCATCCAGGAACGCATCGCATATGGGGCATCGTATGGTGGTCATTATATCGTTAGAGATTGCGAGCTGGGCCCCTAATAACCCTTGCCCGCAAGCAACGACTACCAATTGTTTATATTGAATTGCCAACATTGTCAATGGAGGAGAACATGGCGGTGAAGAAGCTCTGGCGTTGCAACGTCTGCAACGACATCCATTACGGCATAAAGGGACCTGAGATCTGCCCCACCTGCGGGGCCAAGAACGCCTTCACGCTGATCGATTACCCGGAATCTAAGAAGGTGATCATCGATCGCGGCGACCGCCTCGACCAGGTGGACCAACTCCTGGAGGTCTGGGAGAAGTTCGCTGAAGGGAAACCGTTCAAGCTGAACCCCGACACGGAGTTCGTGAAGACGCTGGCCAGGGGAGAGCTGGAGAACCAGAAGAACCATGGCCTGAAGTACTGTCCCTGCCGGATCACCACCGGGGACCTCGAGGAGGACCTAAACCTCATCTGCCCCTGCAACTTCTTCATCCAGCCCGTGTACAAGGAGACGGGCGAATGCTGGTGCGGACTGTTCGTGAAGAGGTAATGAAATGACCGACCAAGGAAACAGGCTGGTATTCTTCTGGGGCCGAGAGTGTCCCCACTGCGCTAAGCTGCACCCGATCGTGAACGAGGCCCACGCCGAGCTGGTCAAGAATGGCGGACAGGGGATCACCGAGCTCGAGGTCTGGCACTCCGAGGAGAACGCCAAGCTCATGCGGTCCTACGGGGAGGTCCTCAAGAAGGCCTGCGGCGGATCCCTGGGGGTCCCCGCCCTGTACAACGAGCGCAGCAAGAAGGCCCTCTGCGGGATGAGGATCACCAAGGAGCAGATCATCGACCTGGCCAAGGAGTAGGCCTTTGGAGGCGTTCGCCCGGCGTAAGGTCCCCGGGGGCAAACTGCTATCGGTGCGCCTTCAGCACGACGGTGAAAGGGTGACCGGCGCTGAGCTGTCGGGAGACTTCTTCCTCTTTCCGGAGGAATCCATCGCCGTCGTGGAAAGCGCGCTGGTAGGCATGCCGCGGTCCCTCGACGAAGCCAGCTTGGCCGCGATGATCGCGGAGCGCATGGAGCGGGAGGGCATCACCGCCATCGGCTTCACCCCCCGGGACCTCGCCTCGGTGATCAGGGAGGCGCTGGATTGAGGTGGCGGCTCCTGCCGTTCGGGAAGCACCGGGCCGCGATGAACATGGCCATCGATGAGGCCATCTCCGAGGCCGTCGCCCGGGGCGCCGCACCGCCCACCATCAGGTTCTACGCCTGGGAGCCGTCCGCGGTGAGCATCGGCCGCTTCCAGCGGCTGCAGGACGAGGTGGACCTCGAGGAGTGCGCCCGGCAGGGCGTCGATGTCGTCCGCCGGCGCACCGGCGGAGGGGCGGTCTTCCACGACAGCGAGGGGGAGATCACCTACAGCGTCATCGCTCCTGAGGCGGTCATGGGTTCGGGCATCCAGGCCTCGTACCGCGAGGTGTGCGGATGGGTCATCGATGCCCTCGGCGAGCTGGGGATGGAAGCGGAGTACGCTCCCATCAATGACGTCACGGTCGGCGGGAGGAAGATCTCGGGCTGCGCCCAGACCCGGAGGGACGGGGTCTTCCTGCAGCACGGGACGGTGCTTCACGACCTCGACGTCAGGAGGATGTTCGCGGTGCTGCGGGTCGACCGGCTGAAGCTCGAGGACAAGGCGATAGCCACGGCCGCGGAGCGGGTGGCGTCGGTAAGGATGCTCTCCGGCGCGGGAAAGGCGGAACTGCTGGACAGCCTGCACCGCTCCTTCTGCCGCGGGAAGGAGTGGGTGGAGACGCCGCTGACGAGCGGGGAGGCGGCCCGCGCCGCCGAGCTCGCCAGTGCCCGCTACGGCGACCGGGAGTGGACCTTTCTCCGCTAGAGGTCCAGGAGCAGCAGCTCGGGGCTCTCCAGCATCTGCCGGAGGTCGGTGAGGAAGGTGGCCGCCTGCGCCCCGTCCATGATGCGGTGGTCGAAAGTCAGGGCCAGATGCAGCACCTTTCTCGGGGCGACCGCGCCGTCCACGACCATCGGGGCGTCCTGGATGCGGCCCACGCCGAGGATCGCCGCCTCTGGGTAGTTGGGGATGGGCGTCGCGTAGGTGCTCCCGAACACCCCGTAGTTGGTGATGGAGAAGGTCCCGCCCTTCAGGTCAGCGAGGTCCACCTTCCTGCTCGCCGAGGCCTCCGCCAGCTCCTTTACCTCCTTGGCCAGGGTGAAGAGGTCCTTCTGGTCGGCGGCCTTCACCACCGGGACGAGAAGGCCGTCCTCGGTGGCGACGGCGATGCCCAGGTTGTAGTACTTCTTGATCACGATCTCCTCCGCCTCCTCGTCCATGGCGGAGTTCATGTACGGATGCTTCTTGAGGCAGGCGATGACCGCCTTCATGATGAACGGGAGGTAGGTGAGCTTGATCCCCTTGGCCTCCTGGGCATGCCTGTTGATCCTCTCCCTCAGCGCCACCAGCTCGGTGACGTCGACGACCTCCATGGTGGTGACCAGGGCGGCGTTGGCCTGCGCCTCCATCATATGCTTGGCGGTCGTGCGGCGCACGCCCCTGAGCGGGATCCTGTCCACCCACCCGTAGAGGTCGAACTTGGCCTTCATCTGCGGCCCGGGAGCCTTCGGCGCCGCCGGCGCTCCGGACGCCTGGCGGACGTCCTCCTCGGTCACCCGTCCCTCGGGGCCGGTGCCCTTCACCGTCGCGAGGTCGACCTCCAGGTCCTTGGCGAGCTTGCGGACGGCCGGGGTCGCCTGCACCGTGGGCTTGACCGAGGGGCGGGCGGTAATCACCTCGGTGTCCGTCTCCGGCAGCTCGCCGACCACCGATGTGGAGGACGGCGGCTCGGCCGCGGTGACGGTCTCGCCCTCTTCGCCTATTACCGCCAGCACCTCGCCGACCTTGACGATGCCTCCCTCCAGATGGCTGAGCTTGATCACCTTGCCGGAGTACGGCGACGGCATCTCCACCACCGCCTTGTCGGTCTCCACCTCGGCGAGCGATTGGTCCTTCTTGACCTCGTCGCCCACCTTGACCAGCCACTTCTTGATCTCGCCCTCGGTCACGCCTTCGCCGAGGTCCGGGAACCTGAACTCCTTTGCCATGTCACAACACTCCTAGAACTCCGCGACCTTCTTCACCGCGCGGTATAGCCGGTTCGCGTTCAGATAGTAATATTGCTCTCCCTTAGGCAGGGGAACGATGATGTCCGGCGCGGTCACCCGCTCCACCGGTGCCTCCAGCGACAGCAGCGCCTCTTCGTTGATGCGGGCGATGAGCTCCGCCGCGACCCCGCAGGTCCTCGGCGCCTCCTGCGAGATGACGCACCGCCCGGTCCTCTTGACCGAGGATACCACCGTCTCGCTGTCCATGGGGGACAGGGTCCGGAGGTCGATCACCTCGCAGCTGATCCCCTCGGCCGATGCAGCTTCCGCGGCCTTCACCACAAGGGGCATCATGGCCCCCCACCCAACGATGGTGACGTCCGTTCCGGACCGCAGCGTCTTCGCCTCTCCGATCGGGACCGTGAACGGGGTGTCCTCGATCTCCTCCTTCATGAGGCGGTACGACCGCGTGGGCTCGAGGAACACCACCGGGTCCGGGTCGCGGATCGCCGATATGAGCAGGCCCTTGGCATCCCGGGGAGTAGATGGCACCACGACCTTCAGCCCGGGGATCTGCACGTACAGCGACTCGGTGCTCTCGGAGTGGTGCTCCAGCGCCTTGACCCCGGCGCCGTAGGGCATGCGCATCACCATGGGGACGGTGAACCTGCCGCGGGAGCGGTTCCGCATCCGCGAGGCGTGAGAGATCAACTGGTTCAGCGTAAGGTAGGAGAAGCCCATGAACTGGATCTCCGCCACCGGGCGCAGCCCGTTCATGGCCATCCCGATGGCCATCCCGGCGATGGCCGCCTCCGCGAGGGGCGTGTCGATGACCCGCTCCGCGCCGAAGCGGTTGAACAGCCCGTCGGTGACCCGGAAGACCCCGCCGTCCTTGCCCACGTCCTCCCCGAGCACCACCACCGAGGGGTCCTCCTCGAGCATGTTGGCCAGCGCCGAGTTCAGGGCCGACACCATGTTGATGAGGGCCATCACCGCTCACCTTCCTTGAGATCGTCCCGCAGGCGCTCCATCTCCGTCCTCAGCGAGGGGGGCATCTCCGCGTAGGTGAACTTGAACGCGTCCTCCAGGGTGGGCGCCGGGAAGCCCTCGGCCTCCTCGACCCCCTTCTCCGTGGCGGCGCGGGCCTCGTTCCAGATCGCCTCGTCCCCGCTCTCGTCCAGGAGCCCCTTGGCCACCATGTACGCCTTCATGCGGACCAGGGGGTCCCGCAGCTCCCACTCCCTTAGCTCCTGCTCCTCGCGGTACTTCCTCGCGTCGTCGGAGGTGGTGTGGTTCCCCAGGCGGTAGGTGTAGGCCTCGATCAGCGTCGGTCCCTCGCCCTTCCTGGCCCTCTCCGCCGCCTCTTGGGTGGCGATGTACATCGCCAGGAGGTCGTTGCCGTCCACCAGGATTCCCTTGAACCCGTAGGCGCAGGCCTTCTGCGCCAGGGTCGGGGCGGCGGTCTGCCTGCTCCGGGGAACGGATATGGCCCACTGGTTGTTCTGGATCACGAAGATGTTGGGCGTCCGGAACACTCCCGCGTTGTTGAGGGCCTCGTGGAACTCGCCCTCCGAGGTCGCTCCGTCCCCGCAGAAGCTCAGGACCACCTTGCCCTCCCGTCGGAGAGCGGAGGCGTAGGCGATGCCGACGGCGATGGGCAGCTGGGAGGCGACCGGTATCGCGGCCGGGGTGACGTTGACCCCTTCAGGGTAGCGGCTGCCCTCCTCGTTGCCCATCCAGTACAGGAGGTAGTTGAGCATCGGGACCCCCTTCCACAGCAGCCCCGCGAGCTCCCGGAAGGCCCACACCATCCAATCGTCCGTCTCGGTGGCCATCGCCGGGCCCAGGGAGGCGGCCTCCTGGCCCCGGTTGGGGGGATATGCTCCCAGCCTTCCCTGCCGCTGCATGATGATGGCCTTCTCGTCCACTACCCGGGACAGGACCATGGTGCGGTACGCTCTCTGCAGCTTGGCATTGTCCAGCTTGGGCTCGAGCTCCGGCCTCACGACCTGCCCGCTCTGGTCCAGGACCTGCAGCATCCTTCCCCCGTGGGGATCGTATTCATCGGTCAACACGGTTCTCACTCCTGTTCAGCATCTCATGGGCGTTGAACGAGCTTCGGACCAGCGGCGCCGAGGCCACGTGGCGGAAGCCCATCGACCTGGCCGCTTCCCCCAGTTCAGAGAAGACCTCTGGACGTATATACTCGCGGACCGGAAGCTTCCCGTTCCCCGGCCGGAGGTACTGCCCCATGGTCACCGCTTCCACCCCCGCCCCCCGGAGGTCCTCCAGCGTTTCCATGACCTCCTCGATCCCTTCCCCCAGGCCGAGCATCAGCGAGCTCTTGATCACAGCTCCAGGAGCCAGCTCGCTCATCGTCGCTAGCGCCCTGAGCGATCGATCGTACGAGCAACGGCGGTCCCGCACCCGCTGCAGCCTCCTGACGGTCTCGATGTTATGCCCCAGGACCTCCGGCCGGGCCTCGGCCACGGTGCGGATGTCCTCCCGGCGCTCCTGCATGTCGGGGACAAGGAGCTCGACGGCGGTGCCCGGGCTCAGCTCCCTGATGGCCTGAACCACCGCCCTGAAGTGCCCCGCCCCCTGGTCCGGCAGGTCGTCCCGGGTGACGGAGGTCACCACCACGTGCCTGAGGCCCAGGTCCCTCACCGCGCTAGCGATCCGTCCCGGCTCCCCGGCGTCCACCGGCATGGGCTCGCCGTGCTCGACCGCGCAGAAGGCGCAGTCGCGGGTGCACCTCGTCCCGAGGACCATGAAGGTGGCGTTACCCCGGGACCAGCACTCGGAGATGTTCGGACAGTGGGAGGAATCGCACACCGTGTGCAGGCCGCACGCGCGCGTCAGCTCCCTGACCCTGGCGAAGCCCTCTCCGACGGGCGCCCTCACCCTCAGCCACTCTGGTTTGCTTCCTGCCGCCATGTGATGCTATTATTGTAACGTTATGCGGAAAAAGGCACCGGGCCCAATCCCCCGAACTGTAAAACGCCCCTTCGCTAATATTATTAGATGAACGTGGGAATCTAAACGGGGAGTGGCATGGACGCGTTCGAACAGATCGTGAAAGGTCTCGAATCCAAGACGGGCGAGGCCAAGGAGGCCGAGCTGAAAAGCCTGAAGGAGGAGTGCATCTGCCCCGATTGCCCCACCTACAACCTGTGCGCCGACAGGACGGGCGAGATTCTGTACTGCATCCTGGGCCGCAGCGAGGAGTGCATATCCGAGGAGCTTGGCTGTAACTGCCCCGATTGCCCGGTGGCGGCCAGGGGCGGACTGACGGAGCTCTACTACTGCATCAAGGGCTCGGAGATGGAGATGAGGGCGGAGCGAAAGAAGGGGTGACCGAGGCGCGGTCCCGACGTCGGCCGCAACACTTCTTATCCCGCCGGCCCCATATGGTGGGCGATGCGCAGCATCGACGAGCTGAACCGAATGATGCCGGAGAGGCGCAAGGCCGAGATAGCCGCCATGAGGTCTAGGTGCCCCTGCCCCAAGTGCCCGACCTACACCGAGTGCGCCCGGGAGAGGGACGAGAAGATGTTTTGCTTCTACGGACGGTCGCCGGACTGCGTCAGCCGGGAGCTGAAGTGCATATGCCCCAAGTGCCCGGTGCACACGGAGTTCGGGTTCAAGGGCCTTCATTACTGCACCCGAGGCGGTGAGAGGACCTCGCCGAAGCGGTTCTGAAACCTGAGGTCCATCGGACCGGGCGATTTTTATCAAGGTCTCGCGCGGCCCCGAAGATGAAAAAGATCGAAACTACCGGCGGGAGCAAGGGGCCGGAACATCATTGCAAGCGCGTTCCTCAGCGCCGGTCCGGAACCTTATTGCCGCACCCCCCGGCCCCGAGGTGCGGGCATCGAACAGCTTCCAGGGGACCGGGGCACGGCCGCTGACCTTCTGGGCAGGAACCTATCATTTCAGATCTTCATGCGGAACAACTCACCTCCCTTCCATACCGGCGATCGGACCCGGCCGAGGCACTGGGATCACATTATCACTTAGCGCAATCTATCGTGATATTAATATAATTTCTTCTACCAGATCCGATGAACGAGAAGATGGCGGTCGCGGTGAAAACGCTCTTGGAATAATAATGCCAGGCACATATGTTACCAAATCTGTTACCATGTGATGTGCTGGCCTTCGCCCGCATCATGAAAAAACCGTTCTTACGCCGACTTCTCGTTATCAATAATAAAAATGTGAGGATCTTGAAGCGGCCGAGATGCGAAGGAAGCGGGATCTCCCGTGACCTCGGTCCTGCGGCCGAAGGTGGGCGGCAGGCGACAGACGATCGCGGCTANNCCGCCGACCGGCCCGATGCCGGGATGCCTGCTTGCGTGGAGCGAACATGCTCACAATATGTTCGACGGACCGTCCGCCGGCGGCCATCCAGCATGTCGGAAATAATAAATAGGTTCACCCGCTTAGGTGGAGGGCTAGGCTCGACCGGGACGTTCGGCACGCCCTTATACACCGCAGACGTCGATAGCGGGGGTGACAGCGAGGGACGTCGTAACCGGAAAGGCGCGGGCCCTGCCAACGACAATGAGGCCTCGTCCTATGGGGTTGGAGGCGGACAGGAGGTGCGATCGGAGGGTCGCACGCCTATCCCTGATCACGGGGAACGGGTCAGGCCCTGACGGGAGCAGCCTTACCGTGGACTACTAACGCTCAAAGGGGAGCGGGGCTGAGAAGCTGGCAGGATCACTCGCGCCAATTCGAGCGGCAACCCTCGTGGCCTAGCACTTTTCTGCGCACGCGGGAAGCCGGCTGGGATCGCACCCGGTGATCTTGTCCGAAGCGAAGTCGAACAGGACCATGCTCTCCTTCCCTTGCGTTAGGGTCAGGCGCCTGCTGCCGTCGACCTTGCCCACGACCGCCGCGGTGACGCCGACGGACGAGAACATCTCCTTGACGCGGTCGGAGTTGCTCGGGTCGCAGGTGACGGCGAAGCCGCATCCCTGGTAGGCCTTGATCCACTGCGCCAGGTCGACCCCGTCCGGACGGGGGATGGCCTCGATGCTGACCGCGCCGCCCTTGCCGCTCGTCTCCAGCAGCATGCCCAGGGTGCCGACGCAGCCCGGGTTGCTGATGTCCTNNGACCAGCCGCTTCTTGCCGATCTCGTTCATGATCAGCATCTGGCGCCGGCAGGTCTCGGCGTCCTTCCTCGTGGTGGTGTCCCAGGCGAACGGCAGGGACGGGGGGAAGAAGCCGTCCAGGTCCATGGCGAAGATGATGTCGTCGCCCTCCTGGGCGGTATGCGAGTAGATCACGCCGTCATGGCGCGCGGTGCCCATCACGGCCACGTCGATGGCGTTGTAGGCGCAGTCAGGGTGGGTGTGGCCGCCGACCACCGGCACTCCGAACTTCTCCACCGCGCCCTCGATGCCCTTCATCACCTGGGCACAGACCTTTTCGTCCTTCATGGATATGATGTCCACCAGGGCGAGCGGTATGCCGCCCATGGCCGAGATGTCATTGAGGTTGACCAGCACCGCGTAGTAGCCGGCGTAGAACGGGCTCGTCCTCATCAGCGACTCCATGATGCCGTCCGCGGCGAGCAGCAGCACGTCATCGTTGAACTTGATGACCGCGGCGTCCTCGCCGTACGCGGCCAGAACGTTCTTGTTAGGTATGAGCGGAAAGAAGCTGATGACCTCGGAGATGGTCTTCTTCCTGGTGACCCCAGGATAGTTCCTTATGCCATCTACCAGCCCTTGAAGGTCCATGACCTCGCAATACTCTGATGGATTAAATACATTATCCGGGCGGAGCGGTCACGGGCCGGCCTGGGAGAGGTCCAGCTTCATCTGCTTTGTATCCCTGACCAGGGATGAGAAGGACATCAGGTCGCACAGCACCATGGCGAGAAGCTCCTCGTACTTTGGAACGAGGGAAGGATCGTCGTGCAGGTAGACAAGGTTCATGTCGCTGACCTTGAGCCCGGCGCGCTGGATGAACTTCTTGGCCTCCTGCCGCTCCTGGACCCCCACCTGCTTGGACGATGGCATGTCCCTCACCCCTGCCTTCCTCAGCTCCTCGAAGAACACCGGGCGGCGGAACAGGCGGTTCAGGCTGAATAGGATCAGTAGGTCGGCGTCCGGCCCGCTCTCGATCTTGCGGCAGAACTCCCCAATGACCTCGTAGATGTCCTTCTCCTTTCCCTTAACCGGGACGTAGACCTTGGCCGGGGGGACCTCCTTCTCCTTGAGGTAGTTGTAATCGGTCAACGCTCGCAGGTAGCCAGTGAGTATCAGCCGGTGGATGCTGATGCCCCGCTCCTCGAGGTCCCTCGACAACGCGCTGATGGACTTTCCGTCATTTTTTAAAATGTCGAAAATATTCTCCTTCAAAGCTTTGTCTGGGTTGAACATTTGGTAACCAATGTGGTAACAAACATGATAAATAAATAACTTGGTCCACGGTTCAACCTTTATCGTTTCATAAAATGAAAAGAGATATATTCTGGTCATCGAACAGATGTCGATCTCTCCGCCCATTATAACGTCGGAAACCAACGGGATTTTTCACGACAAGGACGCTGCATCCTGCCGATCAGGGCGGGAGAAGCATAGAAGGCGGACGATGCCTGTTTATGATCATCCGGGCCTTCTAAATTTAATCTTCAATATTTTATGTACCTTATTGAATCTAAAATCCTCATCGAATACCTTTTCCAATAATCAGGAACAATAATAACGCCCTTTGCATTAACACCATAAATATCAATATAACGCCGTTAAATTCATATGCCTGGTAAGCGTGTTAGTAACCAGATATGGTAACAATACTTTCGACCGATGGACATTTTTGCATTTCTCTGTTACCAGTTCCATCTTCAAAACGCGTTCAAAAATTTCTTTAAAGGAGGGGCTAGATAGGACTTTTTGCCTCTTATCTCGAATGAATTTGGATGGGCATGTGTGATATAATGAAAGCATCAGATCAATTAACCAGATCAACGGACATCTACGGTGACAAGGAGTCGACCGAACTTACTCTGTTCGTTAGGACCTCGGACGAGGAACTAAAGAAGTGGGACCGCTCCAAGATCTACGATGCTCTGATCAGGGAGACCACTATCAGCGAGGACGCCGCGGCGATCATCTCCCGCGAGGTCGAGAAGATGATATCAGAGCTTGAGATCGACATGATCACCGCTCCCCTCATCAGAGAGCTTACGAACGCCAAGCTTGTAGAGTACGGACTGTCCAAGATAAGGAAGCAGCACACTCGGCTCGGGGTTCCCCTCTACGACGCTAGGCAGATCATCATGATGCCTAACAAGGAGAACGCCAACGTTCCCCATGGTCCGGAAGCGACCAACCTGACCCTCGCCGAGAACATCAAGAAAGAGTTTGCCCTCCTCGAAGTTTTCACCCAAGACCTCGCCGACGCGCACATGCGGGGCGACATTCACCTTCACGACCTAGGCATGGTCGACCGGCCGTACTGTTCCGGTCAAAGCATCGAGTACGTCAAGAAGTTCGGTCTTAATCTCCCCAACGCCCTTTCCATCGCCAAGCCGGCGAGGCACCCCGAGGTGCTCATCGAGCAGATCATCAAGTTCTCCGCCGCGCTTCAGGGGCACTTCTCCGGCGCCATCGGCTGGGACGCTTTCAACCTCTTCCTCGCGCCTTACCTCGTGGACGTCGACGATAAACGCATGAAGCAGCTTGCCCAGATCCTCATCTACGAGTTCGCGCAGCAGGCCGTCGCCCGCGGCGGGCAGTCCATCTTCTCCGACCTGAACCTGTACTGGGAGTGCCCTGACCACTTCGTCGGGGTGCCCGCCATCGGGCCGGAGGGCAAGTTCACCGGCAAGAACTACGAGGACTACCTGCCGGAGGCGCAGAGGTTCGTCAACGCGCTGTTCGACGTATACCTCGAGGGCGACGCCATGGGAAGGCCGTTCTTCTTCCCCAAGCCGAACGTGCACATGACCGAGAAGTTCTTCCACACCGAAGGTCACGAGGAGTTCCTTAACAAGATATGCACGGTCGCCTCGGAGAAGGGCAACACCTACTTCGTGTTCGACCGCGGCGGGACCGCCAAGATCTCGGAGTGCTGCCGGTTGACCTTCAAGCTGGAGCAGTCTGACCTGGACGACGCCAAGACCCCGTGGAAAATGCGGTACAGCGCGATGCAGAACGTGACCATCAACCTCCCCCGGGTCGCCTACGACGCCCACCAGAACGACGCCAGGCTGTTCGAGCTGCTCACTAAGCGCATCGAGATGGTCGCCCAGGCCCACATCCAGAAGAGGGAGTTCATCACCCAGCTCTTCGACATGGGCAAGAACGGCCCGCTCTCCCTGCTCACCATGAACATGGACGGCGAGACCTACTACCGCATCAAGAAGTCCTCCTTCCTGGTGGGCATGGTCGGCCTCAACGAGCTGGTCCAGTACCACACCGGGCAGCAGATGCACGAGTCCAAGGAGGCCCTGAAGTTCGGTCTCAAGGTCATCAGCCACATGAAGACCGAGGCCGAGCGCATCGGCAACGAGTACGGGCTGAAGATGCCCCTGGAGCAGACGCCGGCCGAGAGCACGGCATACCGTTTCGCCAAGCTGGACATGAAGTACTACCCGCTGCAGTCGGCCACGGTCATCAAGGGCAACAAGTCGACCGGGGAGGTGTACTACACCAACTCGACCTACCTGAACGTCGGAGCGAACATCTCCGCCATCGACCGCGTGAAGCAGGAAGGCCTCTTCCATCCGCTCATCGACGCCGGATCGCTCACTCACGTTTGGCTCGGGGAATCGAAGCCCCCGGCGGAGAGCATCGCCGCGTTCGTGGTCAAGACCTTCCAGAACACTTCGAACGCCCAGATCGCGTTCTCGCCGGAGTTCACCTCCTGCCTGTCCTGCGGCCGCACCACCCGGGGCCTGCGGGAGACCTGCTCGTTCTGCGGGTCCCCGGACATCGAGGGCATCACCCGGGTGACGGGGTTCTTCAGCAAGACCAGAGGATGGAACAAGGGCAAGATGGGGGAGCTGAAGGACCGGCACCGCAACATCATAGGTTGAAACCCCTTCCCGTTCCTCATTTTTCTTCACCCCTTGTTCTCGTTCACCGATGCTTCCTTCACGTGGTTATATAGCGGAAGGCGCTCATCGACAAACGTTATCACGCGAGGTGGTAAGATGGGAAGGGTCAAGGTCGGCGAACACCTATGGGTGAACCTGAGCAGGCGTAGCCTGTGCGACAACTGCTCGGCGGACCTCTGCGTCTACGAGAGGGGGGAGATCGTGGAGAAGTGCGACCACTTCACCCCGATCCTGGTGGCCTTCAAGAAATGCCAGAGATGCGACTCCATCTACGAGGTCGCCTCCAACTTCCGGGCGCTGAACTACGAGCTGTGCCCGCGGTGCAACGAAGAGGCGTTGACCGTCCGCGAGTGAGCTTTTTCAGAGCACCCGCGGGCCGATCAGCTGCCACATTATCAGGAAGAGCACGAACAGGCTCGTGGTCATCACGATCGAGTTCACGTAGCGGTCCCTCTCCTTCTGCCCCAGCCCCCTCTTGGCCCGGGCGACGATGGAATCGATCCAGTCGCGGTACAGGAACCCGCCGTCCAGGGGGATGGCCGGCATGGCGTTGGTTATGCCCACCATGAGGTTGATCCAGAAGATCCAGTACAGGCTGTTTGCGACGATCCAGAACACGTCGGTCGGCATCCAGGCGAAGATGCCGGTGGGGACGAAGATCTCCGACAGCGGGGAGGACAGCGGCTGCAGCCCGTAGAACGGCAGGGCGATGTAGTACAGCAGGTCATAGACGAACTGGTCCACCGTGCTGTCGCCGGCGAAGGGGTGCGCCATCACGTCCAGGATGACCTGGGGATCGCTCGTCCCCGCGCCGAGGTAGGCGGTGTTGACGCCCATGAACGAGATGTTCTCTGCCGACTGCCCGTAGACCCTCTGATAGTAGTCGTTCTTGCTGATGGTGGTTATGTTGGTCACTCCGGCGTCCACGTACATCTCGCTCGTGGCGTTGTAGACGAACGCGCTGATGGGCACCGTGCTTCCCGGAGGCACCATCAGCAGGGCGCTCCTGAACTCCGACTCGCTCCTGATGACCGTTCCGTTCAGGGTGGCGAGGATCATGCCCGGCTTGAGACCGGCGTCCGCCGCCGGCAGCCCTTCCGAGGTCGCGGTTATGACCACTCCTGAGACCACGTCCGCTTGCCGCAGCTCTTTACCGTGATAGTATGACACGGTCACCGTGGTGTTGGGGTCGGCGACATTGACGTCGGCGTAGCCGCCGTTGGGCACCTCCACGCCATTTATGCTGACGATCTGATCGCCGTACCTGAGCCCGGCGAGGTCCGCCGGACCGCCGTCCAGGACGGTTACGATGGCCGGGTTGTCCCTGATGGGCTCGGCCGATGACACCATCACCGACGAGAACAGGAACGCGCAGACCAGCGCGGCGATGATGTTGGTGGCCGGACCGACCGCATACACAGAGGTCCTCTTCTTCTTGTCCACCTTCTCCAGCGCCTCTTCGTCCGGCTCCACGAAGGCGCCCATGGGCACCACCATGAGCACGATCCCCAGCGCCTTGACCTTCATCTTGCCGACCACGGTCAGGATGCCGTGGGCGAACTCGTGGATGACCACGGCCACCACCAGTCCCAGGATGCCGTACCCGATGGGGATGATGGGGTTGATGCCCGGAAGCCCGATGAGCATGTCCAGGGAGGGCGCCTGCTCGGCAGGTATGTTGGAGACCAGGAAGGCCTCCCAGATCAGGAGGGCCATGATTGCCGCCATTACCACAACGACAATGCCCTTGCCGAGGGCGGCGTAGCCCTTCCAGAACCTTTGCGGGATCGCCAGCCTGTCGATCAGGTCACGGCCACGGCTGGTCCGCCACATGATGAACGGACCCCACATGGACATGTTGAACTTCGCCAGAATTCCCTTCTTGTTCAGAAGGAACGCTATAATTATGTAAGCCGCGATGATCAAAAGAGCGATTAGAAGGCCGTCCATCCGCTTCCTCTACCGCTCTAATGCCATCGCACTATTAAAAGCGTTGGTGGTATTTCATTAAAGGGACTGGCCTGGCGGTTCCCTGGCCCAGACGTCCTTGTCGATGTTCTCGTAGATCATCGCAAGCTCGTCGGCCTCCGGCTTGACCTCTTCCGGCATGGACGCCAGCCGGGATATCTGGTCCTTCTTCAGGATCCAATAATGGATGCGCCACATCTTGCCCTTCTTCAGGTGGACCTCTTCCTCCGTGGTGGTTACAAACCCTTCCTCCTCCAGCATGTAGAAGACATCGCGGTCCTCCGATGTCAGCCGGTTGTCGATCACCGAGTCGGTGTAACCGAAAAAGCTCATGGTGTACTCGGCCAATCTTTTAATGTCGCTTTCCTGCATCCCTTTCTTGCCCAGCGTGTTTTTTAACGCTAAGACAAGCTCCTCCATACTAACCACCGACATACCTTATCGATTGGAGGCTACCTGATAAATAGGTTTCTACGGAATCATTCTCCATCGATAATAATAATGCCGAGACCCTTGATCCTCAAGGTGCTGGCGGCCGCTGGATGCCCTCACTGCTCGTCCATGTCGTCGTCCGCCAGCGGCCCTCCCCGTCCCCAGATGCGGAAGTAGATCGCCAGCTGCAGCACCGCCACGGCCACCGCGGCCATGCCCGCCACCAGGGCGTTGGTGCTCAGCAGCCTCTGCATCTCAAGGAAGATCATGACGTCAAGGAAAAGGCAGCCGACCCAGTACCAGGCCCGGGCATACTTCTTCAGGAGCCAGTCCTTCCAGCCCAGCTCCTCCGGTTCCTCCTCGGCCTGAGGGGCCTTCGCCTCGACCTCCACCCTCCGTTTCTGCGCCATGGTTATTTCTGTTTCCAGTAGTGGCAGGCCACGAAGTGTTCCCCGCCGACGTCGATCAGCGGGGGGACCTCGGTCTCGCACTTCCCCTGGCGGTGCTTGCACCGGGTATGGAACCGGCAGCCCGTGGGCGGGTTGGCCGGCGATGGTATCTCTCCCGCCAGCGGCACCCGCTCCCGCTTGAGATCGGGGTCAGGGACGGGGATGGCGGACAGCAGGGCCTGGGTGTAGGGGTGCAGGGGGCTGTTGAACAGCTCCTCCTTGGGCGCCGACTCCACTATCTTGCCGAGGTACATGACGTTGATGCGGTCGCACATGTAGTGGATGGTGCTGAGGTCGTGAGATATGAACAGATAGGTGAGCCCGAAGCTGGACTGCAGGTCGTTGAGCATGTTGAGGATCTGGGCCTGCACCGACACATCCAGAGCCGAGGTCGGCTCGTCACAAATGAGTAGGTCGGGCTGTACCGCCAGGGCCCGGGCGATGGCGATACGCTGGCGCTGGCCGCCGGAAAATTCGTGGGGGTAGCGGTGCGCCGCTTCCGCCGGCAGACCAACCTGGTCGAGCAGCGCGGCCACCGCCTGGTTCCGCTGGGCGGCGCAGGCCCCCCGGACAACCACGCCCAGGGCCGTCATGCCTTCGAGCAGGATGGCGCCGACGGTGAGGTGTGGGTTGAGCGAGGCGAACGGGTCCTGGAACACCATCTGCAGCCGCCGCCGGAAGGGTCGCAGTGCGGCCGGGCGCAGCGGCGCGATGTCGGTGCCGTCGATCTCGATGCGGCCGGCCGTGGGCTCCTCCAGCCGCAGCAGCGTGCGGCCCAGCGTGGACTTGCCGCAGCC
>DAVH01000009.1 GCA_002508545.1 Methanomassiliicoccus sp. UBA6
GGTTCATGTTGGCCCAGGATATATAGCACGGGGCCTCGTAGCCCGGCACCAGCCTCTTGAACGAGTTGACATGGGAGTTGATGACCGCGCAGGTCTCCTTGGAGTGGGCCAGCAGGCCGCCCAGGTACTTCATGGCGACATCGCTCAGGCCGAACTTCCCCGAGGGGTCGTCGAAGGCGTTGCCATTGGGCCCGGAGAGGCTCTGGTGGACGTGCATGCCGGAGCCGGCCATCTTGTACATAGGCTTGGGCATGAAGCTCGCATACAGGCCGTGCTGGAGCGCTATGGTCTTCACCGCCAGCTTGAAGGTCATCAGGCGGTCGGCCACGGTGAGGGCGTCGTTGTAGCGCATGTCCACCTCGTGCTGCCCGGGCGCGACCTCGTGGTGGGAAGCCTCGCAATCGAAGCCCATGACGTCGAGGTTCAGCATGATGTGCTTCCTCACCTCCTCCCCCTTGTCCAGCGCCATGAGGTCGAAGTAGCCGGCGGAATCGGCCGGCGCCGCGACGGGGTTCCCCTTGGCGTCCAGGCTGAAGAGGAAGAACTCGAACTCCGGTCCGAGGTTCACGGTGTAGCCCTTCTCCTTGGCCTTGTCCACCATCTTCTCCAGCACCCAACGGGGGTCGCCCTTGAACCGGTTGCCCGAGTGATCGTAGATCTGGCACAGGAGCCGCGCCGTCTTGATGCCGCCATTGCAGGTCCATGGATAGATCTGGAAGGAGGAGAGGATCGGCTGGGCCCTCATGTCCGATTCCTCGATGGTGGCGTAGCCGAGGATGGATGAACCGTCGATGAACATGCCCTCGTCGAGCGCCTTCTCGATGTTGGATGTGGGGAGGGCGACGGACTTCACCGCGCCCAGGATGTCCGAGAACTGCATCTCGATGAACTTGACGTTCTGCTCCTTGACGGTCTTTATGATGCTCTCTCTGGAGAGCTCATTGGCGGCAGGCATAGGTGGGGATAGATGGAGGTCAGTTAAGAGTTTTTCTAGCCGAATAACTTCATATGGCGGCGGATCTTAGATATCCGAACTCATTAAGGCGTCGGTCATAGCCGCTATGGCCGCCACCATCGCCTCCTCCGCCCCCTCGCCCGTGGGAGCTCCTCCGGTGGCGAAGTTGGGCTTTCCCCCGCCCCTGCCCCCGATTTTGGACAGGGCGTGGTTGAGGACCGCCACGCAGTCGACCTTGAGGCTCGGGTTGCTGGCCACCACCAGCATGAAGCGCTCGTCCACCGTGCCCAGCACGCACATCGCCCGGTCCTTGATGAACCGGGTGGCGGCGTCGGCGACGGTCTTCTTGTCCATGTTCTCGAAGATCCCGGAGTAGAGCTTGACGCCGTTGATGTCCGAGGGGACGAGCCCGTCCAGCGCCTTGGCCCCGTACCTCCGCAGGGCCGCCGCCGCCCTCTCCTTCTCCCGTATCATGTTCCCCAGCGCCCCTAGGAGGTCGTTGGGCGTGGAGCCCAGGGCCTCGGCCGCGCGGAGGGACATGATCGCGAGCTCGGACGCCCTCGCCTTCGCCCGGTCCCCCACCTCGAACTCGACCTCCAGGTCCCCCACCGGGCGCGCGGAGGTGAGCCCGGTCACCAGGACCATCCCCAGCTCCGAGGTGTTGCGCACGTGCACGCCGGAGCAGGCCGCCCGGTCCAGGTCCCCGATCTCCACGACCCTCACGGTGTCCCCGTGGATGCGCTCCATCTTCACCCTCGCTTCCGTCAGGTACGGGTCGTCCCGCTTCACCAGCCTCTCGGTGATGGGCAGCCCGGAGGCGATCGCCTCCATCACCCGCCTTTCCGCCTGGCACACCATGTCCCAGTCGAGCTCGCCGCTGACGATGACGCTCTTCTTCTCCGGTGCTATGGAGATCTTGACCAGCTGAAGCTCCGGGCTGATGCTCTGGAGGCAGGAGAACAGGAGGTGCTCGCCGGTGTGCCCCCTCATGAGATCGAACCTCCTCTGCCAATCGATCACGCCGTGCACCTCGTCGCCCACCGAGAAGGCATGGCCCGGGGTCTTGTGGAGGATGCTGCCGTTGTCCTTCTTCACCTCTACCACCGCCGTGCCGGACAGCGTCCCGCGGTCCGGCTCCTGCCCACCTCCGCCGGGGTAGAACGCGGTGCGGTCGAGGACGATCCACTCGCCCCGGACCTCCGCTACCCGGGCATCGAACTCGCGGCAGTAGGGATCGCTCTGGTAAAGGAAGACGGTCATGGTCGATGGCTAGTCATTGGCCGATAATAATCGTTGCGGGACAGCGCCCGCCTGGGATGGCGACCGGAACGACCCCCCTAATAGTTCTTATACCCCTATTCTCATTAGACGATTGTCCAGTCGGGTATTACAATGCTTGATGAGCTTGACAAGCGTATCATCGAGGAGCTGTGCATTTCCAGCCAGGGCTCCTACCGTCAGATAGCCAAGAGGCTGGGGGTCCACCCCACCACCCTGATCCAGAGGGTCAAGAACTTGGAGGAGCAGGGGATTGTGAAGGGCTACCGGGCCAACGTCGACTACCTGAAGCTGGGATACGAGTTCATGGCCCTGGTGCACATCTACACCGAGGGGGACATTCTCGACGTGCAGGCCAAGATAAAGGCGATGGACAACGTCCTCGCGATCTTCGACGTCACCGGGGAATGCGACTCCATAGCCTGGGTCGCCTGCAAGAACCGGGACCAGTTCTCCGACCTCATCAAGCGCATGCTCACCATACACGGGATCAAGAAGACCAACACCTACGTGGTCCTGAACATGATCAAGGACCCGTACCAGTTCATCCCCGACCTGAACATCGCCGGGGACCATCAGGACGGAGCGATATGACCGGGCAGCCGATGGCCCGCCGTCCAGCATTCTCCTTCGCTATCAATAATTGACGGCCCCGCACCGAATGGTTTATGATGGGGCCACATATTTGGACGACCGCGACTTCTAGAGAGGTCTGTAAATGATGAGGACACACACCTGCGGAGAACTGCGCGCCGATCATCTGGGCAAGCAAGTACAGCTGGCCGGCTGGATCAGGTTCTCCCGAGACCATGGCGGGGTCCTCTTCTTCGACCTGGCCGACGCGTACGGCACCACCCAGGTGGTGTACGACCCCGAGGCCATGTCAAGAGAGGAGAACCGCGAGAGCCTGGAAAGGATGCTCAAGTCCTTCGGCCGAGAGTCTGTAATCTCGGTCGCCGGAGTGGTCAGGAATCGTGTGCCCGGGACCGAGGACCCCCGCAACCCGACCGGTCACCTGGAGGTCCTCATCGAGGACGCCGAGCTTCTCAACTCTTCGAAGCCCCTGCCGTTCGAGGTGGCCGACCAGAAGGGATCGCTCCTGCCGTCCGAGGACCTGCGCCTGAAGTACCGGTTCCTTGATCTCAGGCGTACCCAGATGGCCAACAACCTCCGGTTCCGCCACCGGGTTATCGCCGCGGCTAGGCGGGCCCTGGACGACCAGGGGTTCGTGGAGGTCGAGACCCCAATGCTGTGCCGTCAGACGCCGGAGGGCGCCAGGGACTTCATCGTCCCGTCGAGGATATCGCCCGGCACCTTCTACGCTCTTCCCCAGTCCCCCCAGCTCTACAAGCAGATGCTGATGGTGGGCGGCATGGACAAGTACTACCAGGTGGCCCGCTGCTTCCGCGACGAGGACTCAAGGTCCGACCGCCAGCCCGAGTTCACCCAGCTGGACGTGGAGATGTCCTTCGTGGACGACCGCGACGTCCAGAAATTGATCGAGGAAGTGCTGTCCACGGTGTGGCGGTCGATCTACGGCCGGGAGCTGAAGACGCCGTTCCCGAGGGTCACCTTCCACGAGGCGATGCACCGCTACGGCACCGACGCCCCGGACATCCGCTACGGTCTCGAGCTTCACGACGTCACCGACATCGTGCGGGGAGCGAACTACGAGATCTTCAAGAGAATACTGTCCAAGGGCGGGAAGGTCGAGTGCATGAACGTCAAGGCCGACCTCATGAGGCCGACCTCCGGCGACGAGTCCGCGGTCGGCAGGAACGAGGTCGACCGGCTGATCGAGTGGGCCAAGTCCCAGGGCATGGGCGGCCTCACCTGGATGCGGATGACCCCCGAGGGCCTGCAGAGCAACATCGTGAAGTACTTCCCCCGGGAAGTGACCGCCGCCCTGGAGAAGGAGATGGACGCCCAGGAGGGCGACCTCCTGCTGTTCCTCGCGGGCTCGGAGATTGCCGCGCTCAAGGCCGGCGGCGAGCTGAGGCGCAAGCTGGCCCGGGACCTCAGGCTCACCGAGGGCAAGGACCACCAGTTCGTCTGGCTGGTCGGCTGCCCGCTGTTCCAGAAGGACAGCGTGTCCGGGCAATTGGAAGCGTTCCACCATCCCTTCGTGAGGCCGGAGAGCACCGACCTCGAGGGATGCAACCTCAACTGCCTCGGCGGGCTGAGCTACGACCTGGTGCTCGACGGCTCGGAGATCGGCTCCGGCTCCATCAGGTGCCACGACCCCGAGGTGCAGCGCAAGGTGTTCCGCCTCCTGGGCATGTCCGATGAGAAGATCGACACCGACTTCGGGTTCTTCCTCGAGGCGCTGGGATACGGAGCCCCGCCCCACGGGGGCATCGCGCTGGGCATCGACCGCCTGGTGTCGATCCTGCTGGGCTGCGATACCATCCGCGAGGTGATCGCGTTCCCGAAGAACAAGAAGTTCCAGTCGCTCATGGACGGCGCGCCGGCCAAGGTCGAGGAGACCAAGCTCTCCGAGCTCCAGTTGCTCTGCCTGGTCGGTGACGACGAGGACGACGCCTGTTGAGCTTGTCCGCTCCGCCGGGCGGGGCTTCCCGCTCGCCGGAGCTATAATCTCTTTTCCAACTCCATTTTCATTCTTTCGGCGACGACCTTCGAGGAGTACTTTCCCTTCATCGCCTTCATGACCTGGCCGATGAGGAAGTTGGCCGCCCGCTCGTTGCCCTTGTAGTCGCGAACGACCTCCGGATGCTCGTCCACCAGCTTCACGATGAGCGCGTCCAGGTCGCCAGCGTCCTCCCCGGGCGCAGCGGCCTCTTTCCCGCTGGGCAACGCGGAGATGCGCATCCGGCCCTCGCTGTCGGTCATCTTGCCCGAGGTGACGGCGGTGACGATGCCGATGATGTCCTCCCTCAGCTCAGAGGCCTTTTCACGAAGGTCCTTCCAGCTGGAGCTCAGCGGGCCCATGGTCCAGCTCATCGCCGCCTCCCCGCCGACCTTCGCGGCGAGGGCCTCGAACATGTCCGCCAGGGCCCAGTCGGTGAGGACGATCTGGCGGGCGGCGGGGGCCGCGATGCCCCATTCCTTCGACAGCCTGGCCGCCCGCACCAGGGGGGTCTCGGGGATGGCCATCGAGGCGGCCAGGGGACCGATGCGATAGGTCCCCAGGTCCGGCTCGCCGATGTAGCCGTAGTCCTCCTCGAACTCCTTCTCCCGGCCGGGCATGGTGACGCCGCGCTCCTCGTCGAAGTGCCTGGTCTCGCGGACGATGCGCTTCTTGGCCGCGAGCATCTTGGTCTGGCGGGTGACCTCCGACCTCAATCCTCTTTCCACGTTCTTGAGGCCGGTGATGTTCTTGATCTCCACCCTCTCCTCGCCCACCGAGACGTTGGCGTCCACCCTCATGGTCTGCTCCTCTCCGGTGACGCCGATGAGGCGGCGGAGCTCGATGATGAGGTCGGTCAGGAAGTCCCTGGCCTCCGCCGGCGAGGTCATGTCCGGAGCGGTGACGATCTCCACCAGCGGTATGCCGGAGCGGTCGTAGTCGACCATGGCGACCTCCTCGCCGGAGCGGCCGACCCTCCTGATGCGTCCGGGGTCCTCCTCGATGTGCACCCTCCAGATGCCCACCCGCTTCTCGCCGACCATGAAGTGCCCGTCCACGCCCAGCGGCGAATCGTACTGGGTGATCTGGAAGTTCTTCGGAAGATCGGGATAGAAATAGGTCTTGCGGGCGAACCACACCCGGTCCGACATCTTGCAGTTGAGGAACTTGGCGATGAGGACGCCCATCTCCAGCGCCTGGCGGTTCAGGAACGGCCTCGCGCCGGGGAAGCCCAGGCACACCGGGCACACCGAGCTGTTGGGCGCATCGCCCGACGTCGAGCAGCCGCAGAAGAGCTTGGACCTGGTCGGCAGCTGCACATGTATCTCTAGCCCGATCTTCATGCCGTCACCTCCGGGAACCGGTAATGGAACGACTCCTCCCAGGAACGGGCGAGGCTGACCAGCGAGCCCTCAGCCCACTGCGGTGCCACCGCCTGCATGCCGATGGGAATCCCCCTGCTGTATCCGCAGGGCAGCGAGATGTGAGGCATGCCGGCCAGGTTCGGCGGGACGGTGAGGAAGTCGGCCTGGTACATCTCCAGCGGCCTCATCCTCGCGATCTCGTCGAACCGCGGGGCGATGAACGGCATGGTCGGCGTGAGCACCGCGTCGCAGGACTCGAACACCTTGCGGTACTCGCGGATGATGAGCTGCCTGACCTGCAGCGCCTTCACGTAGTAGCGGTTCCGGAACCCGACCATGCGGGAGAAGGTGCCCAGCAGGATCCTCCGCTTGGCCTCGGGCCCGAAATCCTCGGAGCGGGTCTCCGAGAAGAAGTCGTTGAACCCCTGGTCGAACTCGTGGTTCATCACCCCGAACCTCATGCCGCAGTAGCGAGCCAGGTTCGTGGACGCCTCCGAGGTGGCCAGGATGTAGTAGGCGGGGATGGCGTAGCGCAGCGAGGGCATCCGCACCTCGCGGACCTTGACGCCGTTCCTGCCCAGCTCCTTCACCGCCTCGGCGAACGACGAGGCGACCTCGGGCGATAGGCCCACCAGCGCCTCCGCCGGCACCGCCACCGTGGCCACCTCGCCCCTCATGTCCAGCACCGGCTGCGACTGGGAGGTCGGGTCCTTGGCGTCCGGCCCGGAGATCACCGGGAGATAGCGCTCCAGGTCCCGGGCGGTCCTGGTGAGCAGCCCGACCTTGTCCAGCGAGTTGCCGTAGTCGATGAGGCCCCATCGGGACACCCTCCCGTAGGTCGGCGTGAGGCCGATGACCCCGCAGAACGACGCGGGGCAGGAGATCGAGCCACCGGTGCTCACTCCCAGCGAGAGGTGCTCGGGTATGAGAGAGGCGGCCGCGGCCGCTCCCCCGGACGACCCTCCGCAGCACCTCTCGGTGTCGAACGGGTTCCGGGGAATTCCGAACCCGGAGTTGGTGCTGAAGGTGCCGAAGCCGAACTCGTCCATGTTGGTCTTGCCGATGAGCAGGCCGCCGATCTCCCTCAGCTTCCTGATGGGAGTGGCGTCGAAAGGAGGCCGGTATCCTTTCAGGATGCGGCTGCCTGCGCGGGCCTGGAAGCCTCTCGCGCAGAGGTTGTCCTTGGCCGAGAAATGGAACTTGCCGTGCTCGAGGGCCAGAGGGTCCTCGATCCGTTCGCAGAACACCGCGTGCCTCTCGTCCAGGGCCTGGAGCCCGTCCACGGTGGGGAAGGGGATCACGACAGCCTCGGCCCCCTTACCCAGTCGTCCTTGGTGCCCATGATCTCCCGCAGCTCCGCGGGGTCGGAATCGCGGTACACCACGTCCTCCCGCAGGACGTCCTCGACCTTGATGGGCCCGAGATCGTACTCCTCGATGGCCGGCGCCTCGTCGAGCACCGAGAAGGCCGACAGGATGTCCTCCAGGTCAGCAGCGTACTGCTCCGTCTCCTCGTCGGTGAGCCTGAGCCTGGCCACCTTGGCCACCTTGCTTACTGTCTCCCGGTCCATGATAAAGATCCCCTGGCCTTGGGACGCCAATTAGCATTAGGACCTCCGTATATAACATTATCCAAGGGCGGCGCCGGGCCAGTTCCGACCGCGCCCGCCGCTGCCTCCGGCACCTCGCTCGCATACTCTACCGACCTCGCCGATGCCGTCTGATCAAGACCTCATCCTGACGCCTCGGCCACATGGCCAGATTGTGATGCTCGCTCGGCCGCCGATGGTATCGCGAGATACCCATGAAGCAATAAGATTTATCAATTCCATGGCCTTACATCAAAAATCATATCTCGGGTGATATCCAATGGCAGAGGAGAACACTGACAAGCTCATGAAACAGGCTTATCAATTGCTCGGAGAGGGCGATTATCAGAAGGCTTTATCCAAGTTCGAGAAGGTGACCAAGGTCGATCCAAATAACGCGGAGGCCTGGTTCGGCAAGGCCGAGGCGGCGGTGCTGGTGCCCAAGGTGAAGACCGAGGACATCCTCGCCGCCTACAAGAAGGCCGCCGAGCTGGACCCCAAGAACCCGATGTACCACAGCTCGATGGGATCGTTCTGCGTGGAGACCGGCCTGTTCAACGACGCCGAGGCCGCTTACAAGAAGGCGGCCGAGCTGGACCCGGACAACGCGCCCTACTACTACTCGGAGTTCGGGGTGGAGTACTTCAAGCGGGCCCCGGTGGTCATGGAGGCCTACATGGACGACAAGACCGAGGAGATGGTCATGAAGAAGGCGCTGAAGTATCTCCTCCTGTCCATCGGCCTGGACGAGGCCGGCGCGCTGGAGCTGCTCCAGCGCAAGTAAAACCCTTCCCCTTCTTATATCAATCCCAGGCGCCGCAGCCCGTCGATGACCCCGTCCGCGTGGTTGAACGGGCTGACGTACCTCGCCGCGGCCTTGGCCGCCGGCGAGGCGTTGCCGACCGCGACGCTCTCACCGCACTCCCTGAGCACTCCGACGTCATTATCAGAGTCGCCGAAGGCCGCGATCTCCGTCAGGTCGATGCCCGAGATCTCCGCCATCTTCTTGACCCCGGCGAGCTTGCCGTGGCCCGGGTCCATGATGTGGATGGCGAAGCCGGTGGCCTCGATGGTGACGTCCCAGTCCTTCAGCTCCTCCCGCACGCGCTCCAGGTCGACGGAGCGCTTGAGGGCGACCTCGGTCCGCCTCCAGTTATCGGTGAAGAGGCGCTCCACCGGCATCCTGGTCCGGAGGTGCTCGTACGCCCTTTCCGGCACCACTCCCTCGGCGACCTGGTATATCCGCTCCTGATAGGAGACCACTCCTCCGTTCTCGGCCACGATCGGCCCCTTCAGCCCGAGGTAGGTGGAGAGGCCGTAGGCCACCGGAAGCACGTTCCCCGAGGCCAGGCTCACCGGCACGCCCCTCTCCTGTACCTTTCTCAGGGCCTCGATGCCCGACGTGAACATCACCTTGTTCATGTCGGTCAGGGTACCGTCGACATCCACCACCACCGCCTTGATCGCCATCTTCAGATCGCCCCTCAGGCCAACGCGGGAGTGGATAAAAGCGTTATCTCTGGCGGTTTTGACGGTGGGGACCGGCCGCGGCCGACGGTTAGATATATAATCGGAAGCGTCTTTAATCAATGTTCGGCCTGCCGCGCAGTGGAGGATCATGAAGCTGAGCGGGGTCCGACGTCGGACAGGGGGAACGACGTGATGGGGCTGGCCCACGGGGCGGCGACACCTCAGCCTCATCGGCGGATGCCTCGGCAGATATCCTGAGGCGGACCGGACGATACATATAGTGGGGTCAGAAGATGGCGGTCACAATGTCTAGCAAGGCCGATGTGAGCGGAGCAGCGAGCAATAACGTCAAGGTGCTTTTGGTCGAGGACAACGCTGGCGACGTAGCTCTCATGAAGGATATGCTCAGCATGTCGCGCTCCGCCACCTTCAAGATGGACTCGGCGGCCCGTCTGAGCGAGGCCATGGGCATGGTGGAGAAGGGCGCCCCGGACGTCGTCCTCCTCGACCTCGGCCTGCCCGACTCCGCCGGACTGAACACCTTGGAAAAGATGAGCGCGGCCCATCCCAAGCTGCCGATCATCGTCCTCACCGGCCTGACGGATATGGAGCTGGGGGTAAAGGCGATGACGCTGGGGGCGCAGGACTACATCGTCAAGGGGGATGTGGACGAGGCGAACCTGGAACGCGCGATCCGCTACGCCATCCAGAGGAAGAGGATGCTGGAGGAGCTGAGGGAGAGCAACGACCGGTACGTCAGCCTGTTCAAGGAGAACCACACGGTCATGTTCCTGGCCGATCCCGAGGAGGGCAAGATCGTCGACGTCAACCAGGCCGCGGTGGACTTCTACGGCTACAGCCGGGAGGAGTTCATCGGCAAGGCGCTGGGAGAGATCGAGCACCCGGCCGGCGAGGGCCCGCAAGGAGCGGATGCCGGCAAAGGTCCCCGGCTGTTCAAGCATAGGCTAGCCAATGGGCAGGTCCGGGACGTGGAGGTGGTGTCGGGCCCGATCCACATGGAGAACCGCACCTACCTGTACTCGATCGTCCACGACGTCACCGACCGCAAGCGGGCCGAGGAGGAACGGGCACGCCTGGCACAGGAGGTGGAGGAGCAGAGGGGGATGCTGCAGACGGTCATCGACAACGCCCCGGCGGGAATACTCGCTCTCTCCGGCAGCGACCTGAAGGTGCTGTGGGCGAACCAAGCCTTCGCAGACGTCTGCGGCCGTTCCTTGTGGTCGGACCTCATGAACGGGAAGGCGCTGACCCATATACCATCTCCCCCTCTCAACCTGGTGGAGAAGGCGCGGGCGGTGATGAGGAGCAACTCCCCGAGGAACGAGACCGAGGTCGAGACCGTCCTGGTCAACGGGAGGCCCACCTACCTGAACACTTCGATCGTCCCCCTACAGCTCAAGGCCGGGGAGAGGGGCGCGCTGGTCCTCCTGACCGATGTCACCGAGCAGGTGAGCGCTAGGAACCGCATGGAGGAGATGGCGGCAAAGGCCGACGCCGACAAGCGGTGGCTGAAGACGATCCTGGACAACCTCCCGGTGGGCGTCAACGTCTCCGACGCGAACGGGAAGACGATCATGAGCAACGATCTGGTGGACACCATCTGGGGCGGAAGGGTGCCTCCGCTGTTGAGCCTTAAGGACTACCGGGGACTGAAGGCATGGTGGGCCGACAACGGGATGCTCGTGCGGCCGGACGAGTGGCCGATCGCCCTCGCCATCAGGAAGGGGGAGACCCCGGTCGGGGCGGTCATCGACATCCAGAGGTTCGATGGCAGCAGGGGCACCATCCTGTGCTCGGCCGCCCCCATCCGCGACAGCGACAACAAGATCATCGGCGGGGTCAGCGTCATTCAGGACATCACCCGGCAGAGGAAGCTGGAGCACGATGCCATCGAGGCCAAGGAGCAGGCGGAGCTGTACATCGACCTGCTCTCACATGACATCAGCAACATGAACGCGGCGGTGTCCAGCTACCTTCAGGCAGCGGTGGACAAGATCGACATCGAGCAGAAGAACATGCACTACTTCACCAAGTCCCAGGAGATCCTGAGCAACAGCAACGAGCTCATCGAGACCGTCCGCAAGATCCAGAGGGTGGAGAGCCACGACTCGAAGTACGGGCTCGTCGATCTGGGATGGCTTCTGGAGGACGTGCGATCGGAGTTCGAGCACTACCCGGGCAGGGAGGTCAAGATCAGCTACAAGACCTCCATCAAGAAGTACGTGATGGCCGGGGACCTGCTCAGGGACGTGTTCACCAACCTGATCAGCAACTCCATCAAGCACTCCACCGGCCCGGTGGAGATATCCATCGTCCTCAACAAGGTGTTCGAGGCCGGCCGGGAGCACTACAAGGTATGGGTCGAGGACGACGGGCCGGGCATACCTGACGAGCTGAAGAGCAAGCTGTTCCAGAGAAAGATGAGGGGACGCACCAAGACCACCGGCAGCGGCCTGGGACTGTACCTGGTCAAGAAGCTGGTGGAGGACCTCAACGGCAGGGTGTGGGTGGAGGACCGCGTGCCCGGCGACCCCTCCAAGGGAGCGAGGTTCGTGGTGCTCCTGCCCGCGGTCACCAGCGACGCCAAGCCGATGCTCTAGATCCGCTCGGCGCGCAGCTCGCCCAGGCTGGTGACCCTCTCGGCGAAGGCGTTGTGCTTGTGGATGGACTCCTCGCTCTCGCTGCGGGCGGTTATCTGTACCTCGTCAGGCAAGCCCTCGAGGTGGACGAGGAGCTTGGAGAGCAGGGTTCGAACGACGTCCTCGACGAACTTCGGCTGCTGGTGGGCCTGCAGCACCACCGCGGCCTCGTCGGACCGCTTGAGCACCTCGTAGGTCGCGGAGGAGAAGGACGACTCGACGAGGTCGATCAGGTCGTTGGCCTCGATGTCGCACTCCTCCGGCACCTCGACCATGACCGTGGCGATGTTGCGCTGATTGTGGCTGATGACCGGCAGATCGGTCTCGAAGGTGACGTGGCTCCCGTACTGCTCCCTGACGGTCTCCATCGCGCAGGGACAGGCGGTCATGCCCACCACCTCGACCCCGATCATCTTCTTCAGGCCATTATCGTTCCGGCTGATGGCGTTGGCCATGATCTTGAAGGACTCGAGGTTCCTCTTGCCGCTCGGGCCGGGGCGCTCGACGAAGTAATCGGCGACAAGGTGCACCTCCGCATAGGTGGAATACTCATGCTTCTCCCGCAGCGCCCGGCAGATGGACGCCGCGATCGCCTCGATGCCCGGGACGGCTTCAACCAAGCTCCGGTTGACGGTCTCGTTGATCGCCTCGAGGTTCCGAGACAGGTGGGACCCCTTCTGGGTCGCGGGCAGGTCGACGAACACGTCGATGGTGCAGAATAGGATGTTGGTACCGCCGGCCCTGGTGATGCGTACCGGCTTCTTGACCCCGGTGACCCCCACCCTGGTCAGCATGAAGCCGTTGGCCAGCTTTCGGTTCTGAACGTCCGTCGTGATATTATCACCTTATTGAGCGGTCGTGACTAACAGCTGGAGGTGAATATAGATTTTGTAGCTACAGGCAAAGGGCGTAACTGCCCTACCTGACCTTGATCAGCTCGTACTCCCGCTGCCCGAGCCCCAGCTCCTCGGCGTACCGCAGCTGGGCGGTCCAGTCGGCATCGACCAACTGGCGGAACTTGTCGCTCCCGGGGGCCAGGCCGTCCCTGAGGATGCTGTTGCGCATCCCTGGCGCGGCGTTCACCAGGTCCGCCGCGGCCTGGTCGATGGCCACGATGTCCTTCGAGGCCAGGATGCCGATGTCCGGGACGATGGGCACGTCGTTGTAATCGTAGCAGTCGCACAGCGGGGTGACGTCCATGATGAAGGTCATGTAGCCCGCCTTGCCCTTCTTCCCCTTCAGGATGCCGTAGCAATACTCCACCATCCTCTCCTGCAGGGCAGTGTAGTTGTTCCAGTCCCCGAGGTCGATGCCCTCATGCTGGCAGGCGACGTTGCACTCCCCGCAGCCGATGCACTTCTCCGGGTCGATGGTGGCCTTGCTTCTCTTGACGCGGATGGCGTCCGCCGGGCACCGAACCACGCACTGCCCGCAGCCCTTGCACCTCTCCTTGACCACCTTGGCCCGGACGAGGGCGTGCATCTCCATCTTCCCTCTCCTGGAGCCCAGCCCCATCCCCACGTTCTTGATCGCCCCTCCGAACCCGGTGAGGCCGTGGCCCTTGAAGTGGGAGACCACGATGAGCGAGTCGGCGTGGTGAGCGACCGCGCCGTACTTCACCGTGGCGCAGTGCTTGAGGTTCACCGGGACCTCCACGTCGTCGGTGCCCCTCAACCCGTCGGCGATCACCACCGGGGCGTTGACCACCGGATAGGTGAACCCGTGCCGGGCGGCCAGCAGCAGGTGGTCGACGGCGTTCGTCCGCATCCCCTTGTACAAGGTGCTGCAGTCGGTCAGGAACGGCCTGCCCCCGGCCTTCGAGACCATGTCCACCACCCGGGAGACCAGCTCCGGACGGAGATAGGAGGTGAGGCCTTCCTCTCCGAAGTGGGTCTTCACCGCCACCAGGTCCCCGGGGGCGAAGGCGCTCCCCAGATCGGCCTTCCGGAAGAGCTTCTGGATCTTGTTCGGCATGTTCCTGGACGCCCGGTCCGCCCTCAGGTCAGCAAAGTATACCTCGGACATCTTACCGCGGGAATAGGGTCGTCCCAGTGATTAAACTTCCCGACATCCCGGGCTTCCAGGACGATATCGCTATATATGGTGAGAAATTTGGGCGGTACCGTGATCTGCGGGGTGGACGAGGCCGGCCGCGGCCCGGTGATCGGGCCAATGGTGGTAGCCGCGGTCATGGCGGAGAACGACAAGGGCCTCAAGAAGCTGAAGGTGAAGGACTCCAAGCTCCTGACCCGTCAGAAGAGGGAGGAGCTCGATCTCCGCATCCGGGAGATCGCCACCGTCGAGGTCTCGGTGATCACCGCCGCGGAGATCGACGAGTTCATGAAGAACGGCACGCTGAACGCGCTGGAAGTGGACAGGTTCGCCGGACTGATCGAGCGGCTGCGCCCGGACCGGGCGTTCGTCGACGCCGCCGATGTGGTGGAGAAGCGGTTCGGAAGGAACATCCTGGAGCGCATCACCTGCCAGCCGGAACTGGTCTGCTGCCACCGCGCCGATGTCAAGTATCCCGTGGTTTCCGCCGCATCGATCGTGGCCAAGGTCCTGCGGGACCGGGCCATCGACGAGATCCAGGAGGCCTTCGGCCGCCCCATCGGCTCCGGCTACGCCCACGACGAGGTCACGATCGCTTTCATACAAGAGTGGCTGAAGGAGAAAGGGACCCTTCCGCCGCACGTCCGCCGTTCCTGGAAGACGGCCAAGGACTTATATTCGCTAAGCAAGGTTACCAAATTGACAGATTGGATGGATTGATGATGACACTAGAGCCCCAGCTTAAGGAACTGATCGCCAAGTTCAACGACAAGATCGCCCAGGACGAGAAGCTCCGCGGTGAGCTCAAGGGAGTGGACCGGAAGGTCCTCATCGACCTGGAGAGCGAGAGGTACAACTTCCACCTGTACGATTCGAAGGTCAACGACTTCAAGCCCGGCGATATCGCCGACCCGGATATCACCATCCAGTCCGACCCGGAGACCATGGAGGGCCTGATATCGGGCAAGACCAAGCCGATGAAGGCGCTGGCCCTGAGGAAGCTGCGTCTCAAGGGCAACATCGAGGACATGCTCCGCCTGAAGAACCTGTTCTGAGCCATTGGGGGCGGGGGCCGCCTCACAAAGCTTTATATGGGGTCTTGCAATAGCGGGAGTTACATAGCGGGGTGGGGTAGCCAGGACATCCCGTCGGGCTCATAACCCGGAGACCGGTCGTTCAAATCGACCCCCCGCTACTCTTTCTTCATTCCTCGATACGGTTAATGGTCGGGACCGACATACCTTCTCCCGTGGAGCTCTCCGAGATCCCGTTCCTGATCGCCCAATTCCTCGCATATTCCGGCGTGGTCGTCATCACCTACGGGGGGGTGATGGCCCTATACCACACAATTCTCCGAGGTCTCACGAAGGGCAGGAAGATCACCTTCACCCGCATCCGGGGAGAGTTCGCCAGGAAGATCATCTTCGGCCTCGACTTCCTCATCGCCTCGGACATCGTGCTGACCATCAGGGCCCCCACCATCGACGAGGTCATCCGGCTCGGGGGCATCGTGCTCATCCGGACGGTCCTCACTTTCGTGCTCTCGAAGGAAACGGCCGATCTGCGGGAGGAGGAGAGAGAGGCGGGGCTGATCTCCGCCGACACCCCAGCGGAGCACCACCTGCACGGCGGTCCATGAAAAGCTATATGCCACAAATCGCCTCTAGGATGGACATGAGACGCGTGAGGAGCCTGGCCCCCGAGGTCCTGGTCGTCGGGGGCGGTGCCACCGGCACGGGCATCGCCCGGGACCTGGCCATGCGCGGGGCGGAGGTCCTCCTGGTCGAGGCCAGGGACCTGTGCGCCGGGGCGTCGGGGGGCAACCACGGCATGCTCCACTCCGGCGGACGGTACGCCGTCAAGGATCCCGTGGCGGCGGCGGAGTGCGCGGCCGAGGGGGCCACGCTCAAGCGGATCGCCCGGTTCTGCATCGAGGACTGCGGCGGGCTCTTCGTCTCCATGCCGGGGGACGATGACGCGTACATCGACAGGTTCCTCGGGTCCTGCCGCCGGGCCGGGGTCTGGACCGAGGAGATCACCGCCGGCGAGGCGAGGAGGGCGGAGCCCAACCTGTCCATCGAGGTGCGCTCGGCGGTCAGGGTGGCCGACGCGTCGATCGACCCCTTCTTCCTGGCGTGGGGGAACGCGGAGTCGGCCCGCCGGGCCGGGGCGGAGGTCCATAACCACCTGCCGCTGCGCTCATTGAGGGTGGAGGGCGGCAGCATCGCAGAGGCGGTGCTGGGCGAGGGGAAGGACGAGGTGACTATCAGGCCGGAGATCATCGTCAACGCCGCCGGGGCATGGTGCGGCCGGACCGCGGCTATGGCCGGGGCGAACATCCCCATGGAGCTCGACAAGGGGAGCATGATCGTGTTCAACGGCCGCGCCGTCAACGGCCTGGTGAACCGCCTGCGGCCGCCGTCCGACGGGGACATCCTCGTCCCCCACCGCTCCTCCACCATTCTCGGCACGACCTCGGGCCCGGCGGACCTGGACGACATCCGGGCGAGCAAGCGCGAGGTCGACAGGCTGCTGGAAGAGGCGGCCGCGGTCATCCCCGGCATCACCTCTGCCAGGATGGTCCGCGCGTACGCCGGCATCCGCCCCCTGCTCTCGGGCGGGGAGCACGGCCGGGAGGCGTCGCGGGGCTTCCGGGTCATCGATCACCAGGACGAGGGAGTGGACAATCTCGTCAGCGTGGCCGGGGGCAAGCTCACCACCTACCGCCTGATGGCCGAGAAGGCCTCCGACCTGGTGATGTCCAAGCTGGGGAAGAGGGGCGCCTGCCGCACCATGGTGGAGGAGATATCGCCGCCGGCGGAGCCGCGGACCGCCGGCCTCCAGGGCTCGCTGATCGCCTCCAGGTACGGTGCTCTCGCTTCCGAGGTGGAAGCCCACTGCCGCGCCTCCCCCCTGGGCATGGACGAGGCGTGCTCCTGCGAGTGCGTCACCCGCGGCGAGCTGGAGTTCTTCGCCGCCTCGCCCGACGTGCGCTCGTCCGCCGACCTGATGCGTCGCACCAGGGCGGGCATGGGCTTCTGCCAGGCGGGGCTGTGCGCGTTCCGGCTGGCCTCGGCTCTGGAGAGCGACGATCCCCTGGCCGAGGCCGAGAGGTTCCTTGAGGAACGATGGAAGGGAATAGCGCCGGTCATCCGGGGCGAGCAGCTCCGCCAGGAGGCGCTCAAGGCCCACCTGCTCCGGTGCTACGGCATCGACCATACCGGGGGTGGGGAGCGATGATCGCCGGGACGGAGTGCGACGTGCTGGTCATCGGCCACGGGGCCGCCGGGTGCCTGGCGGCCGCTTCCCTGGCCTCGAAGGGCACGGATGTCATCCTCGTCGGCCGGGGGGCCACGGCGACCGAGCTGTCCTCGGCCAGGATAGCGCTTCCCGGCGGTGAGCGAGGGCCGGCCGACCTGCTGAGGGCGGCGGGGAGGGACCACGGCCTCTATCTCTCGCCCGTCGGGAGGGTCGAGGCCATGACCAACATGGGAACGGTATCGGTCCAGGACCTCGCCTCGCCGCATGATTGGCTCTTGTCGCCTGGGCACCGGACGGCGGTGGTGGGGCTGAGGGGCAACGAAGACCTGGACCCCGATCTGGTCTGCGCCTCGCTGTCCCGCCGCGGGCTCGACTGCGAGCCATACTGGGCCGACGCAGGGGTCCCGGCGACCGTCTGGTCCGGCCGTGGCTCGCTCTCGGAGGAGGCCAAGGAGGCGGCCGATCGGCTGGGCGAAGTGGCGTCCGACCTCCAGCAGGACGTCGTGGTGCTGCCGCCGCTGTTCGAAGGGCCGCGGTACGGGGACGCCCTCCGGCGGCTGGAGCGNNCCGCGAGCCGGCCACGCCGCTTTCCAACCCCGGGCGGAGGCTGCAGGCCTGCCTCGCCGAGCACGCCGCCCGCTCCGGCTGCCGCCTCCTCCTGGGGCGGGAGGTTCAGAGTATGGAGTTCAGAAACGGGAGGGCCGCCTCCGCGGTGGTGCGTTCCGGGCTCCGGGAGATGGTCATCGGGTTCCGGGCCGCGGTGCTGGCCACCGGCGGNNGGGGTGAGCGGCGAGGCGGTGATCGACCCGATGGGCGTCTTCGCCGCCGGCGGCCCCAGAGGGCCGGTCCTCACCGCTGCCCTCTCCTCGGGCATCCTTCACCGCCGCGGCCGGGCGCTCCGCTCCGATGGCACCGTGGTGCCCAACGTGCTGCTGGCCGGTTCCGTCCTCCCGGGGAGCGCGTTCCCCCTCGGGCGGGGCCTGGGGGACGTGGTATCGTCGGCCATGGACGCGGCGTCGATGGCCCTGGAGGAGCTATGACCGCCCGAACCCTGGACGGCTGCATCAAGTGCGGCGCGTGCGTCAGGGCCTGCCCGGTGCTGGCCCAAGAGGGAAGGGACGCTTTCCCCGGTCCCCGCCGGTTTACGGTGGAGGTCCCTCGCATCGGCGGCGTTATCCCGTCTCTCCGGCCGGCACTGTCGATGTGCACCACCTGCGGGAGGTGCGAGGAGGTCTGCCCCTCCAGGCTGCCCCTCCCCCGGGCGCTGGTCCAGGTGCGGGCCATCGCCTCCGCGGGCACGGACCTCCCGGACGGGCAGGCAAGGATGCTGGACAACGTCGCCGGCACCGGCCGGACGGTGGTGCCCGACCTCCCCCCGCCGGCCATCCCGTCCTCGGGGGACCTGCTGTTCTTCCCTGGCTGCATCGCCGCGGGGCGGCTGCCGGAAGCGGTGTCCGCGGCCCTCAGGCTGCTGGAGGCCGCCGGCTCCAGGCCGTTCGCCCCGCCCGGCTGGGCCTGCTGCGGGTCGCCGCTGGAGAAGATCGGCGCGACCGGACCCCTGGAGGAGGTGCACGCCCGCAACGCCGGCCTCCTGGGCACCGGGAGGGTGGTGACCGCCTGCCCCGGGTGCACCGTGGAGCTTCGCTCCGCCTACGGGGCGGACGCGTGGCACATCATCGAGCACCTTCACGGCCTCGGCGGGATACCTCGGGAGAGGTTCGACGGCACCGCTCCGGAGGTGAAGGTCGCGCTGCACCGCCCCTGCCATCTCGCCCGGGTGGTGGGGCCGCACACCATGGACATGGCCAGGGACCTTCTGGAGGCGGCGCCGGGGGTGCAGGTGGTGGAACACGAGGGCGAGAACGACTGCTGCGGCGGGGGCGGCGGCGTGGCTTCGTCCCGGCCGGAGGTCGCCGAGGAGATGGCCCGCCGGAAGGTCCGCTCGGCACGGGAGGCCGGGGCGGAGATCATCCTCGCGCCCTGTCCCTTCTGCGTGGTGAACCTGCGCCGGGCCGGCGGCATGGAGGTCGAGGACCTGACCACCTTCTTAGCAAGGAGGTTGGACCCAGGACAGAATAAATAAATAGGTACACTCCCTGTGCGAGGTCGTTGAACAAAGACCAGTATCTATGCTTTTCCTGCCTGTACTCCGACAAGCGGCCCGAGGCAGGGGTGAACGAAGGGCTGATATTCTGCCAGACGAAGAGGCTGGTGGTCCGGCCGAAGACGCAGTGCGAGGTCTACGTCCGGGCGACCGCGCAGAACCGCGAAAGTTTCAAGGCCTCCATCTACGGCACGATAGCCGCCGAAGAGTTCGAGTGATCGAAAACCGGACCCCTGACCTGGTCAGGGGTCGAACCCCCCTTTTTATCGTTCTCGCGTCCAGACTCATCTCCATTCGAGCAGGGAGGGCGCCCGATCGCCGGATGCCTGCTTGATCTCGAACGGTATCCACTGCGATGAGGTGATGCATCCCCTCATGTTGCGCACCCGCATGCGGCGGTTCAGGTCCTCGTCGAACTTCAGCTCCAGGACCCCGTCGGCGATGGCCATGAGGTGGTTCACCGTTCTTTCGTCGTGCACGCCCTCGTGGATGGTGAAGAACGCGGTGCCGAACTCGCTGCGGATCCGGGATGACGATATCTGGAAGAACTTGAGGACCACGTTGGCCTGGTTGTAGAGGAACAGCGTGGACAGCGAATGTATCACGATCTTCACCGGCTTCTTGGTGCCCTCCGCCAGTGCGGAGATGTTGAACATGATGCCTTCCAGGTCGGAGACCTTCCTGATCTCCGTCCCGTTGCAGTTGGTGGCCGCGTCCACCGAGCCCAGCAGCGAGGAGTGGTAGTCGATGATGAACAGGTTCCGTCCGAGCACCTCCTTGGACACCCCGAACGAGGTCATGATGTCCAGCAGGTCGCTCGGCAGGAGGTCCACGGTGACGAAGACCACCATGCTGTCCTGCTCCATCCAGTCCTTCGCTATGCTGACGGCGAACTCCAGCACGCCGATCCCCGGGCTCCCGATCATCAGCATCGAGGAGTGCTCGGGGAAGGTGGCCCTTATCACGGGACCACCTCAGATGATCCGGGTGAGGGTAACATCTCCTCCAGCCTCCTTCTCCTCATAGTCCAGGGCATAGCACTCGGTGAACGGCTCCTCGCCGAAGAGTAGGACGGTGCCTCCGATGCGGTCGATCTTGATGTGGATGGTAGCCAGATCGGCCAGGCGGCCGGTGGCCGTGCTGGAGGATGGGGCCAGGGCCACGAAGATGCCGTTGTTCCTGCGCACCATGGCCAGGAAGTCCATCAGCTGGTCGCTGACGTCGTTCCCGTAGATCGACTGCATGGTGTCGAAACCCATGAGCGCGAGAATCGGTTTCTTCGAGCCGTTAAGGGAATACTCGATGTTCTGCCACTTGAAGTCCGAGAACGCGTTGGCACCTTCGACGGGAACGACGCAGCTGCCGCTCGCCGAGGTCATCTGGTCGGCCTTCTCCGGGATCCTGACCAGATGGTCGATCCTATCTTCGGGGACGAAGCGGGCGATCTTGGCCCGGGCGTTCTCCGCCGACGCCTTCCGCATGGGGACCCACATCACTCCCCGGCCAAGGGAGATGAAGTTGGACACCAGGGCCGATTCGAGCTCGTTGCTGATCGCCGTCGGGACGCCCTGTCCCAGCTCGATCAGGGTGATGGAGCCTTTCTCCAGGCCGCCGTTCAGGCACTTGTCCAGGTCTCCCAGCCCGCAGGACACCCGGTCGTCGAGGTCGGGCATCGCCCTCCACGCCCCCCTCGGGCCGCTGGAGGCTTGGTTGCGGTGATAGCCGAAGGTTTTTATCCGACCCCCGTCCAAGGTGAAGATGAACTTGGGCTGCTGGATCTCGCACCCCCTCAGCTTGACGATCTCCATCTCCCTGAGGCGGCGGCGGTTGTACTCGGTGCAGGTCAGGTTGACCACCCCGTCGCCGAGGTAGTCCACATCGGCCTCGGAGGTCTCCAGGACGAACATCACGTTGGAGCCGTAGCCCTCGACGATGTCCCGCTGGATCGTGGTCACCAGCTTCGAGCAGGTGAGGTTGTATTTATCGGCCAGCGCGTCTATGGAATCGATCACCACCAGGCCCTTCTCCGGCAGGTTCTTCTCGATGCACCGGTAGAGCACCTCCAGCTCCCCGAGGTCCTTGCCGATGGAGATGGCGAGGCCTCCGACCTTGGCGATCTCCATCGGGGGGTTCTTGACCCCCTTCAGGTCGCTCAGCCCGGTTCGCTTGCCCCCCTCCCCCTGGCTCTGATCGGCGAAGCCGTCGGTGCGCCCCAGGTGGTTGCTCTTCTCCTTGAGCCATGGGAATTGCGTCAGCAGGCTGTTGTCGGATACCCGGGTGGAGTGGTAGAAGCCCCACTGCATGGATGACAGTTCCTCGATGGTCTGCAGGGCGAAGGTGGTCTTGCCCGCCCCGGCCGTTCCCCGCACGATGAGAGAGTGCCCTCCCGGGTTCGTGAAGAACTGATAGACCTCGGAGGGTATCTTCAGTTTCGGCGGTTTTTCCATTGACTGCCCCACATTAAATTAATTGCTGGCTATAAAACCCTGGGAAGCGGTTTAAATCTTTGTTGCACAGTACGATAAGTGATAACCACTCAGTGTGGCGGGGGGAATCATTCGGTTAAAAAGGTTTATTTGCAGAGAGTCGAATCGACTTCAGGAGGAAGAAGGGTGAAAGCGGTTATTCTGGCTGCTGGAGAGGGGACCAGGTTGCGTCCCTTCACAATGTCGAGGCCCAAGGGAATGATTCCCGTCGGGAACCGGCCGATTCTCGAGTACATCGTCGAAGCGCTGGTCCAGAACGGGGTCAAGGACATCATCATGGTGGTCGGCTACCGCAAGGACACCATCCTGTCCCACTTCGAGGACGGCAGGCGTTTCGACGCCCGCATTCAGTATGTCAATCAGGACAAGCAGCTGGGGACCGCTCACGCGCTGTCCCTGGCCGCCAAGCACCTGAACGGGGAGGACTTCCTCACCGTGGCCGGGGACAACCTGATCGACGGGAAGCTGATAGCGGACCTCCTGGCCAAGAAGGTGGGCTCCTCCATGGTGGTCACCGAGTCGGAGATCCCCTCGAAGTATGGCGTGGTGCAGATCAAGGACGAGAAGATCAACAACATCGTGGAGAAGCCGGAGACGAGGGTCGGCAACATCATCAATACCGGCGTGTACTACTTCAGGAGCGACATCATGAGGCATTTCTGCGAGCAGACCTTCGACATGGAGCGGGGGATAACCCAGACACTGGCTCCGATGATATCGCGCCTGGACTTCACCCCGGTGAAGACCAAGGGAAAGTGGATCGACGCGGTGTACCCGTGGGACCTGCTGAACATCAACTCATCGGCCCTCGAGTTCCACGGTCAGGGTATCAACGGGACGGTGGAGAGCGGGGTCACCATCAAGGGGGCGGTCTCCATCGGGAAGGGGAGCCGCATCCGCTCGGGCTCATACATAGAGGGTCCGGTGGCCATCGGCGAGGGTTGCGATATCGGCCCGAACGTGACCATCATGCCGTCCACCAGCATCGGCAACGGGGTTATCATCGGCCCGTACTCCTACGTCGATAGCTGCCTGATCATGAGCAGCGTGAGGATCGGCACGCACTCCCACCTGTCCCACTCCGTCCTGGACGACGGGGTGAAGATCAAGGCCGGGCTGTCCGCCACCACCGGCAGCAGCTACGCCCGCGTCGACCGCGAGGTGTTCAAGCTTCCGGACGTGGGGGCGCTGATCGGCCAGGACACCACGGTGGGGGCGCGGGTGGTCGTGTCGCCCGGCACCGTCATCGGGGCGGGCTGCCGGATAGCGGACGGTGTTAAGGTGAGCGTCAATCTCGATAACAACAGCGTTGTGGTCTGATATGTGCGGCATCATCGGTTATGCGGGACCCCGGGAGGCGCAGGAGGTGCTGCTCGACGGGTTGAAGCGGCTCGAGTACAGGGGCTACGATTCCGCGGGCGTGGCCATCGTCGGCAGCGGCCTGAAGGTCTTCAAGGACAAGGGAGAGATCTCCAAGCTCTCCTCCACCATGCCCCGGCTCTCTGGTCACCTCGGGGTCGGCCACACCCGGTGGGCGACCTGCGGCAAGCCTTCGCAGCCGAACGCCCATCCGTTCCTGGACTGCACCGGCAAGATGGCCGTCGTGCACAACGGCATCATCGAGAACCACCTCGAGCTCAAGGCCGCGCTGGTGGCCCGCGGACACGAGTTCAAGTCCGAGACCGACACCGAGATCTTCGCCCACCTCATCGCCGACGCGCTGGCCGACGGGAACCGCGACCTGCGCGAGGCGGTGCGCGCCTCGCTGGCGCAGGTCCACGGGACGTACGCCATCGCGGTGGTCTCCGAGAAGCGGCCCGACGAGATCGTGGCCGCCAAGAACGCCTCGCCGCTGGTGGTCGGCTACGGCAAGGGCGAGAACTTCCTGGCCTCGGACGTGCCGGCCATCCTGGAGCACACCCGCGAGGTGGTCTACCTGGAGGAGGGCGAGCTGGCGGTGCTCACCGCCGGCGCCGTCTCCCTCTACGGCCGGAACGGCGAGCAGATCTCCCGCAAGCCCCGGCGCATCGAGTGGAGCACGGTGGCCGCCGAGAAGGAAGGCCACAAGCACTTCATGCACAAGGAGATCTTCGAGCAGCCGCGGGCCGTGGCCGACACCATCCGCGGGCGCGCCTCGCTGGAGCAGGGCGACGTGACGCTGGACGGGATGGAGCTCACCGAGGAATACGTCCGCTCGCTCCAGCGCGTGGTCATCGTGGCCTGCGGGACCTCCTCGCACGCCGGGCTGTCGGGGCGGCAGATGATCGAGTCGGTGGCCCGCATCCCGACCCAGGTCGAGCTGGGAAGCGAGTTCCGGAACCGCGACCCGCTGGTCGACGAGCGGACCCTGTGCCTGGCGGTCACCCAGTCCGGCGAGACCGCCGACACGCTGGCCGCCATGAAGGAGGCCGCCGCCCGCGGCGCCCGCGGCATGGCCATCTGCAACGTGCAGGGCTCCACCGCGGCGCGCCTGGCCGAGGCCACCCTCCTCACCCATGCCGGCCCCGAGATCGGCGTGGCCTCCACCAAGGCCTTCACCACCCAGCTGGTCGTCCTGCTCCTGCTGGCCCTGCGCCTGGGCCAGGCCCGGGGCACCCTGGACCCGGCCGTGCGCGCCGAGATCGTCCAGGCCCTTCGCGAGCTCCCCGCCCTCCTGGAGCGGGTGGCCTCCACGGAGCAGAAGATCCACCAGTGGGCCCAGAAGTGGCACGAGGCCACCGATTTCCTCTACCTTGGCCGGGGCCCCCTCTACCCCATCGCCCTGGAGGGCGCCCTCAAGCTCAAGGAGCTTTCCTACATCCACGCCGAGGGCTACCCCGCCGGCGAAATGAAGCACGGCCCCATCGCCCTCATCGACCGCCACCTGCCCATCGTGGCCGTCATGCCCCGGGACGCCCACCGGGAAAAGGTCCTGTCCAACCTGCAGGAGGCCGCCGCCCGCGACGGCCGCATCCTGGCCCTGGTGGAAGAGGGCGACACCGGCCTGGACCACATCGCCGAGGACGTCCTGCACCTGCCCAAGGTCAACCCCTGGCTCGCGCCCATCCTCTACGTGGTGCCTCTCCAGCTCCTCAGCTACCACATCGCCGTCATCCGCGGCTGCGACGTGGACCAGCCCCGGAACCTCGCGAAGAGCGTCACGGTGGAGTGATCCCCGGGTATCCTGGCTCATGCCCGCGAAACCCGCTCCCAGACGCAACGTGGCCCTGGTCCTCCTGTGGACCGTGGCGCTCCTCACCGGCTGGCTCGTGGCCGTGCAGGCCGCCCTCATCGCCTTCGCCCACCAGGGCCAGTGGCAGTGGCCCTCCACCTACCGGGCCGAGGTGGTGGAGGTCTTCACCGACACCTCCAACGCCTTCACCCGCGACGTCTACGTCACCATCGACGGCGAGCTGGAGACCATCACCCTCCCCAAGCCCGACGCCGCCCGCCTCAAGCCCCACGACACCATCCGCGTCCTGGACAACTTCTACGCCACCCCCCTGCGCCCCGCCCAGTTCATCCTCACCCCCGGCCGCGTCCTGGCCGAATACCCCGGCATCATCCTCATCCTCGCCCTCCTGGCCATCCGGCTCATCCGCCGCTCCCGCTGGGGCCTCACCCCCGAGCCCCCCCCCGTCCCCGAAGCCGAAAAGAAGGTCTTCCGCGACACCTTCCACCAGCGCGCCCAACGCCACAGCGAGAACCCCTCGACAAACCCCCCCGATGCGCTAGAATGAAGCTTCGTCGAATTTGGCGCGTAGCTCAGGGGTTAGAGCACTACCTTGACACGGTAGGGG
>DAVH01000013.1:0-4127 GCA_002508545.1 Methanomassiliicoccus sp. UBA6
AAGGTGCTGGAGATCGGCACCGGCTCCGGCTACCACGCCGCGCTGGTGGCCGAGCTCGTTCGCCCGAACGGCAAGGTGTACACGGTCGAGAGGATCGAGAGCCTCGGCCTCAAGGCCCGGGAGACGCTGGAGCGGCTCGGCTACGGCGACGTGATCGAGGTCGTGATCGCCGACGGCACCGCCGGTCTCGAGGAGCACGCGCCGTACGACCGCATATTCGTGGCCGCCGCCGCCCCCCAGGTCCCGGAGCCGCTGAAGGAGCAGCTGGCCGACCACGGCATCCTGATGGTCCCGGTGGGCGGGCGCATGGTCCAGGACCTCGTTCTGGTCTCCCGCTCCGGTGAAAAGTTCTACGAGAGGTCGATGGGCTCAGTGGTGTTCGTTCCCCTGATCGGGGAGCACGGCTATAGGGACGAGTGACCCAGTATCGGCTTGAGGACGTCCCGGAGGTCCTTGGAGCGCAGCACAACGTCCGCGCTCTTCTCCACGACCTCGTCGATCGGATTGAAGGCGATGGACAGCCCGGAGGCGGAGAACATCGACACGTCCACGAAGCTGTTGCCTATCGCAACGGTACGCTCAGCCGGAACGCCGTACTTCAGCTGGAACCTCTCCAGCGCCAGGCGCTTGTTGGTCAGCTCGACCCTCAGAACGCCCTCTCCGGTCAGCCGGCCGCTCGCGTCGCAGGCGAGCGAGTTGGCGATGTGGTCGTCGAACTCGTTCTCCTCGGCGATGCGCCGGGCGGCCATGTCCAGGCCGCCGCTGACGATGACGCACCTCATGCCGTTGGAGCGCAGCGCGGCGACGGTCTCCTTGATCCCCGGGATTACCGGCACCGGGCGGAGGATCTCGTCGATGTCCTGCAGGCACAGGTCATCGCGTATGCTGAGCCACTTGTTGATGTCCCGGCGCATGAACTCCCGGTCGTCGATGCGGCCCTCGATGTACGCCACCAGCGACGCCTCGTTGTCGACCTTGAAGTGCTCGTGCACCCAGGTCCAGGAGCTGGCGTGGTCGACCAGGACGCCGTCCATGTCGAACGCCACCAGCCCGTAAGCGGGTTCCATGGGCTAGGGCACAATCAAAAGGTTATTAATGCCCTTCGGGCATGGATTCGCCGTGATCGTGATACTGGGCGTCGGGCACGTCTTCGATATCTCCCAGCAGGTGACGAGGATCATCGAGGAGGAGCGCCCCGACGCGGTGGGCGTGGAGCTTGATCCAGGTCGCTACCAGGCGCTCCAGAACCCCGGCGCCCGGTCCGACGCGCGCCTCACCTACAAGGTCCTGGCGAAGATGCAGAAGCGGATCGCGCACCAGTATGGAGGAGAGGTGGGCGCGGAGATGCTGGCCGCCACCAAGGCCGCCAAGAGCATCGGCGCGGACGTGCTGTTCATCGACACCGACGCCAACCAGATGTTCCGCCGCCTCGGCTCGGAGATGCCCTTCAAGGAGAAGGTGAAGCTGGGGCTCTCGGCCGTCGCCTCGCTGTTCATCGGCCGCAAGACCGTGGAGCGCGAGCTTGACAACCTCCAGGATAACGAGGAGAGATACATGGGGGAGATGGGCGAGCAGTTCCCCACGCTGAAGCGGGTGCTGGTGGACGAGCGCAACGCCATCATGGCCAAGCGCATCGACCAGGCCGCCTCCCGCTACCCGACGGTGCTCGCGGTGGTCGGGGACGCTCATGTCGAGGGAATACTGCACCTGCTGGACCGCGACGACGTCCGGGTGTACAGGCTGAAGGACATCCGCAGCGAGGGCAAGCCGAGCACCGGCCGGCCGGTGCAGTCCAACGCCCAGGTCAGCTTCCACTTCGAAATGATGCTGCGATAGCATCCTTTTTACACCGCCGGGGCATTGTGGTCTCGTGCGCGTAACCCTTCTCTCTTACACCAGGGACGCCGAGAGGCTGTGCGCCTCGGCCGCCCATTCCTGCTACTCGAACAAGGGCGCCAGCGAGCTGATGGAGGAGTGGGACGAGGCCAAGGGAAAAAGGTGGCTAGGTAGCCCGTTGGCTTCCGGGCATCACTCGGTCATCGAGCACGCCTCGTACACGTTCTCCATCGAGGGATGCTCAAGATCGATGAGCCATCAACTGGTCAGACACCGCATCGCGTCCTACAGTCAGTTATCACAGAGGTACGTGAGCATGAAGGACGCCGAGTACGTGACCCCGGCGTCGATTGCCGCCGACCCTGAGCTCGAGCGGCGCTACCGCGAGCTGATGGGCCGCATCTGGGACGAGTATCGCTTCCTGTCGCAGAAGGTGCCGGCGGAGGACGCCCGCTACGTGCTGCCGAACGCGTGCACCACCAACATCACCGTAACCATGAACGCCCGGGAGCTATGGCACTTCTTTGAGCTGCGCACCTGTCGTCGCGCACAAACCGAGATACGCGAGGTCGCCGACGAGATGCTCCGCCTGGCACGTGGGGCATCGCCGCTCATCTTCAAGAACGCGGGACCGCCGTGCGTCTCGCGGGGGAAGTGCCCCGAGGGCAAGATGTCCTGCGGCAAGCCCCGCACCGAGCTGAAGCAGTAGCGCTACCTCACCCTGCGCCTCTCCACGGCCCGCGCCAAGGCCCACAGGGCGGCTGGCAGCAGGATGATGGAGGCCACCGAGGCAAAGAGCAGGAAAACCGAGTTCACCGGCATGTAGGGCGGCATGGTCCCGGTGAGCCATAGCCTCAGCGTGCCCAGCCAGGGCACCTCACCGATCACCTTGCCGATGACCCACTCCCACTTGATCGGCCCATCGACCAGGCTGCCCTGGTCCACGATCCCGATCCTTTCCCCGTCCACGTCCTCCCAGTTGTTGTCGCCCATGGTGACCAGGCCGCCGTGGGGGTCCTCCGCCACCGCCCGGTAGGTGGAGTTGAGGTCGATGCTCACGGTGACCCCGGCGTAGCCGATGCCGTACAGCTCGACCCAATCGTCCAGGCCCCTCCACGAGCGGTCCTCGCCGGGCACCGACCAGGCGTCGTCCGGCAGGTTCGCCAGCCCGGGGATGTCGAAGCCCCTGGCGCTGGAGTTGTACACCAGCTCGCATAAAGCGCGGTGGACGATGGGAACGTCCTCGTCCGGGGGCTGGTAGATGATCACGTTCCCGTAGTCCCCGAAGCTGCGGTAACCATCCCTCAGGGAGTCCAGGTAGGTCCGCGGAGCCCCGTAGGCCTGGGGCTCGCTGACGACCACCACGTCCCCGGTGTCGATGACCCCGATGGCCGAGATGTTGTTGTCGTGCTGCATGCTCCTCGACTCCACCACCATGAACGGGGGCCAGGTCCCCAGCGCATAGGATAGCGCGCCGACCGAGAGGATGAACGCCAGGAAGGCGCAGCCGATGGCCAACAGGGGGTGGCGCAGGCCGGTGTAAAGGTCCTTCCACCAGGACATCCCTCAACCATTGGGAGCGTTCTAGACATAAAGCATGGCTGTCGGCGCGGCGGCCGGTGGAGCACTCTTGCCAGAAAAAGCGTTATATATGGACTCGGCTTAACCCGCTTGTTACTCATAGGTGACTTTCATGGGAAACATCCGCCCTAACTACATCAAGAGGATCGCCCTCGAGCTCGTCCAGAAGTACCCCACGGTCTTCAACGAGGATTTTGAGAACAACAAGATGTTGGTATCCAAGCTCACCAACGTCGAGAGCACCATGATGCGCAACCGCATCGCTGGATACGTCACCACCTACTGGCAGAACATGGAGCACTAAGCTCCGCCAACGTCCGGGGGCCATCATCGCCCTCGGAGGGCCGCGGCCTCGAGGGCCGAAGCTCGATACATTTTTCTAGCGACAAGTTCTGGCTGGGCGCATGGTCTACGCCCTGGAGGTCTCCTCGCTGTCCCGCACCTTCGGCGGGAGGCAGCCCGTCGTCGCCCTCGAGAACGTTGACCTGAGGGTCGAGGAGGGCGAGCTGTTCGGCCTGCTGGGCCCCAACGGCGCGGGCAAGACCACGCTAATCAAGATATTATCGACCCTGTTGCTGCCGACCACGGGCACCGCCAAGGTCCTCGGCTACGACGTGGGAAGCGAGGCGGCGAGGATCCGCCCGCTGATCAACATGGTGTCCGGCGGGGAAACCTCCGGGTACGGGCTGCTGACGGTGCGGGAGAACCTG
>DAVH01000013.1:4158-14318 GCA_002508545.1 Methanomassiliicoccus sp. UBA6
GAGCTCCTGCACGCCTTCGGCCTCGAGGACAAGGCCGACGCCAAGGTGCGAACTATCTCCACTGGCCAGAGGCAGAGGATGAACATCATCCGCGGTTTTGTCACCGATCCGAAGCTGATCTTCCTGGACGAGCCGACGCTGGGCCTGGACGTCACCACCAGCCGCGCCATCCGCGAGTACATCAGCGACTGGGTAAGGCTGGAGAAGGGCAGGACGTTGCTGCTTACCACGCATTACATGAGGGAAGCGGAGGAGCTGTGCGACCGGGTGGCCATCATCGATCGCGGGACCATCATGGCGTGCGATTCGCCGGCCGGCCTGAAGAGGCGCATGAACCACGCCTCGACCTTCGAGCTGGACACGACGCCCTTCGATGCGTCCTCGCTCTCGTCCATCCGCGGGGTCAAGGGCGTCAGCGCCGTGGACACCGAGGGCAGGAAGCACATCCGCCTGGTGCTGGAGGATGAGTCGGCGATCTCCGACGTGATCTCGTCCGTGGTCGCCAAGGGCGGCCGGGTGGTGGCGCTGAACAAGGTCGAGGCGACCCTCGAGGACGTGTTCATCGAGCTTGTGGGGAGAGGATTGGGATAGTCGAGCTACCGCTCAACCTCCGGGCGGCGCTGGGGAGGGCATACCCGCGCGTCATCGGGGCGTTGAGGGAACCGTCCTGGACCTTCTTCGATGTACTACTTCCGCTCCTGGGCATCGCCGCGTACATCTATTACTATCGGGCGCTCGGGGCGCCGTCGTCATTCGAGGGCTTCGTGGTGCTCGGAGGAGCGATGACCGCCTTCTGGCTCAACGTACTGTGGGGCATGGCCGCGCAGTTCTACTGGGAGAAGGAGACCGGCAACCTGCAGCTGTTCCTCGTGTCCCCGATGTCCCGTATGGCCCTGCTCGCCGGAATGGCGTTAGGGGGCATGTTCTCCGCCGGAGTGAGAGCGCTGTCGACCCTGTTCCTGGGGATCATAATCTTCGACGTTCACATGACCGTCGCTGACCCTCTTCTCCTGGTCGGCGTGTTCGTGGTCACGCTCATCGCCATCTACGGCATGGGGATGATGTTCGCCTCGCTCTTCATGCTGTACGGGCGGGACGCGTGGAACATCTCCAACCTGCTGCAGGAACCCATCTACCTGGTCTCGGGCTTCTACTTCCCGGTGCGCTCCCTCGGCCCGTGGGTCAGCGCCGCCGCGTCGATCATCCCCATCACCCTGGGCCTCGATGCGATGCGCCAGCTGCTGTTCGGGGAGCAGGCATTCGGCCTCATCCCGGTGGACGCCGAGCTGGCCATACTGTGCGTCCTGGCCGTCGTGTTCCTCATTCTGGCGCGCTATGCCCTCAGGTACATGGAGAACCTGGGGCGGAAGGAAGGGAGGCTGACCCTGAGATGGCAGTGAGCTCGCACCTCCGCACACTCCGCCACGCCGCGTGGCTGGGCTGGCAGATGGAGTCCAACTGGACCCGCCCGTGGCTGTTCCTCGTCTACTCCATCGTCCGCCCCATCGCCGCCACCCTCATCCTGGTGGTGATGTTCCTAGTGATCAAGCAGGACGTGGCCAGCGACCCGGTGATGTTCGCCTTCACCTACCTCGGGTCAGTGTTCTTCATGTTCGTCGCGCAGGTCATGATGGGCGCGACCATGGTGATCATGGAGGACCGCGAGCACTACCAGACCTTGAGGCAGCTGTACATCGCGCCGATCTCGATGCGGGTGTACATCATCGGGAGGGCGATGAGCAAGCTCGCGCTGACCTCAATCTCGGTGCTCATATCCATCGCCTTCGGCATCCTGGTCCTAGGACTGCCGCTGGACCCGGCAGCGGTCGACTGGCCTCTGTTCGCCGCGGCCATGGCCCTGGGTATCGGGTGCATCCTGGCGATCGGCGTCGCGCTCGCCGGAATAACCTTCTTGACGGCGAAGCACAGCTCCGGCATCAACGAAGGCATCGCCGGAGCGTTCTACCTGCTGTGCGGGACGCTGTTCCCGCTGACCGTCCTGCCGCCCTGGGGGCAGTCGGTCGGGATGGCCATACCGCTGACCTATTGGCTCGAGCTAGTTCGCCGCTCCCTCTACCCCGGGAGCGGGATCGAGACCATCAGCGGGCTGGGGGAGTTCTCCTCCACCACCATCATGCTGTACCTTGTCGTCTCCGCCCTGGCGTTCCTGGCCGCGTCGACGCTGATCTTCCGCTACGCCGACCGCCGGGCCCGCCGGGCCGGCAAGGTGGACATGACCACCAGCTACTGATCTAACGGTAAGCCTCACGGGCGCACTGGCACCTCTCCGGTGGCAGGCCGCAGCTGAAGCACCGCGGTCCGAGTTCGAGCGCGGGCTCGACCTCGGCTTCCATCTCCATCTTCTGGGGGGCCATGTCCTTCAGCCCATTGTACTGGTCGGAGAGGTCGCCCATGACCGTCTCGAAGCAGGACGCGCACATGCAAGGCGCTCCCCTGGGCTTCTCGCGGTTGCCCATGCGCACGAACATCACTCCCTTGCCGATGTCCTCGGAGCACCTAGTGCACTTCCGCTTGCGGGACGCCAGCTCTACCCAGATACGAAAATCCTTGTCCATTTTCCCATCCTTCGGGATGGGACGTTTCTCCGGTTTAAGGACGTTGCGACCTGATTATGGAACGTGAAAATCCGGCCTCGCCCCGCGCCAGGGTGGGTGCACCGATGCAAAAAGAATTAAAGGGGGAACTGTTACAGGGGAGATGCCCGAGTGGGGTAGCTTGGATATCCTAAGAGATTGCGGATCTTTAGACCCGGGTTCGAATCCCGGCTCGGGCGCATTTCTCCCACTCCCCTGATCCTTCTCTTCTCAGTTCTCGTCCAGCCTTTCAGGTTCTTCTTCGATGCCCTCCATCCGGGATATCTCGACCTCTCCCGGCGGCAGGATGCGGGCGATCTCCTCCTCCGGCACGTCGAACATCTTGGCCAGGGTGGCCGATGCCTTGGTCTTCACCTTCTTCCCGGGTTCGATGACCACGTACCTCGAGGCGTTGGCCTCCACCGCGCCCAGGGGCCCGCACATGATCTTGCGCTCCCCCTCGTACATTATCTCGCCGACCGCCAGCATAAGCGGCAGGTGGTACTCGTAGTTGCGCTTCCCCCGGATCACGAAGGCGCCGCGGGGGACGAACTCCCCGGCCTGGGCCATCTTGCTGACCTGGTCCGGCAGGACCCAGTACGCCGTGCCCTCGGACGCCCCGGCCATCCATGCCTTCGAGTGCGCCAGCGCGAAGGTGCAGGCCTCGATCATCTCGTCCTCGGTGGCCTCGGCCCCGTTGAGCACGACGACGCTCGGAGCGCCGTGGACGTCGGCGTGGGCGAAGCGCTCGGTCGTCTTCAGGTGCTTCTTCACCAGCTGGTCGTTGCTGTGCGCGTCCCTTCCTCCGAGAACGAGGTGCCCTCCGGAGGTGATGAACCACTTGTACCGCTCGAACCAGAACTCCTTGGTCTTCTTGGCGGTGCGCTTCTCCTGCTTCTTTCGCACCTCGCCCTCCTTGACCTTCTGGGCCAGGCGCTTCTCCGTCTCCGCCAGCGCCTCCTGTGCGCCACGCATCTTGTCCTTCGATTCCTTTCCCCGCTGGTACAGGGCGTTGGCGTTCCCCTCGACGCCCAGCGTGTAGTCCAAAGTGACCTCCTTGCCGGCGATGAGCGCCACGACCTTGTGCTCCTCGGGGTCGACCTTGCTGATGTTCGGTATCGAGGAGAGCGCCTCCCTGGTGCGCTCCCAGTTGAGGCCCTCGGCCGCGGCCTTCAGCTTCTTGAGGAGGGCGTCGGTGCCCATGTAGTCGGAGTAGATCGCTTCGGCCTGCTCCGCGTATCCTTTCGCCTCGGCGAGCTGCGTCTCCACCGCCGCCCGCTGCTGCGCCAGCTGGCGCTGCAGGCGCTGGACCTCGGGGTCCTCCTTCTCCCCGGCCACCGGGACGCGCTCCACCACGTAGTTGTGGATGGCGTCCGAGAACGTGGGGTGCTCGCGGACCTCGCGGTCGGCGTACTGGATCAGCGGCACCGGGGTCACGTCGATCGGCTTGCCGTTCTCCAGCACCTCCCTCGCCCGCGGCGCTCCGGCGGCCTCCTTGAGCAGCAGGGTCAGCGCATCGTACAGCTTGGAAACCTCCTCGGGACCGAGCGATTTGGCCTTGCGGTCCTTGTCCACCCCGGCCCGGAGGCAGGTCTCCTCGGCGTACTGCCCGCCGATGTTGATCGCCGTGGCCAGCGTGCGCACGGCGTCCGAGGTCGAGGCCAAGAAGGCCTTGCGGAACCCCTCCTCGTCCATCTCCAGCGGGTTGAAGCGCGAGGGCGGGAAGGAGTACTCGAGGCCGGGACGTACCTCGCGGTGGCGCCACTTGCGCGAGTGGACGGCGTTGAGGATCTTGCCTCCGGACACCAGCACCAGGTTCCCGTCGCCGAAGAGCTCGATCACCAGCTGGTACTGGTTCGGCCCCTTCTCCAGGTCGAGCACGACGATGCGGTCGAACTCCCGCTGGCGCACGGCTGAGATGCGGGTGTTGGTGAGGTACTTGCGCAGGTTCACGGCGAACTGGGAGGGCATGTCCGGGGTCTCCGGCTTCTCCGGCGCGATGTACAGCCACCGCATGTCCTGCAGGACCAGTTCCTTTTTCCCTCCGGGAGCATTGATCCTCAGGAGGACGTTCTTCACGTCCCAGTGGAAGACCTTGTCGAGGTAACCGCCCACCAGGGACTGCATCTCCCCGACCATGGCCAGGACGTCGAACGTGCTCATTTCTTCCTTCATCGCTCCCCATCTACCCTTCTGAGGGGATAAGCTTTGCTGGGTCTCTCGCCCGTCGGCATATTAATCCCGGGAAGCTCATTGGCGGTAGCATGATCGCCCGGGCGACCGTCGGCGACCTGCCCGCGATACTCGAGCTGCAGCGGCAGGCGTTTCGAGAGGAAGCGGAGCACGTCGGCGACATGAGCATCAAGCCTATGACCCAGACCCTGGAGGGGCTGCGGGCGGAGTTCGACGCCTCGGTCATTCTGAAGTACGTGCTGGACGGCGAGATCGTCGGCTCCGTCCGGGCGAGGATGGACGGCCACACCTGCCGGATCTCCCGCCTCGTCGTCCGCCCGGACCACTGGCGGCAGGGTATCGGCCGTCGGCTGATGGAGGAGGTCGAGCGCTTGTTCGCCGGCGCGGAGCGCTTCGAGCTGTACACTCGCGAGGACCACTCCACCACCCGGCCGTTCTACCGCAGCCTCGGCTACGCTCCGTTCCGCACCGAGAGGCACAGCGACGCCCTGAGCTTCGTGCACCTCTTCAAGGCCGGGCGCGGGGACGCAGGGACCAGCCGTACAAAAGAATAGTATATTTCCAATTCCCTGACGTCTAACATTGATCGATGTCGAGGATGTCATACTGCAGAGGATAGACCAGCTGGAGGAGGACGAGCCGGACCTGGAGACCGACTACGAGCTCATCGCTCCGGACAACTACGGCGTGATCTCGGTGCTCACCGCAGAGGGGATAATCGGCGCCGAGTTCATCGAGTCGGACATCAGCTGGGCGAGGAACGATGCGGTCGAGGAGTACAACGAGGCGGCGCGGGACGGCCTGTACGTGGTGGTCATCGTGCCCAACGATGCGTACTTCGAGGCGCTGCACCGCATCAGCCGGCGGGGAAGGGGCAACATCGAGGTGTACAGCTACGAGTCCCTGGGCATACTCTCCACACCCATGGCCGGGTGACGCCAGCGATGTCGAAACCTATATTAACGACAAGCGAATTGATGGTCTCCATCCGCCACTGTGGCTTAGTGGTATAGCGACGCCTTGGTAAGGCGTAGGTCGAGGGTTCAATTCCCTCCAGTGGCTCCACTCCCAATTTTCTATGAGATTAATTATATAACTTTGTAATCCGATTCTGGCCCACTCCAAGGTTCGGGATGGGATCGGGATGGGACGTTCGTTAGCGATACTGGTAGCGATGCTTGTGGTCTTCAGCGGAGCGGCGGGGCTGGTCACGTCGATGGGAACGGTGTCGGCGGCCAGCACGGTGACCATGGAGATCATAACCCCGCAGAACAACGAGTACGTCCAGGAGTCCTACGTCATGCTCAGGTGGACGGCGACGGACCCGGTATATGCGATCGACCGGTTCTACGTGTACGTCGACGATCCCGATTACTCCGATCCTCTGGTCACGACCCAGCAGGAGATGAACCTGACCGGGCTGGCGGACGGGCAGCACACGGTGCTGGTACGCGCCATCAACGAGGTCGGGGGAAGCGCCGAGGACGCGGTGCTGTTCAATATCGACACCTCCGCCCCTACGCTGAGGATAACCTCCCCCACTAGCAACAGCTGGCTCAACACCTCCGATGTAACCGTCACCTGGCAGGCGTCCAGCAGCGTGGGCATCTCCTACTTCGACGTCCGGATCGACTCCGAGCCGTGGGTCGGCCCGATCCCCTTCGACCGGCTGTCCAACACCTTCCAGAACGTGACCAACGGGCCGCACAACGTGACCGTGGTGGCCCACGGCTGGGGCGGAAGGACCTCCACCGCGGTGGTGGCGTTCAAGGTCGACACCACCGTCCCGACGATCAGCATCACCTACCCCGGAGACGGCGCCGGTTTCAACCACGGGGACATCACCGTGGTGTGGACCGGCTCGGACGCGGGCAACAACCTCGCCGGCTACCAGATCTGGGTCGATGGGACGAAGGTGACCACCGCGATTCCCAGCGAGAACCACTACAACGCCAACTTCGCCGACGGCTACCACACCGTCCGCATCGTGGCCTACGACATAGCCAACAGCACCGCCTCGGACGAGGCGACCTTCCTCATCGACACCATGCGCCCGTCCATCGTGAGCAAGGGTCCGTCCGGCGTTCAGGAGCAGATCGGCACCTCGGTGCAGGTGGAGTTCTCCAAGGCCATGAGCGTCGAGGCCACGGAGCTCAGCATCGACGGCGTGACCGGCACCATGAGCTGGGACGGGAACACGCTGACGTTCACCCCCTCGGCCCCGCTGGCCTACGGCACCACCTACCGCGTGACGCTCGACGCCGCCGACCTGGTGGGGAACACCATCAACGAGAGCTGGAGCTTCGCCACCACCGACATGGGCCTCATCACCGGCGTGGTCACGGACAAGGACGGCAAGCCCCTGGCCGGCGTGAAGGTCTCCCTGGAGAACGGGGAGCACGTGATGACCAACGAGGCCGGGGAGTTCACCGTCACCGCCCGCGCCGGGCAGCACAACCTGACCCTGAGCAAGCTGGGATGGGACGGCACGACCGTCACGGTGAGCCTGCAGCCCGGCCAGACGATATCGCTCGGCTCGGTGTCGGTGACGCCGACCAATCCGCTGGCGCTCTACGGCGTCCTCGCGGCTGTCGGCGCGGTGACGATCGTCGGGGTGCTGTACTACTACGGGCGCAGGGGCAAGAAGGTGAAGAGGCCCCAGTACCGCTCGATGAGGGGCATGGAGAACCTCCAGAAGCGGGCAGCCAGGAAGGGAAGGAACGACCTGGACGAGGACGACGACGAGTACCTCTGAACAGCGCGGAAGGGAGCGGGGCGTCCCGGGGGACGCGATGCCGCGCCCCTCACTTCATGCGGTATAGCACGAACCCGGACCAGATCTTCGGCCAGAAGTAGGTGGTCTTCTTCGGCATCTTGCGGCCGCCCTGCGCCACCTTCCAGGTCTGGTCCAGCGTCGGGGCGCGGACCAGGATGGCGAGGTCTCCCTTTCCGGAGCGGACCTTACTCTCCACCGAGGCGGCGTCGTGATCGTACTCGATCTCCAGCTCGTTGCCCTGGGGCATCGCGTACAGGATGCCCTTGAGGATCACCTCCTGGCAGACGTAGGTGTCGACCTCCCAGAGGATGTCCCCGGCCGGGGCCGTGAACTCCGCCACCACCGACCGCCCGCTGGGGAGCAGCAGGCCGAAGGTCGGCGCGGCCGCCGCGTCCATGATCGCCAGCGCGGCCGCCGCATCCTTCACCTGGCGGACGGAGAAGTGCTTCCCCATCGACTCCAGCAGCTCGCTCTCCTGGAACCTCAGCTTCCGGACCAGCCGGTGGGTCGGGCGGACGAACATGCCGGTGTCCTGCGATGACACCATGGTGCACAGCACGTACCCCTTGCGCTCGTCCCCAGGGTTCTCCTGAGCGTACTTGTAGGAGGTCTCGTAGCGGTGGTGGCCGTCGGCGATGAGCACCTTCTTGGAGGCCATCATGTCCCTTATCGCTTCGACCGTCCCGCGGTCGGAGATGCGGTACAGCTGGTGCCTCGTCCCCGATAGGTCGGTGCACTCGAACAGCTTCTCAGCCTCCCTTATCGCGGCGTCCATGTCCACCTCCGAGCGGTCATAGAGGCCGAAGATCGACTCGCAGTGCGTCCCTGTGGCCCGGAGCAGGTTGAGGCGGTCCTCCTTGACCTTGGGGAACGTTTCCTCGTGGGGAATGATGTTCCCCGCCTCGTAGCCCTCGGAGCGCAGCACCCCGATGATGCCGTTGCGGGTGAGCCACCGCTCGCCGTCCTTGAACCCCTGGCGGTAGAGGTAGTAGCACTCCTCCTTGTCCTGCTCCAGCTTCCCGGAGGACAGCCAGGAGTCCAGCGCCCTTGCCGCCTCCTCGTAGCGGCCGTCGACCGCTCCCAGGGTGATGCGGGCGATGTTGAATGGCTTGGACTGCAGCTTGGCCTGCTCCTCGGCGGAGATGATGTCGTAGGGAGGGGACACGCGGTCGGCGATGTCCTCGTTCTTGCTCAGGTGCGGCAGCACGCCGCGGAAGGGACGGAAATCGACCATAGGAACGAGGGTGTAAGGGAAACCCGGTTCAAGATGGTTGCGACCCTGCCGGGCCGAACCGAGGCGAAACTTCTTTATTCGAGGCCCCTCTAGAGAGGAGGGCCGCCAGGACGTGACCGATGAACCTGATAGAGATGATCAATGAATGGATGCTAGCCCTGATCACCTCATCGGGGTATCTCGGCATATTCTTCGCCATGTTCGTCGAGGGCATCTTCACGCCCATCCCCAGCGAGCTCATCATGCCCTTCGCCGGGTACCTGGCCTCGACCGGGGAGCTGAACTTCGTCCTGGTCATCGTCGTAGGCTCGCTGGGAGCGACGCTGGGATCCACCGTCGCCTACCTCCTGGGGCGCAGGCTGGGCAGGCCGTTCCTGGACCGCTACGGGCGGTACCTGGGGTTCGACAAGGACAGTATGGACAAGGCGGACGCGTGGTTCGCCAAGTGGGGCAAGTACGGCATCCTCATCGGGCACTCCATCCCGGTCATCAGGTCGATCATCTCCTTCCCCGCGGGCATCACCAGAATGGAGCTCAAGACGTTCGTTCCGTTCACCTTCCTCGGGGCCACGGTCTGGAACACCGTGCTGGTGACCGCAGGCTACCTCCTGGGGGAGTACTGGATCAGGTTCGCGGAGAGCCTGGACGGGTGGGACGTGGTCATCATCGCCGTTCTCGTGGTGGCATACATCGCGTACGTGGTGTACCACCGGCGGAAGCACCATGCGCGCTCGCCCTCCGACGAGTGATGTGAGGGAAAAGAAGGGGAAAGGGTTTCTCACGCGCTGAAGCGCTCCGGGAACTGCGCTACCAGGCCGTCGCTCATCGCGTCCGCGGTCACGCGCCCGTGCTCCACCGCGACGTCGAGCGCGTTCAGCGCGCCGGTGAAGTCCTGGGCATTTATCAGCTGGGCGATGTTGACGGCGTCAGCGGCATGCTGGTCGAACAGCGCCTTTACCGTCTCGAACGGCCAGTTGGGGTTGAGCGAGCTGAGGAGCTGGGCGATCTGGGTGTTCACCTGGGCAGACTGGTCCAGGGCGGCCTGCACTCCCGCCTGGTCCCCGGCCTCGAGAGCGACCACGCAGTTATAGAGGGCCATCTCGTGCTGCCTCAGCAGCTGGTCCAGGGTGTCGGCGGCATCCTGGCCGTAGAACGGGGCCAGGGAGGCGGCCATCATGTCAACGTGCGCCAGGGACTTCTCCAGTATCGCCTGCACGTTGGGATTGTCCATCAGCTCCGCGTTGATGAGGTCGTTCAGGTCGCGCACGTGGGTCTCCCACATGTGCTGCATCTCCAGTCTCAGCTCCACCTCTTCGGCGCTCTGGGGGCCTTGCTGCGGCGGCGGCTGGGACGCCGCCATGCC
>DAVH01000048.1:0-125 GCA_002508545.1 Methanomassiliicoccus sp. UBA6
GTCGAACTTGCCGCCGGCATGCAGGGTGGTGACCACCAGCTCGACCGCCGGGCGGCCGTACTTCTCGTGGATGCCGGTAGGTATGCCCCGTCCGTCATCGGAGACGGTCACGCTGCCGTCGGCGT
>DAVH01000048.1:180-1246 GCA_002508545.1 Methanomassiliicoccus sp. UBA6
CCGATGTACATGCCTGGGCGCTTCCTGACCGCCTGCAGCCCCTCAAGGATCTGGATCTTGTCCGCACCGTAATTGATGTCTTCCATGATCTAACCTCGAACAATATTCTGAACGGTCAGCATGTGGGCTGATCCGGTCGATTTTATAAGGTAGAATATGTGCATCCCTTCCTCTAACTCGACGCCCTTGGTAAAGGGGTCTAGGTATTAATACCCTTCGCGCCGCATCTGGCTATATAAGCAAACCCCCCTCTTTTCGGGCCCCAGGGAACCGGGGCTTGGGACGTCCAATGTTTAGCCCCGCCTAAACACACGGACCCTAGGCAAGAATCTTTTAAGGGGAGGCCCTTAGTCGGTCGCGATCGAGATGGCCGTGGCTAGTGGACCGTACAGTGACAGGATCAGGGACATCGCCCGCAGGGAGGGCATCAGCGAGGACGTTCTATCGAGGAGGTTCCGGGAAGGACGGGTGGTCATTCCCTGCAACCCCGTGCACGACCCCCGCCCCTGCGGGATCGGCGAGGGGCTGTCGGTCAAGGTCAACGTGAACCTCGGGACCTCGAGGGACCGGGTGGAGGTCGAGGAGGAGATGGACAAGCTGCGCATCTCCCTCGAGTACGGCGCCGACGCGGTCATGGACCTCAGCACCGGCGGGGACATCGACGCCATACGCCGCCGCATCCTCGACCACTGCCCGGTCCCCCTGGGCACCGTGCCCATCTACCAGACCGGGCTCCGGATGGCGAGGAAGGGTGCGCTGGTGGACATGAGCGAGGACGACATCTTCAACGGCATCGTCCAGCACGCCAAGGACGGCGTGGACTTCATGACCGTGCACTGCGGAATCACCATGGAAGCGGTGGACCGCCTGAAGCGCAGCCCCCGGGTGACCGACGTGGTCTCCCGCGGGGGGTCGTTCCTGGTGGCGTGGATCCTGCACAACGGCAAGGAGAACCCGCTGTACGAGAACTTCGACTACCTGCTCGAGCTGGCGAAGGAGCACGAGTTCGTGCTGTCCCTGGGCGACGGGTTCCGGCCGGGATGCCTGGCCGACGCCACCGACCGGG
>DAVH01000048.1:1346-18122 GCA_002508545.1 Methanomassiliicoccus sp. UBA6
CCCCTGGTCACCGACATCGCTCCGGGCTACGATCACATCACCGCCGCGATCGGGGGCGCGCTGGCCGCGTACCACGGGGCGGACTTCCTGTGCTATGTGACCCCGGCCGAGCACCTCTCCCTGCCGACCCCCCAGGACGTCAAGGACGGCCTGATCGCTTCCAAGATCGCCGCCCACGCCGCGGACATCGCCCGCGGCCGGGGCAAGGACCGCGACCTCCGCATGGCCCAGGCGAGGAAGGAGCTGGACTGGGACGGCATGTACCGCGAGGCCATCGACGAGCGCAAGGCCAGAGAGTACCGCGCCCGGGGAATCACCGAGGAGAAGGAGGGATGCTCGATGTGCGGCGACGTGTGCGCCATCAAGATCGTCAAGGAGTACCTCAAGAAGGAATAGATGGAGCCACTGAGGGGTTTCGAACCCCCGACCTACAGTTTACGAAACTGTCGCTCTTTCGCGGTCCCCGGGCTGGCCGGGGACTGCCGCTGAGCTACAGTGGCATGATTGGTTCCATCAAGCCATTCCTCGATTTAACTTTTGCGTGCGGTCATGTTGCCCGCAAAAGCTGGGGGAGCGACGTGGAGAGCGCTGTTGGCCATCTCCATAAGGAGGATCGCCCGGCCGCGCTTCCGGGATCATTTCGACCGGAACGACCTGTCCTGGCCGACATCATGTTGGACCTCATGGGTATCGTTCGATAGAAGATGCATGGAGCCCACCCGCCAGAGCGGCGCCGTTCATGGTTCCCGTCAGCCCTCGTTACCCAGGAACGGAGCCATGACATAAACGCTTTAAGTCCTACGAGCGATGATGCGCCGGTCGGCGTGCTTCTCGAGCTCGGTGTCCCTCAGGGGCTGGTCGTCTCCCGCTGGAAGGGAGGCGAAGGCGTTCTGGATCAGGCGATGGAGAGCGCCCGCTCGGCCTCCATCAACGGCTACGTCAAGGTCGTGCTGGGCGCGGAGGGCGAGCGGTCGGAGTCGATCCTCAGCCTCAACGCCGGGGTGCCGTCGCTGTGCCTCCACGTGTTCCGGCCGGCGGGCATGGACGAGCTGTGGTTCCTGGGCGAGAAGGCGGCGGAGTACCTGTGGTACGACGCCTCCAGGCCGGAAGCGTCGCTGTCCCTGCACTCCGAGGTGTACCTGAAGGACTTCGAGCTGCTGTTCCCGGGAGCCAAGGTCCGCCGCGTGGAGGCGCCCCGGCACCTCCTTCCGCCGGACAAGGTGAAAGCGGACAAGGTCCGCCGGGCCGAGCCGGAGAACACCGGGGAGCACCTGCTGGGCGCCACCGGCCTCGAGCTGTCAGGGGGCAGGAAGGCCGAGAGGCAGGCCCAGGGGGTCTACGACCTCATCCTGCAGTATCACAAGATGCGCTCCAACGGGGCGGGCATCAGCGTGTGCGAGGACTGCGGAGGGCCGATCGACCTCCTGGGCTACTGCCCCCGCTGCGCCTCCCGTGAGGAGGAGGCGCCGGCGATACCCCGCATGGACCCCCGGGCGGCCTTCTCCAGCTTCGTCAGCGGGCCGGGCTCCCGCTTCGCCGAGGCCGCCGCCCGGGCGGTGGCCGCCGAGCCCGGCCGCCGGTACAATCCCCTCGTGATCCACTCCCGGCAAGGGATGGGGAAGAGCCACCTTCTGCAGGCGGTGGGGCACGAGATGAAGAGGCTGAAGCGGGAGCTGAACGTGGTGTACCTCCCCCTGGACTCCGTGGACCTCGGCTCCACCGAGGCCGCCCGGGCATCCCTCCGCCAGGAGCTGGAGACCGCCGACGCCCTCCTGATCGACGACATCCAGTTCCTCGCCGGGAGGGACAGGCTGCAGGACGACCTCATGAGGGCGATCAACCGCCTCATCTCCGCCGGCAGGCAGGTGGTGATCACCGCCGACCGCGAGCCCAGGCGCATCCCATCAATGACCGAGCGGCTCAGCTCGAGGATGGAGTCCGGCCTGGTGGTGGAGATCGGGCCGCTGGACCGGGCGACCAGGCTCAGCATACTCAGGAAGGTGGCGTCGAAGGGAGGCTCGGCCGTCAGCGACGATGTCCTGGAGCTGGTGGCCGAGGCCTGCCCGGACAGCGTCAGCCAGCTCGAGAGCGGGATGAACCGCCTGCTCGCCTTCTCCTCCCTGATGGGCGCCGAGATCACCGCGGACCTGGCGAGGGAGGTGCTGGGCCCGGCGGACCTCACCCCCATCGGCGAGATCGAGGTGCGGGAGAGCCGCTCCTACATCGTCGAGGAGGCCCGCCCGGACCTCGCCTACCACCTGGTGGGTAGGCAGGCCGACCGGGGGGTGCGGGCGCTGATCTTCAGCCGCAGCAACCCGTCCACGGTGCGCGACCGCCTCGGCGGCCGGGAGGCCGAGATATACTGGCTGACGGAGCATGAGTCCAAGGGATCGCGGACGGTGCCCCCCTCGCTGGAGAAGATCGTCATGCTGGCGGAGAACCACATCCGCCGGACCGGTCCTTCCATCGTGCTGCTGGACGACCTTCACTACCTGATAAGCAACGCCGGCTTCGAGGGGGTCATCCGCTTCGTCCGCTCCCTGGTGGACGAGGTCTCGGAGCGCAGCGCGGTGTTCATGGTGTCGGTGAGCCCGGACAGCCTCAAGGTCCAGGAGCGCTCGGTGCTGGAGCGGGAGATGGAGCCGATCCGGCCGTGATCACAATCTCTTTTCCTGGTCGCGGAACTCGGTGAGGCGCTCCAGCGTCTCCTCGTACCGCTCCCTCTTCATCGCCACCCCGGCGTCCTTGAGGGTCTTGATCATCGAGCTGACGTCCTTTCCCTTGGCCTTCAGGTCCAGCAGCGTCTGCTTGGCCTTGCGCAGCTCGACCGCGAGCATGTCCGGCAGGACCTTCTTCAGCTCCTCCCTGCCCTTCCGGGCGAGGATGCCCATGGTGGTCCAGTCGCCCCCCTCCCCGGCCTCCCGGGACTCGTTCAGCAGCTTGCGCGACTCCCGAACGTCCAAGTAGAAGACCTCAGCGTTGAGGATGAGCTTCTCCAGCCCCTCGTACATCTCGTGCGCTTCCACGTACTTGCCGGTGAGCTTCTCGGCCAGCCGCTTGGCCGTCCGCACCTCGTCCAGCGCCGCGGCGTGGTCCCCGGCCGCCTGCTTCTCCTTGATGTCCGCCACCGCCCCCTCTATGGACTGGTGGTCGGAGCCCATCCGGTGAGCGACGTCGGCGAGGTTCTCCAGGTACATGATGTCCCTCTCCAGCCGGTCGGCGATGATGTGCTCGAGCATCTCCCGGCAGTCCCTCATGGTCTGGACCGCGGGGTCGATCTCCCGCCGCTTGCCCATGGCCACTGCCCTGTCGATGAGNNATGAGCCGGCGGGCCGCGGTGGTGTCGATGGAGTGCTCCTTGGCCAGGGCGACCATCGGCCCGACCTCGGACACCAGGCTGGAGAACTCCTCCTTAAGGGTCTGCTGCTGGCTCTCCTGGTTCTCCTCCCCCGCCTCTTCCTGGACGGGGAGCGGCTCCTCCTGGACCATGGCCTGGCCGCACGCCGGGCAGGTCACGCTCTCGATGGGGACCATAGCGTGGCAGCTGGGGCACTCGGCCTCGGCCACCTCCTCAATGACGAACTCCACACCGCACTTCGGACAGCGCTCCACCTCGCCCTGTATGTGCGTACCGCACTCCGGACAATCGAACTCAAAATCGGTTTCCTCAATGCTGTCGGCGGGTCCCGCCACCACGGTCACCTCTGGGATGCTTTGAATAATCAATATATATTGAGATAAATAGTTGTCGTCCTGACATCGAAAGATGAGAACATCCTCAGTCCAGCATCTTTCTCATTAGCACGGCGTCCCCCGAGGGGTCGGGGCTCTCGCAGATGATGGTGACGTCCCGACCCGACCTGGGGAGCACCTTGCATAGCAGCGCGAAGTCCGGCTCCTTGGTCTCCAGCAGCAGGTGCCGCTTCTCCCCCTTGGCGGTGTACTCGATGCAGCTGAAGTGGCAGTGCAGCCGCCCGTCGAAGAGGTCCATGGCGCCGCTGAGGGCCTCGAGGAAGTCCTCCTCGGAGCGCAGGCATCCCTGGCCCCGGGCGTGGATGTGGGCGAAGTCCGGCACTGGTTCCACGCCCTCCACCTCGCCCATGACCTCGGCGATCTCCTCGTAGGTGCCCCAGCTCCCGAGCTTGCCCATCGTCTCCAGGCCGATGATCGGGGCGAGGCCCTCGTCCGCGGCTATCCGGCGGATCCGCCTCAGGCTCTCCACCACCGCCCTGGTCGCCGCTGACGGCGGCCGGCCCATGTACGAGGCGGCGTGCACGACGACGATCCGGGCGCCCATGGCGTCCGCGGAGCGCAGGGAGCTGAGCAGCCACTCCTCGCTCTTGGCCTTGTTCGCCGCCTCGGAGTTGAAGTTGATGTAGTAGGGAGCGTGGCAGCTCAGCGCGACCCCCAGCTCCTTGGCGCGGGGAGCGAGCTCCCTCGACCGCTCGACGCTGAGGTTGACGCTGCGCCCGAACTGCAGCTCCAGGGCGTTGAGGTCCAGCTTGCGCACGTTCTCTACCGCCTGGAGCGCTCCCTTGCTGCCCGGGGGGTACCCCGCCGGACCAATGAAGAACATGGATGGGGCATCGAGCGCGGAGTAAAAATACGTTCCATTCGAGGTTGGGAAGGCTATTTATCGCCGGAAAGGGCTCATTGTCCTGGGAGAGCATGAGGACGGAGGCAGTGGAGCTAAGGAAACCAGAGGACGCGAACATCATCGTCGGGCAGGCGCACTTCATCAAGACCGTGGAGGACATCTACGAGGCGATGGTCAACTCCGTGCCGGGCATCCGGTTCGGGGTGGCGTTCTGCGAGGCCTCGCAGGACCACCTCGTCCGGGTGGATGGCAACGACGACGCGCTGAAGGCGGCCGCGGTGGACAACGCCCGGCGCATCGGCGCCGGCCACTCCTTCGTCATCGTGCTCGCGCAAGCGTACCCGATCAACGTCCTGAGGAGCCTCCGGGAGGTGCCCGAGGTCTGCGCCATCTTCTGCGCCACGGCGAACCCGGCGGAGGTGCTGGTGGCCGAGACGGAGCTGGGACGGGGGATCATCGGGGTGGTGGACGGACTGACGCCCAAGGGAGTGGAGACTGATGAGGACACCAAGAAAAGGAAGGAGCTCCTCCGGCGCTTCGGATATAAGCGCTGACGCGGAGAATCTGGACCTGTACGAGGGCTCGGCCAGGTACTACGATATCTGGCATGACGACTACAAGGACGACATCCGGTTCTTCCTCGATCTCGCCGAGAGGACCGGGGGGCCCGTGCTGGACTGCATGAGCGGGACCGGGCGGGTGCTCATCCCCTTCGCCCAGGCCGGCTACGAGATCACCGGGGTGGACCGCAGCCCGGCGATGATGGACATCTGCGCCACCAAGGTATCGTTCCTTCACCCCCAGGAGGAGGCGCGGGTGGCGATGGTGCTGGCGGACATCCGGGAGATGGACCTGGGCCGCAAGTTCAAGCTCATCTTCGTTCCCTACAGCTCCTTCCTGCACCTGCTGGAGACCAAGGACCAGGAGGCCGCCCTGCTCCGCATACGCGAGCACCTGGACGATGACGGCCTGTTCTCGTTCGTGGTGTTCTCCCCCCGGCTGGACAGGCCGGAGCAGCTCCTGCGCCACCGCGGCACCAAGCTCACCCCCCAGGGGGAGATCATCTCCTGGTTCGAGGCCCAGACCTTCGACCAGCCCAGTCAGAAGACCACGGTGACGTACTTCTACGACATCTCCAGGCAGGACAAGCCGCTGCGCCGGGTGACCTCGGTGTTCACCCTGCGGTACCTGTTCCACCGCGAGGCGCTGGAGCTCCTGGACCGCTGCGGGTTCGAGGTGCAGGAGGTCTACGGGGACTACGAGGGGGGACCGTTCAAGGCCACCAGCGAGCTGATGGTTTTCGTGGCCCGGAAGAGGCAATGAAGGTCCCGCTGTTCCACCTCGGGTACACCCTGGACAGCGGCCAGGTGTTCCGCTGGTCGCTGAACGGCGGGTGGTGGGAGGGCGTGGTCGGGAACCGCTCCCTCCAGCTCCGCCAGGAGGGCGACGAGCTCGTCGCCCGGGGGGACTGGGACGAGGGGTTCCTGCGCCGGTACTTCCGCTTGGACGACGACCTGGAGGCGATCTACCGGGACATCTCCAGGGACGAGTGCATCGCCGCGGTCATCGACCGCTTCCGCGGGATGCGGTTGATCCGCCAGGAGGTCTGGGAGTGCTCCGCCTCGTACCTCCTGGCATCGTACGCCAACGTCCCGAGGATCAAGATGATGATCGAGGCGGTGTGCCGGACCCACGGCACGCGGCTCAGGGACGGGCGGTACGCCTTCCCCACGCCTGACGAATTGGCGGAGGGCGGGGACATCGCCTCCTGCCGCCTCGGGTACCGGGCGGAGTGGCTGAGACGCTACGCCCGCGCGGTGCGGGACGGGGAGTTCGACCTCGATCTCCTGAGGACCATGGACTACGAGGGCGCGGTGCGGTATCTGAAAACGGTCAAGGGCATCGGGGACAAGGTCGCCGACTGCATCGCGCTGTTCTCCCTGGACCACCTGCAGGCGTGCCCGGTGGACGTGCGCATCGCGAGGGCCATGAGGGAGCGGTACGGCGTCACCGGCAGCTACAAGAAGGTGAGCGAGCACGCCCGGAGGCACTTCGGCCGGTACGCTGGCTACGCGCAGGAGTACCTGTACATCGCCGAGGACCGCGCCCGGAAGCAGGAGCTCAGTACTGGCAGTCAGGGCACACGCACGCCGGCGCCTTTACCCCGGTGTGCGTCTCGTAGACCTTGACCAGCATGCCGCTGCGCTTGACCATCTCGCACACCCGGCAGGTCTCGGTCACGATGTCCGATCCGTCGATGATGCGCTGCGCGGCCTTGCCGACCTCGGCCTTGAACTCCTCGTACCGACCGCTGTTCTCCAGCTCCTTGTTGGTGCCCCGCTTGGACTTGAGGTACTGAGATATGGCGGCGTCAGTGACCCCGAACCGCCGGGCGACCTCGGCCTGGGTGAGCTTGTGCTTCTCCACCAGCTCCCTGGCCAGCTCCCGTCGTATCGAAGGCAGGACATACCAGACGATGAGCTCACAGGGAATTTTCATCGGGGTTAATACGACTTAACGATATTAAACCCTACGCAAGCGAGATGCCTCCCCAGCGAAAGCAGGAGGACAATTTAGCAATCACGCACTTTCGGCCACCTCCCCCCGAACGACGTTTATATGCTCAAGTCCTCATCAAAAATGAGGGAAGTATGCTCGCCTACAAGTTCCGTCTCTATCCGAACAAGGAGGAAGAGCGGAAGCTTCTGTGGACACTGGAAGTGTGCAGGCGCGTCTACAACCGCTTCCTTGAGCTCTACAACGAAGGCGAGCACGACCGGTTCAAGCTGCAGGCTATGCTTCCGGTGTGGAAGGAGAGCGATGCTGATCTGCGAGGCGTGCATTCTAAGGTGCTGCAGTACGAGCTTCATCAACTGTTCGCCAACCTCACTTCGCACCGAGGGCTGAAGGAGCGGGGCCGTAAGGCTGGCAAACTGCGATTTAAACCCTCAAACCGTTTTCGAACAATCACATACAACCAAACGGGCTATTGGCTCGAACCGAAGAACGACAAGTTCAGCTTCCTGCATCTGAGCAAGATCGGCGACATCCCGATTCGGATGCACCGCACCGTCGACGGAAAGATAAAAGGCGTCACTATCAAACACATGCCGTCCGGCAAGTGGTTCACGTACCTGCTGGTCGACGACGGTCGTGGCTTGAGAGATTTCGCCGTCATCGACTCGGCAGTCGGCATCGACGTCGGCCTGGAACACTACGCCGTCGACAGCGACGGCAATGAGGTGGAGAACCCTCGCCATCTCAAGAATGCGCTGAAGAAGCTGCGGCGCGAACAACGGCGTCTCTCCAAGAAGCAGAAGGGCTCGAAGAACTGGGACAAGCAGAGGATGATCGTCGCTCGAACCTACGAACGAGTGTGCAACCAGAGAGACGACTTCCAGCACAAGCTGTCCCGCCACTACGTCGACAGCTTCGACCTCGTGGTCACCGAGAAATTGGGCACCAGGGAGATGATCGAGAACGGCCACCTGGCACGGAGCATCAGTGACGCCGCCTGGAACTCGTTCGACTATAAACTGGCTTACAAGGCTGAGAGAGCTGGTAAGCTGTTCGTTCAGGTCGATCCCAGAGGAACGAGCCAGGAGTGCTCGTGCTGCGGCAAACTCGTTCCCAAGGATCTTCGCGACAGGTGGCACGACTGTCCGCACTGCGGTCTCTCGACGTCGCGCGACCATAACGCTTCAATAAATATCCTCAATCGAGGAATTGAGAAGGTAGGGCAGGAACTGCCCGAACTCGCTTGTGGACATTGGACCGCTACGCCGCCCAGCATGGTGGTGCAAGCCCGATGGATGAAGCAAGAAGCCTTGTCTTAGTGGATGAGGCAGTTCACCGATAATTTACCTTGCTCCTCACGATCTCCAGACATCAGTCCGAGGCTCACACCTCCCCCGGGTGCGTCTTCTCGTAGAAGTCCTGGACCTCCCAGTCGGGGACGGAGTTGGGGTCCTCCTCCACCCTGATGGTGAGGCCGAGGGCGCGCAGGTGGCGGGTGAGGACGGCGCGGGCGTCGGGGCTTCCCTGGTAGTCCTGCAGGACGATGTCCGACGCCTTGATCCGTCCGCGGAACGAGCCGATCGCCCTCGGGCCGTCCATGATCAGCGAGTAGTAGCTTCCGCCCAGATGGCGGCGGATCCACTCCGCGAGGTAGGTGTGCAGCCCGTCCTCCGGGCCGAGCACGAACTGCTCGGTGGAGCGGACCTTGCCGATCCGCTTGACGTCCTCGCTCAGCATCCAGTAGACGCTCTCCTCGCCGTCGACGAGGAACCCCTTGACCAGGAAGCCCTCCGCCTCCAGCTCGGCGAGCGCGCTGCGCAGGTCCTTCATCGGCATCTCGTAGCGGATGTACCGGGCGAGGTTCTCCGCGGTGAACAGCCCGAAGTTGCGGAAGCAGTGGCGGATGATCTCCAGCCTAGCGTCGTGCGGCGACATCTCGATCTCCGGCACCAGCCGCAGGCGCTTGTTCTGATCCACGTACACTATGGTGGCGTTGGTCAGCTCCTTCAGCGCGTCCTGGGTGGCCCGGCGCCCCATCACCGAGCGGTCGAAGACCTGGTTGCGGGACATCGGCCTCTCATCGTGGATCGTACGCATCAGGGACCTCATGTCCTCGGTGATGGCGCGGTCCTTGGCCCGGCGGCACAGCGCCGCGTGCTCGAGGCTGCAGTAGGTGACGTAGTCGGGGATGGCCTGCACCTTGACCAGGAAGCCCATCTCGTACATCTTCTTCAGGGGTATGCGGTTCTTGCACCGCAGGGCCGCGGCGGCGTCGGAGCGCAGCCCGCCGACCACCTTGATCGCCTCCACCACGTTGGGGAACCGACGCTTGGCGTCGATGCGCTGCTTCCACAGCACGTACGACAGGGCGTCCTCCCAGGAGTGGTGGTCGTAGACCATGTTCCTGCCCTTGACGAACATGTCCCCCATGCGCAGGTACCCGTGCTCGGCGAGCACCGCGGCGTGCTCCTCGGGAAGGTTCTCCGGCGATGAGCCGAGCACCTCCCGCAGGCGAACGATGTCGTAGCCCATCATCCCGTAGAACTCCATGAACCGGTCCAGGGCTTCCAGGGCCTGGGGCAGGAGCGCGGGGTCCTCGAGGTCCAGCTCGCGCACCTCGATGCACCCGCTCATGTTCCACTTCTCCGCCCCACCCACCAGGCGCCCGTTGGCCACGATGGGGAAGATCCACCGGTCGCCGTAGCGGGCGGCGATGGCCGCCCACATGGCCTGGACCCCGGGGTCGTGCAGGGACACGATGCGCATCCCCTGCTCGGTCCGGGGGGCATTGGCCAGCGCCTCCAGCTCGTCCCGGAAGACGTACATCTCCTCCCGGGCCTCGCCCACCGTGATTGTCTCCACGTCCATGGCCTCCAGCATCCCGGCGACCTGGGCGATGGGGAACTGGGTGGCGGAGGTGATGGCGTAGATGGACACCGGACCGTAGGCCCGGACGAACCGCTCCACGATCTCCCTGCGAGGGTCGCCGTCATGCTCCGGCGCGTCGTACGCCAGGTAGTAGTTCTCGGACGACCACTCCTCCCGCTCCTCGAACCGGCGGACGATCATCATGTTGCGGTCCAGGCGGTCGATGCTCTCCTTGACCTCGTCCTTGGTGCGGCCGGGGAGGGCCGACAGGACCTGGCGGAGGGACATGCCGTCGTCGCTCGACCGGATGATGTCCAGCACCCTCTCGTCCAGCGGACGGAGGGGGCCGTTGCGGTACGCCGCGACGTACGCCGGGGCGTCCTTGGCCCGCACGTACATCACCCGGCCGCGGACGAAGCGGCCGAGCAGGAGGCGGCCGTCGCGGCGCATCTCCTCCCAGTCCCTGAGATTGAAGCCCTTCACCCGGTGGAAGGCGTCCAGGGGCATGCCCACGTCCCCGAAGTTCTCGAACAGCTCGTCCACCGAGGCGAACGAGCGATCCTGCTTGGAGCGGCGGTACGCCTCCACCGTCCGGTGGTCGTAGGCGTTCAGGTTGTTGGTCTTCAGCCTGAGGTAGTCGCGCTTGAGCATGTACTGCTCGTGCTCCGATACCAGGTACCGGCCCCGGGCGATGAGGCCCTCGTTCACCAGGTCGTCGAGCGCCCGGCGGACCTCTTCGGAGTCGAGGCCGAACACGAAGGCCGCCTCCTCGGCGGTGGAGGGCGCGTAGCACTCCAGGTACCGCACCAGGACCTCGTCCATGGCGTCCTGCCTCGGTCGGGGCGGGACCTCCTGGACGCGGTACTGCCACTTGCCCTCGCGATAGCCCACACGGCCGATCCTGCCCGTGGCCTCCAGCTTCCTCAGCGCCTGGTGGACCTTGTCCCCGGGCAGGTCCAGCGCGGCCGCGACCTCCTGGGGGGCGCGGGCCTCCTGGATCTCGGCGAGCACCCGTTCCTCCACCTCGCCCAGGGCGCGGTCCTTGGACAGCACCGAGCGGTAGGTCGGGAGGTCCTCGCTTGCTACGAAGTAAGCGTCGTCGATGTACACCGACGATATCGCGCCCTCGTGGAGCAGCTCGGCGGACCACGCGTCCACCGACTCCCGGGAGGCAATGGTGTAGGGATACACGCTCCTCCCCTTCTCCTTCAGCACCCTGATGGGGCCGGCGCGGCGGATGAGCGAGAGGAGGTCGTCCTTGGAGTTGACGAACCCGATGCGCTGCCGGAAGTACGGCAGCACGTGGTCCTCGGTGAACTCGAACTCCGAGAGGTCGGAGCCCATGACCTTGGACAGCACCCGGCGGTGGAGCTCGCGCAGCAGCGCCCCGCGGTCCTCCATGAGCACCATGTCCGATATGCCCGCCAGGATGGCGTTGTGGGCGAAGGGCGAGGGCGTCGAGGTGTAGTCGATCGCTCTCACCTTGACCTCGCCGCTCTCGATGGACCGGAGGACCGCCTGGGCGTTCTTGATGTCCATGACGTCCTCCATGATCTCGCGGTAGGTCTCGTCGATCACCGGCACGCCGTCCATGTTCCCCAGCGCCTCCAGCAGGTAGGTGGAGCGCACTTGCTGCCGTCCCACCGAGACCTCCCGGCCCTTGTAGTTGCGGAGGATCATGAAGCTCCGGGAGGCGGTGTGGCGGAACCGCTGCTTGAACAGCTCGGAGTCCTTCACCGCCCGCATCAGCACGTCCTCGATCTGCGCCGCGCTCAGGATGCGCTCCAGGCCCTTGATCTCGATGCGCTTGGGCGAGGAGACCATGAAGGTGTCGTCGGTCACCGACACCGAGACGTTGCTGCCCAGGTGCTGGGTCATCATGAACGCGTAGGCGCGGGACAGCGCGTCGTTCACCCGCCGCCCGAACGGGAAGTGGAAGATGATGTTATGGTTCCCGCTCATGTCGATGTACCCCTCGATCGCCAGCTCGCGGTCGTTGGGTATGAAGTCGCAGGCCGCCTTCTGCTCCCGGAAGTACGAGAGGATGGAGCGGGCGGAGCCGCGGTCGATGCCGAAGGAGCACAGCCAGGCGATGATGTCCTCGTCCTTGTCATCGAGCTTCTCCATCAGCTCGCGGCGGAAGGTGGCGATGTTCATCGAGAGGTCGAAGGACCGCGGGAGCATCTCCCCGCTCCAGGTGGGCACCGTCGGCTTTCTGCCGGCGGCCTCCTTGACGAAGACCTTCATTCCCTTGGTGCGCACGTACTCGTACGATTTGCCGCCGAGAACGAACACGTCCCGGGGCGAGAGCCGCTCGACGAACTTCTCGGTGAGGTCGCCGATGAGCCCGCCCTTGTCGGTGAAGACCTTGTAGCTCGCCTCCTCCGGTATCGTGCCGAGGTTGAGGAAGTAGATCATCCTCGACCCCGCCCTCCGGCCGAAGCGGCCCTCGTCCTCGTCGTACCACAGTTTGGGGTACACGCCCTCGAAGGCGTCCTTGCTCCCGAGGTAGCGGAGCACCTCGAGGTACTGCTTCTCCTCGAGGTTCCGGAAGCAGTACGAGCGCCGCACCACCTCCAGCGCCTCCTTGACGTCCCAGCGCTGCTCCAGGGACATGCCCACCAAGCTTTGGGACAGCACGTCCAGGCAGTCCTCGGAGATCGAGACCCGGTCGATGTGCTTCTTATGCGCCGCGCGGCACAGCACCGCGCACTCCACCAGGTCGTCCTTCTCGAACACCAGCATGCGGCCCTTGGAGGTGAGGCCGTGGCCGTGCCCGCTCCGGCCGATGCGCTGCAGGCCCTTGGCCACCGACTTCGGCGAGCCGATCTGCACCACCAGGTCCACGAACCCGATGTCGATCCCCAGCTCCAGGGAGGTCGACGACACCACGCACTTCAGCTCGCCCTTCTTCAGCCTCTCCTCGACGTCCAGCCGGATCTCCTTGGCCAGGGAGCCGTGGTGCGCCTCGATGCTCTCCAGGCCGCGCTCCTTGAGCTTGTACACCACGTGCTCCGTCCCCGACCTCGTGTTGGTGAACACGATGGTGGTGCGGTGCTCCTGGATCATCTCATAGAGCTGGTCGTACATCTTCGAGTTCACGATCTCGTAGGGCAGGACGGTCATGTCGTCGGTCGGGCACTCCACCCGGATGTCGAGGTCCCGCTGGCGGATGATCTCCACCAGGTTGACGTCCCTCGGCTTCCCGTCCTGGTAGCCCACCAGGTACTCCGCGACGTCCTGTATCGGGGCCAGGGTGGCAGAGAGGCCGACGCGCACGAACTGGCGGGGGCACATGTGCTGCAGGCGCTCCAGGGTCAGGGACAGCAGCACGCCGCGCTTGGAGTCGCACACCTCGTGGATCTCGTCGAGGATGACGTACTCGACCTGGGCCAGCTTCTCGCGGAACTTGGGGGCCGCGAGGACCAGGGCAAGGGATTCGGGCGTGGTGATGAGGATGTGGGGCGGCTTCCGCAGCATCTTCTGCCGGTCCGCCTGCGAGGTGTCGCCGGTGCGGACCCCGACGCGGATGTCCGGGAACGCCTCCCCCTCGCGGTCGGCGACCTCCCGCATCTCCCGCAGCGGCTCCTCCAGGTTGCGGTTGATGTCGTTGGCCAGCGCCTTGAGCGGGGAGATGTAGATCGCGTACACGCGGTCCTCCAGCTTGCCCTCCTTGGAGTACTTGAAAAGCTCGTTGATTATCGAGGTGAAGGCCGTGAGCGTCTTCCCCGACCCCGTGGGCGAGGACACCAGGACGCTCTGTCGGTTGTGGATCAGGGGAATGGCGTAGGACTGCGGTTCGGTAAAATCCTTGAACTTCCCGTTGAACCACTTGGCGATGAGGGGGTCCAGAAGGGATATCACCTCATCTTTCTTGTATCGTCTTGATACCTTGTGCATCCTTTAAGCTCCCTTTGAAATCATGCTCGATTCCCCATACCCGTATTATATGGTTTCGGGAGGAGGTTCGAAAGTGCCGCCTTCCGAGGAGGCTTCCGGACGGCTTCCGATACAGCATGCTGGCACCTGCTGAACTCGTTCCTGTTCCTCGCGCCCAGGTAAAAAAAGGTTAATACCGCGTAGGACCTTCGCTCCCGTCGATGAAACGGTCCGCCCTGGTTGTCGTGCTCTTGCTGGTCAGCCTCGCGCTCGCCGCGGGCAGCGTGAGGGCGGAGGACCCCACCATCACCATCGCCGGGACGGTCACCGACGATGACGGGGCGCCGTTCCCGGGGGTCACCATCACCATCCGCAACACCACCACCAATAGCACCCACATCGTGACCACCGATTCCAGCGGCCACTACAGCCACACCACGGCGGCGGGCAACTACTCGGTGACGGCCACCTACAGCGCGTACCGGGCCAACACCACCTACACCGGCATCGATAGAACGAGCACCGACCTCAACTTCTTCATGTACGAGGTCCTGGGCACCGTGACCGGCCAGGTGACCGACGGCAACACCACCCTGGCGGGCGTGGTGGTCACCCTGACCGGGGTGAACAACATCTCCTTCTCCGCGGTGTCCACCGCGCCCCTGGGCGCGTACCGCATCGAGAACGTGACTCCCGGGACGTACATGGTGTCGGCGTCCAAGGAGGGCTACAACACCTCCTACTACAAAGAGCTGGTCACCCTGTACAAGGGGAGCGTGGAGGAGGTCTCCTTCACCATGACCGAGACGGTCATCCAGTACGCCCAGCTCAGCGGCCGGGTGACCTACAACGGCGACCCGCTGAGCGGGGTGAAGGTCGTGCTGACCCCGCAGGAGGGGGCGGACCTGGTCACCATCACCGACGCCAGCGGAAATTACTCCTTCGAGCAGGTCGCGCCGGGCGAGTACATGATGTACCTGAGCAAGGACGGGTTCGTCACCAGCGAGAAGCGGATCAGCGTGGAGCCGCTCAAGGGCCTGGTGGCGGACTTCACGATGAAGAGGAACGCCCTCCCGGGCAACTCCGGCTTCGTGCTCGATTACGACCTCTCGCACTCCATGATGATCATCGGGCTGGGGCTCTCCCTGCTGGTCACCCTCGCCTCGCTGGTCGTCCGGCAGCGCATCAAGTCGAACCCTAACCTGCTGGCAAGGGAGAAGGAGGACGAGACGGCCCCCGCCAAGGAGTGATCAGAGCCCCATCGTCCTCTTCGCCCTTTCCAGGTTCTTCTCCGCCTCGCCGCTGACCGCCTCGTACAGAGAGTTGCCGTGGGCGTCCATGGCCACCACCAGGGGGCCGAGGTTCTTCGCCTCCACCACCCACAGCGCCTCGGGCATCCCCAGGTCCAGCCACTCCACCTGCTGCACCCGGCGTATGCCCCGGGCCGCCAGGACCGCCGCCCCGCCGGTGAACGCGAGGTACACGCAGCCGTGCTCCTCCATCGCCTCCAGCGTGGGCCTGGACATCCCGCCCTTGCCGATGATCGCCCGCACCCCGAACTCGCGGATGAACAGCGGCTCCAGGGAGTTCATCCTGGCCGAGGTGGTCGGCCCGGCGGCGATGATCTCCCACTCCCCGTCCCGCTTCCGGGCGATGGGGCCGCAGTGGTACAGCACCCCGCCGTTCATGTCGAACGGCATCTCCTTCCCCTGCTCCCTCATCTCCAGCGCCCGGATGTGCACCTCGTCCCGTCCGATGAACACCGTGCCGTCGATCGTCACCTCCTGCCCCAGGCGCAGCGCGCGGACGGTGCTCTCGGAGAGCGGCGTGCTCAGGTTCATGGCATCCTCTCCGTCCGGCCGTCCGGGTGCACGCGCACCGACGCCCTCCGGGCGGCCCAGCACTGCAGGTTGACCGCGACCGGCAGCGATGCGGTGTGGCAGAACGCCATGCCGCACCGGACGCCCAGCACGGTGGTCCTCCCGCCCAGTCCCATAGGCCCGATGCCCATGCCGTTGAGCGCCTCCTTCAGCTCCCGCTCCAGCGCGTCCAGCGCCGGATCGTCGTTGGGCACGTCCAGCGGGCGGAGCAGCGACTCCTTCGCCAGCTCGGCGGCCTGGTCGGCGGTGCCGCCGATCCCCACCCCCACGATGGTCGGCGGGCAGGGCCGCCCGCCGGCGCGGACGACGGTGTCGAGGACGAAGGCCTTGAGCCCCTTGAGCCCCTGGGCCGGGGTGAGCATGGCCAGGGCGGACATGTTCTCCGAGCCGGCGCCCTTGGGCATGACGGTGATGTCCGTGAACCCGTCGCCGGTCGGGCGGTACACGATGCGCGGAGCTCCCGTCCNNGTTGTTGCCGGGGTTCCTCCTGGTCAGGGGATGGACGGCGTTGGGGCGCAGGGGCACCTCGGCGGTCGCCCGGGCCAGCCCGCGGCGGATCCCCGCCTCGAGGCCGGGGAAGAGCGAGCCGGAAACGAAGAACACCGGCACCCCGGTATCCTGGCACAGCGGGACCCCGCGCGCCCGGGCCTCGTCCAGGTTGCTCAGGATGGTCCGCAGCTGCACCCTCGCGGTCTCGCTGGTCTCCTCCCTCTCGGCCTGCCGCAGAGCGCTCTCCACGTCCGCCGGGACCGTGGTCACCGCCTCCCTCAGCATGCCCACGACCGCCTCCTCCACCACGCCCTCGAGGTCCATCGGCCATCATATCCTCCCCTGGATATAATATATGTACGCCGGGCGGAATGGGCGCCCTGGGTGGCCTTTTTGTAAAAATTTTTCCACAAAGAATTAATATCTCAGGGGCGAGTCATCGCCCGTTCCTGGATAGGATGCATATGACCGAGCCCATCGTCATCAACAAGCTGACCAAGGACTTCGGGGGGTTCAAGGCCGTGGACGACCTGAGCCTCACGGTCC
>DAVH01000027.1 GCA_002508545.1 Methanomassiliicoccus sp. UBA6
GCACAGCTGGGCATCGAGGAGTTCCGGAACAAGAAGGTGAACAAGCTGTCCGGGGGCACGCTCCAGAAACTGGGCTTCGCCCAGGCGATCCTGCATGAGCCGTCGGTCCTGGTGCTCGACGAGCCCATGGCCTCCCTGGACCCTGCGAGCCGGTTCATGCTGAAGAAGATCATCAAGGAGCTTAGGGCGTCGGGCACGACCATCCTGTTCTCCTCGCACATCCTCGCGGACGTCGAGGACCTCGCCGATTCGGTCGGCCTGCTGCAGGGCGGGAAGGTCCGCTACTCGGGACCGATCGACGGCCTGGAGCGCATGGTTTCCATACGCTCGGAGCTGGTGATCGAGCTGGCCGATGACCGCGGGGAGTGGAAGGCGGTGAGCATCCCCGGCACGGACATAAGGCAGCCCGCGGCGGGATGGCTGGTGGTGCACATCGATGATGCTTCGCAGTGGGACGCGTTCGTCCCCAGGATCATGGAGACGCTGATGAAGGCGGGGTGCCGCATCCGGTCCTTCAACCGCCGCGATCCCAGGCTTGAGGACGTCTACATGGCCTACGTGGGGGGATCGAACTGAGCCTCGGCCTGCTGCTCAAGGACGAGGTCAGCGGTTTCTACCGCTCCAAGGTCATGCTCGCCCTGCTGGTCGGGATGCCCCTGATCGCCGTCCTGATGTACTTCCTGTCCCCGGACCTCGGGGTCATGCCCCTGGGCGCGTTCACCGCGGTGACCATATCGTCAATGGCCGGCCTGCTGGCCTCCACCACCCTGTCGGTCAGCATCATCAACGAGCGGACCCAGGGGGCGTACGACCTCTTCCTGGTCCGTCCAGTCAGGAGGTCCCACCTCCTGATCGCGAAGTACCTCGCGGTGGTCGGCTGCGTCATCCTGGCGGCGGCGGCCGCGATCGTGATCGCCAACGCCTACGACTGGTCGGTCCAGGGGGTCATCGACCTCGGTGGGTTGCGACAACCGACACTGATCGTCATCACTATGGCATGCGTGTCCTGTGCGGTGGCGGTGCTGGTCGGCACCCTGGTCAAATCGGTGCTGCTGGGCGTGATCCTCACCATCTACGGCGGGAACCAGCTGTCCGCGGCCATCGTCCTGACCTCGCTCGAGAACCTGATGTCGATCGAGGCCTCGGCGGTGGTCGGCCTCTCACTGGCGACCGTGGTGCTCGTCGTGGCCCTGGTGCTGTTCAAGCGCAAAGTGAGCGCCTGAGCGCGGAATCCCGATGATCCCGCAAGGGGGAGGGATGGAGCACCTCTATTACCTGCCGGCGGCCCGCTGGCAAACAACCTTCTAATATCGCGCCGGACCTTAGGGAGGGCGGGAGAGGCGGCATAATGAGCGAGAAAGCGATGATTTTTGACCAGATGGTGAATGAGCACCGGGACATCGAGGCCATGCTCCTGGAGCTTTCCAAGGGCTACGACAAGAGGAAGTTCAAGGAGCTCCGGCTCGCCCTCACCGCCCACATGAGCGCGGAGGAGGCGTCGTTCTACCCTGCCATGTCCGATCTCGATTCGGGTGCTGCCGACAAAGCCGATGAGGCGCACAAGCACGTCAGGAGCCTCCTGAGCAAGTTCGGCCTGGTCGAGCCGGCCGATTTCCAATCAAAGCTCTCCGCGCTCACCGAGGCGGTGAAGGAGCACTTCCGGACAGAGGAGGAGCTGTTGCCCAAAGCAAGGCAGACCTTCGACCAGCAGAAGGTCGGCGAGCTCTCGTACCTGTTCCACGAGACCGAGCGGAGGATCGTGGAAAGAATGAAGTGATGCTCCGGGAGCGTCATATAGTGATTAGCTAATATCGGCTTGCTATTAGCTTATATCCTAATAACCTAATTAACTTAAATGCTAATATATACACAAAATGCCGTTCAGGTCTAATTACCAAAGACCAACGAACGGAAATGCAATGGAGCGTGAGACGACCTTGAACGCTGATCATCCGGAGCTGGTCTCCGTGCTCACCGGTGACCTGATAGGCTATTCACAGAGGACCGGCAATCCGGAAGGATACCTGAGCACCCTCGAGGCAGCCCTCAAGCTCGCCTCCAGGCACTACAGCTTCAACTTCCAGATATTCAGGGGGGACAGCTTCCAGGGCCTGCTCCTCGAGCCCAGCAGATCCCTGGAGGTCGCCCTGCTGATACGATCATTCCTGATCTCCCGGATGGACAAGGGATCTTTCGATCTCGTCAAAGGTCCAGGGGAGAAGGGAGAAGATGACGGAAGAGTGCCCTCGGGCGCTAGGAAACGCTACGACGCGCGCATCGCCATCGGGATCGGCACGGTCGACTTCTACGACCTGAACAAGATCGGGCAGAGCGACGGGGAGGCCTTCAGGATGTCCGGCCGCAGGCTGGACGAGATGAAGAGGCGCAGGCAGGAGCTTTCTATCGTCACCCCATGGGACGAGCTCAATGACGAGCTGGAGGTGGAGTGCGCCCTTCTGGACGTGATCGTGTCTAAATGGACGCGGGACCAGGCCCAGTCGGTGTTCTACGCCCTCCTGGGCATGAACCAGGTGCAGATATCCGAACGATTGGGGCGCTCCCAGGGCGGGATATCCCAGAGGCTGTCGAAGGCGGGCTATCCGGCGCTGGTGAAGATGCTCGCGAGATTTGATGAGAAGATTAATCGGGGCGCAGGCCATACCGCCAACCCCTCGGTGCTGTGATGGCCGATATCGATCCGTCCGTCATCCTCCTTCAGCTGCTGATAGCGCACATCATCGTGGACTTCTTCATCCAGCCCCGCTCCTGGATCGATGATCGCAGGAAGCAAGGCTGGCGTTCCAGGAGGCTGTACTACCATTCGGCCCTGGCCGGCATCGTGCCGTTCATCCTGCTGGGCAGCCTGGACAACTGGCCCCTGGTACCGGTCCTCGCGCTGACCCACCTGCTCATCGACGGGACGAAATCTCGATATGATGACACCTCCAGGGTGTTCATCGTTGACCAGGCGCTGCACGTCGCGGTCATCGTTATCGTCTGGGCGGTGATGTTCAGCATGGGACTTGCCGTCAACGATATCGCGGCAGAGATCGGCAGCTTGTGGTCCGATCCCCGGATATGCCTGGTGCTGCTCGGCGCCGGCCTCCTCACGATACCGGCCAGCATATTCATCGGCAAGTTGATGAAGAGATGGGGGCCGGCGGGCGACAACGCTAGTGAAGGGGGAAAGGACACGAAGGGCCTGGAGGACGCGGGCAAGGTCATCGGCATCACCGAGCGCATCATCGTGTTCGCCCTGATACTGGCCGGGCAGTTCACGGTGATCGGGTTCGTCATCGCCACGAAGTCGATCTTCCGGCTGAAGGAGGGTTCCACCCGGGCGGAGTATTACCTGGTCGGCTCGATGCTGAGCTTTTCCCTCGCCATCGCCACCGGCCTCATCGTCCAGTACCTGATTGGCGCTCTAGTGTGACCTCGCGGACCTGCGGGTCACCGGAGCGAGCATTTTGACGATATCTCAGCAGAGCTTCGCCGCCTGGAGAATTTTCTCTTCACCGCGTTAATCAGGCGAAATTAAATAGAACGTTTTCCTCGCCCAGAGGCCGGTCCGTGCAAACCGGCACCAAGCTCATCTCCGCGTGAGCAACACGGATGATCCAACATGATTAGCATCAAGGTCTGTAGAAAATGCGACAAGCAGTACCCGTCGAACGTCCTGTTCTGCCCTGACTGCGGCAGCCTGACCCTGAAGCCCGAGGCCCCCGAGCCCGAGCCTCGCCCCAAGGCGCCCGTCGTCAGGCGCCCGCCCGCGGCGGCGCCGGTGATCAGAGAGCCGGCGAGGCCGCCAGCTCCCAAGGTCAAGAGGGAGTATACCAGGGAGGACTTCTTCCAGGCGTTGGCAGATAACAAGGTGGCGGACGAGGACATCGAGACCATAAAGAGCGTGATGACCTGGTCCGAGGGCCTGGCGAGCTCGGTGTCGTTCGGAGACTCGTTCTCCGAGGGCGGCCTGGGCTTCCGCCCGTCGGTGTGCCTGGGAGATCAGGAGATTTCCTTGTTCCGCATCGGCACCAGCGGCGGCATCGAGATACACTTCAGGGACTGGGTCAACCTGCCGCCGTTCGACTCCCGCGAGAGGAGGGTCGAGATGCTCTACAAGCTCAACGGCATCAAGGGAGTGAGGATACCGGAGAGCAAGGTCATCGACCGCCCGCCATTGCCGGTAAGGGCGCTCAGGGACAAGGACGGCCTCGACAGGTTCATCGAGGCCTACCACTGGCTCATCGGACTGGCCAGGGGACGCTGAGCGTCCCGACCGTCACTCCCCTGATGGGGCGGCAACGTCGAGCGGGCATCCGAGGCGATGGGACCGGAGGAGGTTTCGCTCCGGGTCCCGTCACGGGATGCTGACGCTGTGGCGGACTAAGATCAACGCTATAGAGGCAACTTCCCGAAGGTCGTGGTCTTGATGTCGAGACGACGATCAAACCCCTCCCCAGGCTCGGCGCCTATGGCCGTCCAGTGTGTTTATCTAGGGACGCGCTCAGATGAGAAATCATGACCGCACAAGAGCAGGCCATGGACGAGCTGGAAAGGAACAAGGCCTTTGTCAGGCGAGCGTACGAGGAGATCATCAACGGGCACGATACCCAGAAGATCAGGGAATATGTCAAAGAGGGTGCTCGGGAACACAGCGTCCTCGGCGAGGCGAACGGTATCGAAGAGCTCATCCAGAGCTCGGAGGGGCTTGCCCGCGCCTTCCCCGACATCCACCTCGAGATCCACGACGTCATCGCCGAGCGGGACATGGTGGTAACGAGGGGCACACTCTCTGGCACGCACAAGGGCGATCTCGCGGGCATCCCGGCCACCGGGAGGAGGTTTAGTGTCGTGGAGATCGACATCGTGAGGATCGAGGATGGGAAGATGGCAGAGCACTGGGACGCGATCGACACCGCCTCCATGTTCGATCAGCTGGGGATCGGTGCCCCAGGCCAGCCGCAGGCCTAGTCGGCGCAACCAGGCAAGCGTGGAACGCCCTATCGGCGATCATCTAGCACCTCACCCTCATCGGCAAGCTCGTGGATCGGAGCGTGGATGCTATAACGGAGAGAACGCCCTGAATGACTTTCTCTCGATAGAGACTAGACCATCGTCGGACGAGCAGCGGTCTGGCAGTGAAGAGATGAGCGAACATCATCGCTGAATACCGAGGTCCCTCACCGCCTTCTCGAAGCTCGTTCAAGACCTATCCTATTTCGTTTCTTGCCCCTGGTTTCGTTTAGATTTCGAGACCTTGACCTCATTTCAAATACCAAGGGGGCATTGTCGACTCTGGATTTCGGCACATGGCCGGAAGAGGGAAGAAGTCGCTCTACCGTTCCATGTAGAGGCTGAAATCGACCGAATGGGTGCCTGTTCGCGCGAAGCGAACTAAATGCGGGCGACCGCAGGGCTGAGATCATACCATCAGAACTTGACCTGGATAATGCCAGCGGAAGGAGAGACATGACAGCGATAGGCAGAGCGGAGATACGGGACCGGATGGTCCAGGCGGTCGAGGCCGTCAAACGCACGAACCCGATGGTGGGGTCGATCACCAATACCGTGACCATCAATCTTGTGGCGAACACGCAGCTCGCCGTCGGCGGCTCCGCCGCCATGGTCTACCTGCCCGATGAAGCGGAGTTCTTGGTCCGAGCGGGCGGTGCCGTATACGTCAACTTCGGGACGCTCATACCGATATACGAGGAAACGCTGCCGCGAGTGGCGAGGGCCGCTAGCGAGGCGGGAAAACCGTGGGTGCTGGACCCGGTGGCGGTCGGCATCGGCTCGATGAGGACTAACCTGCTTCGGCAATTCAAGGAATACAGGCCCAGCGTGATCCGTGGGAACGCATCCGAGATCCTCGCCCTCGCGGGCCTGTGGGAGCTGGACGGCGGCAGCGACCGGTCCAACGTCCGCGGCGTCGACTCCACCGACCAGGTGATCGCGGCGAAGGGCGCGGCGGTCGCGCTGGCCCGATGGACGGGCGGTGCCGTCGCCGTTTCCGGGGAGATGGACATGGTGACCGACGGCCGCATCGTCGCCTTCTCACACGGAGGCTCTCACCTAATGAAGAGGATCACCGGCTCAGGGTGCTCGCTGGGCGGCGTGGTCGCCGTCTACGCGGCCGTGGCTCCGCCGCTCATAGCCGCGTTGACCGCCACTGCCGTGTACAACCTGGCGGGTCGCCGCGCCGAGGCCAGCGCATCCGCTCCCGGAAGCTTCCAGGCCGCGTTCCTGGACGAGCTGTACAAGGCGAGCGCCGAGGACATCGCCGACAATCCGCTCGACATCGAGGAGGTCGGAGCATGAACACGCTGGTAGCGCTGTCCATCGCGCCCTGCGGGATCGGCGACGAGCTCGCGCCCGCGGTGGCCGAGGTGCTGAAGGTGATCCGCGCCTCCGGCCTTCCAAACCGCACGACCTCCATGTTCACGGAGATCGAGGGCGAGTGGGACGACGTGATGAAGGTGGTGAAGGACGCGACCTTCGTGCTCGCCTCCAAAGGCATACGCACGGAGGTCGTCCTGAAGGCCGATGTGCGTCCGGGGTTCACGAACATGATGCAGGCGAAGGTTGACAAGGTCAACGCCATCCTGGAGGGAGAGCATGAGAAGATTTGACATCTCGGCGTACCTCGTGGTCGGGCCGGAGAACACCCGAGGACGGCCGGTGCATCAGATGGTCAAGGATGCAGTCGAGGAGGGGTTCACCTGCGTGCAGATACGCTCTAAGGTCGCCTCGGCGCGCGAGCTCATAGAGCTGACCTGCCGCGCTTCGGAGGTGGTCGACCAGACGGGCAGGGCGGACGAGATCACCCTGCTAGTGAACGACCGCCTGGACGTCGTCCTGGCGGCGAGGAAGCGAGGAGCGAAGGTCGACGGCATTCACGTCGGGCAATCTGACATCCCGGTGGACGTCTGCCGGGAGTACCTGGGAAATGATGCCATCATCGGCCTGTCGGCGAGGACGCACGAGCTGTTCGATTACATCAGGACGGAGGATGTCAGCGATATCGACTACTTCGGCGCCGGGCCGCTGCACGAGACCGCCACGAAGCCGGACTGCGGCCTGGACGTGGACGGGAAGATCGTCACCAGAAGCTTCGACGATATCAAGAGGTTGGCCGAGCTGAGCCCGATCCCGGTCGTGGTCGGCGGAGGGGTCAAGATGGCCGACATCCCGCAGCTCGCCAGGACCGGGGTCGACGGTTTCTTTGTCGTATCGGCGGTCACCGAGGCCGATGACCCCAGGTCGGAGGCCAGGAAGCTAGTTCAAAGTTGGAGGGCGAACCGGCCCCCTATAGAATGAGCACGGTAATGGACGAAAGAACCGGGCTCATCGCCTCCATGGCGCCCGGTTCCTCGCGTACACCTTGGGTCCGTAGAGCATGTACCCGATCCCGATCAAGATGAGGACGTACTCCCCTACCGAGACGGCCAGCGGAGGAGGGACCGTGAAGAAGAACAGGGCCTGGTCGGCGGGCGCGGTGAGGAATAGAAGCGAGGCGTTGATCACCGCCAGGACGCCGGCGAGCCTCGGCCACCGGAACAAGGAGAGCAGCCCGGCGATCGGGAGCAGCAATCCGACGATGATGAAGAAGGCCGCGAACCACAGCGTCCGGATCTCGTTCATCCGCGTCTCGAAGCCCAGCGGGGTCAGCAGGAAGCCCAGAATGGCCCCCGCCCCGAACATGAATCCCAGGACCTGCTCCGGCCTCCCGAACCTCACCTTTGTTTTCGGTACTAAAGCCATCTTTTTTCTCCTTGTTATGGGAGCAAGACCGTGACCGAGGCAAGCTCGTGAATTATTGGCCAGACCGCCGATTTAATGATTCTGGAACGCCAGGAACGGCCCCGCATCAACAAACTCGCCCGTGACCGCAACGCGGCCCCGCCGATCCTGGCCGCTATCCATGTAACGCCGGTGCAGGCAAGTCTAATATATGCCCCGATTGGCCTAGGAAGTCACGAAACAAAGGAGTGACACGCATGGCGGAAAAACAGACCAGGATATCTGCTGAGCCCGGCCGGTTGGACATCGTTATCGAGAGGGAGGTGGACGCTCCCCGGGAAATGGTGTTCAGGGCGTACACCGAGCCGGAGCTGTACGCTCAGTGGATCGGCCCGAGGGGCCTCAGTACGGAGATCGACCACTTTGACGCAAGGAACGGGGGCTCCTGGCGTCTCATCCAGAAGGACTCAGAGGGCAATAAGTATGCTTTCCACGGAGTATACCACGAGGTCGTGCCGAACGAGCGCATCATCGGCACCTTCGAGTTCGAGGGTCTCCCCGAGGCCGGGCATGTGTGCTTGGAGAGGACGGTGTTCGAGGAGCTGCCGAACGGCCGCACAAAGATGGTGTCCACCTCCGTGTACCTGACCGGCAAGGAACGCGATGAGATGCTGCAGAGCGGCATGGACGAGGGAGTGAAGGAGGGCTATGAACGCCTCGACGAGCTCATGGACCGCCTGAAGGTGCAGCAGCGGCCGGCCAAGTGACCGGACGGCCCCCGCTGGCGCCAACGTCCTTGCCGGACCGATCGTTGCAGTGGCGCTCATAACGGCAGGGCCAAAGCATCATCCCCGCCGTTGTAGTAGACGAGCCTCTGGGGCTCCGCCCCGTCCTCCACCTCGAACGGGACCCAGAGCTCCGCCGCGCTCCCGGGCTGAACCACGGGGATGTTCGCCACCCCCACCGAAACCTTGTAGGCCGTCTTGTTCAGGGCCGGGGACACATGCCTCAGGTCCTCGATGGAGCTCTCTCCCACAAGGAGGTGGAACATGTTGGGCCCGTACCGCTCCGGTTCGGAGCCCTTGTTGGTAACGTTCACATTGACGAACACGAAGTGCTTGCCCTGGTCCGGGCGGCCGATCATGTCCAGGGGCGCGTCGGCAGTATTGTCGGTGGCACGGACCTCCAGCACCCTGACCGCAATAAGGTCGTTCGATGCTTCCGCGGTCCCTGACCCGCTGCCCGTGTTGGTCCTGTCGCCAAGGGATAAGGCGACCGCAATGAGAAGCAAGACCGCCAATACAGCCAGGGCGACGGCGAACGTTCTGCCCCTTCCCTTAGGGGCCCGTCGGGGGCCCGGGGCCGCGGCCATCACCGGCTCATCATCGTCCTGATCTGTCATTGAAGCCCCGCACTTGCCACAATGGGACGCGTCTGAGCTGACGGGAGAACCGCAATGCAAGCAGTATACTGTCATTCGCCTTTCGCCGACGACAATCAGGGCAGGCGAGGCATATTGAAGGCTTGCCTGACTAGGCCCCCGTTAAATTACCGGTCAAAAGGAATAAAGGCCAGGAGCGATCCTATTCAATCAGGCGGTATGGACCATCAACGCTGATGACACACCCAAGGCCAGGGAGGGCCTCGTCAGGTCCTTCTTCAGAGGTAACGGCAGGAGCTACGACAGGGTCGTAAGAGTGTTCACCCTGGGGCTGGACGATCACTGGAAGAACGAGATCGTGAAGCTGGTGCCCGATTCCGGGAGGGCGCTTGACCTCGGCTGCGGCACAGGCATCCTCACGGAATGCATGGCGAAGAGCAATCCTCGCCTGGAGATCGTGGGGGTCGACATCACGCCCGACTTCCTAGCGGCGTACGACGAGCGGCTGAGGATGAAGCCATGGATAAACGCTCGCTCGGTCCTAGGGAACGCGGAGACGGTCGCGTTGGAGGGTGAGTTCGATGTCATCGTCTCCTCGTACCTGGCGAAGTACGTCGATCCGGACCTGTTCCTCGGCAACGTCACACCCCACCTGAAGAGCGGCGGGACCTTCGTCGCTCACGACTTCATCCTGCCGACGAACCCTCTATACCTGAACCCGTGGCGCGCGTACACTTGGGCGATGAACCGTGTCGGTCCTCGCCTGTTCCCCGGTTGGCATGCCGCGTTCGATGACGGGCTGACCGGGCTGATACGCGAATCTCGATGGCAGGACGACCTGGTGAGAACGCTCGATAAATTCGGTTACATTGGCATCCACAGCAGGAAGCTCAGCTTCGAGAGCGCCGGCCTGGTATGGGCCACGAAGGCCTGACCGCTTTTTGCTCAGCGATCTTCGATCATCGAATCGTATCAACTCGCCCGTTATTGGGTAACTATTACTTGTCCAATCTTCCTCTCATTGTCATTAATGGATGAAACATCTCAGCTTGATGGTAAGTTGACCGATCAATGGCTGGTCCCGATCATGGCTCGCATCGTGTTCGTCGCCGGCCTCCTGGTCAGCGCTTATGACCGCGCGACCAATCAACAGGGAAGTTTCGTATTGACCAATACGACCGTTCTCGGGATCGCCCTGTTCATTATCGGCCTGGGCCTCTACTTCGCATCCCGCATGTACCTTGGAAGGTTCTTCTCGGAAAAGGTCACGATCAAACCGGACCATGAGCTGATCACCACAGGTCCATACCGGTACATTCGCCACCCCATCTACCTCGGAGAGATACTGTACTTCATCTCGATCCCGGTCATCTTCGGCAGCCTCATTGGCCTCGCCATCATGCTGATCATCGTGCCGATATTGATCTACAGGATCGGACGCGAGGAGCAGGTCCTGTCCACAGAGTTCGGGGAAGAGTACGAGAAGTACGTCTCCAGGACCTGGAAGCTGATCCCTTTTCTCTACTAGGCCGCAGCAGGCGACCGTGGGAGCATGCGCTGAATACGCCGTTCTTGCCTTCGACCCCGGATGCGGGTCGGCCGTTCCCGCGGCCATGTGTGATAGCAGCTAACGCCGTTGGTCCGGGAACGGCCTGCGGCCTCACCGCCCCATCACCTTGACGGTCGGGCGGCCCTTGGCCTGCTCCGCCCCCCATTGCCGCACCTGGTGCGGCGGACCGAGGAAGGGGAACTCGTCCAGCATGTCGGCGTGCGGTCCGCACTTGTCCCAGGTCAGCCTGCCGTTGAGGACCGTCAGGAAGACGTCCTTCGCGTCGTCCCGGGGCATCCGCCCGTTGCCGGGGTACGCCGCGGGCATCTTGGGGTCGTACGGCAGGACGTCGGGCAGCAGGCTCCTGGCCGCCGCCTCTGCCCCCTGAGGGGTATACCCGCCGGTCTTCTCCAGGGCGTGTGCGAACATCGGCACGAACCTCTCGTCCTGCGCCGGCTCTCCGTCGAGGTACGCCTCTCGCTCGGCGTCCGCAAGGAACGGGGTCTGGGAGGGCCTCGCCCCCCGGTCCGCCTGCACCCATTGGCCGTTCACTTGCACCATAGATCGGTGCCACAGGTTCAGGGGCGCGCCGCCGCCGATGTCGCTCACCGGCACCTCCAGCGCTATGCTGCAGACGTCCTTGTCGGCGAACCAGTCCTTCCCGGTGAACTGCATCTTGTTCAGGACGCCCTCGACGTCGAAGAAGAACGGGTCGCTGCGCCAACCGGCGAACAGGCGATAATCGCTGGATTTCGTCACCTGAGCCCCGCGGCCCATCGAGACCGGCGCTCCCTCGAAGATGATCTTGCCTCCTTCTCCACGGCCGGCGGCCTCGGGGCCCTCGGCCCGGCGCACCGTCGCGGTCATCGAGCCGTCCTCGCTCCGATAGAATCGAGTACGGTACGCGATGTCGGCGACCATGTCCCCGTTGGTGTCGATCCTCAGCTCATAGATGGCCTCGGGGGCGAAGGGTTCCGGCGTCGTCGGCTCGGGCGGCTTGAGCGAGGACGAGGGATGCATGTTCATGATGATGGTCGATCTTCTGGGGTCGCCAGGCTTGGGGAACGCGAAGATATCGGTCAGGTCCAGGCGAGCATCCCCTCGCGGAAAGCCGAAGTTCGGTCCCGAATAGTGGTGTGTCAGATCAATTCCTCCTTGGATGTTCAACCGATCATTCAAGCCAAGCCCACGTTATTAACCGTGGTCCGTGATAGGAGCGGGTGGATATGATGCGAGTTTGATGTTTTGGCGATAATCCCTACCCGTGGAAGCCATCATCCAAGGACGAAAAGACGGTGAGATGCACATCGATCGTGACATTATGACCTGACAGGATCGCGGTCCTGTTTCAAGGGCACCGAGTAATGATATACTTCAAAGAGAATGGTCTATCGTGGGAGAGAAAGTCAATATTCTGCTCATCGAGGACGACCCCCGGGATATCGCCCTGTTCGACCAGCTGATGAGCGCTAGCCGCTACCGCTCGTTCCCTGAACTGTGCTACTCCATCAAGGCGGTGAAATCCATGGGCGAGGCCGTAGGGGCCATCGAAGGGGGGAACATCGGGATCGTGGTGGTGGACCTGCTTTTACCCGGTACATCACCGAACGAAGTCCTCGCTCACATCGAGAAGACATCCCGCAAGGTACCGATCGTCGCCCTGACCACCGAAGGGGCCATCGATATCGCCGTTGACGCGATCAAGCACGGCGCCCAGGACTACTTGGTGAAGGGCAGTTCCAGCGGCGACGCCATCGACCGCTCCATCCGCTACGCCATCGAGCGTAAGAAGCTGAGCGAGGAGCAGGCCCGCATCAGGGATGAACTGCGCCGCTCCAACGAGGAGCTGCAGCAGTTCGCCTCCGTGACCAGCCACGACCTGAAGGAGCCACTGAGGATGGTCACCATGTACTTGAGCCTCCTGGAAAAGAGGTCCTCCGAGACGCTGGACGATAAGTCCCGAGAGTACCTCGTCATCGCAAGGGACGGCGCCGAGCGCATGGCGGCCATGATCGACGACCTGCTCGCCTACTCCCGGGTCGAGAGCGGGGAACCGAAGAAGACGCCAGTGCATATGGACGAGGCCTTGTCCACGGCCCTGACGGACCTCAGGGCGGCCATCGAGGAGAACGGCGCCTTGGTTACACACGACAAGCTGCCGACCGTGACGGGGGACAGGTCCCAGATCATCATGCTGCTGGAGAACCTCATCGGCAACGCCATCAAGTACCGCAGCGAGGCCGCCCCTCAAGTCTATGTTTCGGTCCGTATGGGGGATGGCGAGTGGATCATCTCCGTCCGAGACAATGGCATAGGCATCGCCCCCGAGTACGCGGACAAGCTGTTCAAGATGTTCTCCCGCCTGCACACTCGAGACGAGTATCCCGGGACGGGCATCGGCCTCGCGGTCAGCAGGAAGATCGTCGAGCGGCACCACGGTCGCATCTGGTTCGAGAGCGAGCCTGGAAAGGGCACCACCTTCTTTTTCACCATGCCGGTCATGAGAGACGATGAGCGAGCGTGCTGAGCCCTAACATAAAAGGAAGTGGAAAGAGCAGGGTTTTTGTCTACGAAACATAATGTCTAGATTTGTTGAATCTTATTTTCAGATCTCCCCATACATCCTATCAACCCTAGCTCGAACATGCTCGGCATATTTTCCCCGTCCACAGTTCCGCAGCACCTAAAGTTCTTCGAGAAAAAATTACCCCCTGGCGCTATCACGCACCCGAAATCCTTAAGGACCTATCATGTCGACCGTCGGTAAAGTGTCTAGAACGCCAAACCAACTAGATCGTTGAACCCTATAAGTGAGTTCAGTATCGAACGCATACTAGACAGTAACGGATCTCAGCATCCTCCCTAACTTTATCGGGTTCCTGTCCCCGATCACCAGCAGGTACCAGCTTCCAGGCAACGTCACATTCGACGACGATCGGTCTCTTTCATTCTGATAAGAGTTGCGGATCATCTGCATCCATTCCTCATCCGTGATGCTGTGAGAGGGGGGATAGTTTCCCAACGCCCTCAGCATATTGTTCCTGGCCTCGTCGGAGAACTCGGCAATTATGCTGTTCAAGTTTAAGGTGCCAAACGTCGGTGGGTACGCCGGCCTCCTCTCGATACGCCTGCTAAGCGATTGTTCCGCCCTCTCTCTTACTCTTTGTAGTTCGGACTCCTCCTCCACTAGCCGACAGCCAAGCCCAAGGTGTAAGGCGGTCTCCTGTACCCAGGCAAGGTCATCAATGAAACGCAGATCGTCCTCTTCTTCGACCTGCTCGTTACTGTCGGGGAGTGCGATATAGTGGTGGAACACTGGATTCTTTCCCGGCCTCTTCCTGAGGATACGTCCCATCCTTTGTACAAGCTGCAACCTGGTCTTGGACGAGGACACGTTAATCCCGATGTCGGCGTCAGGAATGTCTATGCCTTCGTCCAACATCCGAGCGCCGATGAGAATTCCAGTGCTCGTTCTCTTGAACATTTCGATCTGCGAGCTAGCGTCCTCTTTCCTCTTGGAGTGGGCGACATAAACTTTACAACTGTGCTCCAACTCAGAAGCGATGAGGTCGCAAGTATCGGTGTCCATGGCGAACAGGATGACCTTATTGGTGGCGCCGTAGTTTTTCGCTAGCTCTATAGCCTTCTCAACCTTTGGCCTGGAACGGTGGATGATCCACCGCCTGTTCATGACCATGACCTGTAGATTTTTCCAATCGTCGGGTAATTCGACGCCTTTGTAACGAGCGATCTCAAAGAGCCTCACGAAGTCATGCAAATCCTCGATCTCGAAAGGGACGTCTCCAACGATCCTCTTAATGGTGGCCCTATCTCCCTTCACATCACGAAAACAAGAGCGTATCTTGTGCGATAATGCGGCAAATTCTTCCCTCTCCTCGATCGATAAGTACGTGGGATGAATCTTCCATTCGAACGAGGGAATGATGTTTCGGCTTATCGCCTCCTGCAAGGTGAACGTATAAACTATGCGTCCAAGTTCCTGACCGAGTATGCTTTCCCTCATCCCACCTTCCACAGTTGCGGAAAGGCCCATCTTCCAAAGGGCATCAACCCCTAGGACGTTCCGGAACTCCTTGGCGGCACCGTGGTGCACCTCGTCGACGATTAGAAGATCAGCATAGTAATTATCAGGCGCCTTGTACACGCTCTGGAAGGTGTTATAATGAATGGAGAAGTTGTCAATCCTGACCGGGTCTGTGTATGGTCTGTCCCGTGTCGCAATAAGCCCCAATTTATCGATTGTCTCTCTCCTCCATTGGTTCAAGATGGCCTTTGAAGGCCCTAGAACCAATACGGTTCCCCGCCTTTTCTCGTTGTACAACTTCCTGATGGCCATCAAACCGACCAACGTCTTCCCGGTCCCAGTCGCCATCTCAATTATTCCCATGTGATTGTTGTCCTCCCAAGCGGTGAAAGCCTCCAGTTGATGCGGCCATTCCTTTGGCATCACGCACGGTCCTCGAATGAGTCTGTTCGCTTCCACCTTGGACATAGAGAGAATCTTTGATTGAACGGCTGAAAGGAGCGATTGGTCCCTTAGGTTCGCGTAAAGCTCGAGAAAATAGAGAGCGCTTCCAGGTGTGAACGCGGATTTCGCCTCGTCCATCGGATTTGAGGAAATATCGAGCTGTCGGATTGTCTTTTTCAGGAGCAGAGAGGTAAGGTCATTATCCGCGATCCCTGGATAATCACGATTGATGCATATCGAGAGAGTGTTCAGAGCCATGACGAACTTAGAAAAATCGTTTTTGATCGGATGCGTGCTAACTTCTAGCGGCCCAACGGCCCACCGCTCTTGCAGAATCTCGAAGAACTGCTCGCTGAACCATTCCTCTAGTTTGGAATTTTCATATGTATAGGAGCCTCTGCTCCTCAGACGCGGGTAGATGTGGGGTGTTCCAAGTTTCTCTTTTTCCCACTTATAGTAGTAATAGGTCAGCAACTCCTCATCTGCCATAGAAATGCGGACGTATTTGTTGCTCGGAAGAGTCCCTAGGTATTGTTCAAATGTGAGTGTTGCGTCAGGGTCTAGGTAGTCTTTACATCTCCTACATAGGCCGCGTTCTACGACTGGACCAGCTCGGCAGCGGTAGCATATTGCCAGACTTCTCCCCTGCTCTCAATATGATTATATTTATTTATATGTAAAGTTAATATTTTACATCGAGATAGTAAAAGTAGTCCCATCAAGCAACGAGATAATCTTCTCCCATCGGCATTTATGTTGCCTGGTCTCTGCCAGGGAAGTAATGCATCAACGAACATAACCAGGATTCAGGGATTCATCCAGCCAAAAAGTCAATTTATGGCCCAGGGCTTACAAGTTACATTACCTTTACCAAGGGACTTTGTAGAAATCGTCCTCGCTCGCCATGATAATAAGGGAGTAAGCGCGGCTAGTGCATCCTAATTACGAAAGGCGTTCTGTCGATAACAATTGTTATAAAATCATAGAATAAAAAACGCAAAATTCTCAGATCGTAGACCTTCAGCACCTCGTCCCTGTCGTGGTTATCACCTTTAGAGATTGGAATTCTTATCTGGCGCCTGCAAGCAGGGATTTGACGGTGGGCCGATTCTTACGTTTCCTTCGTTCACCTGTGGGGTTTTGATAAAATGATCGAAAGTAGCGTGTGATTATCCGGTTATCGAGGGTGCGCTTCTCACCCTCTAGAAATCGATACGATCCTCCCGCATTCTCAGTTATTTCTCTCTCGATCTCGATGGTGTAGGGAGAGTACGGTCCGAACTTGATGAATCGCTTTTCGCTTTTTCTTTTAAAGTACAGCGACCCACGCATATCCCTGAGTTCGTATGCCAGAATCGCATAGTCGAAGTCCATACTGGATAACAGCGATGGGCTATGGAGGCCTTCTGCGGTTCTCATCTTGTAACTCAACCTTTCCAACAGCGCGATCATTTTTAACGCCGGAACCCTGCCCAGTGTCAGCTTGTCGAGGTAGTCGTAATCGTGGAACTGGGCAGCATCTAACACGCCGATGCACAGCCCGTCGTACACTCTCGCATCGGCCTTTTTACATGCTGATGCGTAATCCAGTCTCAATATGGGAAAGGCAGAGGGCCCCCTCACCTTGGAACTCTGAGGTAGGTCGATCTTCTAAGAGGGGGCATCTTTCACCCATTCAGGGTCGTAGCTTTCAAATCCGATCTGAACGAAGTAGGCGTGTGGGTTGGACGTTACGTCCATGACGGGTTTCTTGTGGCGAATGTCCTCCGAGGACACTAGAATGTACGGAATGATCTCCTTGCCCGTCAACTTTTTAAGTATTATCTCCCTGTGCCAATATTCCCTTACAAGGCTGTCCAGGTTGTTCACTCCATTGAGCATCTCAACGACACAGAAATTTCCGTTCGAGTCCAAGAGGAGCGAATCTAACTCAAGATAGTCCACATCGCCGCATCCTATGTGGATGTCCCCGTTCTTATAGATGAATCCCATGATGCCAGGCTCGAGAGAAGTGGTTTCAGTTATCCTACTCCCCTTCTGCAGGATTGCCTTGATATCGTCATTGTGTTCGATGAGGTCGAGGAGCGCTTCGTACACGCAGCTCTCGTAAAGGTGCCCCTCGCCGATCTTCCTTGTGGAGTGCTTTTTGGAAACAAGCTGCTCCTTTTCCTTATCGGTGAGATGGCAAAACCCCTCTCAATGATGCTTTGGTCGATAGCTAGGCAACCGAGGAGTTTTGTGACCTTCTGGTATGTGCGCGGGTCGATTATCATATTTTCAGATGCCGTTACTTCATTGGGCCTTGTTTGTGGAGCTTCCTTGCTGGTCATGTCACCGACCCGACCCAACTTCAAGAGTTCCTTGAGGTCGCAGCTTCCCTTTTAATGTCGTAGACCTTCAGCACCTCGTCCCCGTAATGGTTGATTACCTTGACCGCGATCCTGCCGCTCGAAGGCGTCGGGAACCGCCGGCTCTTGGTGCTGTAGAGGCTCTCCCAGGCGGCCTCGTCCACCTCGGCCCGCAGCGTCCTCTTCAGCGACTCGTACGGCTTGTTCGCTCCGGTGAAGTACGCGTGGCGGACGAAGAACGCTTCTCCGTTGTAGTCGGTGTCGATGAACCAGCAGGCTATGTCGTCTGTGGTCGAGGACCGTATCGCTCCGGTCGTCGGATCATAGATGTCCAAGCCCTTGAGTTCGACCTCAACTGTCCCGTCAGCGTGCTTCTTAATGACAAGATCCGGCTCCCCGAACACCATGAACAGATTGCCCGCTCCGGTCTTCTTCAAGAGCTCGTCACCCATGTTGAGCTCCGGGGCTATCTTCACCGGGATGACGGCGATCTTGCCGTAGTTCTTGATGTCCTCGGAGACGTGAGGATCGAAGGCGAAGCCGCAGACCAAGAGGATGTCGAAGCCGATGCCGTTGACCGCCTCGATGACCGCTTCCCTGACGAGCTCGGGACCGACCGTCCCAAATTGCGGTCCGATCGCAACCGCAGCACGTCTAGCCTTGCCCTCCGAGTCGGTGTAGAGGCCCTCGGCCTGGATCCACTTGCCCGCGTAGACGTCGAGCGAATCGAATACGATCTTCTCGTTCTTCTTGGTGTTATGGACGCCGGCCTTGCGCAGATTGTCGAGAATCGAGGAGATGAAGTGCTGCTCCTTGTTCGCCTCCTCCTCGGAGACAACACCATTGTTGTCCTCATCGGCCGGCAGGACGCGATGGGGGGAGAGGCTCTCCACGGTGAACGGTCCAGTAACGCGGACCTTGTTCCTGTCCTCGTAAGGCTTGTCGTAAAGGGTCTCGGTATCGGCATGGCGGGCGATGCTTTCGTCGATCTCCTTCTGTCTCTGCCGCCGAAGGTCCCACCACTCCTTGAGCAATGGCGCGAGCTCCTTGCTCTCGCTTTCTCTCGGGATCTCCCACTCCTCGAAGGATTTTTCAGCCACATTGTTGATCTTTGCCCTAAGCTCATCAAGCTGGGGCTGCCACTTGGCGTGAATTACGTCGATCTCCTCATTGTTGGCAATGGATTTCAATGTAATGTGGGGGACCTGCTGGTACACGAATCCCTTTCTCACGTCCTGCTTAGTCGCCACTGTTGGGGCCTGGATCCCGGTGACCTCGGCCCTCTTCTTCATGCCATCTACTGAGTCGGCCAGATAGTAGTAAGGAAACCGGGCGGACATTAACCGGGTGCGGGCGAGTGCAAGGGCGACCCGGCTGGTATCGATGGTGATCCAGCGGCGGCCCCATTGTTCAGCCACGTATGCTGTTGTGCCGCTTCCACAAGTGGGGTCGAGAACCAGGTCTCCTGGATCTGTCGTCATTAGCATACAGCGTTGGGCCACCATCGGTGAGGTCTGGACAACATATTGTAATTCGGTACCAATCTGCATTGACTCCCATCGATCCGTTAGTGGTACTACAGGAAAATCATCTACAAGGCGAATGTAGCGAAGTTTAGTCCCAGCCCTTACAATCCTTCGTGCATAAGCCAACCTAGTTAATCCCTGATTGTTTGTTTTCCATCTTTGATTATAAAATTGCCCCTCGAAAGAATATGGGAAAATTGGATTTTCCGACTCCAATGACGTTTGTTGCATTCTCCATCCATTATTAACTATCCCGGATAACGTTTCATCTTTTGTTATGGAACGAATTTGACCATCTTCATTTAAAACCTGATTGTACCTTTCTAAACTTGTATCGCCCGCTTGCCTTTCCAAGAATAATGGACGCCACTTGACGAGGTTTGTATTTTTAGCATACCAAATCAAATAATCAACGGTTGTTACTATTTTATCGGCGATTAACCCGCCAGTTTTTTGGAAAGATATCTGAGCTATGAAATTTTCAGCCCCAAATACCTCATCGAGCAAGCATCTCACCAAATGGACATTTTCGTCACCAATCTGAATAAATATGCTACCACTTTCACTAAGAAGTTCTCGGGAAATCACCATTCTATCTCTTAAATAAGCCAAGTATGAATGAATTCCCAGCTCCCATGTATCTCTGAATGCTTTTACCTGCTCGGGCTGCCTTGTTGTATCTTCCCCTTTACCATCTTTCACGTCCCTTTTTCTCGTGCTGACCTGCCAATTCGACCCGAACTTGATGCCATAAGGCGGGTCAATATAGACCATCTGCACCTTGCCCTTCATTCCCTCCTTCTCGGCAAGGGATGCCATGACTAGCAGTGAGTCTCCAAGAATCATCCGATTGGACCAGTGCTGATCATGCTGGTAAAACTGAATCCTCTTGTCGAACTCTTTCGGAAGACCGTTGAAGTCAGAGAACAGATCGAGCTGCACTGTCTTCTTCGGGCTCTTGCCGTCCTCGCTGCTCTCCTTCAGCAGGTCGTCGATGATGGCCTGCGGATGGATCTTCTCCTGGATGTAGATGGGGGTCGAGGGCACCGCGAGGTCCTTCCGGTCCTGCTCATCCTTGCCCTTCCACACCAGCTGAGGATCGAGCGACGGATCTCTTGGGTACAGCAAAGTCTTCGGTCCATCGTCCTTGACGAAGTTGCGAAGCTCTTCGGTGGGGATGTTGACCCTGGTGTCCTGGTGCTTTATCGAATCTACCTCAACCGTTTCCTTTACCTTCCTCGGCCTGGCCATATCATCCCTCCCTGATCTTCGAAATGAACTCTTGAAGCTGGTTCTTAGCGTTCCACGGGTCCTTGATCTCTATGAACTCCCACCGCCCGAAACCGGCGTAGTTGTTGACCGCCGGGATCCAATACTTGGTGGCGGTGTCAACCTTGAGCTTCTTGTCCTCCAGGTTCTGCCCGCTGACCTCGATGATGAGGTAAAGGATCTCCTCCTGCCCGTAGTTTACCATGGCGATGAAGTCCGGAAGGTACTTGTGCTCCTGCCCGTCCTTGGTGTACGGGATGTAGAACCCCAGCCCCTGGTTTTTGACGTAAGAAATGACCTCGGGCATGGACTCGAGGGTCTGGGCCATCTTCTGCTCCCAGGAGTTAGTATCGCAGACCACGTGCGACACATGGCACTTCTCCGGCTTGGTCTCGTACACCGAGCGGATGGTGTCGAAGTCGACGTCCTTCGTCGAGCCCTGCGGATCGTACGGCCGGAAGATCGGCTTGATGGTCGGTGTTTTCACCTGACCGGTAACGATCGAGCTGTAGATGCGGTCCACGGCCGTCTGCGAGAACTGGACCAGCAGCAGCATCTGCGGGAAGGTGTCGGACTTGTACTCGACATACTCGCTGAGCCACCGCCTAGTGATCTCCAGCAGCTGGGGGAACAGCCATGATTTCGGCTTGTCCTCCTCGTCGCGGAACCTCGTCTCCAGCAGCTTCTTCGCCAGGTAGAACGCCACCGAGGACTCCCTATACCTTTTCAACTCCGCGAGATCGTGCACTTCGCCCTTGCCGACGATGGGGTCGACCTCGGTCTCGGTCGGTACGTCCTTCGTTGACAGCGTCATCTTGGAGGCATGATCGAAAGTGGCGGTCAGGCGGTCCTCGCCGATGTCGTACCGGTAGCCCAGCAGCTTGGGGAACCGTATCTCGGCCGAAGCGCGATCGGGCATCGCCTTGACCCGGTGGACCTCCCGCTGCTCGCTCGGATGGGACGGTTTTCCTTTCGCAGGTATGAACGAGAACGGGACGCCGTAGACCTCGGCGTATTCAGGGACGAACATCCCGTTCTCATCGGTGGCGTAGCTCATGCGGCGCAGAGCTCGCCCGATGACCTGCTCGCATAACAGCTGCGTCCCGAACGCTCTGACCCCTAGAACATGCGTCACGGTCTGAGCGTCCCAGCCCTCGGTGAGCATGGAGACGGAGACGACGCATCTGATGTGCTCGCCCAGCTTGCCAGGCTTGCCGACGGTGTTCATCACCTCGCGGAGGATGTCCTCCGAGGTCAGCTGCTCGACGTCCCTACCAGGGAATCGAGCGCGGTACTCGTCCTTGAACTCCTCGATCTCCCTCGAGGCCATCTTCCGGAACTGGTCGCTCATCGCCCCGCCGGACTCGAGCTGCTCGCTGTCCACNNCCTTGGGAGCCACCCTCCCCGGCCGTCATCGTTCCTGAAGATGTCCAGGGCGCCGGCCTGAACGACCGTCCGCCCGTCGATCTCCTTCTCCCACCCGGAGATGTAATCGTAAACAAGCTTCGAGACGCTGGTGTTGTTGCAGACGACGATGAGCACCGGAGGCGTGGAGCCCTTTCCCCCATTGGCGTTGTGCTCCTCCCACGCCTGGTAGAACTTTTCATAGTTGCCGTAGAGCGAGCGGAGAGCTCCTTCCAGCACCCCTGGGAGCTTGGGCTCGCCGTCGATCCCCGCCGTGTCCTTCCTGCTCTTCTTCGGCAACGCATCCCGTATATGGGTCCAGATGTCCAGGTAGGTCGGCAGAGCACTCGACATGGAGTTGTCGCTCACCGGCACCCGCGGTATCTTCACCAGGCCGGACTCGATGGCATCGATGAGCGCGAAGTCAGAGACCACCCAGGGGAACAGGGTCCCCTCGTCATAGCCGGAGCCCTTGAGGAAGAACGGCGTCGCCGAGAGATCGTAGATCTGCCTTGTGCCGATCTTCTCGTTCACGGCGAGCAGGCCGCCGCTCCACACCCTGGCATTCTTCTCCCGGCTCTCCGCCTCGCTTTTCTCCTCGCCCTTCAGATCAGCACTGTCACCGTTCTTGCGGAAGTAGCAGTGGTGAGCCTCGTCGTTGATCACGACGATGTTCTTCTTGTTGCCCAGCTCCCTGCATACTCTCCGTACCATCTCGTCCGGCGTCTCGGTGAACGCCGATGGGTTGCCGAGTAGGGACTTCGTCAGCTTGGACGCCTCGATCTTCTCCTTGAGCTGGAGGTTGTGGAAGTTGGTGATGACGATCTTCGCCTGGCAGAGCTTGTCCATCCACTCCGACGGAACGACGTCCCTCTGCCGGTAGTAGTTGTCCGGGTCGGTCGGCAGCAGGACTCGTAAGCGGTCCTTGATTGTGATGCCGGGCGTGAGGATCAGGAACGCATCAGAGAACCTGGCATCTTGAGGGGAAGCAAGTTTGTTGAGCGTATGCCAGGCGATGATCATGGCCATGACCACGGTCTTCCCGGTCCCGGTGGCCATCTTCATGGCGATGCGCGGAAGCGACGCGTTCATCTCCGCGTTCTTCTCCGAGAGGATGTTCTCGGCGTAATGATCGCCGATCTTAGGCGCTGCCTCGGTCAGGTATATCAGCGTCTCCAGCGCTTCGATCTGACAGTAGAACAGCTTCTTCTCCCTAGACTCGTCGTTCCAGTATTCCAGGAGCTGCCGGGTGGTCGAGGTGATGCCGGTTCTTCCGCCGCTTCTCCAGGCGTCGACGTGCGCTCTGACCTCGTTGACGAACTCGTTCGGACGGATGCGGTCCTTGGTCCACTCCGTCTCGAACTTGGTCTGCTTGTCCCGCTTTCGGGGCTGAGCGATCGGCAGGAAGTATGAGCTCGGCCGCCTGCCCTCGACGATGTCGCTGGTGATCCCCTCGTCGGTGAATCGGAAATACTTGTTCGGCTCTTTGAAAGGCGAGTTGATCACTGGATTCTCGATGATGTGTTTAGACACGCTCCCCACTCGGGACTTGTATCACTGTTATAAGGATAAAAGAAAGGGCTGATGATTGGATGAATCGAGAAAGTATGATTCGCACTTTCGGTCACCCCTCCCCCCGCAACGGAGGTCAAGGCGATCGGTCGTCAGGATGATCATGCAGTACGTCATCCGAGATCTCGAGGACCACGAGCTCGGGCGGGCTGATGATGCCAGGAGCGCGTGGGATCTCATTGAGGTGCAGTGGAGCCCGGACGCGGCAGCGGTCGCCATCGATGGCACCATGGTGAGGGGATGGATGCGGTTCGCGTCCCTCTTGGAGGCCGCGGGAGAGGTCGTGATCGTGTGCTATGGTCGTCACGTCGGAGGCGTGGCGGTCGAGGACTGGTAAGAGAGTTCGGGTGTCCGCACAATGAAGATTCGAGCTGACTATATCAATGTGGTCTGCACGAACGGCCGAGTATCCTCAAGGAGCGACAGATTATCACGCTGCCCCGGCAGGAGCAGGTCGTCCGGCACCTCAAGCTCGTCGCTGAAGAACATGATCTCTCGACCCTTCCTCCGCTCATAAGCGCTGTAGTCGAGACAGAACTCCCGCCTGCGGTACGGGCGATAGAAGTCCCTGATAGCCGGGTCATCGTCATAGCTGACGACCCAGTGGTGCGCGCACTCATCCACGGCCTCGGACAGGCGCAGATGGTCCCAATGGCTGTAGTAATTCATGTAAAGGTACGCGCCCTTCTGATAGTATGGCGGGTCGAGGTACACGAGGGTGCTGTCCCGGTCCTGGTCCGGAAGTACCTTTCGGATGAAGTCCTCCGCATCCGTACCGTACAGCTGGATGTGCTCGGAAAGGCTACCAATGTGCTCGACGATCCCTGCTAGTCTCTCCGGATTGTAGCGGGCGTCGATCTTGTAAGTGCCCTTTTGCTCAAGGCCTCCAATCGGCCCGCCGTCGAGGACCCCGGAGCGGTTGGTGCGGTTCAGGAAAAAGGTAGAGAAGCCAAGATCGAAGACGTTAGCATCTGGAGCTCGTTGTATCTTCTTCTGCTTCCTCCATTCCTCGACCGTAACCGCGGTCTCCCTGATCTTGCGAGCCATATCCTCAGGGCGGTCCAGCACTGCCTGCCAGAACGCATGGATGGGGCGATCGATGTCATTGATGACGATATTGCCTACCTTGCCTTCGGCGAGCAACGACATGGCCACCCCCGCGCCGCCGGCGAACGGCTCGATGTAAGTACCGCCCTCCAGCCCGTTGGCCGTAATGAGCTGGGAGAAGAAGCCGGCGAGCTTTCCCTTGCCGCCGGGATACCGGAGCGGAGAGCTGTAACTCATCCGGCCGGATATTCTAGTGTTTAATATAAAATCGTTGGCCAGCAATGATCTACATGTACCTCCACATGGCCACTAGGCTCTTTTCCATGCGATCCCATAGCGTTCTCATGCCATCGATCGAAGGATGGTGTCCTCTGCTGTGGACGCATTTATTCAACTCGTAAGTGAGGAGGATGTTATCGGGGTTGCTATGGGTGTTCAGCTCGATGGCTCGATCCAAAGCTTCGTCATCTATCTCTAACGTCGGATCCTCGGCGTGCCGTTTCTTGAGGTCCTTGCAAACATCAGTAATAATTTCCATGAGCTGACGGTCTCTTCTTCTTCCCTTCGAGTTTTCAGTGTACGTCGGGATCCCATGCCTATCAGCGTAGGCATCGGCAGATAGCTCCACAAAGGTACGGAACCCGAGCGAAGCCACATATTTGAAGCCCGGTTTGGTGGAGCTCCTGTCAAGGTCCAAGCGCTTCAGCTCGTCGAACAGGGCCTCTGCCTTTCGTTCGTTGTGGAAATCGGGAATCACCAGATCCGGGGAAATGAGGGCAGTACGCCTGGCCTTTTTTATTTTCTTTTTTTCAGTGCTCTCTGGCGGCTCTCCAGGCTGCTCATCACGTAGCTCGTCCACCGGCGACCGGGGGCCATCAACATCGTCGACTACATCCGGCTCGGAGGGCGCCCTATCTGGATCGTAAAGGCTGACACCTTCACCAAGTTTCTTGTCGAGGTATCTTAATCCGTCCTCTGCATAGTATATGTCGTTGACGTTGATCTTCTTCGTTGCTACCTCGTCCGCTATTGTCGCAAGAGCATCCAAGATGGTTTCCTTGTCCCCTACATAACGGACCTTGCCATTCTCGATCGATATGCCGAGACGTTTACGAGAGTCTTTCTGATCGATGACTAACCTCGAAAAGTTGGTTAAAGTGAAATCGCCAACATAATATGCCTCTTTCGCCTGCTCCGAGAGCTTACCGCTGGCCACGATCTCATCGAGGATGTCGAGCTCCGGCACTAGCTCACCGTTGGACCTTCTGAATCTTGCGTTCGGTAGGGAGCCCCATGCAACGACGCCAGCCCCGCCCTTCTCTCCCCCATGCCTGCGATCCATGATCCTGACCGACGAAGGCCTGTCCGTCACCGAACAAGGTATCCGCTTTAGGCGCTCGAGATCTCTGGCGGTCTTACTGAACTCTTCGATCAGTTTACGCTCTTTTTTAAATTCACGGGGGATCGAGCTGGGATACAAGAGCATCTTAAGGGCGGTCAAACGCCTGTTCCCCTCGCGCACAACATAATTACCATCATCGGCAGACATAACTAGCAGGGGTTCGAAGTCGTCATAACCGTTCTCGGCAATGCTCTTGGCGAGTGGCTGGATGGTCCTCCACTGGCCACGGATCATGTACTTGAAGGCGTCCTTCTGGCCCTGAGTGGGCGGAATTCGCGGATTGGCATTATCGAGTAGCAGCTTGCTGACTGGGACTATGATCAGTGAAGTCCCCTCTATCCTTTTTGTTCGTGGCAAACGGATCACCACCCCAATGACAACAGCAAGAGCGTGGTTCTTCTGAATCGGTCATGCCCAGCTGTCTGCGGGCGGTTTGTAAGATAATCGCTATGAATCATGAATACTGGCATGGATGCTCGTGGGATGACCGGCCTATGCTCTTAAAAACCTTGCTTATGCATCACTGGCTCCCTCATCAAAATGATGTCAGCTCTGTGATGCAGCTATTAACTTTCTGACCGTTTAATATTTCAAATCCCGACGTTATCGTTCGAACCAGATAAATATAATTAGAGTTGTGAATTCTCCACCGGAACCTGAGGTCTGTTTCCAATCACCTCCTTATTTCCTCTTGCCGAAGGGTTCGCCATCCTGAGATAGTTTTAACGTTTCCGGCTCCCCTATACAACGAAAACCATTTGGGGGAAAAGGAATGGTATCGAAGAAATTGTTGGGGATAGCAGCCGTGCTGGCCGTCGTGGTCGTGATCATCATCGCGGCCGCGGCCATGAGCGGCGGGAACAGCAGTGCGAACGACAATAGCGGCACTAACAACAGTAACAACAATAACGGCGGCACCGACAATACCGACACGAACACCAGAGACCAGATCGCCAACGTATCGTACAGTGGTACCGGGGACAAGGTCTCGGAGAAGTTCGAGCTGCAGGCCGGCGTGACCATTTTCCACATGACGCACTCCGGATCGAGCAACTTCGCCGTGACGCTCTGCAATGACACCGGCGGCTATGTCGAGCTCCTCGCTAACGAGATCGGCACCTACGACGGCGCCACCTTGATCGGCGTCAAGGACGGCAACATCGTTGGAGCGGAGCCGGGCAAGCACTACCTTGACATCGACGCGGACGGGGCGTGGAGCATCATCATCGAGCAACCTCGCGTGGCGTCCGGAGCAGCCCTCCCGCAGACCCTGACCGGCAGCGGTCCTGAGGTCTCGGTGCCCCTGCAGCTGACCACCGGGACCGTGGTGTTCAACATGACCCATGATGGCTCCAGCAACTTCGCCGTCACCCTGTGGAGCGATTCCGGGGCCTACGAGGAGCTCATCGCCAACGAGATCGGGGCGTATTCTGGAGAGACGTCCGTGACCGTTGGGAACGGGATCCTGCAGGTGGCGCCCGGCATCGCGTGGCTGAACGTCGATGCTGACGGAGCCTGGACGATCAAGATCACCAAGATGTGATCCAAACCCTTCCTTTTTTTATTGCGGAAGCGTGTCCATGACCCTCATCGAACGCATTTTCGATTTGTTACCGGACGCTGGCCGGCAGATACTTTCGGCGACCTCTCTCCCCTGATGTTGATAAATATAAGAATACAAAATTCAGCGGCGGAGAGAAAAATGGTGGATATCCAGACGGAGAAAACGGTTGACGCCATCTATGAGGACCTATACTATTTCCTGCCACCTGGAGTGAGAGAAAAATGTGTCCTGCTGGAGCGATTAGCGTACATCAAAGACAACATCAGGCACATGAACAACAGAGAGATTTTGGAGGGACTTGGTGTCCCGCCAGCAAAGGGGAACTGTGACCTATGCTCACGGTGCAGGGATTAGGTCGACGGCACGGCGGAGCAGCTCCGCCACTTCCTTTCCCTTTTCCGTCAGGGAATAATTGAACGAGATGTTGCGCTCTTTGACCACCTTGACATCGACCAGGCCGAGATCCTTGAGCTTGTCGGCCAGGGCTTTCATACGATTGTAGCTCTTGACCACATTCAACAGGTCCGTGGCTGCCACAGGCTTATCGCGGTCGCTGTTCTCCAGCAGATAGAGCATCAGGCTCACCGCGTTAGCCTCATCGAGTATCGTGGCGGGTGGTTCGAGCTGTTTCATTAGCAATTGCAAAGGTATCCCTTTGGTAATTATTAGCCTATCATTATTAATGAACAATTTGCAATCCCTAATCTTATACTTTTTGATTAGCAAACGCTAATCTTTAAATTACCGGATTTGCATTAGGGATTTGCAATCTCTAATCATTGAGCTTGCCAAACAAGAGCATCCAAGCTGAGAGTGTCACCCTGCTAGCGATAGCCATGTCGGGGGATGGGTTTCACTTCTGGATGCTCAACACTTCCCCAACCCCCGGCGCCTGTCACTGAGGTGTTGAGCCTTGAACGAGAACGACCCGGTGGAAACGGCCCTGGCGGCCGTCGAAGAGAGCAAGGCGGCCGAGCACGCCGCCAAGGTGAACAACGCGCTGAACGAGCTGGACTCGCACATAATCATGCTGCGGGGCATGGGCGTGAACGTGAGCGTCACGCTGGACGCTCCGACCTCGAGGCCGCTCGACAAGATCGAGCAGCCTGGGAGCGTCAAAGCGCCCGGATGGTACGCATACGTGGACTTCATGGACGAGGAAGGGACCCGCCGACGCATCGACGCCGCCAAGCGCGCCGCAGCCTACGCAGCGAACGGAGGCCAGTAGATGCGCGCCACCTACGGCACCGTGGCAACGAAGCTGCGCAACGCGATGGAGTGCATCGAGGGCTACGAGCTCATGGTCCGCGAAGGGCAGGAGGTCCCGGTGGCCGACCTCGTCCTGGCGATCGGCGAGGTCACGCTAGCGCTCGACGGGCTCTCAGACCTGCTGTATGCCGAGGTCCGCGCCAAGGAGACCTCGGCCTCCGAGCTCCCGGGAGGTGTTCGCTGATGTCCCAGCTTCCCGGATCCTCGTTGTATCCCGCGGGAGTCGGGAGCGTCGAGCTCCTTTCCGGACGGGGCATCGAGTGGCATGAGATCGAGGACCTCCTCGCTGGCGAGGACGACGGCAACGAACGTCAGCTGGCGAGCAAGGTCCGCAAGGCGCTGGAGGCGGCACGGCGATGATGAACCGCACCGAGCTCCTCCGCCTCCGCAAGGAGTACGAGTGGCACATGGAGCACCATCCGTCGGAGAGGTGGGCGGCCAAGCTTGAGACGATCAACCTCGTGCTCTCGTGGCATGAGGACGCCGGGAGCGCCCCGGCACAGGGGGCCGCCGAGGCTTCGCGGGACTTCTCCAACTTCCCCACTGCGGCCCGGCGGGAGGGCTCGACATCCCTAGCCAACCCCCGCCGCGAGGGCGCTCCTACCGGAGGGAGTGCATGACCGAGATACCATGCAAGTGCGAGAACGGCCGGCCGTGCGGTAAGGTGCTGCGCGTGCGGGAGATCGGATGCATGACCATGTTGGATATCGTCGGCTGCGATGACAGCAAGGGCCTCATGCTCGACGATGCCGGCCGCCGGCAGCTCATCGAGCTCCTGGGAGGAAGGGCATGATCGTCGGCGTACTGCGGCGCAGCGGCGATATGGTCGCCAGGCCGCTGGTCAGGGACCCCAAGATCGTCGAGCTCCCGTGGGGCGGGTACGCCGTCGTCAGGCTTTGTCCCCACTGCGACCACCGGCTGCACAGCTATCCGGCCCCCTCCGGCCGGTGGATGTGCCAGCGCTGCGGGAGGACCATCGCATGACGCCGATCGAGGACGCGCAGATCAGGGTGGCCAGGGCCGAGGACGGGAAGCGGAAGCTGCAGGAGGAGGTCATCGAGCGGTTCGGCTCCATCGAGACGATGAAGAGCTACGCCCAGAACGCAGGCCCCGGAGGCAGGAAAGCGGCAGAGCTCCGGAGGCGGTACAACCGCGCGGTCAGGGAGCTCAAGCTCGCCAAGCAGGACCTTGCCCGACTGAGGGGTGAGGGGCCGAAGCCTCAGGAGGACGAGGCTGGCCCCGAGGGAAAGAAGGATGGCATCCAGCCCACAGCCGCCTCCGGGGGGAAGCGGGGTGAGCCGGAGGATCACGGCACGCTAGAAGTGGCTAGGAAAGCGTCTGAGGGTTGTGCAGTGATCGATCGTCCATCACAAATTTCGGCCTACATTAAGGTTGTGAACGATGGCTTCACAACTACTGAAGTTGTCGGGGAACGCCGGGACGGCCGCGGAGATGCGGCCGAGGCCAGGAGGGAGGCGAAGCAGCTCGACCTCAACGGGGAGGAGCTCAAGCTGCCTCCGGGAGTGAGGGAGACCAGGAAGGTCACCAGGAGCCGGACCTACGAGATCGGGAAGTTCAAGCTCTCCATCAAGGAGGAGGACCTGCAGACCTTCACCACCATCGGCGGCATGGGCCAGCGCAAGCTCGTCGCCGCCAGGCTCCGCGTGCTGCCGAACGAGGACATCTTCGAGGGGGACTTCGACGACGGGGTCGACGAGATGATCAAGGTCCTATGCCGGGCATCGATCATCCTCAAATCGGAGATGCTCAAGGCGGCCATGACCGCCCAGAGGCCGGCGGGGGTGACCGGCTNNGGCTGATGACCGCGGCACAGGCTGAGCCGGTCAAGCATCTCCGTGATGTGCTGTGCGGGACGATCGTGCCGCCACCGGGACGCCCTGTTGTGCTCATGGACCTGGCACTCGCTTCGCGTGCCCAGGGGGCGAGGGCATGAGCCAGCCGCTGGCCATCGTCAACGCCCTGGAGCTCGTGCGCGCCGGCCGGGAGCGGAGGCGGCCGAGGCCGGAGTACGTCATCTTGAAGGACGCCAGGCTGGAGCCGCGCCAGCTGGAGGACGACCACTCGCTCGTGGACGAGTACAGCGGGGACATCAGGGACTGATGATCATGGAGGATGGGGTGAGATGCAAGGATTATATCACTCGCGATCCATTGAGCAGGCAGGCTGAGGTAAGTGACCACGCCAGAAGAATACCTCAGCTCCCTGCAGGACGAATTCGTTCAAAGCTATATCGACAAGGGGCGAAGCGAGACCACCTGGAAGGGCTACCGCTGGCTGATCCGCAAGATCTCCGTGCGCCTCCAGGAGGCCGGACTGGACCCCAATCCCAAGCACTGGGACAGAGAGACGGTCCTGTGGCTGAAGAACGTGGGCCTCGCCCACCTTCGGCCGGGGATCGACCGGAGGGAGATGAGCATCCTCAACAAGTACGCCCAGTTCCACGGCAACAATATCATCAAGGACATGGAGCTGGAGTGGCCCAAGGACAAGCGGATCCACGTGGACTGGTTGACCCCAGCCCAGGCCATGAGGGTCCTCGATGCCGCCGAGGGCATGGAGAGGATCGTCATTCATCTCGAACTGGAGATGGGTCTGAGGCGCGTGGAAGTGATCAGGCAGAAGGTCAGCAACATCCTCATGGGGGTCATGCACGTCCAGGGGAAGGGCCGGCAGGGAGGGAAGTGGAGGACCGTCTCCTTCCACCCCAACACCATCGCCGAGCTCAACCGCTACATGCTGATCCGCGAGGCGGAGATCTCCAGAGCCCGCGCGAAGAACCCCGCCGTGGTGGTGCCCGAACAGCTGCTCATCTACGAGCGCAACGGCGAGCTCCATCCGTACAAGCGATCCGCTATCGACAAGTTGGTCAACCGGGTCGCCGCGAGGGTGGAGCTGAAGTTCACCAACCACACGCTGCGCCGAACCTACGGCCGCATGCTGTGGCTCGCCGGCGTGCCGATCGAGACCATCGCCGAGATCCTCGGGCANNACGATCCTGTACCTCGGGCTCAACATGGAGGATCAAGCATCGGCGATGAGGAAACTAGCCGAGTTTCAGGAGCAGAACCGATTTCCGCAGAATTACGGGAATATAAATCGAGCCAGAGAAAAAAGTGGACAGAGCGGGATTTGAACCCGCGGC
>DAVH01000005.1:0-1492 GCA_002508545.1 Methanomassiliicoccus sp. UBA6
GGAGTTCTCCAGGTTCAACCGCCAGACCATGAAGACCTCGGAGGTCGACCTCCAGGGGATCGCCAGGACGGTCTTCGCCGAACTGAGCGCCCTGGAGAGGGACAGGGACATCACCTTCTTCGTGGGGCAGATGCCCACGGTCGAGGGCGATGAGGCGATGCTCCGCCAGGTCATCATGAACCTGCTGTCCAACGCCATCAAGTTCACCAAGCACAAGGAGAAGGCGGTCATCGAGTTCGGCTATGAGCCCGGCGAGGGCGGCGGTTCCTACTATGTGAAGGACAACGGGGCGGGCTTCGATCCCCAGTACGCGGACAGGCTGTTCATCGTGTTCCAGCGCCTGCACCCGGCGGCCGAGTACGATGGCACCGGCGTGGGCCTGGCCGTCGTCCAGCGCATCATCGGCCGCCATGGGGGCAGGGTGTGGGCGGAAGGAGAGATCGGAAAGGGGGCGGTGTTCCACTTCACTCTGCCCGCCGGGAGGGCGAGATGATGCGTGGGAACATCTCGCTCACGCCCCCGGGCGCTGATGCGAACCGAGACCGGAGCGAGAGCATCGGGGATCCATCACCGTCCAGGGGCGATGGGCCGGGGAACGATCGCGGCCCTCGCAGCGACCTTTCGAGCGATAGTAACTGCAATGATGTAAGAACACCATCACCTGCCGTGACGCCCGCGGCTAACCTATGCGGCAGCACGGGCGAGCATTCGCCGCTCACCGGAAGCGACAGGCTGGAGGCCAGGTCCTGTGCTGGCCCGGAGAGCATGAGAATACTCGTGCTGGAGGACAACGAGTCCGACTTCGAGCTCATGAAGCGGGAGCTTCGCTCCGTGTGCCCGTCCTGCTTCCTGGACTGGACCTGGAGCAGGGAGACATACCTTAGGGCCCTTGAGCGGGGCAAGCCCCAGATCGTGCTGCTGGACTACTCCCTCCCGGGGTTCGACGGGCTGTCCGCCATGAGCTTGGTCCGCCAGCGGTACCCAGAGGTCCCGGTGATCATCGTCTCCGGAGGGATAGGCGAGGAAACGGCGATAGGGACGCTGAAGGCCGGAGCGACGGACTATGTCCTGAAGCAGCACTTCCACCGCCTGGGGCCGGTCATCGAGCGCACGATCCAAGAGGTAAAGAAGTCGATGGAGAGGAAGAGGGCGGAGGAGGCCCTCGAGGAGAGCAGGAAGAAGCTCGAGTCCCTGTTCTCGTCCAGCAATGAGGGGATCAGCCTCCACGAGATGGTATGTGATGAGGAGGGAAGGGCGGTCGACTATCGCATCCTCGATGTCAATGCCGCTTTCGAGACCATCACCGGCATACCCCGTGAGAGAGCGATCGGCTCGCTGGCGTCCGCGCTCTACGGCAGCGATCCTCCTCCGTACCTGCAGATCTACGAAGGGGTGTTGAAGACCGGGGAGCCGCTACGCTTCGAGGCATACTACGAGCCGATGGGAAAGCACTTCCTGGTCTCGGTGTTCTCCCCCGAGCCGGGCAGGTTCG
>DAVH01000005.1:1527-55759 GCA_002508545.1 Methanomassiliicoccus sp. UBA6
ACGCCGAGCTCCAGCAGTTCGCGTATGTGGCATCGCACGACCTGCAGGAGCCGCTCAGGATGGTCTCCGCCCACCTGGACATGCTGAAGAGGCGCTACAGCGGCCAGCTTAGTCCCGAGGCCCTGCAGCATCTCGATTTCGCGGTGCAGGGCTCTCTGCGGATGAAGGCCCTCATCAACGATCTCCTGGCGTACTCGCGGCTGGAGTCCCGCGGCAAGGTCTTCGAGATGGTGGACATGACCGATGCGGTGAGGCAGGCGATCACCAACCTCCACGCTTCCATCGACGAGAGCGGGGCGGTCATCGAGGTCTTTGAGCTGCCCCGGGTGATGGCCGATGCCACCCAGTTGGTACAGCTCTTCCAGAACCTCATCTCCAACGCCATCAAGTTCCGCGGGACGGAGCCTCCGCGCATCCGCATCGCGGCGGAGAGCGGAGGGGAAGAGTGGCTCATATCGGTGGAGGACAACGGCATCGGCATGGACCCCCGTCAGGCCGATCGCATATTCCAGATGTTCCAGCGGCTTCACACCCAGGACGAGTATCCCGGCACCGGGATCGGGCTGGCCATCGCGAAGAAGATCGTGGAGCGTCACGGCGGCAGGATATGGGTGAGGAGCGAGCCGGGAAATGGGAGCACGTTCCACTTCACCATCCCCAGGCCTAGGACGATGGAGCTGCGGTGAGAGGGCGCTGACCGCTGCCGCCGCCAGGTCGCGAAGGGACCAAGCACTATAACTAGCAGCTTTCCCATTATGTGAGAAAAGTCGGGCGATGGTCTGTTCATCGCTCAACACGGTGAACGGTTCTTCGCTCTAGATCGTAACGGGATTGATCGTTCGTGCTCGGCTCGGGAAAGAACAACAGGTCAACCGCGCTGGACCAGGGTCAGTATCAGCTATTGTTCGATACCGTGCCCCAGGGGATAGTATTCCACGACGCCGACGGGCGGGTCATTGCGATGAACCCGGCCGCCGAGCGGATCCTCGGCAGACCTGCTGAAGAGCTGGTCGACGATCCCTCCGCCGAGGACCACGGCACCATCCGGGAAGACGGCTCTCCCTTCCCCGGGGCGGAGCATCCTTCGATGGTATCGATGCGGACCGGGCGCGGGGTGAGCGATGTTATCATGGGGGTGTACAACCCCCGGGAAAGGGAGTATCGTTGGATATCCATAACCGCGGTGCCGCTGTTCCGGCCGGGAGAGGACCGGCCGTACCAGGTATATACCCTCTTCCAGGACGTCACCCGGCAGAAGAGGGCGGAGCAGGCCCTCCGTGATTTAGAGCTATCGAGCCAAGCGGTCGAGGCGGTCAAGGCAGAGCGGAAGCGGCTCTACGACGTCCTGGACACCCTGCCGGTGATGATATGCCTTGTCACCCCGGACTACGGCATCGCCTTCGCCAACCGCGCTTTCCGCGAGAAGTTCGGCGAGTCCCACGGACGGCGCTGCCACGAGTACTGCTTCGGCCTGCCCGGCCCGTGCGACTTCTGCCAATCGTTCAGGGCGCTCGAGACGGGCCGGCCTCACCGCTGGGAGGTCCGCCACCCTGACGGCAGCGTGATCGATGTCCACGACTTTCCTTTCCGGGACGCCGACGGGTCGCCGATGGTCCTGGAGATGGACGTCGATGTCACCGACCAGAGGAGGGCGGAGAAGGCGCTGAAGGAGAGCGAGGCCAAGTACCGCGCGCTGTTCGATTCGACGGTGGTGGCGGTCGCCATCGAGGAACTCTGCTTCGATGAGAGCGGAACCCCTGGCTTCGCGCTGCAGGACGTGAACCCTACCTGGGAACGGATGTTCGGATGGACGAAGGAGGAGGCCGTAGGCAGGACGGGCAGGTGGCTGAAAGGTACGACCGAGCAAGATCTTGCGGACATTCTCCTCAAGGTACTCGAGACCGGCGAACCATCAACTTTCGAGGATCACCTGCCGGACGCCGATCGGTACTACAGCGTGAGCGCTTGGAAGATGGGGGCGGGGACCGTCGCCGTCGAGGCCGTCGACGTCACGGACATCAGGAGGTCGCAGAGGGAGGCGGAGGAGCAGGGGAAGCTTCTGCAGCTCATTCTGGACAGCACTCCGGTGGCCATCGGGATCACCGACGAGAAGGGCGGGGTGGTGGTCGACAACGGCGTGCTCGCAAAGATCTGGCGAGGCGATCCGTCCCTGAGCGGGGTCGCCGACTACGCGTGCTGCAGGGCCTGGTGGCCCGATACCGGGGAGCCCGTCAGGCCGGAGGAGTGGCCGGCCGCCCGCGCCCTGAGGGGGGAGACCTCGACCGCCACCTTCGACATTGAGAGGTTCGATGGCTCGAGGGGAGCGCTCATCGTGTCGGCGACGCCCATAAAGGATGCCGCCGGAAAGGTCACCGGCACGGTGTGGACGAACCAGGACATCACCGACCTGAGGAGGACCGAGCAGGAGCTGAAGCGCTCCAACGCCGAGCTGCAGCAGTTCGCTTATGTCGCCAGCCATGACTTGCAGGAGCCGCTGAGGATGGTGACGAACTACCTGCAGCTCATCGAGAAGAGGGAAGGAGAGAGCCTGGACGAGGTATCCAAGAAGTACATGGATTACGCGGTGGAGGGGGCCAGGAGGATGAAGGCGATGATCGACGACATCCTCACCTATTCAAGGGTCGAGAGCAGGGCGAACGGCCTCGAGCCGGTGGACATGGAGAAGGCCCTCTCCATCGTCCTCAAGGACCTTAACCTGGCCATCTCCGAGAGCGGGGCGTCGGTGACCCACGATGAGCTGCCGACGGTCCTCGCGGACCGGGGGCAGATGATCCTGCTGCTGAAGAACCTGGTAGGGAACGCGATCAAGTACCGCAGCGAGGCCGCCCCGCAGGTCCACGTCTCCGTGCTCAGGAACGACGGCGAGTGGATATTCACCATAGAGGACAACGGCATCGGCATCGATCCCAAGTACGCGGACAAGCTTTTCAAGATGTTCTCCCGGCTCCATACTCGGGAGGAGTACCCAGGCACGGGGATGGGGCTGGCGATAGCGAAGAAGATCGTGGAGCGGCATCACGGGCGGATATGGTTCGAGAGCGAGCTGGGGAGGGGAAGCGTCTTCCACTTCAGCATACCCCTCGATGCTGGCCGCTATGGAAGAGGTTCTGGTCTCAATAAAAAATGATGATATAGGGCCTGGCCGTTACTCCGGCTTGTACCCGGCGTCCCTGATCTTCTGCTTCATCTGGTCCACCGTGACGCTCCCTTCGTAGCTCACCTTGACCGTGGACGCCTTCACGTCCACCGCCACGCCCGACACCCCCGGCAGGGTCTTCAGAGCGTTCTCCACGTTCTTGGCGCAGCCGCCGCACTTCATGCCTTTGACGGTCAACATCGCTTCGGCCATGTTATGGTCCTCATACCAAGGATGGAGCTGCGGGTTTAATACATCATGCGGCGAACAAGGGCGCTATGAACACGCGTACCTGTCCATACAAGCTTCAAACAGATGAAAAAGGAAGAGGTTTCGTCAGAAGGCCTCGTCTTCCTCGACCTTCTTGACGATCTTGTCCAAGGCGATCTCGGGCACCTCCTCGGGTCTCTTGGAATCCTTCAGCACCTTCTGGGTGAGGAAGAGGGTGAGGATATCTCCCAGGCTGCCGTTCTCGCCGCCGCTGGACACGTTGATGTCCGGGACTATCTTGATCTTGCCCTCGGCGATGGCCTCGATGATCTTCAGCCGGGCGATGTTCTCCTCGCCCATGGCATCGACCTGCGCCTTGTAGGCGTCACCCATCGCCTCACCGACGGCCTTCTGGGAGTACGCCTCGGACTCGCCGACGTTCCTTATCCTGGACGCCTCGGCCTCTCCCATGAACCGGACCTTGGACGCCTCGGCCTTGCCGATCATCTCCGTCTGCGCGGCCTGGGCCTCAGCGATGGCCTTGATCCGGGCCGCCTCCCCCTCGGCCATCTTCTGGAGCTTGTAGCTCTCCCCCTCCGCCAGGATCATGTTGTAGGCCTTGTCGCCCTCCGCGGTCTTCCTCCTTGCGTCGGCCCGGCTCTGCTCGATCTCGATCGAGAGCTTCGCGGCCATCACCTCGCCCTGCTTATCGGCCTGGGCGGTCTTGGAGATGACATCCTTCCTCATCTCCTGGGCCTCGGCCTGCTTCTGGAACTGGGCCAGCTGCTGCTCCGCGATCTCCTTGTCGGTCTGGGTCTTCATCAGCTCAGGGGGAGCAAGGATGTACGACACCAGGAGGTTCTGCGCCTCCACGTGGTACTTCTCGAACTCCTTTCTCGCGGTGTTCAGCGCCTCCTCCTGCAGCCTGGTCCTGCTCTTGATGAACTCGATGGCCTTCTCGTTCCCGGCCTTGTTGCGGAAGCTCGAGTCGATGAGCGGGTGCACGATCTGCTGGATGAGGTTCTCGACCGAGCCGAACCGGGCGATGACGAACGGCGCGTTCTCCGGCCGGATGCGGATGATCATCCGCACGTCCACGTCCAGGGTGAACGCGTCCGAGCTCGTCACCTTCAGCTGGTTGAACTTGAAGAAGTCGTCCCCTCTCTGCCTCGGGGTCTCCACCCCGTCCTTCGCCGGCATCTCGCTCGCCCAGTCGATGGTGATCGCGCTGGTCGGCACCAGGTAAGGGGTGAAGGCCAGCGGGTTGAGGTTGTATTTGCCCGGGGCCACCGGCTCCTTCCATATCCCGCGGACGTTCTTGTCCGAGATGAGCAGGGTCTCCGCTTCCTCGTGCACCGGAGTGCCGATATCATCCTTCCCGGAGTTGTCGCTCGGGGTACCCTTCTTCGATTCTAGCTCCGTACCTATGTTCGAGCGGATGACCGCCACGTATCCCGGCGGGACCTCGGTGATCTTGACCGGCTTCACGGTGAAGAACAGGGGGTTGATGTAATAGACACCGGGCTGCAACGATTCCTGCTGCGTTCCCCTGAACCCGCCAGAGTCCAGGAACGCCTGCCCGTCGGTGAAGTGCTTGTGCGGCCGTGCGTTCGCGAACTCTCCCATCGCCTGCTCGTGGGGCTTCGGCGCGATCATGTAGCCCGACGGCAGCGGCCGTCCGTCCTCGGCGATGACGATGCCGATCATCTCCTCCTCGATCCTGGTGGCCTTGTACACGTTGACGTTGAAGGCGCGGGTGTTGATACGGTATACGCCGGGCCTCAGGATCGCCACCTGGGGCCCCTTCGTTCCCCCGTTCTCCAGGAAAAGCTTGGCGTCCTGGAAGTTGTTGCTCTCGACCTCGTCGCCCAGGACGCGGCCCTTCTGCATCGGCTTGCCGTCGATGGCGTTGACCACGCCGATGGAGTCGGGTCCGATGAACACGACCTTGACCTTCTCGATCGTCCAGATCAATGGCATTCTCCAGTAGAGACCGGGCATCAGGGTATCGGCCTGAATACCGACCTCGCCGTCGAGGGCGATGATCTGCCCTTTCGGCATCGTCTTCCCGAACATCTTCTTCCGCTTGATCCCCACCTCGTCGTCCTGGATGAGATACAGTCCAGAGTAGGCGAGGAACGCCGCTATCACTGCCGCTATCAATCCTGTGATGAACAATGGATTCGCCAAAAAGCCCAAATCGGCCACGCGACCCCTCCGGCCCAGCATTTTTTTGATGTTTATATATAATAATGTTGAGCATTACGATTTCATATAATGGATGAATGAAAGCAACGTATCGCCCGATATCGTATCTAGGCGCTCTTTTTTCTCTCACCAATCCGTTATGGTCTCGTTCATGATCAAGAGCGCGGCGAAGAAGTTACCGACGATCGGCGCCTGTGGCCTGGGTTGCGCCCTATGCCCGAGATACTACACCGAGGGCAAGTCCAGATGCGCGGGGTGCGGCAACGATTATTCCTCTGCGGCAATCGGCTGCAAGATATACCGCTGCTGCGTCAAGGAGAAAGACTTCGGGACCTGTGCTGAGTGTGAGAGCTTCCCCTGCTCCAGGTTCGAGGGGGCGGATGCCGTCGACTCCTTCGTCACGCATCGAAAGATGGTCGCCAACCTTCGTTCGATCAAAGGGTCCGGCGCGGAGGCGTTCCTCGAGGAGCAGGAGAAGAGGCGCGTCCTGCTCGGCCGCATGCTCGCCGAGTTTAACGACGGACGGTCGAAGAGCTTCTTCTGCGTCGCCGCCGCATTGCTTCCTGTCGAGGTCCTGCGCTCTGCGGTCGAGAATGCTGGGTCGGACGGCACCGGCCCCAGCGATGTGAAGAGCAGGGCGACGGCGCTCAGGAGCAAGCTGAACGAAGCGGCGATGAAGGAAGGCATCGACCTGCAGCTTCGGAAGGCCGGCCCGAAGAAGTGAAGCGGGACTAGATGCGCTGCCCCTCCTGGGCAGGCCATCGCCGTCCACGGTCATCGCCGGCTCACTCCTCTAGCAGCATGGCTCTGGCCATAGGGCGGCACGGACGGCCCTGCCATTCACCTATTTTCTGGATAGATAATCATTTAAGCCCTGGGCGCAAACGTTGCTTATCAGTACGCGGAGAATGGCCGTTGAACGACGCAGGCTCGAAGGCAGGCTCTTTGTTGGGCTCGATACTCCTTCCGTTGGTGCTCGCCCAATTCATCTGCAGCTATGCCGGCTCGATATCGGTCGCGACGATCCTCGCGGAAGCTCAGACCTTCGGGCTGGCACGGGTCTACATCATAGTGATATCGTTCGTCGGCCCGATAGCCGCCATCCTACTTCCGCCTGACCAGACCGTCCGATTGGCAAAGAAGGGAGCTGAGAACGATACAGACTGAGATCGAGAAAGAATCCAATGATCGAGCGGTCACGACATCCTGGAGGCACCGAGTCCGGACCTCGTTCGGGTGCGAGGACGAGCTGAGGTCGTTCCTGAACGACCATGAGGATGCATAGAGGGCGGAAGAACAGGGAGGAGAAAACAATGGCAACACCACTAAAAGGGGGTTTCTTCCCCATCGAGGATTATGGATTGATAGGTAACCGGCACTCGGCAGCGCTGGTCAACAGCGAGGGTTCGATCGACTGGCTCTGCTGGCCGAGATTTGATTCTCCGTCGATCTTCGCGGGCATACTGGACCCTGAGAAGGGCGGGCGCTGGCAGGTCCGGCCGACCGGCGAGTTCGAAAGCCATCACCGCTATCTCAAGGACACCAACATCCTGGAGACGATATTCACGTGCCCCCAGGGAAAGGTGGCCCTGCTGGACTTCATGGACATGAGCTGGGCCGAACAGGACGTGGAGGGCGGCCCGCCGGGAAAGCTCATCAGGATCGTCAGGGGGCTGGACGGAACGGTGGAAATGAGAACTGATTGCTTACCGAGGCCCAATTATGCGAGGGACCGCTTCGAGATCGAGCTCAACGGGAGCGAAGCAAGCATCGGTCCGTTCGTGATAACGGGGCCCCAGGGATGGCTCAAGGACGACGCCAAAGGCTCCCTGTCTCAAACTTTCATGGTGAGGCCCGGGGAACAGTTCTTCTTCACCCTGGCCACCGACGAGGACAAGAGCCCGCTGGCCTCGATTTCCGCGGCCCTCCAGTCGACCATGGGCTACTGGAGGGGGTGGGCCAACAAGTGCACGTACCAGGGCCCATATCGTGACATGGTCGTCCGCAGCGCGCTGGTGATGCAGCTCATGACCTACGCGCCGTCCGGCGCTATCGTCGCTGCCCCGACCACCTCCCTGCCGGAGGAGGTCGGAGGAGAGCGCAACTGGGACTACCGGTTCACCTGGCTCCGGGACGGCTCGTACACCCTGCTCAGCCTCGTCCTGGCCGGTTACCCGGACTTCGTCGAGCACTATGCCAAATGGGTCTATCGCACGGTCGACCCGGGGAACGTACAGATCCTTTACCCCATCGTCCCCGGAGGGCAGACCAAGGAAGAGGTCCTGGACCACCTCCGTGGGTATCGTGGCTCCCGGCCGGTGAGGATCGGCAACGAGGCCGCGAACCAGGTGCAGCTGGACGTTTTCGGCGAGCTCCTCGGGGCGGCCTACTATGCCTGGCGCTCCGGGCTGTTCACCCCTCCAGAAGGCGGTAAGAGAATACGGGAGACCATGGACTGGATCGTGGAGAACTGGCAGCAGCCGGATAGCGGTATTTGGGAGGTCAGAGGCGGCCTCCGCAACTTCGTCTACGGGAAGGCCATGCTCTGGCTGGCCCTCGACCGCGGCATACAGATGTTCGAGGAGCTGCACCTTGAGGGCGACATCGAGCGCTGGAAGCGGGAGAGGGACGTGATCCGGGAAGCGATCATGACCAAGGGGTGGAGCGAGAGGACGAAGGCGTTCAAGCAGTCGTTCGAGGACGACCACCTGGACGCCTCCAACTTGATGCTGCCGATCATAGGGTTCATCGACGGCAAGGACCCCAAGATGCTCTCGACCCTCGACGCGACAATGGAACAGCTGGTGGTGAACGGCATGGTCTACCGGTACATCGACGCGCCCGAAGGATTGAGCGGAAAGGAGGCGACCTTCATCCTGTGCACCTTCTGGCTGGTGAGCGCCTTGGTCCTGGCAGGACGGGTGGAGGAGGCCCGTAGGATATTCGACAACATGCTGTCAAAGGCCAGCCCGCTGGGGCTCTTCGCAGAGGAGTATGATCCCGAGTCAGGAGAGCAGATCGGAAACTTCCCCCAGGCGTTCTCGCATCTCGGGGTCATCCACGCCGCCATCAACCTAGCGCACTTCGGAGGCGTTGGTAAGATAGAGCTTGGCGAATGGGTCGGTGCAAACCTAAAGAGGGTCCAGGAAGCCTACGTCCCGGGGGCGGGAAGCCGAGGACCGGGAGAGGCCGAGGAGAGGAAGGAGGTCCTAACGACCGCGATCTCCCGGTAGCCGCTACACTCGGGAGCCCTCCAAACTCTTTCCATCATGTCCCTCTAGCACAACCTCGTGGGATTGGCGGTCAGCGCAACCTGATCCAGCTTTTTTTAGCGGCGGAGAGAAGATCACCAAGGAGGAAGTCGAGATACTTACTGACCTCATTGGATATCTCTGGGTTTAAGAGCGCCGCCGGCCCTCATCATCCTTCAGTTAATTCGGATGGCCTCGACGTCGGATGGAGCATTCGATACTTTCACGGCCAATAAGCAATGCGGTAATCTGAGCGCGGAGCATGGGCTCCGCTTCGCATCTCCACCTTTTTTTGCGAAAGTAATATAATGCCACGTGCTGAAATCAAACGTTCCAGCAGAGGTGCAAAGATGCCAGACATTGTAGAGCTAGCAATTCAAGCCGGTAATTTCAACACGTTGGTGAAGGCGGTCCAGGCCGCGGGCCTGGTCGATACTCTGAAGGGGCCGGGCCCGTTCACGGTGTTCGCGCCGACCGATGAGGCCTTCGCCAAGCTGCCGAAGGGAACCTTGGACGGACTCCTGCAAGACCCCACGAAGCTGAGGAACATCCTGCTCTACCACGTCGTTCCAGGAAAGGCCATGGCGGCCGAAGTGGTGAAGTTGAAGATGGTGAAGACCGTGCAAGGCCAGGAGCTGAAGATCGACGCGGCCAGGTGGCACCTCCATCGCCACATCAAGGTCAATCACGCTGACATCATGCAGCAGGACATCGTTGCCAGCAACGGGGTCTGTCACGCCATCGATGAGGTCCTGATTCCCAAGTAGGCGGGGTGGTCAATAATCTTCCGGCTTTCCGAGCTCTCAGCGACGGACAGTGGCCTCAGCACTGCCGATGCCGTTATCTGAACGGTCGAGCCGGATCGTAAAGCCGGTATGGAAAGATTATCAACCCACTATACCTTACCCAGAACGGGGAACCCGGTGAACATCGAGAGCTTGACCGAGGCATTGCAGCCAGACGATCTGAGGGCGATTTTCCGGTTCATGAGCGAGGATTCGTCAGGAACGCCCGATGAGCTAAGGGCCAGATTCCGGAAGAAGGCGGAGAACCTGCCATGGAAGTACCTGTTGACCGGTGTCCCAAAAGAGGGCCTTCAGAGGATATGCAACGAGAACGGCTTCAAAAGCGACCTCTCCAAGGACGAGATGATCGAGCAGATAGTGGGGTCCCTGCCCAAGAAAACCAGCCACAAAGGTCTCTTCAGGGACTATGGCAGCCCATGGATGAGATGGACGTCCCCCGGCCAGAGGGGACGGAGATAACGGCCTCCTGACCATCTGTCGATGGTTGCCATCGTTGACGGGATGGCGCTGCCGTGCCAGACACATTATTGTTCATCGGCTTGTACAGCGGCGTCGAAGATATTTGCTATAGGTCGTCCGTGGGACCGAGTCCCTCGCCCTTCACCTTTCCTTCCCATTCGGATCGCCGTATGAGATAATAGGCCACGGCTATCGCTATGATTATCGCACCTATGCCTACGAGCAACAAGGGGTCGACGTGGACCAGATCGGTCACCAACACCTCCCTGGCGACCGCTGTGAGGGCAACTATGAGAAGGAGGTGCGAGAAGAACGCATGCTTCCTGATGTACAGCACCAGTGTTTCCATAACCTCCACAGCAATGACCACGACCAATAGGTTTCCGATGATTGCGAGGATGTCCTGTTTGTTCTCAATCTCTACTTGCTCTGTGATCAGGATGTTGAATATCGAGACGACAAGAACGATGATGGTGAAGATGATCACCACTGCCACCATAACGATGACGGCGTAGATCGCCACCCTCATGAACTCCTCAAGGTAATCATGCATCCACAAATTATTGGCCACCGATGGGATATAAAATAATTATAACCAAAATGGCACGATCGTGATGATCGATCTCCTGGGATGATTGATAACCAATAATTTATCCAGCGTTAAGCACGCTATTAGCGTTTCCAAGGCCGAGTCTCATAGGCGTCGCACCTTAGCGACCCAGGTTCGAGTATAGAAGCCAGTGAATGAGGAAGAATGATGACGGGGCTGCCTCCTTCATGCATCTAACAGCCCTTCGCGCTTCACGTCGTCACCTGGACCCTGGAGCCATTTATGAGTATGGTGTGCTCGGCCTGGGAGACCATCCCGCCCTTCGCTTCCGTTAGTATCGGATAAGCATAGATCGCCCCATACCTGACCAGCGTCCTCAGGTGCGCTGGAGCCTTGGGGTCGATCGCGGTGCACCATCTCTCGCAGAAGGCCAGGCTCCCGAATTTCTCCTTGATAATGCCGAAGAGGCGGTTAGCGCCGGCGTCCTTGATCTCACGGTCCCTTTGAAGTATGTAGATGTTTCCCGCTTTGGCATTATCGACCTCTCCCGCACCATCGGTTGCGAACGGCTCGATGGCCAGCAGCATATCCTTGTGAACCTTCGTGGTGTTGCCATCATCATAATTTGAGATCGATAGGCCTGAGTGCAGATTGTTCCGTTTGATCTCGTGGCCAGCAAGGTTGCGTATGGGCACGAATCCATTGCTCCTTATGCCCCTCTCGATCGTTCCTCCGATGGCGCTGACGGGTACCCCCTCGCCCATCATCTCGATCGCCATCGAGAGCGCTCTGGACGGTGCATCGATCAAGCTGGCCCAGTTCCTCGTTCCCACCTCGACCGTAATCGCGGTGTCGCCCATGTAGCCGTTCACGTGCGCCCCGACGTCAAGCTTCACCACGTCCCCCCGACGGAAGGTCGATTTGTCGTTCGAGGCCGGAGTGTAGTGGGCAGCGACCTGGTTGATGCTTATATTGACGGGAAACGCAGGCTTAGCCCCCCTCTTTCGGATGTATGCCTCCGTTTCCTCCGCCACGCTGAGCAGGCTAACGCCTTCAGCGATCATCCCTACCCCGAGCTGACGGGCCTCCCGCGTCACGGCTCCGGCTTTGATTATGTCTTCCAAAGCGTCCTGATCCATCTGGAATCCCTCGTTAATTGCCATCAAAGCAGAATGACATCATCATGTCCTGATCGTCCTTGAAATGGTCATCAAGCTTATCAAGAAAATCGCGCTCTTTCAGTGAGATACGGCTCATGGCATTATTGATGGCTAGCTTGTAATTTCGCTCTTAACTCGTTACTCCTCGCCCTTCGGCTCGCGACGATGCCGCCGCTATCGAGTTCATGAGGCATCGGCATTGTAGATACTCCGGGTCATTCCTAAATACACGTCGATGAGCTAGCTAGACCGATGCAGGAACCATACTCTCACCAAGGGGTATTTGGCCTGATGTTCGCGCTTCTATTGGTACTGCTATTGGTAGTATTATTTGTGATCGCCATCATCTTTGGCGTTGCCCTTCTCATAATTTTCTTCCCGTGGTTATTTCTCGCCATCATCATATTCCTATTGATCTGGTGGGTTTTTCGGCTTGCGTTCGGTTGGCCTCACCGGCGTTATTACTATTATTATCAGTATCCGTATGCTCCGCATGCGTACGGCCGTACTCCCGAAGAGGTGCTGGACCGAAGGTACGCTCACGGAGAGATTAGCAGGGAAGAATATCTCAGGATGAGAGAGGACATGAGAATGGGCAGATAAAGCTTGGATGTCCCAAATGTCCTTGAAAATGGGCCGGCCAGATGGTCCGCTTACCAGAACCCAGATAGAGTTAATAATACGATACACAGAATAAGAATGATGGTGGGTCTGTCCGGACCTCAATCACTAATTAGCCAGATGTCTCATTATCTCGGTCAGTAGCAGTATGGTCGAACTTCAGCTGATTGCTGGAACCCTTTTCCTCCTATTCTTTGTTGAATCGAGCCGATGCTGTTCACTAATGCATCCGCATGCCTGTTACCGATGAGGCCGTAGTCCTCGGTGGGCGAGAAACCCCCTTCTAACGACGACTTCACTGTGACCCCTCCATTTCTTTTCGGTTATCATCTCTACCCTCCTCCAGATCATCGGCCTCATTCATTGCCCTTAGCATGAGAGACCTCCGTCTCCTTCACTTCTGCTACATCGCCTTTCGGAATCAGAATCGCTGCGACCAGACCTATGAGTGACACGGATATGATAGCAATTAGTGCCAGCCCGAAGGTCTGAGCTTCCGCGAGGATCGTCGTGACCAATATGGACCCGACCACCGCCGTTCCGAAGGAGGAGCCGAGATTCGAAAGACTTCTCGATAGGCCAGATATCTCTCCCTGGTCCTTCTCTGGGAACGCCGATTGCACTACGTTGACAGAAGAGGTGAGCATAACTCCAATCCCCAATCCCATGAGGAACAGACCTGGAACGAAATTCCAGACGCTTGCTGTCGATGCCCCGCCCGATAAGGCCCTAGGAAGCAACAGCACGAGGATCATGCCGACCGTGGTCAGTACGAATCCCAGAATTATGAGTCTTCTCTGAGTGGTTCTCGTCGCAAGCTTTCTTGCCCTAATCCCCGTCAGCAGAATGCCGATCGTTGCCGGGGTAAGCACTAGGNNCCGCCGATATGGCGCTAAACCCTCTGACCGTTTGGAAGAAGACCGAGATGGTGTAAAAGGCGCCCTGCAACACCATCCACTGGACGAACTGCGTTACCAGTCCCCTATTAGAGGTTTTGTTGCGGAAGATGTAGGTGTGCAGTAACGGTATCTTGCCCCTGCGCTCCCTGGACCGAATCCACAGGAAGAAGGTCCCAATGATGATCAACCCGAGCAGCACAAGTAGCCAGACAATCGCTGAGAACCATCCATATGTCCCCGTTGCGAGGATCCCGACAACTATGAGGACAAGTCCAGCTGCGGAAAGGACCGTCCCCACAATATCTATCTTTGGCTTTGCTCCCTGGATGCCAGGATCGACTATGCGGCGGGCTAGGATGATGATCAGAAGGATGATTATGGCCTGCAGAATAAAGGAGGCGCGCCAGGTGATCGCGGTGGTTAAGAAGCCGCCTAGCAGGGGGCCCAAGGCGGCTCCGATCCCTCCTGCGGCGCTGATGCTCCCGAAAGCCTTTGCACGCGATTCCGTATTCGTATAGTTGACTGTTGCTAAAATGTAAACGGGAGGGATCAGAAGTGCGGTTCCAAGACCCTGCATAAACGAGTAGCCGATGTATAGGACGCCTACCCCTGGAGAAAGCGACGCCAATACGGCACCAGTGCCATAAATGGTGAGACCTATTCGGAAGGTCCTTTTGCGCCCCAAGATGTCCGTTAGTTTGCTTCCCGGGATCATCAAAGCGGCCATCACGAGAGTGAAGAAGGTGATCGCTATCTGGACGCCATGCACATCCGTTCCCAGATCAGAAGCGATGCTGGTGACTGCAACGTTCAAGGTTGAACCAGCGTAGCTGCAAACGAACTGGGACAACGCTAGAGGAAGGAGTATCGCTCCCGCCACGGCGGCTTTCTTTGTGACGTCCTTGTTGGGGTTACCCTCCATGCATGCCCCTCGATTATGTAGTTCGATACGTTTGAGGGATGAGTTAATAAATTCTTCTTAAAAATGGATGAATATTTTTAACCGCAGGCCAGTTGGGATTCGGAGACCACTTTACTATATACGTGAAAATTTTCGATGGACAGGATAGTTAGTGCAATTTAGGCAGAATAAGGTTATCCGCCCCTTGGACGAACCCGTGTTTTAACTGTACGCATCAAGGCAAGAGAATCTGAACACGACTCACAAGTTCTACAACAAGATAGGGTGGCGTGTCGCCAGCAAGAAGCTCAAGGATCTGTGGAGGAAATCACCGGCAATAGTGTCCGACACCCCCCTTGACTCCAGATTTGAGATGAATGGATGTTATTGGTGGTGGGTCTGCCCGAATTTGAATCGGGGTCTAAGGCTCCCAAAGCCCCAAGGATGGACCAAGCTACCCCACAGACCCGTTGAAGGCGGAGTAAGGCGAACCCCTGAATAAAACTTCCCTCCGACCAGGCCTGAGATTGATGATAACTGCCAAGCAAGGCTTAAAAAAGGCACCCGACATGGAGCAGGCATGAAGGGAGGAGGGATCGTGGCCGCGGCCATACTGGCCGTCGCCATCCTGATCGGCGCTGGATACTACGCGCTGGTCATCGCCGATAATACCAGCGGCCGGGTCGGGTTCCAGAGCGGCGATCTTGTCAAGCCCACCGCCCCCCTTGCCCAGATGCCGAACGGCTCCCTCATCGGCAACCTCTCGCTGACCCCGATCAGCGCGGAGAACATGAACCTGTACTGGAACATCACCGAGGACATATATGCTGGCTACGGCGGAACGCTGCAGCTGCGCATCGAGAACATGAACCCCGGCTCGCTGTTCGTGTACTCCTTCGGATTGCGATGGGTGGAGAGCAATCTCACCTATCTTCGCAACTGCAGCGTCACCATCCCCTCGGGCGAGAGGGCGGACGTCGGCCTGCTGGTCTTCGGCGCGCCCGCCGGGGGGACCGCCAAGTACCAGATATTGGTGAAGGCGGCGGTATCCAACCGCATGGGCACCGCCTGGTACGATGCCGGCACGATGCCCAGCAGCCCCAACACCGCGAGCATCACCTCGCTGGTCCATGCCAGGGACCCCGAGGTGGACTTGAACCTAAGAGAGTACTACAACCGGGTCAACGAGCGCGTCGACACCAAGGTGGTCAAACCGCTGGTGGAACATATCGAGGAGGCGTATCCCGGAGGGTACAGCACCTTGCAGATCGCCGAGGCCTACGAGTGGGTGAAGAACAACATCGCCTACACCACCGACACCTCGGAGGATTACTGGCAGGCCGCGTGGGAGACCATGGACCTGAGGAGCGGCGACTGCGAGGACCACGCCATCCTGCTGTGCAGCATAATCGACGCGCTGGGGGGGAGCTCGCGGGTCAACATCATCCAGGAGCATGCCTTCCCCACGGTGTACATCGGCTCCACCCCGTCGGACCTTCAGAAGGCGAAGCAGTCCCTGGCCTCGTACTACGGGCTGGAGGCCTCGGAGTACAAGATCACTTACCTGACCGACGACAGCGGCTATTGGCTGGTGATCGACACCACTGGCTTCCCGTACGCCGGGGGCCTCCCCGCCAAGTCCGGCCCGGTCGACGCCAGGGGGAGCTGGACGGTGCTCTCCTCCTACCTGGTGAGCATCGACATCACCGGGGTCGTGGCCTCCGGCGGAGTGCTCGGCCTATTCTAGGCCAGAATCTCCCGGACCGCCTGACGTATCGCTTCCCGGCTGTTGAGCCTCGGCTCCCAGCCCCTTGCCTCCAGGCGGTCGATGGCCAGCAACATCTTCTTTACATCGCCGACCCACCCCCGGCCGCCCTTCACCCCGCCGGTCCACCGGTACTCGACGTCCGGGAGGCCCATCTCCTCGACCACGATGTCGGCGATGTCCTTCACCGTCATCCAGTCCCTGGAGCCGATGTTGAAGACCTCGACCTGCTCCTTCGCGCCCTCGGCCCCGGCGATCATGCCGCTGACGCAGTCCTTGACGTGCACGTACGACTTCGAGGTCCCCGGCTCGGCGCCCAGGATCTCGAGGTGGTTGGGGTCCTCGCGCAGCTTGCGGATGAAATCATGAAGGACGTTATGCGTGGACCTCGTCCCCACCACGTTGGCGAAGCGGTACAGCACCGCGTTCTGGTCAAAGGTGTGGCAGTACGAGGAGATCATCGCCTCGCAGGCCAGCTTCGATGCCCCGTACACAGAGATGGGCAGCAGGGGCCCGTAGTCCTCCGGAGTGGGTATGACCTCCGTTTCCCCGTACACGGTGGAGGTCGAGGGGAACAGGATGTCCTCGATGCCGTTGTCCTTGCCCGCCTCCAGGAGGCGGTAGGTGACCTCGATGTTCTGCTCGAAGTGGATGTGGGTGTTCTTGGCCCCCAGCCGCACGTCGGGGTTTGCCGCCAGGTGGCAGACGACATCGGCGCCCTTCAGGACCTTGGCCAGGTCCATGGTGAGCAGGTCCCCCTCCACGAACGTGAACTTGTCGTTCTTGAGCATGCCGGACATGAACTCGCGCTTCCCGGCGGAAAGGTTGTCCACGCCCACTACCTCATTGCCCCGGGCCAGGAGTTCCTCCGCCAGGTGGCTGGCGATGAAACCGGCGCACCCGGTGACCACGATCCTTCTATCTTGGAGCTTCATCAATGCGTCCCCTGAGTTCGGCGGCGAAGGCCTGGATGGCCCTCCCGCGGTGAGATATACCATTTTTCTCGGTTATTGATATTTCGGCGAAGGTTCGATAATATCCAGACGGCACGAAGATGGGGTCGAAGCCGAAGCCCTCCTCCCCGGACGGCGCCAGGGCGATGGTGCCGTCGCACCGCCCTGACACGGTGAACTCCTCCCCGCCTATCGACGCGCCGATGCAGCACTCGAAGTGCGCCGAGCGGTCCTGCTTGCCGTCCAGCAACCGCAGTATGCCGTCCATGCCGATGGTCCTGAGAGCGTAGGACGAGTACACCCCGGGAAAGCCGTTCAGCGCGTGGACGAACAGGCCGGAATCGTCGATGACGATGTCCCTCATGCCCTTGCCCTTGAGCTGGTCGAGGCAGGAGAGCACCACCTCCCGTAGCGAATCGGCCTGGATCTCGTCGCATTCCTCTTCCGAGTGCGTTATCTCGATCCCCAGCGGGGCGAGGGCCGAGCGGAACTCCGCCAGCTTCCCGCGGTTCGAGGTCACCAGGGTGAGCCTCACGTGTACCGCCCCCTTCCCTCGATCTCCCTCATCTTCTTGATGGCCTCTGGAGCGCGGTCGAAGTGCTGGCGGTACGATTCCAGGATCACCGTGAACAGGTCCAGGATGGTCGAGTGCGCGGACTGGAACGCCTCCTTGAGGAGATGGAGGTCCACGCCCATCTCCTCGTACATCGCTCCCCGGGCGCCGAGGGAGAAGTCGATGAACCACATCCGGCCGTCCGCGAGGATCATGTTGGAGGTCGTGAGGTCCCCGTGCACGATGCCCCCGCGGTGCAGGAGGGCGATAAGCCGTCCGATCTCGGCGCACAGCTCCCTCGCCCGCTCCGGGGAGGCGGTGTCCAGCTCGTCCTTCACCCGGGGGCCCTTGATCTCCTCCATGGTGATCTCGGCGGTGGCCGGGTCGATGTCGTAGATTATCGGGGTCGGTACCCCGAGCTCCCTGGCGTCGTGCATCAGGCGGGCCTCGTTGCGGGTGCGGGACCCCCGCAGCGATCGGTCGAGATCAGCATGCCGGTACTCCTTGGGCACCCTGCTCTTGATGATGACGTCGCGTCCGAGCCAGCATCCGCGCCTGATCTCGGCCTCGGCCCCACGGCGTATGATCTCCATGGTCGGCAGAGATGGCCTGGAGCTAGATAAGGATTGCAATGCCCGGCCTTACGACGTGATAGCCTGGCGAGACCGCTCATCCCAGCCCGGTCACCAGCAGCGTCACGCTCCCGATCACCGCTATCATGCCCCTGGCGATGTTCAGTGTTCTCTCGGTCCTCGTTCGTCGTCCCCCCTGTATCTGAAAGTAACATTGGAGCGCCCATAAGATAAATGTTTGCTTTTATAAATCACACATTATATATTATCCTCCACGCTCGGCACGAAGAACCGTTTTATCCTCCCGGGGACGTCGAGGTCCGCCGTGATCGTGAAGTCAGCGGGAAACGCCCTTCGCACCTGCGGCATCGCGTACCGGTCGTCGAGCAGCACGATCGCCGCCCGGTCCGTCTCGGAGCGTATAGCCCTCCCCGCGGCCTGCAGGACCTTGGCCACCGCCGGGTATACCTGGACGTAGAGGTCGGCCTTCTTGGTGCCGTACTTGCCCTCCATGCGGTGCAGCATCCCTTCCATCTCCCTTGACGGCGGGGCGAGGGGAAGCCCGACCACGAGCACCGCCTCCAGCAGGTTGTCCCTGAAGTCCACCCCCTCGGAGAGCGATCCTCCCATCGTGCCGAGGAGCATGTTCCTTCCCTCCCGGAGCTGGTGCACCAGGGCCTCCTTCTCGTTCCGGCCGTGCTCCCTGCGCTCCGCCAGGACCCGGCGCCCGGGGACCATCGCGGCGAGGCGGCCCTCCACCTGCTCGAGGAGCTCGTAGGAGGGGAAGAACACTGCCACGTTGCCGGGGACCTCGTTCGAGCACCGGGCGACCTCCTCGGCGATGGACGCGTACATCGCCTCTCCCCGGGCACGGTAGCGCGAGGACACCTTGCCCGAGGACAGCACCAGGCGGTTCTCCGGCGGGAAGGGCGAAGGGTAGCTGCGGCAGAGCGCGTTCCTCGCCCCCAGGAGGTCGGCGAACATCTCCGGAGGGTGGAGCGTCCCGCTCATGATCAGCGCGCAGCGGACGCGGGCCAGCACCGGAGCGGTGATCGGCGATGGATCGATGAGGCTGACCTTGAGCCTTGCCGGTTCGCCTTCAAGGTACCGCACGGTGACCTCGTCGGGAGCGCTCCACGCGTGGAGGAACTCGACCAGCCCGCTGAGGTCCCTGCCCTCCCCGGCAGCGGTCTCGATCTCCTCGGCCAGGCCGCCGGCGTCGACCCCGCACGCCTCCCTCAGCGGACGATCTAGGTCCGCGGCGGTGATCCTCTCGGGGTCCCGGCGCGCGAGCTCCCGGAACACCTCGGCGATGATGTCGAGGTCCTCGGAGAAGTGCTTCAGGGCCGGGACCGCCCGGGCACGCTCTATGGACGCCGCGGTCAAGCTCCCGCTCCCCGCCCCCATCACCCTCGCCGGCAGGTTGTGCGCCTCGTCGATCACCAGCACGGCGTCCGATTCCCGGCGGCCCAGCCGCTGCAGGATGTTAGGTCCTCGGCCGAACATCTGGTTGTAGTCAGCGATGATCACCTGGGCCTCCGCCGCCGCCCGCATCGCCGCCCGGTGGGGGCACTGCCCCGCCCGCAGGCACAGGCGCATAGACTCCTGGGTGTTGAGCGGATAGTCGAGCAGCCGGCCGGCCCGCTCGTCGGGCTCCCGGGAGAAGAAGCAGCGGAGCCCTTGCGCGCACGGCACCTTGTCCCCGGTCCTCTTGGCCAGGCACATGTCCTCCCGGGCGATTATGTCCACCACCTTCACCCGGACCTTCTTCCATATCCCTCGCGCGGTCTCCACGGCGATGGCATGCTGGCTCTGGCGCGATGTCAGGAACAGGACCACGCCGTCGGAGGCCAGGGCGGTCTCCACCGCCGCGGTGAGCGCCACCGCCGTCTTCCCCAGCCCGGTGGGGGCGTGGGCCAGGAGATGCGTCCGGTGGGCCATGCACATGCGGGCGTCCTCCAGGAACCTCTCCTGGCCTCCGCGGACGGCCGGGTGAGGGAACAGTCCCGTTCCTACTGCCGTTGAATGCTGTTGAACCTCGCAAGCTTCCATGACAACGAGACCGCGGACCTCCCTAGCCATTCATTGCGGCTAACAGTACGCTGCGCGGGCCTTGTTGCTCGCACCCTCTGTAAGAACAGGAGAATTCTTCCTCGCAAAGGTTAAGGTGCCGGGGCCCAGAGCTGATAGGCGATGGAACCGGAAAAGATGCGCAAGATGGGTACCAGGATAGCGGCCATCCTGTTCCTGACCGTCCTGTCGGCATACCTCGCCAGGGTGTCGATCTCCGTAGCCCTGCCGTTCATCGCCGCGGACTACGACTGGACCCCGGAGCAGATCGGGTCGCTGGGCGGCATCATCCTGGGAGTGTTCCTGGTCGGTTACGGCCTGTCCAACGTGTTCCTCAGTCCCCTGGCCGACTGCTACGGTCCGAAGAAAGGCTTGATGCTGGCGGTGCTGTCGTGGTCGGCGGTGACGGTGATGATGGGGGTGGCGGGCATGATCTACTCGGCGTTCGTCGTCTTCCGCACCTCCCTCGGCCTGGCCCAGGGGGTCGTGTTCCCCGCGGCAGGTAAGATCACCCAGGCGTGGACGCCCCCTGAGCGGAGGTCGAGGATGAACGCCAGGTACTACTCGGCCATCGCCCTGGCCAACATCCTCTCGCCTCTCCTGCTCATCCCGTTGATGATGGCAGCGTCCTGGAACGTGATGTTCGTCGTGCTGGGGGTGCTGGGCTTCGCCATGATGGCCCCCATCGTCCTGTGGCTCAAGGACTCCCCCGAGGGGCCGGCGCAGTGCGAGTCGAAGACATTGATGGACAACCTGCGCTACACCTACACCCACCTCCGGGAAGCGATGCGCATCAAGGGCCTGTTCGCCCTCGCGCTGAGCCACTCATTTTGGTCCATCGCCTTCTGGGGCCTCTCGCTGTGGCTGCCGACCTTCCTGATCAACGCCCGGGGGTTCACCCCCGAGGAGCTGATGTGGGCCGCCGCGGTGCCCTATACCGGGTACTTCGTGGGCATCTACGTGGGCGCGTACATCAGCGACCGGACCGGGAAGCGGTCGTTGGTCTCCTTCTCCTTCCTGATGGTCGGCGCGGCGCTGATGCTGTCCCTCGTTCTCCTGATGGGGAGGACGGAAACGGTCGTCGTTCTCACCGCCATGTTCTTCTTCGTGTCCATTCTGGGCACGAACGTGGCCACCCTGCTGCAGGGCTGCTGCGTTTCCCGGCTGACCTGCTCGGCGAGCGGGATAGAGAACGGGCTCTCCAACGGACTGGGGGCCCTGGGCCCGGTCCTGGTGGGGGCGGTGGTCGGCCTCACCGGCTCCTACGATGCGGCCCTCCCGATGCTCGCGGTCCTGATGGCCCTGAGCGGGGTGGCGCTGCTCGGCTTCCGGGGCCGGGACAATCTCAGCTGTCCCATGCCAGGCACCGGTAGGGAAAGATTATCATAATTGAACAGGTTTTTTACAATCATGGACAAGCTCCCATTCGGATGCGGCTCCCTCGACGCCATCCTGGACGGCGGCGTGGAGGCCGGGTGCATGACCCTCATCTACGGAGAGGCGGGAACGGGCAAGACCACCCTGTGCCTGATCCTCGCCCGGGACATGGCCAAGACCGGGAAGAAGGTGATCTACCTGGACACCGAGGGGGTTTCCATCGACCGCCTGAGGCAGATCGCTGGACCTGACTTCGAGACGGTGGCCAAGAACATACTGTTCTCGAACATCAGCAGTTTCGATGAGCAGGAGAGGATGGTGGACAAGGCGATCAAGCTCGCGCAGGGCAACGTGGACGTGGGGATGATCATAATCGACTCCATCAGCATGCACTACCGGCTGACGAGCAGGGAGGAGGACCGCGCCGACCGCCGCTCACTGGCCGGGCAGACCACGAAGCTGACCACCCTGGCCAGGGAGAAGGCGATACCGGTGGTAGTGACCTCCCAGGTGTACACCGACGTGGAGACCGGGACCTTCGAGGCGCTGGGCGGGCATGCCCTGCACCACAACGCCAAGCTCATTGTCAGGGTGGACAAGGTCCGCTCCGGCGGGATGAGAAGGGCGGTGCTGATGAAGGCCCGCCACCTGCCGGAGGGCTTGGAGGCGGACTTCCGCCTCACCGCCGACGGCATTAGCTGTTAGACCTTTCTTCCCACGGCGAAGTCGATGACTCCGCTCAGGAACTCCCTCTCCAGCGAGGGAGGCAGGCACTCCAGCTGCTCCTTGGCCTTCACCGCGTACTCGGCCGCGGTCTTCCGCGCGTGATCGACGGCCCCGCAGTCCTCCAGCACCTCGATCGCCTGCTTGATCTCCTCCGGGGTGGCCTTGTCGTTGCCGAGGGCCTTCATGAGCTTGGCGCGGCGGGGATCGTTCCTTGGCATGGTGTGCAGCGCGTGCAGGACGATGAGCGTCCTCTTCCCGTTGCGGATGTCGTTGCCCACCGGCTTTCCCAGCTGCTTCTCGTCGCCGGTGAGCGCGAGGATGTCGTCCCAGACCTGGAAGCCCATGCCCATGAGGCGAGCGTACTCCTTCATGCTCCTGATCTGCTCCTCGCTCCCGCCCCCGATGAGCGCTCCGCCCTCGGCGGCGCACTCGAACAGCACCGCGGTCTTCTTGTAGATCATCTTCAGATAGTCGTCCACGGCCACCTGGTCCACCGGGATGTTCTCCAGGTCCATGTCCTCCTGCTGCCCCTCGGCGATGAGCCACACGGTGCGCGCGGTCGTCTTGATCAGCCGGTTGATGTGCTCAGGGGGCACGTCGGACGAGGTGATGATCTCGAAGGCCCGGGCGAACAGGGCGTCGCCGGCGATGATCGCCGTCGGCACGTCGAACAGCACGTGGACCGCCGGCCGTCCGCGGCGCATGGAGTCGTTGTCCATGACGTCGTCGTGGACCAGGGTGAAGTTGTGGATGATCTCCAGCGCGCTGCCGAACGGGATGGCCTTGTCTCCCTTCCCCCCGACGGCCTGGGCCACCACCTGGGCCATCATCGGCCGGAGCCGTTTCCCTCCGGCGGAGGGGTAATGCCTGACAGCCAGGTTCAGCTTCATGTTGTCCCCCTCCTCGAGGTAGGACATCACCTGTCCGTCGATCGTCTTTGCTCTCTTAGTGATCTCCTTGAGCACGTCCATGATCATATCTCCTTTTCCAACATGGCCCACTCCCTGGTGGTGCCGGTGATGATGCGTTGAGCGTTACCTAGCTCCCTGACGTTCCTCGATCCGGTGAGGAACATGGCGATCCTCAGCTCCTCGACGATCAGGGACAGCTTCTTCTCCACCGCCTCGCGGGATTCCATCGCTTCCCTCAGGACCGCCCGGGCGAGGCCGGCGCAGTCCGCTCCCACAGCGATGCCCTTGGCCGCCTGGAGGCCGTTCTCTATTCCCCCGCTGGCGATGATCGGCAGGCCGACGTCGGCCCACATGACCGACACCGGCGCGGGGATGCCCCACTCGGCGAAGGTGTCGGCGATGCGCTCGCAGCGGCGGTCCCCGAGCATGGCCGCCCTCCTGCCCTCGACCTTGGAGAAGCTCGTCCCCCCGGCCCCGGCGACGTCCAGGCCCCGGATGCCGATGCCCTTCAGGCGCGCGGCCACCTGGCGGGATATCCCCGCTCCGGTCTCCTTTATCAGGATGGGGAGCTCCCTCGATAGCGCGCGGATCCCGTCGTAGCAGCCCTTGGCCTTGGTGTCGCCCTCCGGCTGCGCGATCTCCTGCAGGAAGTTCAGGTGGATGGCCAGGAGGTCCGCGTCGATCATGTCGATGGCCTTCCGCGCATCGCTGATCCCGAACGCCCTCTTTTTCCTCTGGGGGATGAGCTGCGGCGCTCCGATGTTGCCCACCTTGAGCGGCACGTCGAACTCCTTGATGACCTCGTAGCTCTTCCTGCTGCCCTTCTCCAGGGCCGGGCGCTGGCTTCCCACCCCGAGACCGATGCGCAGGTTCGCGCACGCCTCCGCCAGGTTGCGGTTGATGATCTCCGCGTCGGGATGGCCCCCGGTGATGGCCGTCACCATCAGCGGGCAGGCGAGCTTCTTGCCGAACAGGACGGTGGAGGTGTCCACCTCGTCAAGGTCGATCTCGGGCAGGGCGTCGTGCACCAGCTTCACATCGTTCCAGTAGTCGTACGCGGATGCCACGTCCTCGTCCAGTGACACCCGTATGTGCTCGGCCTTCCTCTGCTGGATTCCCTTCATGTCAAACCACCACCCTGGTGCCCACGACCTCTTCGCCCTTCAGTGCCGCGGCCAGTCGCCCGGGGACCAGGCCGTTGATGACCATCGATCCTCCACCGTGGGCAGCGATCCTCAGCATGGTCTCGATCTTCCCGAAGATGCTGCCGGTGACGTCCGCGCAGCGCTGCGTTCGGGGCAGCGCGTCGAGCGCGGAGCGGTCCACCACCTCGAGCATGCGGGCGGAAGGGTCCTCGCGGGGGTCGCAGGTGTACACGCCGTCCACGTCGGAGCAGAATATGATCCTCGCCGGCGCGAGCTCGCGGGCCAGCACTTCCATGAGCTGGTCCCCGGAGCATATCCCGAAGCCCCGCCTCACGTCCAGCGCCACGTCCCCGAAGGTCACCGGAGCGATACCCAGCTCCAGGTACCGGCGGAATGCATCGACATCCAGATTCTCCAGTTTGCCCTCGGACAATCGTGCCAGCGCCGAGGGGGGCAAGGAGACTGCGGGCAGCCCGGACCGCACCAGAGCGGAGGTCACCGCCAGGTTCAGCACGCGGACGTCCTCCATCACCTGGGCCGCCCCCATGAGCTGGGAGGTGTCCCGGAACCCGTTCTGGATGCCGTGCTTGGAGGCGATGACATGCCCGAACGACCCGGCCCCGTGCACGACCACGGTCGGCTCTCCCGAGCCGGCGATCTCCCCGGCCAGCCTGTCGAGGACATCCTCCCTCAGGACCCTATAGTTCATCTTGTCGGTGATGACGCTGCCGCCCAGCTTTACCAGCAACATGTGGTGCGGGCGGAACATGCCCCGGGCCGTATAAAAAGGATACGAACGGCAACGACGGCAGACGTCGTTGCCCACGGTCAGCCAGTCGGCCGCCGATACTCAGTCCCGGAGCCTCGTGCCGCACTTCCGGCAGAACACGTCGTCGGGCAGCGCGTCAACGCCGCAGGATGGGCAGTAGCGATCGGCGGGGGCGGCCGGCGGGGTCTTCGGAGGAGCGAGCTTGATCACGGTCGACGGGTAGCTCTTCTCGGCGGCCGGCGCGGAGGGCGTCAGTAAACGCTTCGCTCTCATGGCCTCCCGGAGCGCCCCGTTGTAATCCTCAGAATCGTAGCACGCCTGGGCCCGGTCGATGCACGCGGTGGCCTCCGCCCGCGCCTCGTCGCAGGCATCGGGGACCATGCCGCGGACGGTATCGATCATGAACTTCGATTCCAGGCAGTTCGCCGGGAGCTTCCGCACCTGGTTGGAGGGTACCTCCTGGCTCTCCTCCTTCGCCGGGGACGGCTCGGGCATGGAGATGAGGTCCTTCTGCTTGCAGGTCAGCAGCGCGTTCCTCGCCCTGCCGGCCAGCTCGATGGCGTTGAGGAACTCCCGCCGGTCGTAGGCGTTCTCCGCCTGGTAGATCAGAATGTCGGCCTCGGTGGTGTCCCTCCCGTTCTGCCGGAGCGAGTCCGCCACCGCCTTCGTGGTGCTGACCGCGTTGTACGCATCGTCGCGCTCTATCGCCGCGTCCATCTTGACCTGCTTGCGGCCCTTCAAGAACCTCAGCTCCAGTAATGCCACCACGGCCGCGATGGCCACGACGACGAGCAGAATGAGCGTCTCCAGCGGGATCTCCATTTCAGCACCCGGACGGCCGACTATTATTGAGAGATGTAAAAACAATTTGCTATGCAGTTAGTTAAATTGATAAGTAGGAGAAAAGTGGCTGACAGCGTTCCACGGTTCCCGCGGGCTCGCGCACCGCAGTACAGCGTGGAACGCGGGCGGGCTTAACTTCCGGGTTCGAATGGGACCGGGTGTATCCCCGCCGCTATGGCCGTCACACCAATTCTCCGAATAAGCCTCATCTATAAAAGGATTCCTATCAGCGGCCGCCAGGTCACAGGACCAGGTACAGGGCGACCGCCGCCACGCTCCCGAAGGCCATCGACATGAAGTTGACGTGCAGCTTGCCCACGATCTTCCGCCTCTCCAGCGTCGCGCCTATGAGGCTGTCCACCATGCATCCCGCCACGCCCATGACCATAGGTATGAGGAACAGAGGGTCGAACGGCCGGTTCACTATGACCAGCCAGCCGGTGTAGGAGGCGACCGCCGAGGCCAGGACGCACCACAGCGTGCCGTTGAGCGAGATGCCACCATCCGTCCCCGGGGGCACCCGCTCCCCGGTGGTGATCAGATAGGTGCGGTCGGAGAGCACCCCCAGCTCGCTCGCGGTCGTGTCCGCGGCGGCCACCGCCACCGATGAGATGTAGGCTATGGCCGCCAGGACGGAGCCCTGCTCCCCCAGGGCGAAGGCGATGACCGCCACCAGTGCCGGCACGAGGCCGTTGGCGAGGACGTTGCGGTAGGTGCGCTCTCCTTTCCTCCCTTCTTGCAGCCCCTTGCTCTCCTTGATCTGGAAGCGGAACTTGGTGACCGCGAAGCCCATGAAGGTGAAAACGATGAGGGTGAGCAGCCAGCCGACGTCGCCCAGCCCCCCGATGGCCATGCCGACGATGAACGAGGCCGCTGCCCCGCTCCATGTCAGGAGGCCGAATCGGTATGAGAGCACCGACAATATCGTGCACAGCACGACCACGATGGCCAGGCTCTCCAGGCTAACCATGAACGGTAAACGGGCCGGTCAGTTATTAATGTTGCCCGCAGCTGGCGGAGGCAGGCCAGACTATGCTGCCTGCCCGCCGGCCTCGTCCGTTCCCCCGGGCGAGGTCTTGCTGTCGGGAACGGTGCCGCACTTCGGGCACTTGGGCTCGGTGGCCGGATAGGCGTTCTCGCAGTACGAGCACATCGTCATCTCCACCAGCTCCGCCATGTCCTCCTTCCCGAGGAAGGGTATCGAGGACACGAGGTCCTTGAGCCCGGGCTTCAGCAGGGGGTCGGTCTCGTCCTTGATGCCCCTGACCTTCTCCAGGTCCCCGTCCCACTCCTGCAGCGCTTCCAGGTAGTCCCTCTCGGCCTTGGAGATGGTGTCCTTCATGCGCTGGGGCACCCGCCCCTCGCGCTTGCCGTGCAGGACGACCGCCAGGTAGATGTGCTCGCCCTTCTCCACCAGGACCTTCTTCTCCCCGAAGTCCATGCGGTTCAGTCTGGTGGACGACTCGTCCTTGAACGAGTCCTTGACGAAGTCTTGGATGGCCACCAGCATGCTGCCCAGGATCTGGTCGTCCATTCCCGGCTTCAGCCGCCGGGTCTGGTGGGCCATCAGGTTGCCGTCCTGGTAGATGATGAAGACATCGTCCACTACCATCCGGGAACGATAGTAGAGGAGGAGGAACGCCCCGGCGGCTGCGCCGATGATGGCGACGAGGTACATCCAAAGGGCGTCGGGACGATCGACCAGGGTGACGCCCATCGCCGCGGATGTTTCCCAGTTACCATCGCCGTCCATGGCCCTGATGTAATAAGAGAGGCTGCCAACAACGTCCATTGCTGGAATCGTGGCAACGTAGGTATTGGTGCCACCGACCCTGCTCATGACTAGGGTCTTGGTCTCATTGTTTGTGGTGTAAACGAGAAGGACCAGTTTAACATCGTCCGAGATGTCGGTGACTTTGACCTTGATCACCAGATCCTCGCCACGGTATCCTTGGGAGACGAGAGCGTCGCTGTCAAGATCAATCGTTGGCGGCTTGTTGTCGACAATAGCATAATAGACAGTGCTGTTGACATAGCCATGCTGGTCCTTGACCTCGAGGATCACAGTGTATACTCCATTCGTCGTGTAGTTCTTGGTGATCCTGCTTTCGCTACTCCATTCCGTCCATCCGTTTATCTCGCCGAAGTTCCAGCGGAAGAGCAGCGTGTCATTATCTGTCGGGGTGTCCCAGCTTCCGATGGCATCGAATGTGAAATTGCCCCATGTTTCGTTCGAGGCACTGATGACGGCAACCGGACGATGGTTCATGATATAGATGGTCAGAAACTCTTCCAAATAGGGGTTTACGTTGTAGTTGCGCACGCAAATGGTGTGCTCACCTATTGTGTTGTAAGACCACACGGTCTGGTTGATGGTGATGCCGCCCGTGGGGGTGAATCCCTGATCGGCATTGTAGTCCATGTCCCAGGTGAACCCAACGATTGGGGCTCCGCTTCCCTTGATTTTCACCTCAAAGAATATTTGCTCATCCATGAAGAAGCTCGTCCCGCCGCCGTTGGCGATAAGGCCCTCTATAGGGTTCGAGCTTTGAACCACACTGATCATGACGGTATCGGTAGAGGTGTCCCCGATTGTGTCAGTGATGGTAAGAGTTATATTGTAATAGCCGGGAAGAGCGTAGGAGATCTCTACATCGGGATCGCTGCTTTTCTGACCATCTCCAAGGTCCCATTGCCTCGAGCTTACTCCGTTAGGTACGTATGAAACATCCTGGAGGTAAATTTTCTCACCCTTCAGGGGACTGTACTTTGAAGCCCATATCCTGGCCTCCATCGGCTTGTTCACAGTTATCTGGAAGTCGACCTTGTCGGTGAGGCCATCTCGATCGGTCACTGTCAGAGAGCAAGCGAACACTCCATCGCTAGTGTACTGGTGCTCCGCTTCTTTCTGGTTCGAGGAGTTACCGTCTCCGAAGTTCCAGAGGTAGGTCAGGAACTCCTTGTCCGACCACGAGTCAGTAGAGTTGGAAGCGTCGAATCTCACTGTCCCGCCGATGTTCAGGGTGCCAGCTGAATACCAGACTTTGGCATCAGGGACCAAGTTCCTCTGGAGCCAGTAGCTAAGCGCCTTCGCGGTAGACGATGACGCGACGATGTCCGCGCGGCCATCCCCATTAATGTCGGCCAGAGATACCCCGCTCGCGATACCCCCGGAGGTCACGTCGAAGGGATTGGAAAAGGTTGACGAGCCCTTGCTGAGCCATATGCCGATTTCGGGAATTGCTTCGTACTTGATTGCAAGGTCATCCTTGCCGTCATCATTGAGGTCTTCGGAACGAATCAGTTCAGCGTCACCAGGAAGCAACAGGGAGAAGGTCGGCTGAGTGGATATGGTGAAGCCTGCCCCCATATTGGCAAAGATTTTGAGTTGCTTCGAGGAGGTTGCTGCCGCCACGTCGTCCCTTCCGTTGCCGTCGAAGTCCCCGACCGCGATTGAATAGGGCGTCAGTCCTGGGCTTATTAGAGCAGCGTTGTAGGTATTACCATAGCAATCTCCGATGCTCGGCGACTCCTTTAGGTAATAAATCTCCGACCTGCCGTCATTGCTATTGAGGGCAACAATGCTCGAGCCGACTCCCGATGGGTCCAAGCTCCCGAAACCGACATTTATCATATCGTCCGAGGAGCCGGCCCCAATCGTTTCATGGGTCGGCGACTCAGACATGGGATTATAGATGACGTCGACCCCGTTATGACATCCCACGATTAGCACATCGGTGCCAAGGACATCTATTCTACCTCCGGTCATGGAGAACGGCTGAGACAATTCCGGGGGCAGGTCAATGGTGAACGGCGAGCTGTTGCTCATGAATCCGTTGGAGCCCTTGTAGATGATGATGCGGTCCGAACTCTGGAATGAGATTGCGAGATCACCAACGCTATCACCATCCAAATCGCCGATGTAGAGATCGGTGGGCACACTGGCGGTATTTATTACTCTACTTTCTCCGGTTGGCGTGGTGATGTAGACTTTCCTTTGGCCATCATATATGGCGGCTATGATCCCGAAGGACACGTCCCCGGCGCACACTGAGGTGGGTCGTCCCTCATCGACGAATTTGGACCAATCGGCATTAGCGATACGCGAGTCGGCATATCTGTAGAACTCCACAGTCGAAGCGACCCCCGCGCTACCTGCGGACAGTAGATAAATGCCATTGGGCAAGATTATTGCTTTGATGGGCCCACCGTTGATCGGAAACTGGAAGAATGCCCCGGCGTCCAACCCGGCACCCTGATCAGGATACAATCGAGCTCGGCTTTCCGCTCCTGAGATAACCAGTAAATCGGCCGACGACGCTCCAGTAACACTACCCACGGCTAACAAACTAGCGCCGCCGAAGCTGAACGTCCGGGTGGGTGAAGCCGGTATGCCACCAACGTTATCTCTTATCTCGATTTGATTGGAATCTGCACCATAATTAATGGTGACAAGGTCCCTTGCCACTCCGCTTCCAGAATAATCCATGAACCTTAGGTCCGCGATCGACCCCCCAATATCAAGGGTAACGGGGGACCAGAAGTTGGAAAATTCGTCTGGTTGGGTGAGGGCCACGATGGTATCTCCATAGGCATCGCCGACGACGAGATCTAGGCGGCCGTCAGCATTCACATGGCCAGCCGCGAGCAGCTTGGCGCTGTCAAGCCCCGGGTAGCTTCCCGCCGGAAACTCAATGGCTCTCATGTCATCAGGGATAGCATAATCCTGCATCAGAATCATCAACACGGGTGGTTTTCTTGTAATCGGATCTCCCGCGCATATCACCGCAACGCCGTTAGAGCCAGAGTTAGAAAAATCACCGATGACGACTTGCCACGGATCACTATAGGTATTGATTTGGAGGCTAGACTGTGGCATGAAGGAATCTTTCTGGAAGAACAGCCCAAGGCGGCCTTTTCCGTCGGAGGGATTGATGTAAGTAATTGCGATGTCGGCCTTGTTATCATTATCCAGGTCACCGATGGCAATCTTTCGCGCGTCGCTCATGGTGAACGATAACGTGTTAGGTTCGCTGAGGGCGCCATTGCCAGTGCCGTAAAAGATGATAATTCGGGTGTCTGTGGCGACCGCCACATCGGAGATCCCATCACTGTTCAGGTCGCCGATCGCCATGTCTCGGACAGTAATCGTGCTCTCGAACGGATAGGACAATGTCCTATCGCTGAAAACAGTCCCGCTCTTGAATAGGTTCTCGTACGAGTATTGCGCGGCCCCTGTCCCGGTATCGTTGTTCAATGCGATATGGGTGGGAGCGGGAAGGCATGCGAACGGAACGAGAAGAAGTAACGCAACCGCTAGCATCGAGAGCGTGCAAGCTAAGGTTTTTTGTTTGTTCATCCGCATCCCTTGATGGCCAGTCTGAATCGTTATATGCGTATATAATTCTATTTAAAAAGATAAAGGGAGTTCCATAGATAGCTCGCGAACCAGCTTTCTATATTATAAGGACTAAATGATATCATAAAAGATAATCTAGAAAGAACCCCTTTATATCGTGCTACCGGTGGCTAGGTCAGGAAGGGATGAAATGTACTTTGACGTAGCCCAATTGGCATGCAATATCGACAGCAGAAAGATACTCTCGTCCATCGAGTCCACCCCTCGGTCCGCGCGGGAGATCGCTGCCGTCACCAATCTGTCCGTCTCCAGGACCTACCGCATGGTCAAGGAGATGGAACAGATGAACATCCTCAGCCGCACGGACCCCGACAGCCGTGTGACCTATTACGTTTCCAACCTGCGCTCGGTGGAGCTCAGCCTCGAGGACGACCGCCTGGGGCTGACGATCAACTTCCGCGATGGGACCAGGACCGAGCTCAAGATGGACGCCGAGGACATGGAGCGCTCCGCCCGGGGCCACTACTCTCAGGACCTCTTGGCGGATGAGGGCTCCCGCGAGCCCTCCACCGCCGCATAGATATCGTTGGCCAGCTCTCCGGCCTTTTCCTTGTCGTTCGACCCGGAGAGTAGCATGCGGCCGCTGGGATACAGGGTGACCTCGTGATCCTCGCCCTTGGCGACGATCATGAGGCCCTGGGAAACGACCTTGTATCCCTTGTCCTCCAGGAGCTTGGTGGCCTTGTCCAGGTCGTACCGCAGGATCTCGGTCGGGACGATCGACACGGCCTCCTCCTTACAGAGCCGGACGACCTTGAACCTCACCATATCTTCCTCAGCTCCTCCGCCACCGTTTCCCGGAACTTTTCCAGCGTTCCCTCGTTGACGATCATGACGTCGGCCATGGCGATCAGGGAACCCAGTCCCCAGCCCAGCTCGCGCCTGTCCCTCTCGTCGAACGCCTCCCGGTCCTCGGGGGCGTCAGAGCGGGCCCTTCTCAGCAGCCGCTGGAAGCGCTGCCCCGGGGACGAGTGTATGGCCACCAGCCGCAGGTCGCTGCCCAGGGCGCGGCGGAAGACCTCGAGCTCGGCGAGGCTGCGGGAGCCGTCGATGACCGTGTCCCCCTCTCCCAGGACCTTCAGGCATCGTTCCGCCCAGATCCCTGGTCCGTGGACCTCCCGCTCCAGGCTGGCGAAGCCACCCACGCCCCGGTCGTCCATGGCCGTGCCCCGGCTCTCGGCCTCCCTGCGGACCACGTCGCCCATGCGGATGACTCCGTACCCGTGTTCTAGGGCGACCTTGACGAACTCTTCCTTGCCCGCGCCGGGCATTCCGGTAAGGACTATGACCTTTGTCAAACGAACGACCTAGGTGCGGGGAAGTATGACCGCCTAATAGTTCTTTTCTTGGCCTCCGCCGCCAATGCCGGACCACCCGGCCATCGACCGGCCGGGCATCTGCTGGACGACAGCTCGAACGGCGGCAATAACTTCTCCATTTGGTTTTCTGGCCCCGTACATTTATAATCATGCTCTCGCTTATCTACATCTATACCTGGGAGAACCAGGCTCCGAAGATTGGAGGAAGGCAGGTGCAGGACGCCAAGTCGGTAGAGAACATCCTTGAGGAAATCATCAATGGGGAATTTCCCCAGGGGAAGAGCATTCAGAGCGTTTCCATCGTTTCCAAGACCGGCCTCATGGTCGCGGGGAAAGCGGCGTCTTCGGCCCGGGCGGAAACCTTCTCGGCCATGGCGGCCATCATGTTCTCGGCCGCTGAGGCCACCAAGAACGACATCTTCAGGGATAAGATCGATTATGTCATAGCGGTGTTCCGCAACACCAAGCTGTTCATCTCCGAGCTGTCCTCCAGCCTTTTGATCGTCGCCACCGTGGACCGCGATACCGAGGACGGAAAGATCCTCGACAACATGAACCACATCGTTACCCGGACCAAGGAAGAGCTGGTCTGGCTCCGCTGAGCGGGCGAACGAACGCCGTCCGCCGTGCGGGCTGACGGTGCTTAAAAAATTTAAATGATTTTTAGAAAAGGTTCACACCAGGCGGTCCGCGAAGTCCTCCTGGATGCGGTCGCAGTAGAAGCAGCGCAGGACCACCGGGTCCTTGGACTCGACCGTGAACTGCGTTTCCACCGGCTCGTTCATGTTGGTGATGCAGTTGGGGTTGCCGCACTTCACGATGCCCTTGACCACGTCCGGCATCTTCACCTTGTACTTCTCCGAGACGTTGAAGTCGCGGATGATGTTGATCGTCGCCTTCGGAGCGATGAGCGAGATCTTGTCCACCTCCCGGGGATCGAGCTCGCGGTCCTCGACCTTCACCACGTCCTTCCAGCCGTCGCGCTTCGACGGCACATGCATCAGCACCGATACGGTCGAGGAGACGTTCCCGGTGACACCGATGATCCTCAGCACCTTGAGCGCCTGCCCGCAGTCGATGTGGTCGATGACCGTCCCGTTGCGTATCGGGGTGACCCTGAAGTCCTTCATCAGAGCTCACCTCCCATGACCAGCGATAGGAGCGCCATCCTCACCGGCACCCCATTGAACGCCTGCACGAAGTACTTGGCGTTCTCGGTCTCATCGACCTCCGGAGCGATCTCGTCCACCCTCGGCAGGGGATGCATGATGACAAGGTTCTTCTTGGCCTCGCGCAGCAGGACGTTGTCCACGCGGTAGCAGCCCGCGACCTTCAGGTACTCCGAGGGGTCGGGGAACCTCTCCCTCTGGATCCTGGTGACGTACAGCACGTCGGCATCGGCGATGACCTTCTCAAGGCTGGTGCACAGGCGGGCGCTCACCCCATACTTCTCAACCTGCTTCACCGTCTCCCTGGGCATCTGCAGCAGAGAGGGCGCGACGAAGGTCAGGTCCGCCCCAAACATCGCCAGCGCCTCCGCCAGGGAGTGCACCGTGCGCCCGTACTTGAGGTCGCCGACCATGACCACCTTCTTCCCGGCGATCCCGCCGCTCTGCTGCCTTATCGTGAACAGGTCCAGCAGCGTCTGGGTCGGATGCTGTCCCGCCCCGTCCCCGGCGTTGATGACCGGCTTGGAGGAGAAGTGGGCCGCCAGCCTTGCCGCCCCCTCGTGGGGATGGCGAAGCACGATGGCGTCGGAATAGCCGTCGACCATGCGGATGGTGTCCGCCAGCGTCTCGCCCTTCACCGTGGACGAGGTCAGGGGCTGGGCGATCTCGATGCATCGTCCGCCCGCCCGGGTCATGGCGCTCTCGAAGGACAACCGGGTCCGGGTGGATGGCTCAAAGAACAGGTTGGCTAGGATCTTCCCGTCCAGGATCTTGGTGGTCTTCTCTCCTTTCGCATAAGGCACCATCTTCTGTGCCAGGTCGAGCACCTGCTCGATCTGCTCCCTGCTCAGGTCCCGAACAGAGACGACATCCATCCCTTTGAACGTCATGGCGGTCGGTTGAGAATGTCCAAGGGGGGTAATAAATACTGTTCAGTCGGCGGCCGCGTTCACAGGCCGTCATGCGCCAGGTCGTGCTCGTCGAAGCGGGAGAGGGCGTCCCGCATCCTCCTGTTCCACTCTTCCACGCACTGCTCCATCTTGGCCTTGAGGGCCTCCCGGTCGATCGCGCTGTACACGTGATAGTACCCGCCCTTCTCCATCGACCTGGTCTCGCGGACGCACATCCCGCAGCTCATCAGCTTCTGCAGCGCGCGATACACCGCCGACCTCTCCCTCCCCATGCGCTCCGCGAGCTCGTCCGCGCGCAGCGGCCCATGGCGGGCGGCAGCGCGGAAGACCTCCACCTCGAAGTCGTTGAGGCTGAACGCGCACTGCACAATGTCCTTGCACGATGCGATCGTGGCTATAGATTTGTGAGGCGGCATATTCGCTTCCCCCTTGCTCCTGGGAAATCATTATAAAGTGGCGGTTATATATAGTTATTGCACAACCGTGCAAAACCGATAGGACGGGATCATATGGTTGAGGTACTGGACGCCAAGGGACTGATGTGCCCGATGCCGATCGTGCAGCTTGCGAAGAAGATGAAATCGATGAAGGTGGGGGAGGAGCTGGACCTGATATCCGACGACGAGGGCTCCAAGGCCGATGTCCCTGCATGGTGCCAGAGGACCGGGAACGAGCTGGTGGCCATGAAGGAGGAAAACGGGGTCTTCACCTACCGCATCAAGAAGCTGAAGTGAGGGCCCTGGCGCGATGGCCCGGTGAACCGCCGGCGCCGGAGGGGCGGTACGCGGTGATCGCTTCGAAACGCTTTACGGCCGGACGGCCGCGAGATATGGAGATCAAGTCAAGCATGTAGCTTAGAGGTGAGTGTGTGTCCGAAACGAAGAGATTGGTGATCGTGGTGTCCGAGGGCACCTTCGACAAGGGAATGATGGCGATGATGATCGCGAACACCGCCGCGAGCATGGGCATGGATGTTCACATATTCTTCACGTTCTTCGGTCTGAACCTCCTGAAGAGGGGCGCGAGGCCGAAGCTGCCGGGGATGTACCGCCTGTTCACCGGCATGTTCACCAAGCGGATGGCCAAGGGAGGCATCGCCGATTTCCCCGAGCAGCTGGCCATGGCCACCGACCTGGGGGTCAACCTTTACGCCTGCAGCACCACCATGTCCCTGATGAACATCAAGCAGGCCGACATGGTCGACGGGGTCAAGGTGCTGGGAGCGGCGGGGTTCCTCAACATCGCCGCGGACTCGGACATGCAGTACTTCATCGGGTGAGGGTGCCACGATGTCATCGACCTTGTTCATACTGCTGAAGTCTCCTCACGAGTACCACGACCTCGACGCGGTGGCCGCCCTGGGGGGCGATGACCGCGTCGGCGTCATGCTGTTCGAGGACGCCACCCTCTTCCCGGTGTCCGAGGACCGGAGGGACGAGATCATGGACGTGGCGGACGAGATATACGTGATGGGCGAGGACCTGGAGGCCCGCGGCTTCAAGGGGAGGGCGGGCAAGGGGTTCCAGGTGATCGATTACCCGAGGGCGGTCGACCTCATAATGAGGGAGTACGACCAGACCATCACGCTGTGAGGGATGGGCATGGGAACTCTGTGCATTCAACTGCGGTCCGGAACGATGATGAACATGGACACGAACCTCGCGGTGAAGCTGGCGAGGGCGGCCATGGACAAGGGGCACAAGGTGAAGATCTTCGGCTACGGCGAAGGGGTCACCCTCATCAAGGCCGGGCAGGACCCCAAGCGGTTCCCCAACGTGGGGAAGGAGATCGAGAAGATGGTCGAGGAAGGCCTGGAGGTCGTGGTCTGCGAGACCTGCTGCCTCGCCCGGGGCATACGCCGGGGGGAGGAGATCAAGGGAACGAAGATCGGGAGCATAACCAACGACTTCTCCCGCATGGCGTCCGAGTCGGACCGCCTGGTGACGATAGCAAGGTGAGGACATGGCCGATAGCTTGCTGGTACTGATCACGAAATCGCCCTACGGGATGGAGGAGGCGTTCGCCGGGGCCAGGCTGGCGCTGGGGGGCAAGGTGAGCGGGCTGATGGACAACTCGAGCGTGCTGCTGATCGGCGACGGGACGCTCAACGCCCTGGACTGCCAGGTCCCCGAGGCGGTGGGGATGCCGTCCAACAGGGAGGCGCTCCAGGACGTGCTGGACCTCGACGGGCAGGTGTACTGCGTCGAGCCGGACCTTCGCCGGAGGGCGGGGGACATGAAGCTGCTGGAAGGCATCAAGCTGATCTCCTGGGAGGAGGCGCGCGAGGTCGTCAAAGCTCACCAGCTGGTGAACACCTTCTGAAACCGCTTCCCCCGCTGCTTTTTTAAGGTCAAGTTCAATCAACGTGCATGCTCGATGTCACCGACCGCTCTGGCCCGGCCCGCAGGGGAAGATGGACCGCAGGACAGACCAAGGTCGAGTTCCCCAACATCCTGTTCCGCGATTCGACCATGTTCCCGGCGCCCCCGTACGCCGAGCTGACCGTGAGCGGGGAGGAGCGGATCGAGGTCCGGGGAGGCTCCGGCGAGGCGCTCGCGGCCTTCGAGCAGAACATCATCCGCCCGCTGGACGCCCACAAGGAGGCGGCGGTCGAGCGGGGCACCAACGCCGCGGTGGTGCGGGGAAGGCCGTCGGGGCCGGCCATCGAGGGAAGCGAAGAGATCATCGTCATGGGCAACGCCTTCGAGCTGAGGAGGGACGCCCGGGCGTTCGCGGACACCGTCGCCGCCCTCCGGGAAGCGGCCGGGGCGGACCGTCTCATCTACGCCCCCGGGCTCATGGAGCCCTCGAACCTCGCCCTCCTGGTGTACGCGGGCATCGACCTCTTCGACTCGTCCCTGCCCCTCTATCAGTCGGCCCGCGGGAAGCTGCTCCTGACCGAGGGCTCGCTCCCCGCCGGGGACGGGACCTGGCTCGCCGAACGGGACGGCGAGGAGGCGCACAACCTGGAAGCGGTCTGGAAGGAGCTCCAGCTGGTGCGGCACATGATCAGGGTGGGCCGGCTCCGGGAGCTGGTAGAGACCAGGGTGAGCGCCAGCCCGTGGATGGTGGCCGCGCTAAGGATTCTGGACCTCCAGCAATACGAGTACCAGGAGAAGCGCTGGCCGGTGGTCGGTCCGAGGTTCTACGCCAACACCAAAGCATCGCTGTTCCGGCCGGACGTGTGGCGCTTCCGCCGGAGGATCATGGAGCGGTGGAAGCCCGCCCCGCACAAGAAGGTCCTCCTGCTCATCCCCTGCTCGGCCAAGAAGCCGTACTTCACCTCGAGGAGCCACCGCCAGTTCGAGGAGGTGCTGCTCTCGGTGCCCAACTCGTCCGCGGTGCAGGAGCTGATCATCACCTCTCCGCTGGGAGCGGTCCCGCGGGAGCTGGAGCTGTTCTACCCGGCGGCGCAGTACGATATCCCGGTCACTGGCAACTGGGACCTCGAGGAGGTCAGGATGATCCAGGACCTGGTGGTCCGGGCCGCCTCCTTCGGGTTCACGAAGATCATATCGCATCTGGGGAGCGAGAGCGGCTTCGTCGGCGAGGTCGTGGAGTGCGTGGACACCACCCAGGGCTGGGGGACAACTACGCCTGAGTCTCTGGAGCGGCTGCGCCTCGAGCTCAAGGAGGCGTGCGAGGCGGCGGAGAGGGTCCCCCGGGCCGTCGACCGGGTCGAGCTCCTGCGCTCCCAGGCCAGGTACCAGTTCGGAGCGGAGGGCGAGGCCCTCCTCGACGGGTGCACGGTGGCCGGCAAGTACCCTTACCTGAAGTTCCTGCGCGGGAACGCGCAGCTGGGCATGCTGACGCCGGAGAGAGGCATGCTCTCCCTGACCATGGACGGGGGCGCGGTGCTGCTGGAGAAGGGGATCCACACGGTGCAGATGGGCGACTTCGACCTGGGCGGCAACCTGTTCGCGGTCGGGGTCACCGGCGCGGACGACCGCATCCGGGCCGGGGACGAGGTGGCCATCGTTCGCAACGGCGAGCTTGAGGGTGTCGGAGTGGCCGCGATGTCCGGGCAGGAGATGGTCCAAAGCCGGAGGGGAGAAGCGGTTCGCGTCCGGCACAAGAGGAAGCGGAAGTAGGCACTTTCAAAAATTTATATCGTGAGCCAGATGTAAGTCTCGCGGTTCGATTTTCGGCCACCTCCCGCCGTCGGAGATATAAAAAGGGAGGCCGTTCACAGGAATAGTGATGTGACAATGCTCACCGACGTGGAAGATAACAGTTGGGAGGAGGTCTACCGCGCCAATGGGGTGCGTTGTGACATCGAAGATGTGTCATCCCAATGCGAGGCAGGGGTTTGCCCGACCCCGCCCGCAAATCCCTTCCCATGCTTTTCCGAGGGCTGCGAGCGACGGTCGCTGATCGGCATCGCTTCGCTCGAAGCCTTCGCTTAAGGCCCCCATCGGCACACCGATGAAGTTCATCAAGGTGAGAGGAAAAGAGTGCAGGTGCCGGGATTCGAACCCGGGCGTTTAGCTTGGAAGGCTAAAATCCTAACCAACTAGATTACACCTGCGCGCTCCACCCTAAACCATTTCCCCTTTAAAAGCGTTGTTGATGCGCTGGACCTAGCTCGAGAAAAACCGCGTAGTAGAAGGAAAGGGGGGGAGAGGGAGCACCCCATCCTGTGCTCTCTCCAAAGGTGGCCGGGTTCGCTCTATGGCGATGAACGGTTCAGCTGTCTCCCATCCTAGGCAGCAGTCCCTGTTCGATCTCTTCCAAGGCCTGGAGTGCGGCCATAATACCACTGACGTTCTCACCCTTGCTTTTCTTGCTCATGGCAAGTGCTTTGAGGTCGCCAACGGTATGAGACTTCATCCATGCTTCGATAGCGGGATCGAAATCACCGCCACGGACCGAACCGTGCCTTTTGTTCACTGTTGCATCCCATCCGAAGATATTGTGTCCGACGTTAGTCGGACGATTACCGGGATAATGGTCTCGACTATTTATAAATTACTCCTTGGGGAACAACTGCCCGTAATCATCGTTTTCCTGCTGGCCTTCCTTTAATCGTGGAACGTATGCTGTCCGACAGATGGACGACGGTTTCCGCTCCAGGGGCACTTTTAGAAAAGGGTTTTTATGCATATAACACGATAGGCCGTCCAGAATAGGTGATGGGATGGGATTTCTAGAGTCGCTCCGCGACAAGGAGCTTAGAGGGCTCTATAGAGCTCGGAAGCTGATCGAGAACGCCGATCTGCAGCTTGCCCGCGGGCATGTTCCAGAGGCGATGGCCGAGCTCGAGAGGGCCAAGGATGTCGTGTCGCGGGAAGGGCTCAAGGAAAGTCCCCGTTCCAAGGACTACGCCGACGTGCTGATCGTCATGTCCGGCGTCTTCATCAAGGCCCAGTGCCCGGAGGACGCGCTCAAGGCGGCAGACAAGGCGCTGGCGTTGGCCCCGTCCGACCCCATGGCCATCGCCGCTCGCGCCCGGGCGCTCGCCGCCAACGGGACCCACTCCGAGGCGAGCGCGATGATGGACAAGGCCCTCGAGCTGAAGGGGAACGACAAGAAGCTCCTGTTCGACAAGGCCAAGGTGCTGGAGGAGGCGGGGAAGAAGGAGGAGGCGGTGGCCATATACGCCAAGGTGGTGGAGATGGACCCGTCCGACATCGACACCTACGACATACTCATCGGCCTCGACGACCGCCTGAAGTGGTCGGTGGCCAAGGCGGAGGCCCTGCTGCGGGCCAAGCGCACCGAGGAATCGCTCAAGGCGCTCGAGGACGTGCTGTCTCAGGACCCCGGCAACGTCGACGTCATGCTGGTCAAGGCCCGCATCCTCATGGAGAGGAACGACCGGGAGGAGGCCTCGGCGATCTACGATCAGGTCCTGGCCATCGAGCCCTCCTCGTTCAGCGCGAACCTCGGCAAGGCCCAGATCCTGCGCTCCTCGGGAGAGCCGGAGGGCGCGGTGAAGTATTACAAGGAGGCGCTGCGGGCGGACATCCAGAGGAAGGAGACCTGGGCCGAGCTCGGCCCCCTGCTGGAGCAGCTCAAGCGCCTGGAGGAGGCGGAGAAGGTCTACGATCACGCGCTGGAGATCGATCCCCGCTACCTTCCGGCCCTGGAAGGCCGCTACCGCGTGGTCCTGGCGCAGGAGAAGTGGCCGGAGACGGTGGAGGCCGCGTCCAACCTCCTGGCCCAGAAGCCCGAGCTGGACATTCACAAGGGAAAGGTCAACGCGCTGATTAAGTCCGAGCGCTTCAAGGAGGCGCTGGACTCGGTGAACCAGGCGCTCAAGGCGTTCCCCGGGGAACCAGAGATGCTCTCCCGCAAGCGGGACATCTCCGTCGCCCTGGGCATGGGGGACGAGATCGTGAAATACTGCGAGGAGATCCTCTCCCGCAATCCCCACGATCCTGAGAGCATGTACCAGATGGGGGTGGCGTACTCCAAGGCCATGCGGTTCCCGGAGTCGGCGAAGACCCTGGAGAAGGCGCTCAAGGTCCACGACGACAAGGAGAAGGTGCTGATCGCCCTAAAGGAGGCGTACAAGGGCGCGGGGAAGGACAGGGACGTCCTGGACACCTGCGAGCGGCTGCTCCGGGTGAACCCCAAGAACACCGGGGCGATGATCGATGCCGCGGTGGCCCTGGACCGCTCGGGCCGGAGGGACGACGCCACCCGGCTGTACGAGCAGGCGCTGGACCTCGAGCCGGGCAACCAGGACGCCCTGCGCAACCTGTGCATCTCGCTGTTCAACCAGAAGAAGATGGACCGCGCCCTGGAGAAGGCGATCGACGGGACGCAGCTGTTCTCCGAGGACCCCGCGTTCTGGCGGGTCAAGGGCGACACCCTCTACGCGACCGGACGGTTCACCGAGGCCGCCGAGGCGCTGGCCAAGGCGATCTCCCTGGAACCGGGCAACAAGCTCCTGTGGTGGTCCCGGGGCATGGCCCTGGTGTCCGACCAGAGGTACGAGGAAGCGCTCGTCTCCTACGACGAGGCGCTCAAGCTCGATGCCAACGATTACAACATCTGGATCAGCAAGGGCATCGCCTATTCGATGATGGAGAACCACTCCCAGGCCATCCAGTGCTTCGACCAGGCGATATCCATCGACGGTAAGCACAAGCTCGCCCACACCCAGCGGGGCAGGTCGCTGGCGATCATCGGCATGCACGCCGAGGCGGTCGCCTCGTTCGACCGCTCGCTCGCCCTCGGCCACAAGGACCTCGAGGCCCTGGAGGCCAAGAAGGAGTCGCTGAAGTTCCTGGGGAGGACGGACGAGATCATCACCACCTGCGATCAGATCCTCAAGCTCGACCCCCGGAACCACGCCGCGGCGGTGGACCGGGGCATCGCGCTGCAGACCGTCGGCCGGGTCGATGACGCGCTCAAGGTGTACAACCGGGTGCTGGACACCGACCCCCGGGACATGGTCGTGCTCGAGAGGAAGAAGGACGCCCTCATCGCCAAGGGCGATCACGCCGGCGTGATCGATGTGTGCAACACCCTGCTGCAGATCGAGCCGAGGTCCAAGACCGCCCACGCCGACCGCGGGGACGCGCTGCAGGCGCTGGGCCGGATGGAGGACGCGCTGGTGGAGTACGATTACGCCTCCAAGCTCGACCCCAACGACAAGACGATGCTCAACAAGAAGGGCCTGGCGCTCATGGAGCTGGGCAACTACGCCGCCGCGGCGGAGGCGTTCGACCTGGGCTGGAGGCTCGATCCCGGCGACTCCATCATGCTCGACAACAAGGGCCGCGCGATGCTCGCCGGCCGTGACGCCGCCGGCGCGCTGCAGGTGTTCAACCAGGCGGCCGGGATCAACCCGGCGAACCACACCTTCCGCATGGACCAGGGGCGGGCGCTCGCCGCCCTGGGCCACTACGAGGAGGCGCTGCAGGCCCTGGACGAGGCGCTCGCGCTCAACGGCCAGGACCACCAGGTCTGGAGGTACAAGGGCAACGTGCTGTTCAAGATGGGCAGCAAGGAGCAGGCGGTGCAGTGCTACGACCGCTCCGTCGAGTACGGGGGCACCGTCTCCTCGACCTTCCGGTCCAAGGGCCGGGCGGAGGAGGAGCTGGGACGCCTGGAGGAGGCCCTGGCCTCGTACCTCAACGCCGCCCAGCTGGAGTCCGGCGACGCCCAGCTGTGGATGCGGGTGGGGGTGGTGCAGGCCAAGCTGAACAAGATCCCCGAGGCCGTGGCCAGCCTGGACCGCTCCATCGCCGCGGACCGCACCAACAACCGCGCATGGCTCAACAAGGCCGCCCTGCTGGAGAAGCTGGGCGAGGACGAGGAGGCGTTGCGCTGCTACGACACCGTACTGGGCAACGAGCCCCAGGACCGCTACGCGTGGAGCGGCAAGGGCCGGATCCTCATGAAGATGGAAAAGCTCGACCACGCCAAGCGGGCCTTCGACCGCGCGCTGGAGATCGACCCCCAGCTGCCCTCGGCGCTCGAAGGCAGTGCCGCGCTGGAGAAGCTGCTCAAGGAGCGCCAGATATCGATCTACGCGTCCAAGGTCCTCGAGCACGAGTACCGGCGCAACACCCGGATCACCAGGGAGGAGGCGTTCAAGGAGTGCGGCCTCCCGTTCAGCGCCCTGGACGAGGTGAACGCGTTCCTCAAGGCCAAGGAGCAGATCGACGTCGAGGCGCTCGACGAGGAGAGGTTCCACGCTTACGAGGTGCTGTCCCACGACGTCCTGATGGCCACCCTGGGAAACCCCGGGTACCAGAGGCAGGGACTGCGCCTGGCGGACGTGTACATGAACATGCACGACCGGGACGTGGTCAAGGCCAAGAAGGTCATGGCCTACATCGAGGCGGTGAACCGCATGGAGTTCCCGCCCGAGCACGTGGACAAGAAGACGGAGAAGATGGTCCGGGCGGCCATCGACCTCCCGTCGGACGCGCACAACACCCTGGGCGTGATGCAGCACCTCGAGGTCGGGCTGTACACCGCCCGCCGCATCGTCAGCATCATGAACAACCTCAACGGCCGGGGGGCCCCGGCGAGGCAGTACCAACCCCGGGAGCGCACGCCCGAGCCTGAGCCCGAGACCGTGGCGGAGGCACCCTCGCAGGAAGAGGCCCCGTTGCCGGCGGCCAGGGAGCGGCCGGCCCGCTACGAGGAGCCGGAGGTCGTGGAGAGACAGGAGGCAAGACCAATGTTCAGGAGAAGGAAGAAGGAGGAAGAGAGGCCGCCCCGGCCGGTGGACCGGAGCAGCGCGGTGACCGTGAGCTTCACCCCCGGTACCTCGGAGTACCACGGGCGCAAGTGCCTGTTCCACGGCGAGAGCGCGGTGGCGGTGTGCCCGAACTGCGGGACGCTGTTCTGCTTGGAGTGCGCGGACCACCTCGACGCCTGCCCGCGGTGCAACCTTTTGATCAACTTCGTCGACCAGACCAAGGTCCCCCTGGCGGTCGATGACCGCGACCTCATCGAGACCGAGGCCCAACGGAAGGCGATCCAGCAGCGGTGGGCCATGAAGCGCCTGGCCGAGGCGGACATGAACACCCAGGCCAAGAACCGCGAGATCAGGGCGGCCACCCCGGACCGCGACAAGATGGTGGAGAAGCTGATGCGGGACACTAAGATGTCCTATGGCGCCCCGCTCACCCAGGACGCTCCCAAGCAGGCCTACCGGGCCGCGCTGCAGAGAACGGTGGAGGAGCAGCAGCCGTCCATGCAGGACGAGATCGACGCGCTGCAGCAGGACGCTCCCGAACCTCAGATTTATGCCCCGGCCGAGACCGAGCGCACTCCCGCGCCGCCTATGCCCGCCGAGGAGCCGCTAGAGGAGGAACCCGCTCCCGAGGAGCTACTTCCCGAGGACCGCGTGCCGGCCAGCAAGAAGGCCGACGACAAGCGGGAGAAGCTCCTCGAGCTGCTGTCTCAGGAAGACGCCCCGTCCGAGGAGTCCCGGGACCTGACCCGGCTGTAAAACCCTAACCCATGGCCGCCCTGGCCGACAACCCCACGGTGGCCGCCTCCTCCATCTCTACGAGCACAAATGGCCTGTCGCCCGCCAAGGCGGATAGTAGCTCACGGCGGAGATCGTCTTTGATCGGTTGGATGAATGTGCTCCATACGATCCCTGAGGTCATGACATGAGGTACGAGAACCCGAGGCAGATCAACGACATCGTGATGTGGGCCGCGGTCGGGACCTGTTCGCTCGCCATGGGTATATGGTTGCTCTCCGGCGGGGTGGATGTATTATCGGTGGGGTACACCGCCATCCTCCCCACCACCTTCTATCTTGCCACGTTCTACCGCAACTATTGGCACTTCCCTACTTCCGTCGACATCCACGACAACGGCATCGTCCTGTACTATCCGCTATCAAGGAAGCGAGAGGTCAGCTGGCCACAGATAAAGTCGGTGTACTCGAACCCCGGCGATCTCTCGACGTTCATTGGTCGATGGATGCGGGCCGGAGGGGTTGAGCTGCACGGAATAAGGTCGGCCAATCCCCTGAGCTACGAGATCAGCGAGGTCATTCGGACCAAGTACCGCGAGGCCATGGGCCGCTATCCGCCGGAGTACCAAGTCCGATAGTCGAGCCATCTACGAGGATGAACGCGTTCCAGGAGCTGGTGGCGTGGGCGGCGGAGCTCATCAGTGGTTCGTTGGACGCTTTGATCGCTCAACCGTTACGGGCACCGTGCAATGATCGTGTGATCCAATCGAGCAGCAAGCTCAGTAGTCCATGAGCTCGCCCTTCTTCATGAACTCCCGCAGCAGCGACGTAGCGTAGCAGCCCTTGTTGAGGGAGAAGGAAAACCTCACCTCATCCTCGCCGGCCTTGTAGGCCAGGTCCCCGATGCGTCCGAGGACCTCCCGCCGGTTGCCCTTGGAGGAGCACTGGTGCAGGTACGGGACCATAAAGTCCTTGTTCTCCAGGCCCTCCTCGGCGATGATCTTCCGCTCGATCTCGCCCATCTCTCCCTCGCACAGCACCGACTCGGAGCCGAACAGCACCGCGCTGACGAACGCCCTGCCGTTGCGCACCTGCCGCTCCACCAGGTCCAGGTTGCCGGCGGTGACCGGCACGCCGTGGTCATGGTCCGGAAGGCCGAGGCGGTCGGCGGGGAGCACGATGTCCCCGACCAGCGGCCGGTTCAGCGGCAGCCCCCGGCGCACCCGCTCGCTCAGCATGCGGTTGAACAGGTAGGACTGGTAGGCGTGCACGAACATCATCTGCAGGTTCGGGGGCAGCACCTGTATGGCGCCGACGTAATCGCCGGGGTTGCGGGCCAGGTAGCCGATGGCCGTGCGCTCGAAGGTCAGGGTGCGCGGGAAGTAGTCCAGTGCCCTCTGGAAGTCCCGCTCCTGGTCCAGGGTGCGCCTGGCCTCCTGGGTCTCCTCGCCCTCCTGGGGAACGGGGTTCCCGGCGTAGGTCATGACCGCCCGCTCGAAGTCGCCCTTGACGATCCACTTCCCGACCTCGTGGGTTACCGGGCGCACCGCTCCGAAGCGCTGCACCCCGAAGAAGTTGGGGTAGCCTCCCAGCTCCTTCAGCGCCCCCGCCGTCCCGTCCAGGGCATCGGCGAGGTCCTTTCCCTGCAGGGCGGTACCCGAGACCAGGATGTGGAACCTGTTGCCCACGAGGTCCCCGATGGTCAGCGCCTTCTTCGCCGGGTAGGCGTCCTCGATCCGGACCTGGTGCACGTTGACGCCCATGACCCGCTCCACCGGGGCATGGAAGGACATCAGCTGCGAGGTGATGGCCCGCTTGTCCTTGGTGCCGGCGAACCCTATGCTGTCGCGGGAGATGCCCAGCGCCTTGGACAGTTCGCGGACCAGGCGGTTCATCTCCCAGTTCTGAGCGGTGACCTTGGCGATGGTGATCTTGCCGCCCTCGACCCGTTCAGGGTAGGAGGAGATCTCCTCCACCAGGAAGTCCTCGGGGGACCGCTTCAGCCTGCCCCCGATGCCCTGTGTATCGGTATAAAAGATCTCGAGGCCGATGACGGCCTCGCGAGAAGTGCAATCCAGCATGTCACTTGCTCTTTTCCAGCTTCTCCCGCGCTTCCTTGAACTCGTTGGAGAGGGTCTTGGCAGCGCGCTTCAGCGCGGTCTGGGGCTTGCCGCTCTTGACCTTGATGTACAGGACCGGGATATCGAGCGTGGGGTGTCCAGTGGTGTACTTGACCTCCTCCACTCCCTCGTCGGCCAGCAGCTCGCTGATCAGCGGCTGGAGCAGGGTCATGTCGGCATCGCGGACCTGGACATGTATAGAGTCCTTATCCTTGTCAAGAAGCTGGAGTTGCATGTGCCGCTCAATACTCCATCTTATTATAAAGGTTTTCTTTCGCTCCGCAGCCCAGCTGGTAGCTCTGGTGCCAGGCCTGGCCGGGCGCTTTCAGGCCGGGCCCCTCCGGGGAAAGGGACCAGGGGTCAGAACGCGCTCGCCTACCTGCTCCAGGCCCAGCCCTTGGACATGAAGTTGCCGTCCTTGTCGATCCCCACGTCGTATGCCACCGCCATCCTGTTGAGGTCAGCGTACTTGCCTGGAGGGTTGGAGTAGCACAGCGCTCCCATGTAGACCTGGGCGCCATCGGGCTGGGTGAAGCCGTTGCCGATGCCGGTGAACCTGCCCGTCTCCCCGCTGACAGTATTGAAGAAGCCGCGGATCTCCCCATATCCCGAGCCATCGGGTCGGAAGCGGGCGTCCCAGGAAAAGGTGCTGGTGAACCGCTCCCCACGTATCGTCCCTTCGACCACGGCCGTGTACTCGGCGTCGCCGTTCTCCTTGACCCTCATGCTCACGATCCTGCCTTTGCACTCGTAGACCAAGTCCCCTATCATCCGTATCGCCTGCGCGGATGGCATCCGCGCATAGGACACGTCCTATCGCTGAGGATTAAACCATTGCCCTTCCGCCGTGCCCTGCGGGCCTCAGCCCTCGACCCTCTTCAGCTGCTTGTTGTACATGTCCATCAGCTCCTGGCTGGTGGTGGCGTCCCTCGGCCGCTTGTCGTCCCTGAACGTCCCGGTGAAGCGGGGGAAGCGGATCGCCAGCCCGGCCCCGTTCCGGATGTGACCGTGGCCGCAGGTGTGGATGGGCGAGATGCTCAGCTCCGCTCCCAGCACCTCGAGCACGAGCGAGGGCTCGAACCACACGTCGGCCTCCATCTTCGACTCCACAAGGGGGTGCCGCGACGGCTGCCTGAACCGGCTAAGCCTCTCGGGAAGGATGGCCAGGGTGGCGTCGTCGAACCCGCTGCCCAGCTTGCACGCGGTCTCGAAGCGGTCCTCCTCCGGGTTGTAGGTCGCCATCAGCAGGGCGCCGTACACCCCGCCCCTCTTCCCGCGCCCGTGGAACGCGCCGACCACCACCAGGTCGACGGTGTCGGTCATCTCCGAGCGGTACTCCTTCTTGTACTTGATCCAGAGGTAGCCTCTTGACCCGGCGCGGTACACCGAATCGTCGTTGATGGACTTGGCCATCAGGCCCTCGCATCCCGCGTTCAGCGCCTCGATGAAGAACTCCTGCACCTTCTCCGTGGAATCGAGCACGCGCGCCTCGGACAGCCGGACGTTCTCGGTCACCTTGACGCACCTCGTCAGCGCTGTCCGCCGGTCCGGCAGCGACCGCATGGTCAGGTCCTCACCCTCGAGGTACAGGCAATCGAACAGGTGTAGGCGGACGGGATAATCCTCGATCGCCTCGGTCAGGCCGTGCTTCCTGCCCCGGCGGTGGGAGACCTCCTGGAACGGAAGCATCTCCCCGGTGTTGATGTCCACTGGGACGCACTCGCCCTCCAGGATGGCGGTCTGGCCGATGAACGCCTCCCGCAGCGCCTTGACCACGTCGGGGAACTGCCCGGTGAGGTCCTCCAGCCTCCTCGAGTACAGCGTGATCTTGTCCCCGGTGATGTGCGCCTGCACCCGGAGGCCGTCGTACTTGTACTCGAACATGGCCCGGCCGCCCATCCTCTCCAGGATCTCCTCCGGGGAGGGCAGCCGCTCGGCGAGCATGGCGCGGATGGGATTCCCGACCATGACGTGCATCGCGTTCAGTCCGTCGATGCCGCTCTTGCACAGCGTCTCGCCCACGAGGCCCAGATCGGAGGTGATGTTGAACGCCCGCTCCACCGCCCCCTTGTCCGCCTTGGTGGCGAAGGCGACCGCCAGCGAGTCGATGACGGTCTGCGACGCGACGCCCAGGCGCATGCGGCCAGTGACGATGCGGGCGATGTACCTCGCCTCGTTGGGCTTGGCGTCGTGCAGGATATCCGCCAGGCACCGCATCTTCGTCTCCTGGGAGCCGCTTCCCTCCAGCCGGGCGACCCTCAGCAGCGCCTCGTAGACCCGGTCGAGGGTCAGGGGCTCGGAGAACAGGGTGGTCTGCTTCTTGGTCTCGAAGACCTTCTCGGTGACCTTGCCCGGGTCACCCTCCTCGGCCCACAGCTTGCGCACCATCGCCTCGTTCGCGCCGGTCGCGGCAAGCAGCGTGCGCAGGTACAGCTTGTCGGCCATCCCCAGCTTCTCGGGGAAGAAATCGGGCACGATGCCCCCCTGGGTCATGTAAACTATTTTCTTGATGTGCGAGCAATCGGTGGAACGGAAGAGCGAGGCCAGGGTATCGGTCATCACCAGCCGGGAGGTGGTGGACTCGAGGGCCTCGTAGACCTTCACCAGGTCCTGATAGAGCATGCTGAACACAACGGTTTGACGCATATAAATTGGATGGCGGCCCTAATCTGGCGGGAAATCGCCGAGGCTCGTCTGCCCCTTCTTCTCGACCTTCTTGGGCCTAGGGTTCTTGGCGCTCTCCCGGTCCCACTGCTCCTTCAGCGTGCGGAGCCGGCGGCGCATCTCCCGCTCCTTCTTCTCGCTGGAGTTGAGCGACGCCTCATCCCGCGTGCCCGCGGTCACCAGGACGACCACGCGCCCCGCCCTCGACCGGCCGGTACGGCCGCGGCGCTGGATCGAGCGGATCTCCGACGGCACCGGCTCGTAGAAGATCACGAGGTCGGTGTTCGCCACGTCCAAGCCCTCCTCGCCGACCGAGGTGGCCACCAGCACGTTGAACTCGCCGTTGCGGAAGCGCTGCAGAACCCCGATCTGCTCCTTCTGCTTGAGGCCTTTCTCATTGATGCGCCCCGACTGGCCGATGAGCTTGGTCACCCTCGCGCCATCGATCTTGGCCACGAGGTTGGTGACCATGTCGCAGGTGTCCCGGTACTGGGTGAACACCAGCACCCGGGAATCCGGTTTCACTTGCAGCTGGTTGCTCACGATGCCCATGACCCTGGAGATCTTGGGATGCTCCATGCGCAGCGCGGAGAGCATCCTGGTGACCTCCTCGAACTCGTCCGAGGCCACGATAGCTCTCGATGCCTTGGAGCCATCGTCCGACGCCGCCTCCGCCTTGAGCTTCTCCAGGTAGCTGGTCAGCGCGGTCACGCCCTGCGTCTCCGCGAGCTCGAGCGCGTGCCCCACCTTGATCGCCCGCGCCTGGATGGACAGCGCGTTGTACAGTGTGTGGCTCTTCTCCCCCTTGTTCAGCCGCTGCTGGATCATGCGCTGGACCTCCAGCAGGTACTTCACCGAGGGAGGCCGGGCGGCGGTCATCACGCCCATGGTGATGAGCTCCTGGATGTACCGCTTGTACAGCTTCCGGAGGACATCGGCGACCTTGCGCATGCCCACCGGCACCTCGACCTCCACCCAGTCGACGTGGATGTCGTGGACGTAGCTCGACACGTCGGGGTCCGCCTCGGACCGGACCTCGATGTTCTCGATGCCGAGGTTCCCGCAGACCTCCTTGATCTTGGCCATGCTCGAGCCCGGCGAGGCGGTCATGCCGAGGACGAGGCCATCGTGGCCCATGTACTCCTGGGCGATCGGCACGTAGGCATAGTTGCCCACCCCCCGGTGGGCCTCGTCGAAGATGATCAGGCGAACATCGCGGAGCGTGATGCGCTCGGTCCGCAGGTCGTTGGCGATGACCTGGGGGGTCGAGGCGATCACGTCGCTCTGCACCCACTCGGCCTCGCGCTCCTCGGGATCGACCTCCCCGGTCAGCACCGCCACGCGCTTCCCCACCAGCTTGTCCTTGAGGAACATGGCGTGCTGCTCCACCAGCGGCTTGGTCGGGGCGAGCAGGAGGACCTTCCCCTTCCTCGAGGCCAGCACGTCGGCGATGACCAGCAGCGCTATCACCGTCTTCCCCATGCCCGTCGGGAGCACCACCAGGGTGGACTCCTTGAGGCAGGCGTCGGCCAGGGCCCGCTGGTACTCCCGGAGCTCGATGCTGTCCTTGAGGATGAGCGGGTGGTCGACGAACACGCCCCTGCATCAGGGGAACCGTAAAAGTAACTTATGGTAACCCTAGTGTAAGTGCCGAAAGTGCCCTCAGAACCATTGCGCTCCCTGGGCCCGTTCGAGCGGGCGGACCAGCTCAGCGGAATCGTTGCTGATGTCGTTGACCCTCTTGGACACGGGGTACGCCTCCATGCGCTCCGATGGATACGGGCGGAACATGCGCTCCCTCTCCGCCTCGTCCAGCGGTCCCGGCGCGAGCCACCGCTCCTCGTCCTCGCGGGACAGGATGACCGGCATGCGGTCATGTATGGTCGACATGAGCTGGTTGGCGGCGGTGGTGATGATGGTGAAGCTCTGCACCTCTTTCCCGGAGGGGTCCTTCCATCGGTCGTACAGCCCGGCCATGGCGAACAGCTTCTCGTCCTTCACCTTCGCCAGGTACGGGACCTTGCCGTCGCCGGCCTTCCACTCGTAGAAGCCGGTGGTGGGCACCAGGCACCGCCGCTCCTTCAGGGACACCCTGAACGCTGGCCGCTGGGCGACGCTCTCGGCGCGCGCGTTGATCATGCGGGAACCGATCTTGATGTCCTTGGCCCAGAAGGGGACCAGCCCCCAGCGCATCATGACCAGGCGGTTGGGGCTGCTGCGCACCACGATCGGCGCGTCCTGCGTCGGCGCGAGGTTGTACCGCGGCCGGGGCATGTCCGCTATGGGCGCGTCGATGGAGAACCGGGTGATCAGTTCCTTGATCTCCCCGATGGTGAAGCGTCCGCACACAAGGCTACATGGACGCCGCGGGGCGATAATCGTTGTTGTTTAAAAATAAAAAATAGGGGGTTTGAGCGTGACGCTTATCTCTTGAACATTCCGCCGATCTTGCCCATGGCCTGGTCCAGCATGCTCTTTGCTGACGACTCGTCCATGTTGTGGGCGGTCCTGGCGTGCTCTTCCATCTGCCTTCTTACCTCTTCCTCGGTGTCACCGGTGGCGGTGAAGTCTCCCTTGGGACATTTCAACTCCATTTTTATCCCTCGGTCGGACGTTCAAGCACATGGTTAATTAAGGTTGGTCTGGCCAAGGGTCGGGAAGAACAGGAGCGAACACGCTGGATTGAAAAAAGGGAAAGGGAGAAAGGGATTTAGTGGCAGCCGGCGCACGAGCCGCCGCAGGAGGACCTCAGGTTGGGGTTGTTGACGATGAGCCCCGCCCCGCTGGGAGTCTCGATGTAGTCGACGGTGGAGCCCTCGAGCATCTCCTTGGTCTCGCTGTCATAGAAGAAAGAGAATCCGTTGACCTTCTGCTCGATGTCCTCGTCGTTCTTCTTCTCCTGGAAGGCCATGCCGAACTGGGGCCCGGAGCAGCCCATTCCGGCGAGGTAGATCCTGATGCCGTAGCCCTTCTTGTCGTTCTTTTCCAGTAGGTCGTTGATGAACTTGATCGCTTCAGAGCTGACCTCTACCATGTACAATCACCTATCCATCTGAGAATTGTTAAGATATTTAACTCTTTAACCTTATGCAAGCGAGAAGCGCCAAAGTAAGAAAGATAAGAGCGAGCGTACCGACAGAAGCGCTTTCTGTCCTCTCCCTGAGCGAGTTTCTGGAATTCCTTTCGAGGACCACAGAAGGCTCGGTCGGAACGACCGGAGCTCACGCTTGCGGGCGCTCGACCTCTACTGGTCTCCGTGCAGGTTCAGCAAGCTGGGCGGGGGAAGCAGGAAGCTCCGTCCTACCGGACGAGGCAGTTCACTACGATCGCTGCACTATTGCAGAATCACCGTTCGCTTCCTGCGCTTTATCCGCGAAGGATTTATTGTTCCTGGTTCGATGTATCCGGAAGTAACATGGAGTACACTTCGCGGCAGATGACCAGGAAGGACCTCCCCCAGATAATCGCCATAAGTAGGGAGAACATGGCCGCGATAATCTACGCCTCCTGGGGGGTGGAGTTCCGGGACGAGGACCTTCTGCACATGCTTCTGGAGCCGACCGCGTTCACCGAGGTCTTCGAGTCGGGCGGCAGGATCGTCGCCTACTACTCGGTGGACGAGCGGAACGACAACCTCTTCATCAACTCCATCCAGGTGCTCAAGGAATGCCAGAAGCAAGGGCTGGGGAGGGAGATGATGGCCCGCATCCAGGCCCGGGCGGAGGAGAACCAGCTGAGGGGCATCGAGCTGTGGGTACAGATCACCAACCGTCCGGCCATGGAGTTCTACCGCCACATGGGCTACCGCATGGTGTCCCGTCAGGGCAACAACTACCTCATGCGCCGGCGCCTCGATCCTCGGGAGGGCTGGAGGTTCGTGGTGTGACCGGCCGGAAGGAGGCCAGGCGAGGCTAAGAGGTCAGGCGCTCCGAGTGCACAGGTCGGCCGCCAGCGGCCGTTTCTGCCCTTGCCGGCGTGGGCGCGACAAGTATATCTCCTATGATGCTTACAAGGACCGGGGAGTTCGATCCATTAGGCGGCTATTGCTCCGGGGCAAGCAGGGTCCGTTCGAGTATCGAATACTAGAAATGCTAATCGGACAGTATCGACTCCCAGCGGGGAGCGGGGTATGAACGAAGAGCATGCGCCTCAGACCAGTGAGGTCGAGGTCACCCTTAGCAGGGACCTAGGGTTGGCCGAGGTCCTCATGATCGGCCTGGGGCCGAACATAGGCTCCACCATCTTCCTGCTCATCGGCGCCGCCACCGGGATCGCCGGACCGGCGATCATCCTCGCCCTGGTGCTGAACTTCTTCGTCACACTGACCACCGCGGTGTCATATGCGATGCTGTCGGGCGCCTTCCCCGAGACCGGGGGAGGGTACCTGTGGATCAAGGAAGGCCTGTTCCCCCCGTTCGGGTTCCTGGGCGGATGGATGTCATGGGTGGGACACTGCGTCGCATGCGCCGTCTATGCCCTGGGCTTCGGCCTGGGGGTGGAGCTTCTGCTCGAGCAGTACGGCATCAGCCTGTTCGGCCTGAGCCCGGATGTGGTGCAGAAGGGGTCCGCGGTGATCATCGCCATCGTGTTCTGCTACATGAACTACCGGGGAGTAAAGGGGGCCGGCAAGTCCGAGATCCTGGTGTCGACCTTCCTGATCGGCATCATCGTGCTCTACTGCGCCTTCGCGGTGGCAGCGCTGTTCGGCACTTCGGACCCCGCATCCAGCTTCACCCCGTTCATACCCAACGGATACCTGTCGGTCGCCATCTCCATGGCCTTCACCTTCATGATCTTCGAAGGCTACGAGGTGGTGGCCCAGACCGG
>DAVH01000038.1:0-14262 GCA_002508545.1 Methanomassiliicoccus sp. UBA6
CGTCATACCGGCCCGGTGAGAAATCATCTTATAACCTGCCAGGTCATGATACGTATGGTAGGGATCGGGCGCTCTGTTCTAGAAACCACTTTGCTCTAGCTTGGAGCACGAGGCACGGAGATGGGCGTTCGCGAAGGGGAAGGAGCCGCCACTGGACCGGCGAGGGTGCAGGAAGCTGACCAGGAGAAGTACCGCCTGCTCTTCGAGAACATGGACGAGGCGTTCATGATCGTGGAGGTGATTAGGGACGAGAATAGGAACGCGGTCGACGTCGTCCTGCTCGACGCCAACCCGGCGTGGTCCCTGCAGAGCAACCACAGTTTGAGCTCGTGGCTAGGGAAGAGGCTGAGCACCATAATGCCCGACATCGACCGCAGCCTGCTGGACTCCTACGGCCGGGTCGAGTCGACCGGGGGGAGGGAGTCAAGGGAGGAGCGGGACCCTGCCACGGGACGGATCTACGAGAACCACATCTTCCGCTTCGGCCCGGGCAAGGTCGGCGTGCTCTCCAGGGACATAACCGCTCGGAAGCTGGCCGAGCAGGAGCTCAGGGAGACCGCGGAGCGGGCCCGCAGGCGCGCCGAGGAGGTCGAGGCGCTGATGGACATCGCCCCGGTGGGCATTTGGGTGGCCCACGATCCCGAGAGCTCGCAGATCACCAGCAACCAGGCGGCGAACGGACTATATGAGATCCAGGAGAGCGAGGCCCGCGTCGGCATCGTGCCCGCCGAGCTCTGGACCGCGCCCCGCCGGTTCTTCCGCGATGGCGTGGAGATCAAGGCGGAGGAGCTGCCCCTGCAGCAGGCCGCCAGGACCGGCGAGGAGCTGAGGGACGTGGAGATCGAGACACTGCTCCCGAGCGGCAGGAGGACCACGAGCCTGACCAGCGCCCGGCCGCTCTTCAACGATGACGGCACGGTGCGGGGCAGCATAGCGGCGTCCATGGACATCACCGAGCTCAAGCGCTCCAACGAGGAGCTGCAGCACTTCGCTTACGTGGCGTCGCACGACCTCAAGGAGCCGCTGCGCATGGTGACCTCGTACCTCGGCCTGCTGGAAAAGAGGTGCGTCGATCGCCTGGGCGGCGAGGGCATGAACCACCTCAGGTTCGCCAGGGACGGGGCGGTAAGGATGCAGAGGATGATCGATGACCTCCTCGCATACTCGCGGGTGGAGGTGAGGGAGAGGAGCTTCGCCACCGTGGACATGGGGAGCGCGCTGGAAACGGTGCTCAGGGACCTTAACCTGGCCATCTCCGAGAGCGGGGCTTCGGTGACCCACGATGAGCTGCCGACGGTCCTCGCGGACCGGGAGCAGATGGTCCTGCTGCTGGAGAACCTCGTCGGGAACGCGATCAAGTACCGCGGGGTGGCCGCACCGCAGATACACATATCCGCCGGCAGGAGCGGAGGCGATTGGATCATCTCCGTCCGCGACAACGGCATCGGCATCGATCCCAAGTACGCGGACAAGCTTTTCAAGATGTTCTCCCGGTTGCACACCTGGGATGAGTACGAGGGGACGGGGATGGGGCTGGTGATAGCGAAGAAGATCGTGGAGCGCCATGGCGGCAGGATATGGTTCGAGTCCCGGGAGGGCGAGGGGACGACCTTCTACTTCACCATCCCGGAGAGTTCATCATAAACGGGGCATCGGTCGAGGGACCATCCTTCTTCCTGTCCGGGGCGGTGGCCCCGGCCCAGGGTCCGCGGAGACGGCGAAGCCTCGGAGACATCCACGGCATCCCTCGGGCGCTTCTAGAAGATCCGGCGGCAGAACGGCGCCGGCATCGTCACCGGAGCTCATCGCGCCTTACCTTTCCGGCCTCGATGCCTTCCCGGCGCTCCAGGCGTCCCCGGCATGCCTCCCCAGCGTCCAGTACCGGTTGTCCGGCATGGTGAGGAACAAGGGGTCCACAGCAGGAAAGTCCACCTTTCCGTCCTTGATGACATCGTCGTCCGCGAACGCTCCCACGATCTCCCCGATGAACAGTGTGTGGGTCGGGAGGGCCACGGAATGGACAAGGCGGCACTCCATCGTCACCGGGCACTCCCCGATCATCGGCGCGGTCCCCAGGGAACCGTGGAAGGTGTCGAAGACCCTGGACTTGTCCGAGCTGCTTCCGGACACCAGCCCGCAGTGATCGGTCTTTTCCAGCATGTCTGAGGAGGGGACGTTCACCGAGAAGGTCTTGTTCCTCTCTATTCCCTTCGGGGTGTGGTGACGGTTATCGATCCCGCAGGCGATCATCGGCGGATCGCTGTTCACCCGGGCGCACCACCCCAAGGCCATGAAGTTCGCCTTCCCGTTCATCTGGGTCCCGACGAGCACCACGGGCATGGGGATAAAGAAGTTCTCTCCGATCTTCTGCTTTGCCATAGGGATGCCTCGCAACGAAATAGGACGCCATGCCTACTTAGTCCTGAGCGCGGATGCCGGCCGGGGCTGGCCGGCCGTGTAGGATCGGACAAATGGGCGATGCGGCGCCGAGCGGACCCTTCCAGGCGCTATTCCCAGGCAAAACGGTTTATAGTGTTAACTTTTAGAATCGTTGCCGGTTTAGGGCGTCATCCCCCTTTCCAACGGTTTTGCAGCGGTCACCTGCTATCCATTCCGCCCTGGACCGGTCCTTTCTCTCACCCTTCGATCATGCCCGAACGCCGACCTGGCGGTGAAGGGCTTGGCAGGCGGCTTCAATACCGCGCCCGTCCATACCGGGTCACGCCATGAACCGCAACCTCTGGACCTCTCCTCAGTATAAGATCCGCAAGAAGGTCTTCGCTCTCGCCAACCAGTACTGGATCGAGGACGGCCGGGGGACCGTGCTCGGCTACACCAGGCAGAAGATGCTCCGGCTGCGCGAGGACATCCGCATCTACGCCGACGAGTCCATGGTCCAGGAGCTGTTCGTTATCCACCAGGAGCAGGTCCTGGACGCCTGGGGGACCTTCGCCGTGGTCGACACCGCCAGGAACGTGTGCGTCGGGAAGATCCGGCGCAACATCATGTCCAGCTTCCTCGCTGACGAGTACTTCCTGCTCGACCCCTTCGGCCAGACCATCGGCCGAGTGTACGAGGAATCGGGCCGCGGGCTGCTGCGCAAGTACATTCCCATGGGCGGCCTGGTGCCCGAGCGGGTGAGGGTCGAGGTCCTCGGGCAGCAGGTGGCGGAGATACGGCAGCAGTTCAGGGTCATCGGCGACGAGTGGGACGTGGACTGCGCCCGAATCCCGCCCCAGCTGGACCGCCGGGTGCTGCTCGCCGGAATGATCCTGATGGGCATGGTGGAGCGGGAAAGGGACGGCAATTAGAGGACGGCGCTCGGGGCCCGGGCCCCGAGCCGAAGAGCTTCCGCTCTCCCATCATAGGCTGGTTTGATGTTCCCGGGACCCATTCTGGTAGCGATATGTCGGGCGGCAGGGCAGTCCTCATCATCGGCGCGGGCATCGCAGGGCTGTCCGCGGGCATCTATGCGCGGAAGAACGGCTACGACGTGACGGTCCTGGAGATGCACGACAAGCCCGGCGGGATGTGCACCTCCTGGAGGAGAGAGGATTTCACCTTCGACTACTCGATCCATAACCTGGCCGGGAGCGGGCGCGGCTCGGGGCTGAGGAAGCTATGGGAGGAGCTCGGGGCGCTCGACGGCCTGGAGATCATCGATTACCAGGAGTTCGTGAGGATCGAGGACCAGGAGGGGCGCTCGTTCACCATGTACTCGGACATCGGCCGCACCGCGGCCGAGATGAGGCGCTTATCCCCCGGCGACGAGGCGATGATCCGCAAGCATGAGAGAATGGCCAGGCGGTTCGCTGGCCTGGACCTGTTCGGTTCGGCGATGAGCCGGACGGGCATGCTCAGGTTGCTGCCCCACCTGCGGACCGTCATGCGGCTGGGAAAGGTAACCCTGGAGGACAAGGCCGCCGAGTTCACCGACCCCTTCCTGCGCCGCGCCTTTCCTGCCGTCCAGTACGGCTTCTCGAACATGCCCCTGATCGTCCACTACATCTTCCAGGGCGGGCTGGACCGCGGGGACCTCGGGTTCGTCAAGGGAGGCTCGTTGGTCTTCTCGCGGAACCTGGAGGCCAGGTTCCTGGCCCTGGGAGGAAAGATGAGGTACCGGAGCAGGGTGACCAAGGTCCTCGTCGAGGGGTCCAGGGCCGCCGGGGTCAGGCTCGAGGACGGGACCGAGCTCCGGGCCGACACGGTGATATCCGCCGCCGACGGGAGGAGCACCATATTCGGTCTCCTGGGTGGGAAGAACAAGGACCAGCTGATCGAGGATTATTACCACAGCGGCTGGTGGCCCAAGGACCAGGAGATGGGCTCCTCGGTGTTCCTGGGGGTCCGGAGGGACCTGAGCGACGAGCCTCACGCCCTATCGCTGCTGCTGAGGGAGCCGATAAGCGTCGACGGCGGGAAGCTGGACCGCCTCGACCTCGAGCTGTTCGATGCCCGCACCGGCCTGGTCCCCGAGGGCAAGGGGGTGATCAAGGTGAACCTTCCCTGCGACTATGACCGGTGGAAGGAGCTGAGCCGGGACAGGAAAATGAAGCTTCAGGCGAAGAAGGATATCATCGAGCTGATGATCTCTACGCTCGAGCGGAGGTTCCCTGGCCTTGCAGGCCAGGTCGAGGTCAGCGACATGACCACGCTGGTCACGTGCGAGCGCTACACCGGGTGCTTCCGGGGCCTCCAGCCTTGGGGTTCGAAGCGCGACCAGAGCAGGATCTCAAGGAAGGGCCTGAGCCGCACCCTGCCCGGGCTCGACGACTTCTACATGGCCGGACAGTGGGCCGAGGCCGGCGTCGGGATACCCACCGCCGCGCTGTCGGCGAGGAGAGCGGTCAAGGCGATGTGCAAGCGGGACGGCATAAGATTCAAGGGATAGCGGCCTTGAAAAAAGAGGAGAAGAAAAGGTTTGTAAGGGGGTTTCAGGAGGAGCGCAGGGCCTTGTCGTCCTCCTCTCCGGTGCGGATGCGGATGCATCGCTCCACGTCGCTGACGAACACCTTCCCGTCGCCCATCTCCCCGGTCCGGGCGCTCTCCACGATCCCGGCGACGATGCGGTCCACCTCCTTGTCGGGGACGACAATGGTGATCATTACCTTGGGGAGGAGGTCCACCCTGTACTTCCCGGCGCGGTTGATGAACTCCAGCCCCTTCTGCTCTCCCCGGCCCTGGACCTCGTGGACCGTCATCCCCTTCAGGTCCATGTTCTCGAGCGCGGCCTTCACCTGGTTCAGCTTCTCCGGTCTGATGATCGCTTCGATCTTCTTCATCCTTCACACCTCAGGAGTAGGCGTTCTCGCCGTGCTGGACGATGTCAACGCCGATCCTCTCCTCCTCCTTGGTCAGGCGCCACTTGGGCCAGATCAGGGTGAGGGCCTTCATCATCACGAACACGGCGGCGAACACGAACGCCCAGACCGCCCCGACGGCGATCAGCTGCTTCACCAGCAGGTCGACGCCGCCACCGTACAGCAGGCCGTTGGTGACCACCGCGGGGTTGACCGCGGAGGTCGCCAGGAAGCCGGTGGCTATCGCGCCGACGGTGCCGCCGACGCCGTGGCACGCCCAGACGTCCAGGGCGTCATCGAAGCCCGCCCTCTTGCGGAACTGGATGGCCGCGTAGCTGACGATGGGGGCCACGATGCCGATGGCCAGCGCGCCGTTGACATCGACGAACCCTGATGCCGGGGTGATCGCCACCAGGCCGACCACCGCCCCGGTGATCATGCCCAGGACGCTCGTCCTGCCGAGGTGGAGGTACGAGACCAGGCCCCAGACCACGCCCGCGGTGGCCGCGGCCACCTGGGTGACCACGAACGCGCTGACCGCCAGCTCGTTCGCGCCGAGGGCGGAGCCGCCGTTGAACCCGAACCAGCCGAGCCACAGCAGGGCGCCGCCGAGCACCACGAACGGGATGTTGTGCGCTTGCTCCTCGACGTTGTGCTGCTTGGACAGCCTCTTGCCGATCACCAGCGTGGCCGCCAGCACGGTGGCCCCGGCGGTGATGTGAACGACCGTACCGCCGGCGAAGTCCAGCGNNCCCACACCCAGTGGGCCACCGGGGAGTAGATGGCGATGGCCCATATCGCCAGGAACACGGTGACCGCCGCCAGCTTCATCCGCTCGGCGATGCCCCCTATGATCAGGGCGACGGTGATTATCGCGAACATTCCCTGGAACATCATGAACAGCAGCGGCGGGACGGTGGTGGGGAAGTACGCCAGCGCGGGCGGTTCCGACCACACCCCGATCCCGTTGAGGAACGCGAAGTCCAGGTTGCCGACGAGATCGCTCCCCGGGCCGAAGGCCAGGGAGAACCCCACCGTCACCCAAATTATCGTGACCACGCCCAGCGCGATCAGGCTCTGCCCGAGCATGGAGAGCATGCTGTTCTTCTTCAGCATCCCCCCGTAGAAGAACCCGACCGCCGGGGTCATGATCATGACCAGTGCCGTGGATATCAGGATCCACGCGATCGATCCAGCATCATATGCCATCTTGGTCTCACCTCTTTTCCCCCGGGTTCTCCGACCCGGGGATGCAGAGCGATCCCCGGCGAACCGTATCTTTAGATTCGTCGTTTGTACGCTTCTGCACTCGGTCGATAGACAAATAGATAATTAAACATTATGAGAGGAGACAATAGAATAGGATGTACGATAGTATTAGATAATTGTATAATTGGAATCAAAATCGGTGCGCACATGGCGGGAGCGGCCGCGGCGGGGCNNAAATGCAATAATAGTCACCAGGACATAGATTACCGGGGTTCGTGTGGAAGAGTTCGACTACATCATCATCGGTTCCGGGGCGGGAATGAACATCGTGGACCCTGCGGTCAACGCCGGCCACCGGGTGGCCCTGGTGGAGAGCGGCCCGCTGGGGGGGACCTGCCTGAACCGCGGGTGCATACCGTCCAAGATGTGGATCTACCCGGCCGACCTGATCCGGGAGATCGAGGAGGCCTCCAAGGTCGGGGTGCATGCCCGCGTGGAGGGGGCCGATTTCGACCTCATCCGTCGGCGCACGTGGGACGTGGTGCTGCACGACCGCGGGCACATCGAGGAGGCGGTGAGCATGGACCCCCGGATGAGGTTCTACAACGTCGAGGGGCGGTTCGTCGGCGACCACGTGCTCGCCGTCGGCGACGAGAGGATCCACGCTCCCAAGATCGTCATCGCCGCCGGCGCCAGGAGCTACGTGCCTCCCATACCGGGGCTGAGCAGCGTGCCCTACCGGACCTCGGAGAACATCTTCGACATCACCGCCCTGCCGAAGAGCATCATCATGCTCGGCGGAGGCTACAAGTCCTGCGAGTTCGCCCACTTCTTCTCGGCCATGGGGACAAAGGTGTCCATCGTCCAGAGGAACGTCCGGCTGGTCCCGGACGAGGAGCCGGAGATCAGCTTCGTGGTGAAGAAGAAGCTCGGGGAGCACGTGGCCATCTCCACGAACCAGGCGGTGAAGGAGGTCAGGTCCGTCCCCGGCGGGGTCGAGGTGATCAGGGAGGACCGCGCGACCGGCACGGTCGTGGCCGAGGAGGCGGAGATGCTGTTCGTGGGCACCGGGATGCGGAGCAACGCCGACCTGCTGAACGTCCAGGCCACCGGGGTGGCGACCGACGCGCACGGGTACATCAAGGTCGACAAGTTCCTGCAGACCACCGCCCCGGGAATATGGGCGTTCGGGGACATCACCGGGCTTCACATGTTCCGGCACACCGCCAACTACGAGAGCCAGGTGGTGTGGTACAACATGAACAGCAAGGAGCCGATGGAGACCGACGAGCATGCGATCCCGCACGCCATCTACACCTACCCCACGGTCGGGAGCGTCGGCCTCACCGAGACCGAGGCCAAGGCGAACGGGCTGAAGTACCTGGTCGGCTACAGCCGCTACGCCATGGTGGCCAAGGGGAGCGCCATGGCCGACGACACCGGCCTGGTCAAGGTGGTGGTGGAGAAGGGCACCCGGAGGATCCTCGGCGCCCACATCGTCGGCAAGCAGGCGGACATACTGGTGCAGCAGATGGTATACCTGATGAACGCCGGCGATATGTCGTACATGCCCATGGCCAGGAGCCAGGTGATCCACCCGGCGCTGAGCGAGGTGCTCATCTCCGCCCTCGGCCGGTTGGCCGACCCGGAGCAGATGGAGCACGAGCACGTGCACTGATCAGTCGAAAAGCCCGAGGTGCCCGAGCCCGCTGCCGGTGCCCGTCCGCTCCTCGTCCTCCTTGTGGTTCAGCACCTTCTTGCTGGCGATGCCCACGAGGTAGGGCACCGGGGGCAGGAAGTACACGAAGGAGCCGACCAGCGCACCGATCTTCTGCCCTAGCTTCATCTTGTGCACGAGGTTGTGGATGGGGTCGTCCGTCGGCTCGCGGTCCAGGCCGAACATGGAGCGGACGATCAGGCGGTCCGATTCCAGGACCACTCCCACGCTCCAGGCGATGGCCTTGTCCAGGGGGATGACCCTTCCCCCGGCCGACGTGCTCTTGGCCAGGATGGCCTTCCTCAGGTCCTCGGCGGTGCTCCCGACGAAGTTGGTGAAGGTGAGGCCGATGGTCTTGAGGTAGTGGGAGTCGGAGCCGCCCAGGCGGGCGAACCGGCCGCCCAGGGCGGCCTTCTCCGCGCGGGGGTTAGCGAAGTTGTCGATGTGCCCCCCGTTCAGCACCTCGATCCCGTCCACGTCCAGTTCGTTGATCCGCTCCCCCAGGCAGGGGCAGTGGAGGCTGAAGGGATGGGGGGCGATGACCAGGCCGTCCTGGGACCGGATGCGGTCGATGGTCTCCTCCGCGGATAGCCCGGCGGGTATCTCCTCATGGAGGAACAATCCGATGACCTCGCCGTCGGAGGTGCTCACCTCCTCGCCCATCACCACCTCGATCCCGTCGATGTCCTTCGCGACCTGATGGGCCTTCCTGGCCCCCCTGATCGAGTTGTGGTCGGTGATGCACACCACGTCCATGCCCGCCGAGCGCGCCCGGGCGATCACGTCCTTGGGTTCGGAGACCGATTCGGGGAACCGCAGCACTCCCATTCGGTGGAGGCCGGAGTACTTGGTGTGGACATGGGTGTCCGCCTTTCCCATAGTAACTTGGTTAGACGGATTCCTGCATTTAAGTGTATTGAGGCGGTTCCCCTGCGGCAAAGCACCTATGGACGCTTCAATCGCGCTTGATGAGGTCCGACTTGGTCAATATGCCGACCGCGCGGTCGCGGTCGACCACCACCACTGCGGGGAACTCCAGCAGCAGCTCCTTCACCGTGTCGCAGCTGGTGCTCCCGGACACCGTGGGCGGGGGATCGCTCATCACCTCGCTGGCCGGGGTGGTATGGGTTTCTCCCTTGAACCTCAGCAGGTCCTCCTCGGTCAGCAGGCCGATGATGGTCTCCCCCCTGAACACCAGGAGCTGGGATACTCCCCGCTGGCTCATGATCCTCGCCGCGGTGCCTACGGTGTCGTTCGCCTGCATGCCGTACAGCGTCTCGGTCATGTACTTGGAGCAGTGGTCCTTCTCCTCCTCCTTGAGGCAGCGGAGTATGCGCTCCACCGTGGAGAAGCGGGGGTCGACCTTCCCGCTCTCGATTTTGGCGATGTGGGCCTGGGACACCCCCGCCTTCCGGGCGAGCTCGGTCTGGGACATGCCCACCTTCTGTCTCAGCTTCTTGATCTCCGAGAGCTCCATTATAACCAGCAGCTATATTTCTATGCACGTCATGATGCGTTAAAATATATATACCCTTCTGTGTTTTAGCCCTCCAAAGTGGTAATGATGGTAACCCGCCTGTTCACTTCTGAATCGGTGACCGAAGGTCACCCTGACAAGCTGTGCGATCGCATCTCCGATTCCATTCTCGACGCCTTTCTCGCCCAGGACCCCAACGCCCACATCGCGATAGAGACCATGGCCACCACCGGCATGGTCATGGTGACGGGCGAGGTGAAGACCGACCCGTGCTTGAACGTGCACGTCGACGCCGACAAGGTCATTCGCCAGGCGGTCAGGGACATCGGCTACAACCGCCCCGAGTTCGGGTTCGACGCCGACCACATATGTGTGCTCTCCTCCCTTCACGACCAGTCCGCGGACATCGACATAGGGGTGTGCCGGAAGAAGAAGGGAAAGAAGCTGGCCACGGGTGCGGGGGACCAGGGCCTGATGTTCGGTTACGCCACCGACGAGACTCCCGAGCTCATGCCCCTCCCTATCCTGATGGCCCAGAAGCTGGCCCAGCAGCTCGCCAAGCTCAGGAAGGACGGCACCCTGCCCTGGCTCAGGCCGGACGGGAAGACCCAGGTGACGGTCGAGTACGAGAACGGCAAGCCGAAGAGGATCGACACCGTGGTCGTATCGACCCAGCACGCCCCGGTGATCGACGGGGAGACCGATGACGAGAAGATCCACGCCATCATCGAGAAGTCGGTGAAGGACAAGATCATCAAGCCAGTGTGCGGAAAGTGGATCGACTCCAAGACCAAGTACCACATCAACCCCACCGGTAGGTTCGTCATCGGCGGGCCGTGCGGCGACTCCGGGGTCACCGGACGGAAGATCATCGTGGACACCTACGGGGGCATGGGCCGCCACGGGGGCGGGGCGTTCTCGGGCAAGGACCCCACCAAGGTGGACCGCTCGGCCGCGTACATGTGCCGGTACATCGCCAAGAACATCGTGGCCGCCGGGCTCGCCAAGCAGGTCGAGGTCCAGGTGGCCTACGCCATCGGCGTCGTGCAGCCGGTGTCGGTGATGATCAACGCCAAGGGCACGTCGACCATCTCCGAGGACAAGATTGCCGAGGCCGTGGTCAAGGTCTTCGACCTCTCCCCCGACGGGATCATGGACACCCTGAACCTCCGCCGCCCGATCTACGCCAAGACCTCCGCCTACGGCCACTTCGGCCGCAGCGAGCCGGAGTTCACCTGGGAGAAGGTGGACAAGGTCGACGCTCTCCTGAAGGCGGCCGGGGTGAAGCCGGCGGCCAAGAGCAAGGGCAGGGCCAGGGCCGGGAACGGCGCCAAGGCCTCCGCGTAGCTCGAGGGCAGCGCATCACGGCGGTGACCGCGCGGTCGCCGCCCCTCATTTTTCTTCGGCCTCAGGGCGCGAGATGCTCTCGATCTCGATGGGAGCATTATCCAGTCTTACTATCGAGATAAATAATTATTAACTTCTGTATTTTAAAAGAGCGGGGCCTACTTGTTTCGTCGTTCTCCTCCGGGGTATCGAGTGCCTCAACCCCGGGGGGACGCCACAATCATGTCTGGAGTTGGACCGCTTGTTGTTGAGAAGATCATGTGCATTATTGTTGACCGCTATGCTGATCATGACCGGAGCGATGCTCGCCACCGGCGGAGCGGAGGCCGTGACGATGGGCCCTCCGGGCGTCCCCGTCTGCGTGCCAGGAATCGGGTACATCGACGTTAGCTGGGCCCCGGCCCCCGGGTCCCCGTCCCAGTACTACGTGTACTGGGGCACCGTCAATGGAACGGTGGACATCAGCGGGTATCCGACCGTGGTTGGGGGCACGACCTCGCACGTGACGACGGGCGGAAAGCCCGACTTTCCTTCCCCGATACCTCCCGGCTACACCCTCTACTTCCAGATATGCGCCTACTATGGTACTTCAGGCTTCACGTACTCCGGGTGGTCCGGGCCGGTGACCACCGTCGACTATCCTGGAGCTCCGGGGTCGGTGCAGGCCCAGGTCTCCGATGGGTCCATTGCCCTGAGCTGGGACGCGCCGGCGAGCGACGGCGGAGCGGCGATCAGCAGCTACAAGATCTACCGGGGCATCGCCTCCGGCGCGATGACCGAGATCGGCTCGGTCCCCGGGAGCGAGCTGGACTATCTCGACGAATCAGTGGCGGGAGGGCAGACCTACTTCTACGCGGTGTCGGCCTTCAACGGGTACGAGGGCGCCAGGTCCCCCGAGGCCTCGGCCACCCTGCCCCCGGGAAGGCCGGGGACAGTTGAGAACCTTCAATGCACCACCGGCACGGACAACATCACCCTGACCTGGGAGGCGCCGGACCTCGACGGCGGCTCGCCGGTGATCGATTACCGGATCTACCGCTCGACCGCGAGCGGCGAGGAGGCGCTCATCGGCAGCACCGGAGGGGCGAGCCTCAGCTATGTCGACAAGGGGGTCACCATAGGACAGACCTATTTCTACCAGGTCACCGCGGTCAACGCGCTCGAGGAGAGCGGCCGAGGCAGCGAGCTCGAGATCGCTTACTTCGTCCCGCCGACCAGCCCTCAGGACCTGCGGGCGGCCGTCGCCTCCGATGGGATCAGGCTGACCTGGGAGGCGCCGGTGAGCGACGGTGGATCGGACATCGTCTGGTATGACATCTACAGGAACAACCTCACCGCCGGCGACGGATGGGTGTGGTATGATTACACCGACGCGATCCAACTCTTTAACGATACCGGCGTTCAGCTTGGATGCACCTACCAGTACAAGGTATCGGCCTGGAACGAGGCCTTCTACGAGGGTCCTCAATCGGACATGGTCGAGGTCACGTACGACCTGCCCTCCGAGCCGCTCAACATCGCCGCCTCGGCGTCCGGCAGGGGAAGCCTGCTGGTCAGCTGGGACGCGCCCTCGGTCAGCGGCACCACCGCGTATGTCGTCCACTGGGGCACCGCTCCCGGCGTCTACCAGTGGAACGCCACCTTCGATCTCGATTCCATCACCGAGAGCAATGGCAGGCTCTCCGTCACCCTGGACGGCCTGGAGGACGATACCCTCTACTATGTGACCGTTGCCGGGGTCAACGGCCTGGGCAACGGGACCGCCGGCACCCCGGCGTCCGCCACCACCGTCAAGCTGCCCGGTCCGGTAACCAACCTTAGAGTAGAGAACAACGGCCGGCAAAAGCTCAAATTGATATGGAATCCCCCATCCGATACTGGCTCCTCCTCGCTGATCAAGTACACGATCTATAGAGGGACGGGTCCCGACAACATAACCTTCCTCACGGACGTGTCGGCCACAAATACAATTTTCTACGACTACGGGCTGGAGGACGGTGTTATCTATTACTATAGGGTCACCGCCACCAGTAACGTCGGGGAGGGGGAGTCGACCACTGCTTCGCGTTTGTGCGGCTCAATGCCTTCCGTGCCGCAGAACCTCACCGCGGTCGGCGGCCGCAATAACATTACTCTGTCCTGGGAACCGCCGTCGTATATGGGTGGGAAATACATCAAGTACTACATCTGCCGGAGCGCCACCGAAGATGGCCCATTCCTGCTCTTCGCGGTTGTGGACGGCAATGTGACCTCGTACGTGGACGTCGTGGGGGAGAACGCCACATGGTTCTACAGTGTGTATGCTGGCAACTCCTTCGGGACAACATCGTCCACCAATGCCGTCTCGGCCTCGTCCTACGGGCCCCCGTCCGCGCCGGTCATCGTGAGCGCAGAGCCAGGTGACGGCAAGGTCCGCCTCATCTGGCAGGCTCCAGGGTTCGAGGGCAGCCCTGATATCGCCGGCTACCGCATCTACCGCGGCACCTCGCCGACGGAACTCAGCTTCATCCATGATGCCGGACTGAGCTTCGAGTACAACGATACCGGGCTGGTCAACGGGGTCGTGTACTACTACGCGGTCCTCGCCTACAGCACGGAGTTCGACGGGCCCCTATCCGCTCCAATGGCCGGCTCGCCGGGAACGCCGCCGTCGGCGCCCCAGCTCCTTCCCGCCAGTGTCGGCGATTCCTACGTGAACATCTCCTGGAGCCCATCGACCAACAATGGAGGGCGGACGATCACCGCCTACGAGCTGTACCGGGTGGAGGGCGAAGTTCCCGATTGGGGCAAGGGGGTCCTGATCTTCTCTTCCGCTACGGTCTTCGAGTACCACGACATCTCGGTGGTCAACGGCCATACCTACCACTATTACGTCGTCGCGGTGAACGAGCTTGGCAGCAGCGGACATGATGATGCGGTCACCTGCCTACCGTGCCGCGCCCCCGGTGCCCCGTCCGGCCTGACGGTCGAGGGAGGGCATGAAGTGATCCACATCAGCTGGACCGCGCCGGAGGAGATGGGCGGCGGGGTACAGCAATACCGCATATACCGCGGCCTCAGCAACGAACATTTGGTGCGTATAGCCACCATCGGCAACGTGACCTCCTATGACGACGAGGACGTGGTGGTCGGGGTACGATACTACTATTCGGTGGTGGCGATCAACTGGGCCGGTGCCGGACCGACATACCAGGTGGAGGCGAACTCGACCG